>NZ_CP032549.1:2142388-2856517 GCF_012221945.1 Glutamicibacter mishrai | reverse complement strand
TTGGACATGCAGGCGAAGACCGCCCAAGCCTGGACACCATCTACCAGGTCACCAAGCTGATCCAGCACGACTTCCCATTGCCGTCGGCTGACGTTGATCCGACAGGTGAAGTCCTTCTTGAGGATTACCAGGTCACCATGGCCACCGGCGATGTCTTCGTTTCGGATGACCAGCAGCGTGCCCATGTAAAGAGCCTCGGCGCATCGCTGGTGGATATGGAAGGCTATGCCTACGCCAGCGTCTGCCAGCGATTTGATGTGCCATTGCAGATCTTCAAGATCCCATCTGATTATGCCGATGATTCTGCCTCAATCGACGAGTGGGACGACATCGCAAAACAGAAGAGCGTCCAGCTTCGCGAATTCTACGATAAGCACCTGAGCTAAGCGCACAGCTTCTGCAATCTCCCAAACGCCTGACCGATCCACCGGTCAGGCGTTTGTTTTACCTCGGCTTCTGGAATTGGCGACCCGCGCGACGACCCCTGCGTGGCCAAGGCGGATCCGCTGGCTACTATGGTGCACGTCACCATACGACACTCGCAACAGTTGTATGTCCCTAGTCAATGATGATTTGAGGTAACAGAAAACATGAGTGTTCCTGCAACAAAACACAGCGGTACGATCGCCTCCAGGGCAATGCGCCCGATCAATAATCTTGTCGAGAAGTTCATTCCTTCGGCATTGGTCTTCGCTATCGTGCTGACCTTCATCGTAGCCATTCTCGCCTTACTCGCCACGGATTCGACCCCGGTGCTCATCGTGCAAAGCTGGGGTGATGGCCTGGCCGGGCTGCTCAGCTTCATCACCCAGATGGCGCTGGTGCTCATGCTGGGATTCATCCTGGCCAATACCCGTCCAGTGCGCAAGATGCTTCGAGCTCTGAGCAGCATCCCCAAAACCGCTCTGGCCAGCTATATCTTCGTCTTTCTCGTTGCCGCCATCGCCTCGTTGATCACCTGGGGACTCGGGCTTGTGGTCGGCGGGCTGCTGGCGCGCGAAGTGGCTGCCCAGGCTCGTGCACGCAATGTCCGCGTCCACTTCCCTCTGCTGGTCGCCTCCGGCTTTGCTGGATTTGTCATCTGGCATATGGGCTACTCGGGGTCCGGGCCGCTCACCGCCGCCACTCCGGACTCATTCATCGCAAAGCAGCTCGGCGCTCCCCTGCCCATTTCCGAAACGATCTTCGCGCCGTGGAACCTGATCGCGATCGTCGCGACCATAGTGCTGGTGGGGCTGGCCCTGTACCTCGTTGCCCCGCGTGGCGAGGATAAGATCCATGAGCTGCGCACCGATGCGCGGGAAAAGCTCGTGGACATCGATGATGAGGTCAGCACCCCGGCTGACCGGGTAGATGCCAGCCGTCTGCCGACCTTGCTGCTGGGTCTGATGCTCCTGGCATATCTGGTCATTAATTTTTCCAAGGGCGGGACGCTGACCTTGGACATCGTGAATTGGTCATTCCTGTGCCTGATCCTGCTGCTGGTTCGCAATCCTTTCGAGCTGATGGCCCTGACCAAGCACTCTGCATCCAACGTCGGCGAGATCCTCCTGCAATTCCCGCTCTATGCCGGCATCTTGGGCATCATGACCGGCACCGGGCTCATCGAGGTGATCTCCGAGGTGATGATTGCCGTGTCCACGCCGCAGACCTTTGGCCTGCTGGCTTTCCTATCGGCCGGAGTAGTGAATTTCTTCGTGCCATCCGGGGGCGGGCAGTTCGCGGTGCAGGCCCCGATCATGCTGACCGCAGCCGCAGAGCTGGGGGTTGACCCGTCGATTCCGATTATGGCGGTCGCCTACGGGGATCAGTGGACAAATATGATCCAGCCGTTCTGGGCCCTGCCGCTTTTGGCCATCGCGGGGCTGAAGATGAGAGACATCCTCGGCTACACCACTATCGTGCTGATCGCTTCGGGCATTGTCTTCGCCGCCGCCATGGTCTTCGCCTCGCTGTAGACCTGCCTTCGCTTCCGATTCCGGGCAAAGAAAACCCCGGACCACCAAGTGGTCCGGGGTTTCCTGCAGCTTCTAGAGGCTACTCAGCAGCAGCTTCTTCTTCAGCCTCGTCGATGACTGGAGCCAGCGACAGCTTGCCGCGGTCATCGATCTTGGTGATCTCGACCTGCAGCTTCTGGCCAACACCGACGACGTCTTCAACGTCTTCCACGCGCTTGCCGTCGTTGATCTTGCGCAGCTCGGAGATGTGCAGCAGACCGTCCTTGCCAGGGGTCAGCGAAACGAACGCACCGAAGGTGGTCAGCTTCACGACGGTACCCAGGTAACGCTCGCCGACCTCAGGAACCTGAGGGTTGGCAATAGCGTTGATCGCCGAGCGGGCAGCCTCGGCGGACTCGCCGTTGGTTGCGCCGATCAGCACGGTGCCGTCATCTTCGATCGAGATGTCAGCGCCGGTGTCTTCCTGGATCTGGTTGATCATCTTGCCCTTAGGGCCGATGACCTCGCCGATCTTGTCCACTGGGATCTTCACGGAGATGATGCGTGGAGCGTTGACGTTCAGCTCATCCGGGGTGTCGATCGCCTGGTTCAGGACGTTCAGGATGTGCAGGCGGGCCTCGCGGGCCTGGGTCAGCGCAGCAGCCAGAACCGAAGCTGGAATACCGTCCAGCTTGGTGTCGAGCTGGATTGCGGTGACGAACTCGGAAGTACCGGCAACCTTGAAGTCCATGTCGCCCATGGCATCTTCAGCACCGAGGATATCGGTCAGGGCAGCGTAACGGGTTTCGCCGTTGACGGTGTCCGAAACCAGACCCATGGCGATACCGGCTACTGGTGCCTTCAGTGGCACACCAGCGTTCAGCAGCGACAGGGTCGAAGCGCAAACCGAGCCCATGGAGGTCGAGCCGTTGGAGCCCAGTGCCTCGGAGACCTGGCGGATTGCGTATGGGAATTCCTCGCGGCTTGGCAGCACTGGAACCAGTGCGCGCTCAGCCAGTGCGCCGTGGCCGATTTCGCGGCGCTTAGGCGAACCAACACGGCCGGTTTCACCGGTCGAGTATGGAGGGAAGTTGTAGTTGTGCATGTAGCGCTTGGACTTCACTGGGGACAGCGAGTCGATCTGCTGCTCCATCTTCAGCATGTTCAAGGTGGTCACGCCCATGATCTGGGTTTCGCCACGCTCGAAGATTGCCGAACCGTGAACGCGAGGCAGAACCTCAACTTCAGCGGAGAGCTGACGGATGTCAGCCAATCCACGTCCGTCGATACGGATCTGATCGGTCAAGATGCGCTGGCGAACGATGTGCTTGGTGACAGCGCCGAAGGCCTTGGAGATTTCACCCTCGCGGCCTTCGAAGGTGTTGCCTTCGCCGGCCAGCGATGCCAGGACTTCGTCCTTGTAGGCGCTGGCAGCGTTGTCGCGCTCCTGCTTGTCAGCGATGGTGTAGATCTCAGCCAGGCGGGTCGAAGCGGCAGCCTCGACAGCAGCGAAGGCGTCTTCTTCGTAATCGCGGAAGACTGGGAATTCAACGGTTTCCTTGGCAGCGCGAGCAGCCAGGTCAGCCTGGGCCTCGCACAGGACCTTGATGAATGGCTTGGCAGCCTCAAGGCCTTCTGCAACAACCTCTTCGGTTGGAGCAACAGCGCCGCGGTCCTTGATCAGTTCCCAAGCGTTGTCGGTAGCTTCAGCTTCCACCATCATGATGGCAACGTCGTCGCCAGCGATACGGCCGGCAACAACCATGTTGAAGACAGCGTTCTTCAGCTCGGAGTGGCGTGGGAAAGCAACCCACTGTGCGCCGTTTCCATCGTCAACCAGTGCAACACGAACGCCACCGATTGGGCCGGAGAATGGCAGGCCCGAAAGCTGGGTGGACATCGAGGAAGCGTTGATTGCTACAACGTCGTACAGCTCATCTGGCTCGATGGACAGAACGGTGACAACAACCTGGACCTCGTTGCGCAGGCCCTTGACGAAGGCCGGGCGCAGTGGGCGGTCCATCAGACGGCAAGCTAGGATGGCTTCGGTCGATGGGCGGCCTTCGCGGCGGAAGAAGCTGCCTGGGATGCGGCCAGCAGCGTACATGCGCTCTTCAACGTCCACGGTCAGTGGGAAGAAGTCGAAGCCTTCGCGTGGGTGCTTGCCTGCGGTGGTTGCCGAGAGCAGTGCGGTCTCATCATCGATGTAGACCATAGCCGAGCCAGCAGCCTGCTTGGCAAGGCGGCCGGTTTCGAAGCGGATGGTGCGGGTGCCGTAGCGACCGTTGTCGATCTGCGCTTCGGCGAATTGGATTTCTGGACCCTCCATTAAGGGGGTGCTCCTTTCGATCGCTCCCAGCTTGGTGGATGAGCGAACCGCGTTGCCCTACCCAGATCTGGTCTTCGATCGAGACCCGCGCTGGAACCGGGAATGGCCCTAGCGAAAGTCACTACCGAGGACCGCGAAACTGGCGGTCGGGACCAACGGTCAGTCAGCCCTGGGAGTTATTTTCATTCGGGGCCCACATAGAATATGCAGACCCAAGTACTAGCCTACCGGGAATTACCCAAAGGTGCAGATCCCGACCTGCCACCTTTAGGTGAATTCCCGGGATCTGCACTATGGACGGGCCGCTTCTTCCTACAGTCCGTTAGATCTTGACGTATCCGCAGGAGACAGGAGGATGCGTGTTCAAACCGCCCACAATTCGGCTCTTCAGGCAGAAACGAATGGTGTCCCCGTTCCAAATCCCAGAGCTTGTGCCCTTGACCAAGTTCAGGCAGCTCCATTTACGATAGCCATTTGTTTGTAGATAAGAGGTGTCGTGGGAGCCGTAGAAAGTAGCGATCCCCTGATACTTCTTGCCGATGTTCTGCTTGATACAGAACTTATTGGTCCAGTGATTAAACTTGTAGGTGACTCCGGTTGCGCCATTGCGGGTGGAGCTGATGTGTTCTCCGGCCTGCGCGGCTGGCGCGATGACTGTGCCGCCAGCAATAAGCGCCATGGCCATCAGTGTGCTTGCTAGTTTCCTCTTGATGTTCAACTGAACCTCCGTTGACGAATGCGATTTTTTACCCCAAGGGCTCGAACAACCCTTTCAAGTACTCGGCTCGTCATTCAATATTTGTCCCTTCAAATTACGTTGCGGAAAATCCCAAAAATCGCCGTCCTGGCCCTTATAGATCGGCGACGCCGGCTGTCGATATTGCGCGAAGTTTTCAAAATCCTGCGTCTTGCCCACGGAATACCGTCGGTCAGCCAGCCCGGTTCAGGATCCAGGTGGAATCCTAAAATGACGTTTTAAAGAGGTACAGCCAGTAGCGGTATGGACATACTCTTCCTCCGCCTTGATTCTCCGGGTCTAATAGATATTGAAGGATTCCTACTTAATAGAACGGACGTTAATGAACGTTGACGAACCACGCGTGAAAGCGGGGCCTCTCACCGCAACAACGCGTAGTGGCATTAGCCCTATCCCTTTAGTTGTTTATGTGCTTGCAGTAGGCACTTTCACGATGCTCACCACTGAGTTCATCGTGGCCGGCATCCTGACCCAACTGGCTGCCGAACTTGACATTAGTGTCGCGAAAGCCGGCCTGCTGATCACCGTTTTCGCAACAGGGATGGTGATCGGGGCGCCACTCATGGCCCTGCTGACGCTGCGCCTACCTCAACGAATGACATTGATCTTGGCATTGGCCGTCTTTGCCGTCGGCCACGTGGTGGTTGCTCTGGGCTCCGACTTCACCTTATTAATGATTGCTCGATTCGTCACAGCATTAGCAACCGGTGCCTTTTGGGCCATTGCCGGGGTCGTAGCTGCCAAGAGCGCGGGAGCCGGCATGGCATCACGTGCGCTGGGAATTATTAATGCAGGAGGCATGCTTGCCACAGTCTTAGGTGTGCCGTTAGGAGCCTTCGCCTCCCAATACTTTGGATGGCGGGGATCGTTCTGGAGCCTTGCAGTGCTCGCGGTGATCTCTGCTTTGCTCATTGCTCGCCATGTTCCGAATAATTTGTCGCAGCACTCCAATGTATCGATACGCGGTGAACTTGCTGGGCTTCGCTCAACGCGGTTATGTCTCACCCTTGCCGCTTGCGCCACTACCACCGGTGGTGTTTTGGCGACCTACTCCTATATTTCTCCGTTACTCATCGACGGGACAGGGTTCAGTGAGACGGTTATACCTCTAGTACTGATCGGCTTTGGTATCGGTTCCTTGATTGGTTCCCTAGTTGGCGGAAGACTCGGCGATGCACATCCACATTTGCTCACTGTCATTGCCCCGGCCACCTCAACCCTGATCTTGCTGGCAATTTGTCTGCTCTCAGAGGTGAAACTGCCAATGATCGCTTTGATTGCCTTGCTCGGATACTTTGGCCTCGGTGCCAACCCGATCCTCGCTTCTCTGGCTATCAACTACGGCAATAAAGCTCCAACGTTGGCCTCATCATTAACTGTCGCCGGATTCAATGCAGGCACGGTGGTTGCTTCGTGGGCAGGCGGCAAGTCCTTGGAAACCCCGCTGGGCACAACTGGCCCAGTTTTACTCGGAGCATGCGTTGCAGCTCTGACACTCATCCCAGTGATCACACTCTCAGTTCTTGCGAAGCGTTCCGTCCGCCAAGAATCAGCACTCCGCGTATAGTCCGCCTTCTATTCAAGCCCCTCGCAAATAGGGATAAAAAATCTCGTCCAGTCGGGATTATTTACGGATCGATTGAAGTTGTCCTTAGAGGGAACAAGTCACAACTTTCCTACTAAGCATCATTTCTCACACGAAGCGATAGCGACAATGCGCGAAAATCTGGATTCGCAAGTAACTGAATACCTCCGCGAGCCGACACCGGCTGACGGAAACACGTAAACAGATAAACAAAGGAAGAACACTCCTATGACTACTATGGCCAACGCATACGCAGCCCCGTCAGCAACCGAGCCGCTGGCTCCCATCCAGATCGAACGACGCGAAGTCGGACCACACGATGTCCGGATCGACATCAAGTACGCTGGCATCTGCCACTCAGACATCCACACGGTTCGTGGCGATTGGGGCCCACAGTCTTACCCGCTGGCTCCAGGTCACGAAATTGCCGGCATCGTGGCAGAAGTTGGCTCCGAAGTCACCAAGCACAAGGTCGGCGACCGAGTCGGCGTCGGCTGCATGGTTAATTCTTGTGGCAAGTGCGAATACTGCCTCGATGACCTCGAACAGTTCTGTGTTGAAGGCATGGTGGGTACCTATGGCGCTATTGATCGCGACGGAACCGTCACCCAGGGTGGATACACCACCAATGTCGTCGTCACCGAGAAGTTCGTGCTGAGCATTCCCGACAGCATCGAACTTGATGTTGCCGCTCCCCTACTGTGCGCAGGCATTACCACCTACTCCCCACTGCACCACTGGAATGCAGGCCCGGGAAAGAAGGTCGCAGTCATCGGTCTTGGCGGTCTGGGCCACATGGCGGTCAAGATTGCCAGTGCCATGGGTGCCGAGGTAACTGTCTTGTCGCAGTCGCTGAAGAAGAAGGAAGACGGTCTGAAGCTTGGTGCCAGCGACTACCGCGCCACCAGCGACGAGGCTACCTTCAAGGATCTGCACAAGACGTTCGACCTGATCATCAACACCGTCAGTGCATCGATCAACATCAGTGCGTTCCTGCAGCTTCTTCGCGTTGACGGCACCTTGGTCAACGTTGGTGCACCAGCCGAGCCACTTCCAGTTAACGCTTTCGCCCTGATCGGCGGACGCCGCTCCTTCGCTGGTTCCAACATTGGTGGCATCAAGGAGACCCAGGAAATGCTGGACTTCTGTGGCGAGCACGGCATCGGTGCAGAAATTGAAGTCATTTCTGCAGACCAGATCAACGAGGCTTACGAGCGCGTCCTGAAGTCGGATGTCCGCTACCGCTTCGTGATTGACACCGCAACCATGGCCTAAGCACTTAGGTTCTGACGGCGTCCGATTCATCAACTGATAGGTTGGTGGATCGGACGCCGTTCGCCTTTAATGTTTTCCCGTTCATCAGAAAGTTTCCTCGTGACTGATCCTAATTTTGCGGAATACTCCTGGGACCACCTTGAGCGAGGCAGCGTGTTGGTAGTAACGCTTAGCGGACCAGCCAATGTCAGGCTGATGGATCCGGAGAATTTTGCGTCATTCGAAGACGGTGAAAAATACGATTCTCACGGCGGCGTCGCCCGCCGAGCACCCTACCGGGTCAAGGTACCGCGTTCAGGCCCCTGGTTCTTGGTCATCGATCTTCAGGGCCTGCCCGGCCGTGGCGTTCGCCATGAAGTTATCGTTCAGCCCCCGCACAAACTTGAAGAACGAAGGTCCTAGAAAACCGTTGGTGGTCTTTTAAAAAGACGCAACGCGCGTGTACCAATGACACTCATTGGTACACGCGCGTTGCCTTGTCTTCATTCCCGTGCGGTCGTCCTGTTGGCCCGGAATCCTCAGCTACGTCGACGAGACGAGAACTTCTGCAGCGGTGTCCATGTGCGCACTGATCACGGCAGCAGCCAACCCGACATCAGCCGAGTCGATAGCGTCAACGATTTCTTTGTGGCGCGAGACATTCATATTCTTGATTCCGCGCTCTTTGCCGGCCCACATGATGGACATGCGAATGCTTCCTTCAAGCTGTTCCCATGCGTGGAGCAACGACTCGTTGCCCGTGAGCCGGCAAAGCACCCGGTGGAAGTCGAGATCCGCTTCGATACCACGTTCGAGGCTTTGCTTGACTTCGTTATCCATGACTTTCAGAGCCGAACGCAGCTGGGCGACGGCTTCGCTTCGGTCATCAAGTCGGCATAGCGTCTGCGCAGCCAGTGTCTCCAGCGCGGCGCGCACCGCAAAGATGTCCCTGATCTCTTTCACGTCCAAGCTGCGCACCGAGAGCCGACCGCGCGCGCCGGGTGCAACCAGGCCTTCCTGCTGGAGCTGGCGCAATGCTTCGCGCAACGTGCCGCGGCTGATATTGAGCATTTCGGACAGCTCGGTTTCCACCAGATGCTTTCCTGGTTCGAGCTGTCCGGTGGTGATGGCCTGACGCAGGGCAGTGAGGGTTTGTTCTCTCAGGCTCGTTTTTTCAAGCCCCAACAAGGCCATTGGTTCTGCGGCCATGGAATCCACCCTCTTCTATGAGTCAACAGTCGACAGTTGCACGTTTGGTTCTATAGTAGTCGCCGGGAACCGCGGATCACACGGTTCCCGGAATTTACTACAGTGCAGCGAGCACCTTCTGAACAATGCGGTCCACCGACAACCCGTAACGATCATGCAAGGTTGGCAGCGCGCCGGCATGCAGGAACTCGTCTGGAAGGCCAACGGGCAGAACCTGCTTGCCGATTCCGGCCTGAACCATGGCAGAAGCCACTGTTTCAAAGAGTCCGCCGACCACCGTGTGGTTTTCCAGCGTCAGTGCCAGACGATCGGTGTTGATTTCACGCAGCACCGTTTCCGAATCAAATGGCTTGATGGTTGGGGTGTGAACTACCGAGACATCAACGTTGTGCTTTTCCAGTTCCTTGGCTGCGCTCAAGGCACGCATGGTCATCAGACCGCTGGAAATCATGACGACGTCATTGCCTGGGCGCAGCACCTTCGCCTTGCCCAGTTCAAAGGTGTAATCATATTCATCAAGCACCGTGGGAACATTGCCACGCAGCAAGCGCAGGTAGGTCGGGCCCTCGCTGGCCGCCAGCTGTGGCACTGCCTGTTCGATGTCCACCGAGTCGCACGGATCAACAATGGTCAGGTTGGGCATGCCACGGAAGATGGCCATGTCTTCGGTTGCCTGGTGGCTTGGGCCGTACCCGGTGGTCAAGCCCGGCAGGCCGCCGACGATGTTGACGTTCAAGTTCGGCTCGGCGGCATCCAGGCACAGGAAGTCGTAGGCGCGGCGAGCAGCGAAAACCGAGTAGGTCGATGCGAAGGGCACCAGGCCGGTCTGCGCCATGCCGGTTGCCGCGCCGATCAGCAGCTGCTCCGCCATGCCCATCTGGAAGAAGCGTTCCGGGTAGGCCTTGGCGAAGATGTGCATATCCGTGTACTTGCCGAGGTCCGCCGTCAGGCCGACGATGGCTGGGTTTTCCTCCGCGGCCCTGACCAGTGCATGGCCAAATGGAGCCGGGGCCGTCTTCTGGCCCGGATCTGCGAAGGAGGCGATCATGGCCGAGGTCTTGAGTCGGGTCTTTGCCGGGGTGCTGGTCATTACTTATCTCCTTCGTAGCCCGCAGTGAGTTGTTCACGGCAGATCTGCCATTCGTTTTCTTCAATCCGCATGAAGTGCGCTTTTTCGCGCTGTTCCAATAGCGGCACCCCGCGCCCGATACGGGTATCGCAGAGGATTACCGATGGGCGGGCTTCGTTCTTTGCTTCAGCTGCCACCGCGTCGAACGCGGCCAGCAACGCGCCGGCATCATTGCCGTCGACGCGCTGTACGAACCATCCGCTGGCTGCCCACTTGTCGGCAACCGGTTCAGTGCGCAAGACGGTGTCGGTTTTTCCATCAGCCTGCAGCGCGTTGATGTCCACGAGGACGGTCAGGTTCCCCAAGCCATGGTGGTGGGCGCCCATCACCGCTTCCCAGGTTGATCCTTCGTCCAGTTCGCCGTCCGACATGAAGTTGATGACGCGGGCCGAAGACCCCTGGTGTCGCAGTCCCAACGCGGTGCCGATGGCGATCGGCAGGCCGTGCCCCAGTGAACCGCCGGAAATCTCCATTCCCGGAGTGTAGGTGGACATGCCGGACATTGGAAGACGGGAGTCATCCGAGCCATAGGTCTCAAGCTCTTCGATCGGCACGATCCCGGCCTGGGCCAATGCGGCGTAGTGGCCGATGGCGTAGTGGCCAGTCGATAGCAGGAAACGATCGCGCTGGTCCCAGTCCGGATCTTCTGCGCGGTAGTTCAGCTGGTCGGCATATACAGCGGCGAACATGTCGGCGGAACCCAGTGCCTGGCCAACATAGCCCTGGCCCTGGACCTCGCCCATATTCAGTGCATGGTGTCGTGCTCGGTAGGCGAATTCCTCCACCTTCTGGCGGCGCTCGGTGCTCACCGCTGTTGGATTAGCAGTGGCAACAGATGATGCGTTCATGTCTGATCCTTCAATGATTGTGGGGCCGGTTAGGCTTCGATTTTGTGTGCGGGGGTGGCTTGTTCGGCCTCGTCGGCCAAGCGACGTTCGTTCTTGCCCCAGGTTTCACGGGTGACCAGCGCTGCCCAGAGGCCAATGGCGCCGTACAGGCTGAAGAGCAGTGCTGGGCCGACCCAGCCGAAGGCTACGAACAGCAAGGTGGTGATGAACGGAGTGAATCCGGAGACCATGGCCGAAATCTGGTAGGCCAGCGAAGCGCCTGACGAGCGGGTCTTGGCTTGGAACAGTTCCGGGAACCAAGCACCCTGAACTCCGGCCAGTGAGTTCTGGCAGACTGCGTAGGAAATGACGACCGTGGCGATAACCAGGAAGAACAGTCCTGTGTTGACCAACAGGAACATTGGAATTCCGAAGAGCACTGCGAATCCGGTGGAGATCAGGTACAGCGGGCGGCGGCCGATCTTGTCGGTGAGCGAACCCCAGAACATCGTGGCGAAGATGCCGATCGCTGCCGCAATGCATAGCGCAACGAGGGTCTGGGTCTTATCAGCCAACCCGCTTTCGTGCAGGTAGGAAATCATGTAGGTAATGGACACTGCATAGCCGGCGGTTTCCGCCACACGCAGTCCGATGCCACGCAAGATGTTGCGCCAGTCATCGCGGATCACCTCGATAATTGGCGAACGCGAGATTTCACCGGAGCTCTTCACTTCCTCGAATACCGGAGATTCCGGCACCTTGGAGCGAATCAGCAAGCCAATGAATACCAGCAGCAAGCTAGCCAGGAATGGTACGCGCCAAGCCCAGTCGCCGTCGAGATTCACGCTGTAGAGGAAGACTATATTGGCCAACAGCAATCCGACCGGGAAACCTGCCTGGACGATGCCGGTGTACTTGCCCTTCTTCTTCCATGGCGCGTGTTCGTAGCTCATGAGGATCGCTCCACCCCACTCAGCGCCGAAAGCCAAACCCTGGATGATGCGAATGAGCACCAGGAGCGTCGGTGCCAGAATACCTACTTGGGAGAATGTCGGCAGCAAGCCGATGGCAAAGGTGGATAGACCCATCAGCACCAGCGATGCAACTAGTACCGGCTTTCGGCCGACTTTGTCGCCCAAGTGGCCGCCGAGGATGCCGCCCAATGGACGAGCGGCGAAGCCAACACCGAGTGTTGCGAATGCGGCCAGCGTTCCGGTGACAGCATTGTCGCTCGGGAAGAAGGCAGTGCCGAAATACAGCGCTGCGGCGGTGCCGAAGCCGATGAAATCATAAGTCTCAATGACGGCTCCAACGCTGGAACCGATAGCGACGCGTTTGGCATCCTTGGTGCCGTGGACATGTCCACGCATCGCAAGTCCTTGGTTCGTCATGTCACTAACCTTTCAGGATGACAGCCCTTCATTGGACGGTCATTGTCAACAGTCAACAGGATACGTCCACCAGTGTGTTCTACGCCACTTGCCATTGTCAACAGTTAACACAAACTTATTTTTAACAGTTGACTGTTAACAGTCAACATGGATAAAGTGTCTTCCATCACAAGACGAGACGACGGCGTCGCACTGAAACGCTTGCCGTCCAGATGACAAAGGAGTCCAATCATGGGCAACGTTTCCCGCACCGCAGTTATCACCGGCGCAGCATCCCCACAAGGCATCGGCATGGCTACTGCCAACCGCTTTGCCAAAGAAGGCTGGGCCGTAGTCATCCTCGACCTCGATGGCGCCAAGGCTTCTGAAGTAGCTCAAGAAATTGGCGCGGCGCATGAAGTTCCCGCTTTCGGGTACAGCGTTGACGTCGCCGACGAAAACTCGGTTACCGCCGCTCAGGAAGCAGTTCAAGCTGAAGTGGCAGCCGGCAAACTTCCAGCTGTCGGTGCGCTTGCCAACATCGCAGGCATCACCTCACCAGTCCCCTTCCTGGAAACCACGCGTGAGTTGTGGGACAAGATTTTCGCAGTCAACGCAACCGGAACCTATCTCGTCACCAAAGCGTTCCTTCCAGAGATGATCGCCAACGGATGGGGACGAATCGTCAACATGTCTTCAGTATCCGCGCAGCGCGGCGGAGGTGTTTTCGGCAAGGTCCCTTACTCGGCAGCCAAGGCCGCGGTCCTCGGATTCACCAAGGCCCTGGCCCGCGAGCTCGGGGACTGTGGCGTCACCGTCAACGCGGTCACGCCAGGTGCTGTCGACACGAACATTCGCGTGGGCTCAACGCCTGAGACCGAAGCCGCCATCGCTCGCGACATCCCCATTGGCCGCACCGCAACCACCGAAGAGGTCTCCTCGGTCATCACGTTCCTATCCAGCGAGACGGCCTCCTACCTGACCGGTGTCACGCTTGATATCAACGGCGGCAGCCACATGCACTAATCGCCATTCAGTGCCTGAAAATCACCGGCGTTCCCCCATCAAGCATGGGCGAGCGCCGGCGCATTTTTGCCCGCTAATTTTCACCAAGACATCCTGCTACACCTGATGGCTTTCCGATATTGGCCAGAAATTCATTCCGTTCGCTCCCGAACGTATCCAAGACCGAAAATAAAGTCACGGGAAACCTGGGACGCAATATCGCGACTGGCCTGACGAAACACGTGCTGAAGATGTTCTCATATCAATTTGGTGGTTGAACTGTTTATCAAATTGTGATCTACTGGGCAAAGTTTCGCCTACGCGCAATCAGGCGGAGCGATGATCATCCGCATCTTTCCTGAAGCTAGAGGTTTACCGTGAACCAGACCCGAAAAAAGCATGCGCGAACCGCACGCCTTCCACTTGCCGTTATTGCCGCAGGCTCACTTGCCTTGGGTGGGGTGACCAGCAGCTTCGCAATGGGCCTCCCCAATGAAACTCCTGTGCATGCCCCGCTTAGCCTCGCTAAACCGGCAGCCGACGCTCCTCCGATCTATGAAGACAAGGCGCTCAACGTTGCGCCAAAGGGAGAGGAAGCATTTACTGTCAATTACGAGTTGAGCGACCCACCAAATGGCATCGTCGTGCTGAACGATACCTACGGTGTCGCTGACAATGGCGAAAAAGTTTGGCTCAGCTCTTCTACCGTTCCAAATACGGGGAGCACATTAGAAGCCCGCTATGAGGATGGCAAAGTCGTTTACAACGGGCCGCGTGACCACGCTGACGCATACTCAAGT
Source organism: Glutamicibacter mishrai (assembly GCF_012221945.1). Lineage (NCBI taxonomy): Bacteria > Bacillati > Actinomycetota > Actinomycetes > Micrococcales > Micrococcaceae > Glutamicibacter > Glutamicibacter mishrai. The sequence continues at coordinate 2,842,315 of NZ_CP032549.1, read as the reverse complement.
TGGACGAAGGACAGCAGACAGATTTCTTTTAGTGTCTCAACCGGTGAGGAAGTCGGCCCAGACCTGACGCATTGGGGTGGCACCTATTATGCGTCGTCGAGCGCCGTCACACTGGAAACCAGTGAAGTAGAGAAACGTTCCGGCACCCCACTTCTTCCTGTCGGATCAAGCCAATGGACGTTCGATTTGCCTGCAGGAGTTTCCTGGCTCGAATCAGCAAAAGTATCCATTTTCTACTACAGCGACTCGCCTGACGCTCCCGAAGGCGGGTTCGTCGACCTAGAGTTGTCAGAGATCTCCATCTCGAACGGGAAATTAACTGTCTCAGATGAGGTAATTTCGCAGTTAACTGCAGGGGACAGCTACCAGGTTTACTTCGTCGGGCCAGGCGAGAGTGAATCGGCCACAGTGTATATGGGCCTCTATGGTGAGGCACCAGAACCTACTCCAACTCCAACTCCAACTCCAACTGAGGAGCCAACTTCGGAACCGACCGAAGAACCTACTTCGGAACCCACGGAAGAACCGACCGCGGAACCAACCGAAACTACCGAACCAACTTCGGAGCCGACCTCCGAACCAACCGAGGAACCAACGTCTGAGCCAACTTCGGAACCCACGGACGAACCGACCACGGAACCCACGGAAGAACCGACCGCGGAACCAACCGAAACTACCGAACCAACTTCGGAGCCGACCTCCGAACCAACCGAGGAACCAACGTCTGAGCCAACTTCGGAACCCACGGACGAACCGACCGCGGAACCCACGAACGAACCGACCGCGGAACCAACCGAAACTACTGAACCAACCTCCGAGCCAACCGAAGAACCGACCGCGGAACCCACGAACGAACCGACCGCGGAACCAACCGAAACTACTGAACCAACCTCCGAGCCAACCGAAGAACCGACCGCGGAACCAACCGAGGAACCAACGGACGTTCCTGAGGCTGAGGAACCCGAATCTGGTGAGCAAGTAGCCCCGGGCGAAGAGTATTTGGCATTCGACAGCGAATCTTCATCCGTCGAAGACGGAACCTACGTCTTTACTACAAAGTCAGGTGTAGAAGACGGCGACGTCGCAGTCACTTACCGCACTTCCCCTGGCGCGAAACCTCAGACGATCGAGGGAACAGTTGAGAACGGCAAGCTAACGATCACCGCTGACGAGGCCTTCACCGACAGCATCTCGGACCACAACCAGTTGTTGGTATCGGTCAAAGGATCAGACGGACGTGTAATTTCCGCACTTCTGTCCGGTGCCAATGTCTTGTCGTTGCAATCGGACATCATCGACAGCCGATTGGGAGTCCGACTGGCAGAAGCCGGCCACTCTGAACTCAGCTTTGACATTCCCGAAGATTTCCCTGAGGTCTCTGAAGAGAGCTTCAGCTTCGACCTGGAATATCAGGCCGCCGAGGGGCAGACTGCCACACTCAGGGCCGTCGACTTTGCCGTTACAGGAAACCGCTTGGTGATTAATGACGCACGTGTTGAGAAATTGACCTCGGGTATCTACTACCTCAAGGGAGCTGCGAAGGAAGAGTCATCCGCGGATGAAGCAATCACCAAGCCATTGGCACAATTAGCAGATGATTCCGGAACTGTGTCTACCTGGTTCGGCCTGTTTGCCGCACCTGAAGAGCCCTCGGCGCAGCCGACAGACGATTCAACCGCGGAACCAACTGAACAGCCTTCTAACGATCCAACGGATGACCCAACCGACGATCCAACGGATGAAAGCACTCCACCAGAAACTAGTGCAACCACGTCGCCTTCAACCGATCAGGAGCAGGATTCCGACGAGGAAGACAAGCGCAACGATGACAAGCTTGCCGACACCGGCGCGAGTTCAGGGCTGATGCTCGCCGGTGGTGTTGCACTGGGACTGATCGTGCTCGGCGCCATCACGGTAGCGCTTCGCCGCCGAGGCAGGCACGGCTAAGAGTCCACAAGACCAATAGAACGCGTACACGAGCGGGGCTTCGATACAAAAAGTATCGAAGCCCCGCTCGTATTAAACGCGACAACGGAATAGTACAGCGACGGCCGCCACCCCAACATGTAGTTGAGGAAGCGGCCGCTGCTGTCATTCGTCATTGCCGCCAGGACTTGGCACCTGACTGCTCATGGCGAACTTAGAAAACCAAATTACTTGGCTACTGCCTTGCTGTTCTTCAGCTCGCGGTTGGCTGGGATATCTGCCCATCCGCCAAGACCGTTATCGCCGTAGTTGTAGTCGACGGTTGCCGAGTCACCCTTGATGTTCAGCTTGACGGTTGGGCCAAGCGTTCCACCGCGGACGAAGTTGTCCTTGGTTCCGATGGTATCGATGAAGGACTGAACCAGACCGCCAGGCATGACGTAGTGCGAGTATGCCTGGAACTGACCTGGGTGCTGGTTGTAGTCAGGTGCGAATGGGGTACCTGCTGCGAAGTTCAGGTTCGTTGGGCTGCCAAGTGCCAGACCCGATCCACGGTTCAGTGGCTGGTAGTCACTGCGGATGCCGTTACCAACAAATCCGTAGACGCCTTCTGGACCGTCAATGCCGGTGGCAAAAGTCGAACGGTGGCTAATGGTGAACAGGTAGTACTTGCCATCCTGCATGTAGATCTGCGGACGCTCAGTCTGGTCGGTAACGCAGTTAGCCGACAAGATTGGTGGCAGGAATTCCCATTCAGTCAGTGCCTTGTTCTTGGCACGAGCCAGTCCAACGTTACCGATCTGGTAGGTTGCACCGGAGTTGTTGACTTGCTCAACGGTTTCACCGTTGGTTTCGCCTTCGCGGTAACCAAGATCTTCAGCGGTGCACTTGGCATCGTCGCGATCCATGGCCGAGTTGCCTTCAAAGACCATGTAGGTCTCGCCTGGGTGCGCTGGGTCTACAAAGGTGAATGGGTCACGGAAGTTGTAGTAGGAGTTCTGCGCAGCATTCTGGTAGTTCTTACCGTCTGCCTGCAGCAATTCCTTGACCTTGTTGAAGCCGGTCAGCTTCACGCCCTTTTTGTTCGAGTGGACGTGACCAACGCTCAATGCGATGCGTGAGTCATAAGGCTTGACGTCCTGGCCGTCCTTGTCGCGGTAGAAAGCAACGTCGGTGAAGAAGAGCTTAATTTCACCGTTCTTGCTTACGCGTGCGGAGCCCGACCACTGGGTCTGGTGGGTGAAAGACTGATCTTCAAAGATCTTCCCGGTCACGCCTTCGTCGAAGACCTGTCCGCCGTAGGTCCAGCCGCCATCTTCGGGACGTTCGTCAGCAGGGATTCCTGCTGGGCGGTAGAAGTAGCCGATGCGTGCGTACTGGTGACGCTCATCGAAGCCCAACTTGCGGTCGGCAACCAACGAGAAGATGATTTCCTGACCGTTGACGCTGTACTGGTTAGCGTTTTCGTCGATCAGTGGCCAGGTATCCCAGACCCAAACCTTTTCGTTGGACATGTCAGGGAAATCCTGAGAAACGGTCGGCATGGTGTATTCCGTAGGCATGGAATTTTCACGCGAACCGGCATCTGGATCAGACATGGCCTTGAGCTGCTTTGCATCAGCACGAGTCCAACGCGAGGTGAAATTGTCGGTTGGGCTGTAAGCCTTCTGAGTGTGCTCGGTTGGCTGTGGGAAGCCAGGTGCTGCGTCGGTGGCAGCTACAGCTGGCCCCGAGATCAAGGTAGCACCAAGTGCCCCGATGCTCAGTGCGGCAGTAAGGATGCCACGCTTCGTACGTTGTTTGTTCACGATTGTTTGCCTTTGTTCGATATGGAATCGGACAATCGCTCTGACCGTGATACACGTTCTCTCCACAGTCGAATCTAAGGATTCGCATAGCTTGTGTCAATCTATCCAAAACGTTTTGGAAGCAGGATCACATTTTTTAGGATTCTTAACGAAAGCTCCATCACATTGTTTGCAAAACGTTTTGGATGTTCGCTAGCGTGGATATCGGTCACTCGTAGTGATGCACGATCTCTCCCCCAAAATCTTTGCGACGTCGCAGCCGCGCCGTCCTCTTAGTCTGGCGTTTCGAACCCAACTATTGGAAAGACCGATGACAGAACCACAGCCAAAGAAATCCAAGAAGCTTTTAGCGATCGCAGTACTCTGCATCTTGGTGCTCGGAACCGTGGTGTCATGGCAGTCCCTCAGTTCTTCGCCAGAAACTCCGTCCCCTGACGGCGACCAGCCCAATCAGGAAGACACAAAATTCCAGCGCCCTGAGGCCTGGTCTGAATATCGCCCTGCCACGCATCTGACGCCAGGGCAAAATTGGATGAACGACCCGCAGCGCCCGTTTTTCCTCGACGGGCTATGGCACTTCTACTACCTCTACAACGCTGACTACCCGGACGGCAACGGCACCGAGTGGTACCACACGACATCCACTGACCTCGTTCACTGGAAAGACGAAGGCGTAGCCATCGAGAAGTACAAAAACGGGCTCGGTGATATCTGGACCGGCAGTGCGGTAGTCGACACCGAAAACACCGCTGGCTTTGGCAAGAATGCGGTCATCTCCTTGGTCACTCAGCAGGTTGACGGCGTACAGCGCCAGTCCCTGTTCTACTCAACCGATGGCGGATACTCCTTCACCTCGTACGACGGCAATCCAGTCATGGATAACCCCGGCGTCGAGGCTTGGCGAGATCCGAAGGTCGTGTGGGACAAAGAACGCAATCAATGGCTGATGCTGCTGGCCGAGGGAAACAAGGTCGGTTTCTACACTTCCAAGGACCTGAAATCCTGGGACTACCAATCAGGCTTTGAGACCACCGATCTGGGCGTTGTTGAATGCCCTGACTTCTTCCAGATGACAGTGGACGGCGATCCGGAACGCACCACGTGGGTGCTGGGCATCAGCGCCAACGGCGCAAGCTCGGGCCGTACCACCGGCTACACCTACTGGAGCGGTTCCTTCGACGGCAAGAGTTTCACCGCCGATGAAAAGGATCCACGCTGGCTGGATGCAGGATCAGACTTCTATGCTGCAGTCACATGGGATGACCCCAAGGCGCAAGATCCTACGAAGCATCGTTATGCGCTGGGCTGGATGAACAACTGGGCCTACGCAGGCGATTTGCCACTCGGCGACTGGTCCGGTGGAACCATGTCCACGGTGCGCCAGCTTTCGTTGCGTGACGTTGATGGACATCCCCAGCTGTTCTCAGAACCCATTGATGCGCTGGACGAACTCGAAGGCGAAGCCGTAGTGGCCGAACCCGGAGCTGTGGCAAAGGATCACGAGGCTTCACTGGGCAAGGCCGAATCCGATGCCTATCGGCTCCACGTTGATCTGTCCCAGGATCAAAGTGCACCGGCCGAAGAAACCCAGGTTCAGCTCAAGGACGCTCAAGGTGCCACCGTCACTGTTGGCTATAACTTCAATGACCAAACACTGTTCTTGAACCGAGACAACGACAAAGCCGCCGGCAATATGCCTGAATCCTACCGAGAGATTCGCAGCGAGAAGCTTCCAGTGGACAACGGACAGCTCTCCTTGGACATCTTGGTGGATACCACCTCGATTGAGATTTTTGCCGAAGATGGCCAGGCGACACTGAGCTCAACGGCTTTCCTCTCCCCCGGCGGTCACGAACTATCGCTTAAGTCTTTTGGTGGTACTACCGATATGCGCGAATCATCCACGACGCCGTTGGCAGTCGCTGAAACCCAACGGCAGTGATTACTAGCGCTTCGGCGCGCTGACCGAATCGCGCTGCACCAATTGGCAACGCAGCAGCTCTGCTGTTCGAACATCCGACTTTGCCGTTGCCTGGGCAAACAACTGGGAAACAGCCCAATGCCCCATCTGATAGTGGGGCAGCGCGATAGTCGTCAGGTTCGGGACCAGTGCTTGTGTGATCAGCTGCAAATCGTCCACGCCGATGACCGATAGGTCATCGGGAATGGACAGTCCGAGATCATTGGCTGCCTGGTAAACACCCATCGCCATTTCATCGTTGAAACAGAAAATCGCGGTGGGTCGATCTTTCCGGCCAAGAATCTCCCGCCCGGCGGCCCGCCCGCCCTGGGCATCACCGCTTTTCGCCGAAATCCACTCTTCCTTGACAGGAATCCCGGCCGCTTCCAACGCTGTTCGATAGCCGCGCTCGCGACCTGCCGCGGCTGGAACATCATCGGTCACCGTGGCAAAGCCGATCTTCAGATGGCCGTAGCCGAGCAAATGCACGGTGGCATCAACGCCGATCTGCTGCTCATCGGGAACCACCGAGGAATACTCCAGTTCGGCGCTTGAAGCGTTGGCAAGCACCACAGGAATACCGTCCAGCTCTTTGGGTACCGTCACCGACTGATGAGACATCCTCGCATAGACCAACCCATCAACCCGATGATCCACCAAGGTGCGAATACCTAATAATTCACGCTGCGGGTCTCCGGTGGAGTCCAAGGCAAGCACCACGCTCTGATGCTCGGCAGCAGCGTCCTGCGCGCCACTGATAATCAGCCCGGCATAGGGCGTCACCGCAATGGTGTCGCTGAGCAAGCCCACGGTGAATGTCCGGGAACTCCTCAGGCCCCGCGCGCGCAGGTCCGGGGAATAGCCGAGCTTTTGAGCCACGTCCAACACTCGTACACGTGTTTCCGCATTAATGGCGCGCGCGCCGCTGAGCGCATGCGAAACCGTGGTGGGAGAAACCCCTGCAGCGGCGGCAACATCTCGGATGCCTACCCGGGCAGACTTTCCGAGCTTTTTGTCCATACTTTATTTTTTCACATTCTCTACTGCAGGTTAAACCGGCGGCAAACGGGTAAGACCTACGGGCATCTATAGATTTGCGAAGCCAGTTAAGATGACTTCGGCTCGGCCGCCAACCCACAGCCGGTCATCCTTCTCACTGATAAATATTTCGCCGTTGCGCCCCATGGCGCTGCCCTGCCCGGCGAGGTAAGGTGCCGTCGCCCGTCCGGTGGAAATCAGCCATTCAGCAGCCGCCGCGTTAAGACTTCCGGTTACCGGATCTTCCCGCAGGGGTTCTGCTCCTTCGGTGAAGAAACCGCGCACCTCAAAGGCTTTCGCCGCGCCATGCGGATACGCGCCAATAACCCCGATATCCCAGCGTCCGGGATGCCGGGAAGCGTCCGGTCGTAATTCCAGCACGTGCTGCGAGCTATCCATCAGCACGCCAACCCAGCCTGGCCCATTATCCAGCCACTCGGTATCGAGAACGTGGGCCGGATCCGCGCCGAGAACGTCCAAGATTTCGTCGACCAGGTGTGGGTCGACAGGACCGGAGCGCTGGCGCGGCGGGGATGAGAAGGACAGCAACTCGCCATCGATTCGGATGGGCACCAAGCCCGCTGCGCATTCTTGAATGATCGTTCCCGCGGTTGCGGGCACTCCTCCTGCTTCTAGCCAGGCACGAGCAGTGCCCAAGGTAGGGTGCCCCGCGAAGGGCAGTTCAAGATTCATGCTGAAGATCCGCACACGATAGTCAGCACCCGGATCGGTGGGCGGAAGCACGAAGGTGCACTCGGATAGATTCGTCCAAACGGAGAAACGACGCAAGCTCTCATCGTCAAGACCCTCGGCATCAAGCACGACTGCCACGGGATTTCCCAAGCACGGGTCCGCAGAGAAAACATCCACCTGGCTAAAACGATAGGTCATGGCTGAAATCCTACTGTGGCTATTTCAAGAAAAGAATTTGTTGACGGTTGCCACCCCGTGATCCCCAGCTATCCACAATGAAAGAACGACCTTCGAAAGCGCGGCCGTCACGCGCGTCGGCATCGTCGCACCCCTGCCGGATGCCTTAAATACGTTGCAACCTAAGGGCTTGACTTCAACGTTCTTCAAGGCGGCATCTCGCGGTCTAACGCTGGTCTCACGGGTGCCATTGGAAAATGGTCTGGATTTTCACCGGTCCGCAATTACATCTTTTTTCGAAGGCATTGTTCCTAATAGATGTAGCTTCGCGAAATTCCGGCTAATTTCCGGAGGTGAGATGCGCATCTTTCCATGAATCTCAAAGGTCTACTCTGTAGGATCGACTTAGTCTGCGTTAATTCCGTTTCGTGCCCTCGGCTGAAATCGCCCGCTCAAGTTCTTCTCACAGCGGGTCAAGGAATAATGTAGAAGAGCAAACTTTCCGAAGATGCTATCAGCGTCCATCGGTGAAGACGTTTCATCGCAGTATGCACCACACAGATAGTCCAGCAGAAACGAAGGCAACACTTTGAACGGCAATGCCACCTTTAAACACTACAACGTTGCGCTTTTATCAGTGAACAGCGTCCTCGCGCCCGAGGTGGTGAGTTCATCAGAATTCGATGAGCGGCTGGCTCCAAGTTTGAAGCGACTGCGACTATCCAAAAAACTCCTCGAGCGTGTTTCCGGTGTTAAGGAACGCCGCTGGTGGTCTGACGGCGTCGAATTCGACGATGCAGCCATCCTTGCCGGCAAAAAGGCTTTGGCCCAGGCTGGTGTTGACGCCAGCGAAATCGGCCTGCTCATTAACACCTCGGTGACCCGTCGCAATCTTGAGCCATCGGTTGCTTCCAAGGTCCACAACGGCTTGGGACTCCCGTCCTCCGCGATGAACTTCGACGTGGCCAACGCATGCCTCGGCTTCGTGAACGGCATGAGCCTGGCAGCGAACATGATCGACTCCGGTCAGATCAAGTATGCGCTGATCGTTGCCGGCGAAGACGCCAAGGCAACCCAGGAGACCACCTTCGAGCGCCTGAACGCCGAAACCTCGACCCGCGATGACTACATGCGCGAATTCGCTACCCTGACTCTCGGCTCCGGTGCCGCCGCCGCTGTCATCGGCCCAGCCGATGCCCATCCGGAAGCCCATCGCATCCTTGGCGGCGTCTCCCGTGCAGGCACCGAGCACCACGAACTGTGTGTTGGCGGACCCGACGGCATGTACACCGACACCAAGGGCCTGCTGGACAACGGCCTGGATCTGGTAGTCAACGCGTGGGATGAAGCGCACCGCACCGGGTGGAACTGGAAGTCCATGGACCGCTATGTCACCCACCAGGTCTCCAAGTCCTACACCAACGCCATCATCAAGGCCGTTGGGCTGATCAAGGACCGTGTGCCGATCACCTTCTCCAAGTGGGGCAATGTCGGTCCGGCCTCGTTGCCGATGACCCTCTCGCAAGAAGCCGAGTCGCTCAAGCCCGGCGACCGCGTGCTATGCATGGGCGTGGGCTCCGGATTGAACACCGCGATGATGGAGATTGTCTGGTGACTGAGATTTTCCCCGGCGTCAAGGAAATCTACTCAAAGCATCTCAGCGTTCCATCAACCTCAGCAGTTGACAATCCCGGAACAACCCATAACTGGCATGTGCTGGATAACCAGGAAGAGCTGGCACAGCGCGGCATCACCCCGGTGGGCACGCTCGTCTGCGTCCATGGCAACCCGACCTGGTCCTACCTCTGGCGCAGCCTGCTGAACCACGTCTCCGAGAATCAGCTGGCGTGGCGCGTGGTCGCTGTCGACCAGCTGGACATGGGATTCTCCGATCGCACCGGCACCTTCCGCCGCCTGGCAGACCGGGTCAACGACCTAGGCGATCTGATTGACGCCCTGGACCTGGGCGATAATATCACCACGGTCGGCCACGACTGGGGCGGGATCATTTCCCTGGGCTGGGCCGTGGCCCACCAGGAGCGGCTGGAAAATGTCGTTCTGACCAATACCGCCATCCATCCTGCTGGCTTCGAACTGCCTTCGGCCCTGAAATTGGCCTCCCACCCGGCAGTGCATGGCTGGGGCACCAAAACCACCCGTGCTTTCCTCCAGGTCACCCATTCACTGGCCCAGCCTGCGCTGGCGCCACAGGTGCGCACAGCGTTCATGGCGCCATACACCAGCGCGGAGAAACGCGATGGCGTGGCCAACTTCGTTGCCGACATCCCTTTTGCCCCCGAACACCCCAGCCGGCCAGCCCTGGACGAAATTTCCGAAGCGGTCCGCTCCCTGGAAGTCCCGGCGCTGATGCTGTGGGGCCCCAAGGATCCGGTTTTCTCCGATCGCTACCTGCGCGATCTGATCGGCCGTCTGCCACAGGCGCAGGTGCACCGTTTTGAAGGTGCCAGCCATCTGGTGGGCGAAGACCGTGATATCGCAACGCCGATTTTCAGCTGGCTCAACGACCGCTCAGATTTGCACGCGGCATCACGCGCGCAAGGCGAAGGCGGCTATCGCCCGATGCTCGCCGAATTGGATTCGCGCCAGGACGATCAAAGCACCGCCGTGGTCGATATCCATCCGCCGCGTTCCTTGTCGTGGGCCGAGCTGGGCGGACGCGTCAACGCGCTTGCCGCTGGCCTGCAGCAGATCGGTGTGAAGTCCGGCGATCGAGTGAACCTCTTGGTTCCGCCGGGCATCGAGCTGACTTCCCTGATTTATGCGTGCCTGCGCTTGGGCGCGGTCATCGTGGTCGCCGATGCCGGGCTGGGCACCAAGGGCCTGGGCCGTGCCATCAAGGGCGCCGGACCGAGTTTCCTGATTGGCATTGACCGCGCGCTGACCGGTGCGCGGTTGCTGGGCTGGCCAGGGACCAAGATCGCCGTCGGCAATCCATCCGCGGCCAAGCGCAAGGCGCTGGGCGTGGCGCATACCCTGGATGAGCTGATGGAAGCAGGCAGCAAGGCATCGGCCCAGGCTCCGGATTTTGTCGCTGCCGACCCGGATGCGGATGCGGCGGTGCTGTTCACTTCCGGCTCCACCGGACCAGCCAAGGGTGTTGTGTACACCCACCGGCAGCTGGCCGCCATGCGCGATACCCTGCGCGAGACCTACAACTTGAAGGCTGGCTCTGCCCTGGTGGCCGGGTTCGCCCCCTTCGCTTTGCTTGGCCCAGCTTTGGGCGCCACCTCGGTCACCCCGGATATGGACGTCACCGCGCCTCGCACGCTCACTGCCAGCGCTCTGGCCGATGCCGCCGTTGCAGTGAATGCCACCACGGTCTTCGCCTCCCCCGCCGCGCTGGCCAATGTCCTGGATACCAAGGCAGAGCTGAATACCGCTCAGCGCAAGACCCTCTCCGGGGTTGAGCTGATGCTTTCGGCCGGCGCGCCGATCCCGGAATCCCTCTTGGCCAAGGTGCAGGAACTGGTGCCCAATGCCAAGGTGCATACCCCTTATGGAATGACCGAGGCATTGCCCGTCACCGACATCGACCTGCCGGGAATCCAGGCAGCTGGTGAAGGCAACGGCGTATGCGTCGGCACTGCGGTAGCCGGTGCCACGGTAGCCATCGCCCCGATCGACGAGCTGGGTGTAGCCGGTGACCAGCCGGAATACGTTCCCGGTGTGACGGGAGAAATCCTGGTTCGCGCCCCGCACGTCAAGGACCGCTACGACCGGTTGTGGATCACCGAACAAGCCAGCAGCTCCATCGCTGGCTGGCATCGCACCGGCGATGTCGGACACCTTGATGATGCTGGGCGGCTCTGGGTTGAGGGCCGCTTGGGACATGTGCTGAGCACCGCCAATGGCGCGATCACCCCGGTGGCCGCAGAACACGCGGTGCAGTCGGTGCCTGGCGCCGGCCGCGCAGCACTGGTAGGTGTTGGGCCGGCAGGAACCCAGGCTGCCGTGGTCGTGATGGAAACCGTGCCCGCTGCACGCAAACCGGGCCCGGCATCGAGCGAGCTTGCCAGCAAGGTCAGGGCAGCGGTGGCTGCCACCGGAACCGATGTCGCGGCCGTTCTAGTGCTGCCGGTCCTGCCGACCGACATCCGCCACAACTCGAAGATTGACCGGGCGGCGTTGGCCCAATGGGCTGGTGCAACACTTGCCGGTGGAAGGATCCGCACCCCATGAGCACTCCCGATACCTCGTTGACGGCTCGTCGGGTTCTGGTCACCGGTGCCAGCGGCATGCTCGGCGGCGCGGTAGCCCAGCTGCTTCGCGACAAAGGCCACCACGTGCGCACCTTCCAACGGCGTGCCTCGGCCGGCTCCGGCGATGAAGTACAAGGCTCGCTGACGGATCTGCATGCAGTAGCCCAAGCCGTGGATTCCATGGATGCGGTGATCCACCTTGCCGCAAAGGTGTCCTTCACCGGGCACTGGCAGGAGTTTGTCGACACCAACATCACCGGGACCGGCAACCTGCTCAAAGCAGCGCAAGATGCCGGCATCAAGGACTTCGTTTTTGTGTCTTCCCCTTCGGTAGCGCATTTCGGCGATTCCTTGGCCGGGGCTGCCGCCGGCACCGCCAACCCGCAGCTGGCCCATGGCCATTACGCGCGGTCCAAGGCGGCAGCCGAACTCGATGCCTTGGCCGCGGATTCCGCTGCCTTCCGCGTCACCGCCATTCGTCCGCATGTTGTCTGGGGACCTGGGGATACCCAGCTGGTGGAACGCGTCGTCCAACGCGCCAAGGCCGGTCGGCTCCCGCTGCTTGATCAGGGTGCTGCGTTGATCGACACCACCTATATCGACAATGCGGCTGCCGCGATTGTCCGAGGCTTGGAGCGCATGGATCACGCGCACGGGCGCGCCCTCGTAGTGACCAACGGCGAACCGCGTCCGGTGGGCGAGCTGATTGCCGGAATCTGCCAAGCCGGCGGTGCACCGGTGCCGAAACTCAACGTGCCCGGCTGGCTTGCGCGCGGGGCCGGATCAGTCATCGAAAAGCTCTGGCTCGCTGCCGGTTCACGGGGTCTGGTCCATGACGAGCCGCCGATGACCCGCTTCCTGGCGGAGCAGCTATCCACCGCGCACTGGTTTGATCAGCGCGAAACCCACGAGGTCCTGGATTGGAAACCTGCAGTGAGTATCGATGAAGGACTGTCAAAGCTCTCCGCGCACTACTCGGCGAATCCAGCCTAGCTTCTGGCGAACTGCTCAAAACCGCGATGCCCTGTTTTCTTTCCAGGGCGTCGCGGTTTTGTCATGAAATGGCACCAACAACGCGTTGCGGGGCAATCGGCGGTACCTTGAAATGATGGGCAACAAGATTTCTTACCAAGGTGAAGCCGGCTCCAATTCGAATATGGCCTGCACCCAGCAATTCCCCGATATGCAGGCCGTTCCTTGCGCCAGCTTCGAGGATGCGTTCGCCATGGTGGAAAACGGCGAAGCTGATCTGGCCATGATTCCCATCGAGAATTCCCTGGCTGGCCGTGTCGCCGACATCCACGTCCTCTTGCCTGAGTCAGACTTGCAAATTGTGGGTGAGCATTATCTTCGGATTCGCTTCGACCTCTTAGGACTGCCGGGCAGTTCTGTTGAAGAAGCCACCGAAGTGCACAGCCACATTCATGCATTGGGCCAGTGCCGCAAAATCATTCGCGAGCACCAGCTGACGCCGGTGATTGCCGGTGACACTGCGGGATCTGCGCGTGAGGTCAGGGACTGGAATGACCCGACGAAGCTTTCGCTGGCGCCACCCTTGGCCGCAGAGCTCTATGGCCTGGTTGTTTTGGCCTCGGGTGTGGAAGACGATCCGACCAACACCACGCGCTTCGTCGTACTTGCGCGCAAGCAGGACTTGCCAACCCGATCCGAGCTTCCCGAAGCCGCCGTCACCACCCTGGTTTTCAAGGTACGCAACGTTCCTAGTGCCCTGTATAAGGCGCTCGGCGGATTTGCGACCAATGGCGTGAACATTACGCGCTTGGAGAGCTACATGGTGGGCTCTTCCTTCGCTGCGACAACGTTCATGATTGACGTCGAGGGACACCCCGAAGATCTGCCGGTACGCCTGGCGCTGGAAGAATTGGAATTCTTCACCTGGGAGATCAAGATCCTGGGCACCTACGCGGCCAGCGAGCACCGGAACAGCGTCTCGGCGGAGTTCGTGTAGAGCCTCGACCGCTCGAAGATTCAGCGCCTGAATTTTCAGGCTGTTTGCGATTGCCCCTCAACCGGCGGGGTCTACTGCGGTTTCCCGCTGGAGGCACGAGGGATCAGCGTCGGCATGAATTTGCGGACTTCTTGCCCGTTGGACGGATCGACGATCAGATCAATGGCTTTGCTGGCGATCTGTTCCAGCGGAACGCGGACAGATGTCAACGGAGTTGGAAGCAACGCCGATTGCGGAATGTCGTTGTATCCCACGAGCGACAGATTGTCGCCAATCACCAGATCATGTTCCTTGGCAGCAGCCATGACGCCCATTGCCAGATTATCGTTGGCGGCAAAAATCGCGGTTGGTTTTGGGCTTGATTTTTTCTTGAGCAGCTCTTGGCCTGCATCAAATCCGCTGCGGATTCCGTAGCCGGCTGAGAGCATCCATTGCTCGTTCACGGTAACGCCGGCTTCCGACAGCGCTCGCCGGGCGCCAGCCAAGCGGGCTGTGCCGGTTGAAGTAAATGCCGGTCCCGTTACCACTGCGATGTCCTCATGGCCCAGGTCCAGCAGATGTCGCACCGCCAGGTACCCGCCAACCTCATCATCGCCCAGAGCCGATGGACTGACGCCGTCGGTACGCAAAACCAGAGCGTGCGATACAGAGGCTTCACGGAGGTATTTGGGCAGGTCATCGTCAATTCGCGAGGTGGCGAGGATCAGCCCGTCGACACTTCGGTCGAGCAGGGTCTCGGCGGCCTTGCGCTCATCATTGGGGTCGTCTCCGCTGGTGGCGACGATGGCAAAGTATCCGCGCGAGGAGGCAGCACGTTCGATTTCCTCGAACATCAGCGCCATCACGGTGTCGCTGAGTCGAGGAACCAATACGCCCAAGGTCCTGGTTTGTCCTCTGCGCAAATTGGAGGCGAAGGCATTGCGGCGGTAGCCGAGTTCTTCTGCCACTTTACGCACCCGCTCGGCAGTCGCCGACTGGGAAGGCGTGCCACGTTCATCGAGAGCTCGGCTGGCCGTTGAGAGGCTGACTCCACTAGCGACCGCTACGTCTTTCAGGGTCACTGGGACGTTGGGGACCGTGGGCTCCATATGAAATCTCCTCCTCGCTACTTTCCTAGTAGACACTCTAATTGCGATCAATCAAAAATCACCTCTTGACAGTGACGCGCAACACAGTTCAGAATGAAAACGTTCCCGCAATCGTTTTCATCCTAGCGGGTTTTCCGAACTACATGGAGGTAGCTCTCATGACCATCGATCTCCGCGGACTCGTTCCAGCACCCGTCACCCCGTTCAACCGAGACGGAAGCGTAGATGTCGACAGCATTCACCGTTTGGGCTCCTGGCTAGCCAGCGTCGATGGGGTCAAGGGCCTAGTTGTCCTCGGCCACGCCGGCGAAGGAACCTTCCTGACCCAAGACGAGCAAGCTCTTGTCATTCGTGAATTCAAAAATGCTGTGAACGGCGAGA
Source organism: Glutamicibacter mishrai (assembly GCF_012221945.1). Classification (NCBI taxonomy): domain Bacteria; kingdom Bacillati; phylum Actinomycetota; class Actinomycetes; order Micrococcales; family Micrococcaceae; genus Glutamicibacter; species Glutamicibacter mishrai. The sequence continues at coordinate 2,827,055 of NZ_CP032549.1, read as the reverse complement.
TTCCGATCATCGCCGGCATCACCGGCGAAGGCAACACCGTGGCCGCCTTGGAAGCACAACGTGCTGTCGAAGCCGGTGCTTCAGCCGGCCTGGTTTACCCTTCGCACGGCTGGCTTCGTTTCGGGTACCAGCAGGGCGCACCCCAGACGCGCTACAAGGAAATCTACGAAACCAGCGGACTTCCACTGATCCTGTTCCAGTACCCGGACGCTACCAAGGCCACGTACGACCTTGACACCCAGCTGGAAATCGCAGGCCAGGAAGGCGTCTTCGCCACCAAGAACGGCGTACGCAATATGAAGCGCTGGGACACCGAGATTCCCGTGCTTCGAAAGACCTACCCGGACCTTCAGATCCTCACCTGCCACGACGAATATCTGCTGCACACGATGTTCGATGTCGATGGCGCCCTGGTTGGATACGGCGGACTGGCCCCAGAGCCACTGGTTGAATTGATCGCCGCTGGCAAGGCCAAAGACTACGCCGCTGCACGGGCCATCCACGACCGGATCCTGCCGGTGACGAAGAATGTCTACCACCGCGGCTCGCACATGGAAGGCACCGTTGCGTTGAAGGAAGGCTTGGTTGCTCGCGGCATCCTCGAGCACGCCACGGTCCGCCCGCCATTGCTTCCACTGCCAGCAGGGGCAGACAAGGAAATCGCGGCAGCCCTGCAATCCGCCGAGCTAGGAAAAGTTGCCGTTTCTGTCTAGCGACAGCTTTGGTGGGGTGGCACATAGCCGTGCCACCCCATTGTTCACTCAAAAAATTTCACATGAACTGTAACAACAATGAGTTTGTAGCATAAGGAGGACTCGTAATGAGCGAGCCGAACAACGTCGTCGTAGCCTCGTCTAATTACAGAAGTCAGGAACCACCTTCCATGGGCAACAAACACTCGGCGCCTGGTAAACGACGCACCTTCCTAGGCTATCTAGCTCTTATGGGTCCCGCCTTCGTCGTCGGGGCATGGCAGTTCGGACCAGGAAATCTCACGACAGCAGTACAGTCCGGAAGCCAGTACGGATACAGCCTGCTATGGGTGATCGCCGTGTCAACGATCCTGATGATCGCCTTCACCGACATGAGCGTTCGATTGGGCTTGGCTACTCCCAAATCATTGATCACCGTCATCAAGGAACACCTTGGCAAAGGCACGGGAATCGCAGCTGGATTTGGCGTTTTCGGAATCACTTTGATGTTTTCCGTAGGAAATGCTGTGGGCTCCGGCCTTGGCCTATCCATGGTCTTCGGCGGTTCCCCCATCCTTTGGACCGTGGCCTGCACGGTAGGCGTCGGCATCATTCTCGCTTTTCGAAACGTCTACAGAATCATCGAAAAAGTCCTGCTCCTGATCGTTGCCATGATGGCCATAGCCTTTATCGCCAGCGTGGTCATTGCCAAGCCAGACTGGTACCTCTCGGCGCAGGGTCTGGTTCCCTCGCTTCCGGAGGGAAGCGAGATTCTTGTTATCGCGCTGGTGGGCACCAACTTCTCCATAAATGCCGCCTTCTACAATTCGTACGGCATTAAGGAAAACGCTCGCACCCGTGCCGACTATCGAGACATCACGCTGGTTGATACGATTCCCGGCATCGTGGCTCCCGGAATCATGACGGCTTTGGTGATCATGGTATCTGCTGCCGTTCTCGGCGCGACCGGCTCCGAGGCCGTCACAATCAACGCACTCGCAGCGATTTTTGAACCTCTAGCCGGCCCAGTTGGCACGGTCCTCTTCGCACTGGGGCTTTCCGGAGCAGCGTTTTCATCAATGATCGCCAACGCAACTGCCGGCGGAACCATGATGTCGGATGCCCTGGGACGTGGTTCACGCGGCGGATCGGTGACTTCCCGAATCGTCACCGGAATCATCCTGGCTTTTGGACTGATCACGACGCTCGTTTTCCAGTCCTCCCCCGTTGGGCTGATTGTCATCGCCCAGTCGCTCACTGTCCTCATCGCGCCGCTGTTGGGTGTTCTGCTGGTCCTCATGGCGAATAACAAAACGGTGATGGGAGATTTACGCAATAAGTGGTGGCACAACGCATTTGGAATCATTGGCCTGGTGGCAATCTTCGCCTCGTCGATTCGCCTGATTGGCGTCCTTGCCTCCTGACAAATCATTGAACGTATCCGGACAAGGGGCCATCTCATCAATTGTTGATTGATGAGATGGCCCTGATTTGTCAGGTATTGCAGCTTGCAGTTCAAGCATGGTCGGCATTCCGCCGTTCCCGCCCGGTAGCGCGTACCGCCAAGCGAGCCGAAGATCCCCGGAAACGTGGATACCAGGATTCCTCGCTGGCGCCGGAACCTGCTCAGGTCCAGTTCTTCCGGGAACTAGGTGTTCCAGGAGTAGCGCCGTTCAGGACGCCCTACTCCCCCATAACGAAGATTCACCTGAGCCAGGTTTTCTTCCGCCAGGTACTCCAGATACCGGCGAGCGCTCACACGCGAGGTGCCCAGCTTTTCGGCGGTCTCCGTTGCGGAAATCGGCTCCGCGGCTTCTTTCACGATGTTCTCCACCAGGGTCATCGTTTCCGCGCTACAGCCCTTGGGCAGAGGCCTGCGATTTTGCCCGCCAAGGCCGAAGAGGCGGTTCACGTCGGCTTGCTCCAATTCCTGGTCTGCGGCCACATGCAGCGGCTGGTAGGTCTTGGCATAGTGCTTCAATCTCTCTCGCAAGTCATCCCAGGAGAACGGCTTCATGAGGTAATGCACGATTCCACCGCGCAAAGCCTTGCGTACAGTATCCATTTCGCGAGCCGCACTGATAACGATGACGTCTAGTTCCGGTTGGACCTCGCGCAGCCGTTGCAGAAGATCCAGCCCGTTCATATCGGGAAGGTGGATATCAAGCAGCACGAGATCCGGGGCTAGTTCGGTGGCGGCCTTGATGGCGTCACTGGCGGTGTGGGCGATTCCGACCACCGTGAAGCCCGGCTCCTTGTTGACGAATCCGGCGTGCACCTTTGCAACCATGAAGTCGTCATCGATCACCAACACTTTGATCACGAGTTTCGTCCTACTTTCTGAGTGTGGCGGTAAATTGCGCGCCGTGGTCGTTGGCCACTGTGATGTCCCCATTGCGGCGCCGGCAGACCAATCGGCTCAACGCAAGGCCGAACCCTCGGCCGCCGGAGACAGTTGTATCCTTGGTCGAGAATCCCTGGGTGAAAATTTCTTTCATGGCCTCGTCCGCGATCCCGGCTCCATTGTCTCGGACAATCACTGTGATTTGGTCATCGAGGTCCTGGATCGAGATGACAATTTGTGGCGCATCAACGTCGGCAATCGCATCCATGGCATTGTCGATGAGATTCCCGATGACCGTGGTCAGGTCCCTTGCTGTCTGTTCATCTCCCCGGCCCAATCGTGAGTCTTTGGAAACTTCGAGCTGGATGCCGCGTTCAGTGGCAACGCTGGCCTTGGCTATCAACAGGGCCGCGATGGTCGGCTCGGCAATGTGCGATGAGACGTCTTCGAAAACCTTGCTGCGGCTGAAGCTGACTCCGTCGATGAACCGGATGACTTCCTCGTATTCCTGGAGCTGGATCAGCCCGGAAATCGCGTGCAGGTGATTGGCGAATTCATGGGTCTGCGCACGCAGCATGTCCGCGGTTGCCTTGCTATCGCCAAGCTCCTGTTCCAGCAGGGTCAGCTCGGTACGATCACGGAAGGTCGTGACAGAGCCAAGGTCTTTCCGGGCGGTTTTGACCGGCATGCGGTTGAAAACTACAACACGCTCACCAATCAGGAACTGCCTATCGGGTTGTTGCTGCTGGGTTGTCAACGCACGGGTTACCTGTGGCGCCACATCCAAGTCGGTCAGGGTTTGGCCCACGCAGTCCAATGGCAACTGGAGCAGCTCGATGGCGATGTCATTGGCCAGCATGATCCGGCTATCGGGCGAGACGGAAATAATGCCTTCCTTCACTCCGTGCAGCAGCGCTTCGCGGTGCTCGAAGAGTTCGGCGATTTCCCGCGGTTCCATGCCCCGGGTTTGGTGTTTGACCCTGCGGGAAAGCAGCACCGATCCGGTGGTTCCGAGTACCACGGCGATGACGAGGGTGATCAGCGCGCTGGGAGCAATTTCTTGGATGAGCTCTTGGGTGCTGGGGTAGCTTTGTCCTGCACTGACGATGCCGACCATCTTGCCTGCATCATCGAGCACCGGCACCTGGGCGATCAGCACGTGCTCGCCGTTGCGTGTGATGTCCCCGGCCCATCCGCGCCCCTCCTCCACCTGGGATTCGGGATGAAGGATCGAAGTGCCGACATCATCGGGGAACGTCGAGGTGATGACGGTTCCATCCCGATCTGCGAGCACGACGAACTGCAAGCCGGAGGTGCTGCGGGTTGTCTCAGCCATTGCGGGCAGCGCCGATCCCATCTCCGGGGCCGCATTGGGGATCAGTTCCCTCAGCAGCGGATTGGCCGCTAGCGACTCGGCGGCAGATAGGCTGCGCCGGCCTTCGACCTTTTCAAAGTTGTTGGTGGATTGTGTCAGGGACACTGCGACCACCCCGGCTAGGACCACGCCGATAATCAACAATTGAAGGATCAGGTACTGGCCTGCCAACGACATTCGGTGAGCGAAAAAGGTGTTCAGCCGTGAAGCTTTGATTCCCACTCATCTACTCCCTGTCGTTAGATCCTGGATTCCCCTCATTGGGCCACTGGGCAACTTTACCGAACTTTTGAATGATTCAGATCACAGATTTTGGTTACACAATGAACAGTATTTTCTTTGAGTACGCAAGAGTGACCCACTTCACAACCACGCTTAGGGTGGAACTACTCGCAACTCAGATGAAAGCAACGAGGCTGAAATCAATGAAAAACTTCAAATCCATCCGCGCGCTGACGGCTCTCGCGGCCACCGCCGCACTTGCCCTGGGCGCAACCGGTTGCGGTGTCACTTCGGAAACCTCCAGCAGTGACGCCCCGGAATCAAATGCCCCACTGGCAAATCTGCGCATCATGGTCCCGAATACGCCCGGTGGCGGCTATGACACCACCGCACGCGTCGGCGCCAAGGTCATGGATGAGGCCGGTTTGGCTACCAACCCCGAGGTCTTCAACCTGGCAGGCGCCGGTGGAACCGTGGGACTGGCTCGCATGATCAATGAAAAGGGCAACGGCGATCTATCCATGCTCATGGGTCTTGGTGTTGTCGGCGCCAGCTACACCAATGACACCGACGCCAAGCTGACTGACACCACCCCGATTGCCAAGCTCATCGAAGAGCCAGGCGCCATCATGGTGTCCAAGGATTCCCCGTACAAGACCATCGATGACCTGGTCGTGGCTTGGAAGAAGGACCCAAGCAAGATCTCCGTCGGCGGTGGCTCCTCGCCAGGCGGCCCGGACCACCTGCTGCCAATGCAGCTGGCCCAGGCTGTGGGCATCGATCCTAAGGACGTGAACTTCGTTTCCTTCGATGGCGGCGGTGATCTGCTTCCTGCCATTTTGGGCAACAAGGTCGGATTCGCTGCCTCGGGTGCCGGTGAATACATGCAGCAGATCGAAAAGGGCTCCGTTCGGGTGCTCGCCACCAGTGGCGAAGAGCGTCTTGAAGGCGTCGATGCCCCGACCCTGAAGGAATCGAATATCGATCTGGTCTTCTCGAACTGGCGCGGCCTGGTGGCCCCTCCTGGGATCTCCGAAGAAGACAAGGCCAAGTGGGTTGAACTGATCACCAAGATGCACGAATCCGAGCAGTGGAAGGAAGCGCTGGAGACCAACGGCTGGACCGACGCGTTCATGACCGGCGATGATTTCTCGGCATTCCTCACCGAACAGGATGAGCGCGTAGCCAGCGTTCTGAAGACCCTGGGTCTGGCGTGAGCGAAGTAAATACCGCTAAGAAGAAACGCGTCGAACTGCTGTTCGCCGCGTTTCTTCTTCTCGTCGGAATCATTGTGTTTGTTGACGCGTCGCAATTGCAGTCGACGTACTCCCAGGCCGATGCCATCGGGCCCAAAGCGGTCCCCTACATCGTCTCCGGGATCTTGATCCTTTCCTCCATCGCACTGGGCATCACCGTCCTTCGAGGCAACCTTGCCGAAGGCGAAGAAGGCGAAGACGTGGACCTGAGCCAGCCATCGGATTGGAAGGTCCTGATCCCGCTGCTTGGCTTCTTCGTCTTGAACCTCTTGCTGATCAATTGGGCCGGCTGGGTCATCTCGGGAACAATCCTGTTCTTCGGCACCGCGATCAGCTTGGGATCCCGCCGCTGGGTTCTGACGTTGCTGATCTCGGTGGTCCTGGCGTTGGGTACTTTCTACGGCTTCTATCTGGGGCTCGGCATTAAACTGCCGGCCGGAATTCTTTCGGGGGTGCTGTAATTGGATACGCTCAGCCTCTTGATGGATGGCTTCGCTTCGGCGCTGACCCCCATCAATCTACTCTTCGCCCTTGCAGGCGTGATCCTCGGAACCGCGGTCGGCGTATTGCCTGGCATCGGTCCGGCGATGGCCGTGGCGCTGTTGCTGCCGCTGACTTTCGGCATGGAAACCTCCAGCGCGCTGATCATGTTCGCGGGCATCTACTACGGCGGCATGTACGGCGGGTCAACCACGTCCATCCTGCTCAATACCCCCGGTGAATCGGCGACTGTCATCACCGCCATCGAAGGCCACAAGATGGCCAAGGCCGGCCGTGCTTCGCAGGCATTGGCCACCGCCGCCATCGGCTCATTTGTTGCCGGGACCATCGGCACGGCCCTGCTGGTCACGGTCACGCCGATTGTCGTCAAGTTCGCTGTGAGCCTTGGCGCTCCGAGCTACTTCGCCATCATGGTGCTGTCCTTGGTCACCGTCACTGCGGTGCTCGGATCCTCGAAGGTCCGCGGTTTCGCCGCATTGGGCCTAGGTCTGGCCATCGGTCTGGTGGGCATGGACCCGGTCTCCGGCCAGCAGCGCCTCACCTTCGGCTTTGCACCATTAGTCGACGGCATCGACATTGTGGTGGTCGCTGTGGCGGTCTTCGCTATCGGCGAGGCCCTGTGGATTGCCGCACACCTGCGACGCACCCCCATGCGCACCATCCCGGTTGGCACGCCCTGGATGGGCATGGAAGACTGGAAGCGTTCCTGGAAGCCATGGCTTCGCGGAACCGCCTTCGGCTTCCCCTTCGGTGCCCTGCCTGCCGGCGGCGCCGAGGTACCGACCTTCCTGTCCTACGTGACGGAGAAGAAGCTCTCGAAGCACCCCGAGGAATTCGGGCACGGCGCCATCGAAGGCGTTGCCGGCCCTGAGGCCGCGAACAACGCTTCGGCAGCCGGTACGCTGACCCCGATGCTGGCCCTGGGCCTGCCGACCAATGCAACCGCCGCGGTGATGCTGGCCTTCTTGACCATGAAGGGCATCCAGCCAGGTCCGTTCCTCTTCGAGAATGAACCGGATTTGGTCTGGGCACTGATCGCCAGCCTGTTCATCGGCAATACGCTGCTGTTGCTGATCAACCTGCCGCTGGCTCCACTGTGGGCCAAGCTGCTGAAGATCCCGCGCCCCTACCTCTACGCCGGAATCCTGTTCTTCGCCACCCTGGGCGCGTTTTCGGTGAACATGCAGGTCGCCGACCTGTGGATCCTGCTGCTGATCGGTTTGCTCGGCTTCGCGCTGCGCCGCTTCGGCTTGCCGGTTCTTCCGCTGATCCTCGGAGTCATCATCGGCCCCATGGCCGAAGAGCAGCTGCGCAAGACCTTCCAGCTCTCTTCAGGCTCGGTCACCGGAATCTGGAGCGAACCGCTGGCGGTCGCGATCTACATCATCATTGCGATCCTGCTGCTGTTGCCGCTGCTGGTCTCGGTCATCCGCCGCTCCCGCGGAAAGCACGATGTTGTCGCCGAGCAGATTTTTGGCGAAGAGCACCACGAGCCTAAGCACAAGGCCTCAGTCACCGGCGATGGGCAAAGCCAGAACGGAAAGGACGAATCATGAGCATAGTTGTCGGATACATCCCTTCTCCCGAAGGCGAAACCGCACTGGCCCGGGCCATCGAGGAAGCACAGCGCCGCGACGCCAAACTGGTGGTGGTCAATTCCTCCAAGGGCGACCAGCTGGTCGATGACCGGCTCATCGATGCCAAGCAGTACCACGAGTTGGAATCCCGACTGGCCGAAACCGGGCTGGACTTCTGGATCGAACGCCAGTCCCAGGGCGTTGATGCCGCAGATCAGATTCTGCAGGTGGCTGAGGCCCAACGGGCACAGTTGATTGTGATCGGGCTTCGCAAGCGCAGCGCCATGGGCAAATTCCTCATGGGTTCGGTCGCACAGCGCATCCTGCTCCAGGCAGGATGCCCGGTGCTATCGCTGAAAGCCAGCAACGACTGGTAGGACACAAAACAAGCAAGGCATTAACGGCGAGCGGGCCAGCACCAAGTGGTGCTGGCCCGCTCGCCTCGTTATCTACTTCTGGTAAGGATTGGTTGGCGGAGTGGTTCCGCCATCGGCAGGACCGGTCTGTGGACCACGCTGAGTCGGGTACTGCGTGGTCGGGTTGGTGTAACCCTGAGGCGCTGACGGATCACCTGGGTACGGTGCATCCCCGACTTCGAATGGAGGACGGCCACCAGCAAGACGAATCAGCTCGGCAGTATTCTCCGCGGTACGGATCGAAGCGATCAGCGACTCAAGCCCGGCACGTGCCAAGACCAGGTAGATCAGGACAAACAACGGGCCGATGATGATCAGCATCAACAAGCCGAACAAGGCGTCTTCGGAGAACGCTGCGATCACCATCGCAATGTAGCCGAGAACAAGGAAGATCATGATCAAGATGTAGACAATCTTGATGATCGATGGGGTGACGAACTTCCGGAAATCAAAATCGAAAAGGGCTTTCATCCTGCTGCCTGCTTTCTGCTGAAGAAACGAATGACGTAGTCGACACTATCGGACTCATAGACAAGACGAAAGTAGATCTAGATAATATTGCCTACTCGGTGAGATCATTCAAGAGATCTAACCGTCGGTTTAGGACTTGGTTATCGCCTCTTTTAATGCCGAAAGAAGCAATGCCACAGAACCAGGATTCGCATTCGGACCCATCAGCCCGATACGCCACACGGTATTGGCGTACTGCCCGACTCCCCCGCCGATCTCAATGTTGAAGCGGTCCAACAGGTAGCCGCGCACCTTGGCCGAATCAACACCCTCGGGTACCTTCACCGTAGTCAGCTGAGGCAAGCGGTACCCCGCCTGGGCAAAGAGCTCCAGGCCCATATCCTGCAACCCCTCTTGCAACAAGCCGCCGGCTTCCTGATGACGCGCGGTTACCGCGTCAAGCCCCTCGGACAGGATGCGGTCAATGCCTGCTTCCAACGAGGCCACCATCGCAACCGGAGCAGTGTGGTGATAGGTTCGACCGCCACCGGAGGACCCGGTGGCATATCCGCCGAGCAAGCCAAGATCCAGATACCAGGATTGGGGCTTGAGCACTCGGCGCTCAAAGGCACGGTCGGAAATCGTGAACGGCGCCAGCCCCGGGGCGACACCAATGCACTTCTGCGTACCGGCATACCCCACGTCGATTCCCCACTGATCCGCCAGCACCGGCATTCCGCCAATGGACGTCACTGCATCGGTGATCAGCAGAGCCTCTCCCTTGATCGCTCCCAAAGCGGCGATATCCGAGAGAACCCCGGTGCTCGTTTCCGCGTGCACGGCAGCAATCACCGCAGGGTTGGGATGGGCATCTGCCACACGCTGCGCGTCCACCGGTGTGCCGTATTCGTGGTCAACCCGGACAACCTCGGCACCCACACGTGACGCGACTTCGCACATGCGCTCGCCGAAGAGGCCATTAACGGCGATGACCGCAACGTCGCCAGGATTGATGGTGTTGACAAACGCCGCTTCCATGCCGGCCGAACCCGTGGCGCTCAGTGGCAGGGTCCGCAGGTTCTCGGTCCCCCACAGCGTGCGCAGGCCATCGGCCACACGATCCATGCGGGCGATGAATTCCGGGTCCAGATGACCCAGCAGCGGCAGTCCCAATGCGGCCGTCGCTTCCGGATAGGGGTTGCATGGACCAGGTCCAAAGAGGTGACGCTGAAGAACTGTATTGCTCATGATGTCTCGCATTCCTGCTCATCTCGGAAGTTCAAATCAACTTCAGCCTAACCGTTGGCCCGCCCTTCGCTCGGTAATACTTCGAGTGGAAACTCCAAGATGCTATTTTCAAAGATGCGTCAGCCTTGGATCTCTGCACGGACAGCGAGTTCGCGGGCAGTCGGCGATACCCCGTAATACTCCACTGCCATCAACAACGAAATGATGTCATGACCCGAGATACAACAAGCACCCGCCACATAGCGCCGCTCTTTGCCGCCGGCTTCACTACCGCTTTTGGAGCACACAGCATTGCTGCAGGCCTCGGATCCGAATTCGAGGCACTAGGTTCCAGCCTGCTCACGCTGGGCATTTTGCTCGCCGTCTACGATGTTGCCGAAGTCATTTTGAAACCGGTATTTGGAACCCTCAGCGACCGCATCGGCGCAAAACCGGTGATTCTTGGCGGCCTCGTTGTATTCACGATCATGTCAGCCATGGGCATCTTCGCGAATTCAGCGCTTGCGCTTGGCCTAGTCCGGCTTGGCCAGGGCGCTGCGGCCTCGGCATTTTCTCCGGCGGCTTCCGCAGCTGTGGCTCGGCTCTCTGGGCCTAGCACTGGCCAGTACTTCGGCCGATACGGTGCGTGGAAAACCCTCGGCTACGTCTTGGGCCCGCTGATCGGCGCGGGATTGATCTTCTTCTCGGGCCTCCCCGCGCTCTTTGCCTTCATGGCAGTGATCTCGTTGGCCGCGGCGATCTGGGTGTGGCTCAAAATGCCCGTCCTGCCCATTCTCCCCAAGCAGCGTTACACGCTGGCAGATCTTGCCCGCCAAACGGTGCAGCCGGGTTTCCTGGTGCCGACCATGGTTCTGGCTGCCTCCACCGGCGCGTTGGGCGCAGCCGTTGGCTTCCTGCCGCTGATCGGCTCGAAGCTGGGTCTCAACGAGATGCAAAGCATGGGCGTGGTGTCGATGTTGGCGATCTGTTCGGCCCTCGTGCAGCCCTGGATTGGCCGGGTCAACGATCAGGCCTGGATCAGTTTTGCCACAGGCATGGCTCTCGGGCTCCTGCTGATCATCGCGGGACTGGTCTCGGTTGCGATCTGGCAGAGCTTTGCCACGTTGCTGCTGAGCTCGCTGCTTCTGGGGACCGGCGTCGGGATCTCTACACCGCTGGGCTTCGCTCATCTAGCTTCGACGACTCCCGATGAACGCATTGGGCGCACCATGGGATCGGCAGAACTCGGGCGCGAACTCGGGGACGCCGGCGGCCCGATCCTCGTGGGTGCCGTCGCTGCCACAGCCAGCGTCTCGGCGGGCTTATGGGCCCTTGCCGCAGTGATCTTGGCTATTACTTTGCTGGGAATCCTGATGCTTCGCTTACCCGATTCCCCATCCAAACAGGGAACAATCGCATAGAACTCTGGAAACCGGCTAGGTTCGGTTGAAGCCTTGCCCACTTTGTACAAGGCTGGGAGGACAAATGCGAAAGGAGTACCCCGTGAAGAAAATCCTCATGGTCCTAACCAGCGTTTCCGAACTCGGTGCGGGCGGAGACCCCACCGGATATAACGTCGCGGAAGCAGCTCATCCTTGGAAGGTCTTCCGAGATTCAGGGCATTTCGTCGACTTCGCCTCGATCAAGGGCGGACAGCCTCCCCGGGACACTGTCGATACTGACGATCCGATCCAGGTGCAATTCACCGAAGACGAAACTACCCGGGCTGGCCTGTACAACACGGCCAGGGTGGAAGTCATTGACCCGGAGCAATACGACGCGATCTACCTGGTAGGCGGCCACGGCACCATGTGGGACTTCCCCGACAATGAAGGCCTGCAAAAGCTCATCGGGGATATCTATAACAAGGGCGGAGTCGTCGGCGCCGTGTGCCATGGCCCGGCGGGGCTACTCGATGTGGAACTGCACCACGGCATCAAGCTGCTCAGCGGCAAGGATGTCGCGGCCTTCACCAACGACGAGGAAATAGCCGTTGGCAAGGATCAGATCATCCCGTTCTTCTTGGCCGACAAACTGGTCGAGCAAGGCGCCAACCATATCGCTGCGGATAATTTTGAAGAGAACGTTCAAGTCTCCGAACGTCTGGTCACCGGCCAGAACCCCGCTTCAGCCGCAGGCGTCGCAAAGGAGATGGAGAAACTTCTCGCAGAAGTAATCCACCAGGAAAAGGCAGCCGAAGAATCCGCTGCCGAAGCAGAAGCGGACTAGAAATCGGCGTAACCCGCGCAAAAATTACGTAAAGATTGAGCTTGAACTCGTGCCATCGCACGGGTTCAAGCTTTTTTCGGCCCACTGTGTTCGAATATGACGGTCTCCAGCTTGTCCTTGGCGCAACGAAGGTCCAGCAATTCGCAGCCGATCCCAAAGGGCTGATAGTGATTGATATGTACCCATCCCGAGTGGCCGAGAGACCTGGCTCTGTGACGCCGCAGCAACCGATCCAACTGACGAAGCTCTAGCTTTTTGCGGATACGGTGCTACCGCCAGGACCGATGGAAAGGTGGCTTTGCCATGTCTTCACAGACCCCGGATCATATCCTTACCACCCACGCCGGCTCCCTGCCGCGCACCCCGGAGCTCTTGGCAGCCAACGCGGCCAAGGAGAACAATCCTGAGGATGTTGCCGGTTTTACCGAATTGCTCTCGACCGCCGTGGTGGATGTCGTCCAGCGCCAGCGCAATGCCGGGATTGATATTCCCAATGATGGCGAATACGGCCATACGATGTCCTCGTCCGTGGACTACGGGGCCTGGTGGAACTATTCTTTCGCACGCCTTGGCGGCTTGGAAGCAACGACCGTGGACCGCTGGGCTGAAGCGGAAGTTCGCCGCTCATCCCCCGGGAATATCGTTCTGACCTCGTTCCCGGACCGCCGCGACCGCCAGCGCTTTGCCGAGGCCTATGCTGATCCGGCGTCCGGAATCTTGACGAATCGCAAGTCAACGACGCAGCCCAAAGTCGTCGCGCCATTGACCTACACCGGACATGACCTCGTGGCTTCTGATATTGAGAACTTGACTTCGGCTCTGGAACAAACAGGAACTGATCAAGGCTTCCTCGCCGCGTTGTCTCCAGCTTCCTGTGCCCGTCTGGCCAACGATTTCTACGCGGGCGATGAAGAATATCTCTACGCAGCAGCCGATGCCATGCGTGAAGAGTACAAGGCAATCCTCGATGCCGGGCTGACATTGCAAATCGATGATCCGTCATTGGCCGAGTCCTGGGACCAGGTCAATCCCGAGCCTAGCCTCGAGGACTATCTCAAATTCATCCAGCTGCGCGTCGAAGCGACCAATTACGCCTTGCGGGATCTGCCCGCCGACAAGATCCGCCTGCACGTATGCTGGGGATCTTGGCATGGACCGCACACCACGGACATCGCCTTCGCCGACATCCTGGATTCGGTACTGCAGATTAATGCAGGCATGATCTCCTTCGAGGCAGGCAACGTGCGCCACGAGCACGAATGGCGCATCTGGGAAAACCGCGCCTTGCCGGAGGGCAAGATCCTGATCCCTGGCGTCGTCTCGCATGCTACGAACGTGGTTGAGCATCCGGATCTGGTTGCCGACCGCATTGAACGATTCGCGAATCTGGTGGGCCGTGAAAATGTCATCGCCTCCACTGATTGCGGTCTTGGCGGCCGCGTGCATCCGCAAATCGCGGCGGCGAAGCTGGAGGCGCTGGGCGAAGGAGCCCGAATCGCCACTAACCGATTGTTCGAAAAGTCCTCGACGGTCCTATAGCGCTAGGCGCAATTTTCCCTGCAGCAAGCGGGCGTCCCCATCGGGGCCGCCCGCTAGTCTATTTTCGTCTGTATTTATCGATACATGTGGATGCTACCGCCGTAGCCATCGGGAAGGCCGCGTCCAAGCACCCAACCGGTGAGGACTTCATGGACCTGGGCCACGGTGAGCGATTCAGGCCCGTAGGGTTCAACGTCATCATCCGGAGAGCTGGATGCGCTGTCAGCTTTCGGACCGTAGGCAATGCGCATGTTGTATGCGTGTGAATCAACGATGGCTAGCTCCAGCATGAAATTTCCGTCAGCCAGGCGCAGGCCCTGGGCGTATTTGTTGATTGGTTCTTCGCCTTCGAAGTTGAAGGTGTCTCCCTCTTGGCTAACCAGGTGGAGGATATCGGCGATTTGAGCCGCTGACTCCAATTCCTCCCACTCTTCGGTGGCCGTAACTTTCCAGTACATGGTTTCGTCAGGAGCTTGGGCTTCCAAAAGAAGGTTCAATTCCGCGGCGTCGTACCATTCGCGCAAGTCTTGAAGATCAAGCTTGCCTGCTGCTTGGGATACATCATTCATGGGCACAGCGTAATCTGCTGATCCGACAAATTGGGCTCGTGAAATCCCGTGAAGAGCCAGACTTACATGCCTTCGCCTTCACGGGATATCTCGCCGTCCCTAGACGCTCAATGATGTCCGTTCAACTCTTGGAATAGGCAAGCCATAGTTTCCGCGCAGCGTGCTGTGCTCATATTCGGTGCGGAAGAGCTGGCGCTGTTGCAAGATCGGGACCACCTGCTCAGTGAAAGTCTCGAGACCCGATGGAAGCACCGGAGCCATGATGTTAAACCCGTCGACTGCTCCTGCATTGAACCAATACTCAATTCGGTCGGCAAGTTGTTCAGGTGTGCCGGTGAACGTCTGATGCCCTCGTCCTGGTCCCAGCTCGCGAATGATCTGACGTACCGTCAGTTTCCGCTGATAACCCAGCTCTAGGATGAGGTCCCTTCGAGACGTGGATTTCTCCTTGGAGACTACGCTTTCCAATCCCGCTGGTAAATCCCGATCCAGGTCTAGGATCTGCGGGTCGACATGCAATTGCTGGGCCAGCGTGTTCTTGGCATACTCCGGCAGAATCAGTTCATCCAAGCGGTCCGCCAATTCAAGTGCCTCGGCTTCCGTGGAGCCGAGAATGGGAACAATTCCCGGTAGCACCTTCACGGACTGCTCGGCCCTGCCGTTGGCTACAGCCTTGTGTTTGATTTCTTGATAAAAGGCTTTGGCCGATTCAAAGGATTGGTGAGCCGTGAATATGGCTTCAGCCCATCGCCCGGCAAAGTCCTTGCCTGCAGCCGAAGCACCAGCTTGGATAATCACTGGATGGCCTTGCGGCGAGCGCGGAACATTCAACGCACCTGCGACTTGGAAATGTTCTCCAACGTGGTTCGCAGGATGGATCTTGCCAGGATCCGCCCATGTGCCGCTGTCCTTGTCAGCGACGATTGCTTCAGGGTCCCACGAGTCCCTTAGTTTTTTCGCTACCGTCAAGAACTCGTCCGCCCGAAGATATCGTTGAGAACTATCGAACTGTCCGGATTGAGAGAAGTTTCGAGCGGCGGCATCACCTGCAGTGGTGACGACATTCCAACCAGCACGTCCATTGCTGATCAGATCAAGGCTCGCGAAACGTCGCGCCAGATTATAAGGATCGTTATAGCTGGTTGAAGCGGTAGCAATCAGTCCAATGTTTTCCGTCAGCGGTGCAATGGCCGTCAGTACCGATACCGGGTCGAGAATCCCCGCAGGCCGCTGGGCGACTGGTCCTTGGAGCAATGGTCCATCAGCGAAGAAGATCGCATCGAGTTTAGCCTTTTCGGCCAATTGCGCCAAGCGAATGTAGTGGCCAATGTCCGTTCCGGCATGAGGGTCGCTCTCTGGCAAGCGCCACGATGATTCATGGTGTCCGGTGGTCATGAGGAAAGCGTTGAGGGTCAATGTACGTGTCATGGTGCAGGTCCTTTCAGTGATACATGAATCTAGGCGCGAGCCCAGCGTGAGAAGTGGCGTTCCAGCGCTACGAGGGCGGCGTTGACGGCAAAGCCCAGAATGGCGACCGTCAGAATTGCCGCATACATTTTCGGGATGAGGAAACTGGCTTGCGAATTGGTAATCAGGTATCCCAGACCAGCCTTCGCACCGATCATTTCAGCGGCGATGAGAACCAATACCGCTGACGTTCCTGCCATGCGAATCCCAGTAAAAATGATGGGCACCGAGGCCGGCAGGACTACTTTTGAGAAAATCTCGAAACTGTTTAGCCCCAACGTTCTGCCGGCCCGGATCAGTAGCGGGTCAACGCTGCGTGCGCCAAGGATGGTGTTGAGCAGTACCGGGAAGAATGCCGCGTAGAGCACGATGGAAACCTTGGACAATTCGCCGATGCCCAAGAGCAACGTGAATACCGGTAGCAATGCCAAGGCAGCGGTGTTGCGGAAAACTTCGAGTAGCGGGTTCAGGAAGTCGCCGACCTTCGAAAACCAGGCGACCACCAGCCCCACGGGAACACCGATGGCCACCGCCAGGATAAAACCGATCGCTGAGCGTGAAAGGCTGGCGGCAATGTGCGTGGCAAGGTCACCGCTGATGATCATTTTCCACAATTGCTGCAGTACCTCGTGCAGGGGCGGGAGAAAGACTTTTGATGCAGGCTCCAGCACAAACTGCGGGACAAGCTCCCACACCAGCAGGAAACCGATAATTGCGCCAGATCGATACAGTGTTTTTCGCAGGGCCTTTATCGCTCGGCCGGTTGAAGGTTTGCGTTGTGCAGAAACAACGTCAATGCTGGCTGGCTGATCTTGTAATACCAATGTGCTCATGCTGGAGCTCCTGAAGTAACCAATGTTTTTCCGGTTGGCGTGTCCGTCTCTTGCTGATTGCTGTTATGCAAGAGCGTCCAAATGTGGTGCCGATATTCACCGAACCGACGCGTGGAACGAATGTCATCTACCGACAGTCGATCTTCAAGGTCAATGTCCACAATCTCCTTGATCTTTCCGGGCTTGGACGACATGACGGCGACTTTCTGCCCCAAATAGACGGCTTCTTCAATACCGTGGGTGATGAATACGATGGTGGTCTTGGTACGTTTCCAGATATCCAAGAGGAGATCTTGGAGTTGCTCGCGGGTTTGTGCGTCGAGGGCTGCGAAGGGCTCATCCATCAGCAGGACCTTTGGTTCGTGGGCAAGGGCACGTGCGATCGCCACGCGTTGCCGCATTCCACCGGACAGTTCATGCGGGTATTTAGCCTCTACGCCTTCTAGTCCGACCAGGCTCAGATATTCATGGGCCCTCACGCGGCGTTCAGCTTTGTTCAGTCCCTGTCCATGCCGGGCCTGGCTTTCGAGACCCACTTGGACATTGGCTGCCGCCGTGAGCCATGGGAAGAGTGCATACTGCTGGAAGACCACCGAGCGTTCGAGGCTTGGTCCTGAAATGGGTGCCCCATCAACGAGGACTTCGCCCCGGCTCGGAGAGCTCAAGCCGGCGAGTATGTCCAGCAGCGTGGATTTGCCGCATCCGCTTGGCCCGACGAGGGTGAAGAACTCGCCGTCCTGGATCCACAGGTCAAGGGATTCAAGGGCTGTGACTGCGGACTGTTCGCTGGCGCCGGTGCGCTGGAACGTTTTGCTCAGGTTCTTGATTTCGATAGTGGACATGATCAGTGGCTATCCTTCGTTTGCGAGATCGTTGAATTCATTGGTGTAGTACTCACTGGGTGTTATCTCTCCGTCAACAATTCCGGATTCATTCAGCCACGGGATCCAACGGCTGAAGTCCTCATCAGAAATCGGAGCGTTCTTCCCTACTCCATAGCCGTTGAAGTACTGTAGGGCTTCGACATCTTCGCCACGGCCCCTGGACTCGACTATGTCCGTCAGCTTCTTGAGAACTTCATCGCGTGAATGTGAAGCGGCCCAGTTCGCGGCCTTGGCTGTGCCCGTGGCCAGGGAATGCGCTGCTTCGGGATATTCGTTGATGAAGTCGTCGCGCAGGACGTATTCGCCAGCATTGAAGTTGTTGAACACTTCCGTGTCCCTGAAGACTTCTCTCAAATCCCCCTGTTTCACTGCATGTACTTGGGCAGCTCCGGAAAGTGCCCCGACGTCGACCTGATGGGTCCGGACAGCTTGTTCAGTGTCCGTCGGCGGCAATACGACAAGCTGGACTTGGCCGATCTCGTCGTCGCTCAGCCCTTGTGCTTTCAGGTGGGTGCGGATCACCGCTTCTGAGTGGGCACCGAGCGTATTGACCGCGACGGTCTTTCCGATAAGATCCCGAGCTTCTTTAATGCCACTGTCTTTGGAAGCATAAAAACCGACAAAGTAATCGTCATTGGAACCGTAGTAGGAGACGACAGCAGTCACCGGGGCTCCGGCTTCTTGGAGCTTTACAACAGCACCAGAAAAAGCACCGCCAATATCGGTTTCACCGGTTGCCGTATTTTGAATGGATAACGGCCCGCTGGAGTTGTTGCCAACCCATTCCAGCTTGATGCCGTCAAGGTAGCCGAGAGCGGAAGCCAGCTCTATGAGCGTTACGGTGTTGGCTGCACCTTCATATCTGACGTTGACAGTACCGTCAGGATTTCTCAGGTCGGTGCCGTGAGCGGAGGACGTGCAGGAGGCCATCAGCAGTGCTGGTGCTAGCAACAGTGTTGCCATGGTGCGGCGCCGTCTGGGCGATAGCGGGGTCTTGAACATCTTCGGTGCTCCATTCCTGACAAGTGCGGGCTCTTGCTAGCCATAAAAGCACTTTCAGAAAAGGTCAGAAAAGGCTTCTGAAACCTGCTGAAATTCAGTGAAATGCGAAGTCAAAGTCGCTATTAGATGTCGTTTGAAGTCCCCTGGCACTACACCTGATGTAGCCAGAGGCAACGTGAGGACATGCGAGAGGCACACGCCCTAGTCTTGAGGCCAATGAGTCGCAATTGGTCGCGACTTAGCGGTAGCTTCAGGTCCTAAATTTCCAATGATCAGTCGCATGAGGACATCTGGGTGTGGACTCGTGCCGCAAGGAATTTAGTGGAAGATGCCATCATGACGTTTTCGGGCATAAAAAAATCCCCGCCTTCCCTAAGGAAGACGGGGATTTTCGCACCAGCGCGAGAGACTACTTACGCAGGCCCAGACGCTCGATCAGCGAACGGTAACGCTCGATGTCGGTGTTCTTCAGGTAGCCGAGCATACGACGACGACGACCAACCAGAGCCATCAGGCCACGGCGGGTGTGGTGGTCATGCTTGTGCATCTTCAGGTGCTCGGTCAGGTCCGAAATACGACGGGACATGACGGCAATCTGAACCTCAGGCGAACCGGTGTCACCCTCGTGGGTAGCGTAAGCCTTGATGATTTCGTTCTTGATAGTGGCATCCAATGCCATAACAAACTCCTAGAGTTGGACCGCGTTCATAAGTCAGTGCAAACGCCGAAGCATTTGCGGTGGATACTCGCAACCGCGGACTGCAGCGAGAACCATCGTCAATCATATCACCGTCGGGTACGCCGGCGGGACCTCCAAGCATGGGTGAGATACGGCACCTGCACCTTCTCCGATGGCTCGTGTCCAAGGTGCTCGGTCCAATACCACTGGAGATTCGCTTCGACCTTGGCTTGCGTCGTTGCCGTTGCCTTGCGGTAATAGCTGCGGGATTTGGTCAGTTCAACGATTTCGTCGAAGTCCAGCGGCATGGACCAGTGCCAAATACCGTGTTCTGGCTTCTTGAACTCCGGCCCTAGCGGCGGTTCCAGCTCTGGGCGATGCACGTCGCCCGCGTGCATGATGCGAGCCAGCCGGTGAACCCAGGGAATCGAGACGTCCAATTGGTTCCACAGCAGCGTCAGCCATCCATGGTCACGCAATAACCTGGCGGCTTCTGCGCTTGCCTTGGGATGATCAACCCAGTGCCAGGCCTGTGCGTAGGTCACCAAATCAAAACTGTTCTCGGCCAGACCAGTTGCCTCACCGGAAGCACAGAGCGTTGCTACTTCAGGCAGGCGCTTGGCTAGAACCGAAAGCATGTCTTCGGACGGGTCAACAGCGGTAACGTCCAGGCCGTGCCCCACAAGTTGCTCGGTGAAGATCCCCGAGCCGCAACCGATATCCACTGCCCTGACTGGATGGTTTTGCAGGGTGAAGTCCAAAGCTGCGTCAGGATAGGACGGACGAATCTTGTCATAGCTTTCGGCGCCCGACTGGAACGCAGAAGCCAATTCATCACGTCGTTGCGCGCTGACCACGAAGGCTCGTTGCGGCAGGGAAGGGATATCAGCCATGAATTCTAGTGGCGTTCTGAGGCCAAAACGGTTCGGGCTTGATCTACGTCTTCGGTCATCTGCTCAATCAGTGCTTCGATGCCGCGGTAGGCAACCATGGGGCGTAGGTGTGCGATGAACTCCACCACGATCTGCTGGCCATAGAGGTCAAAGTCTTCTACGCCTTCTTCTGGGCGATCGATCACGTGGGCCTCGACGACTCGTGAAACACCGTCGAAGGTCGGGTTTGACCCCACTGAAATGGCTGCTGGCCAGCGGACCTCGGCCTCATCGATAACCCATCCGGCGTAGACTCCGTCGGCAGGAATGATGCCGGTGGCTTCAGGATCCAGATTGGCCGTAGGGAAACCCAATTCACGTCCGCGGGCGTGGCCATGGACCACTTCTCCACGCATGCGATGAGGCCGGCCAAGGATCGCGGCCGCAGCTTCAACATTGCCCGCGGCCAGTTCTTCGCGAACCCAGGTGGATGACAAACGGCGCTTGTCCCCCACGTCTTCGACGCCAATCACGTCAAAGTTGTACTTCTTGCCCAGTTCTTGCATGAAGCTGAAGTCCCCGGAATTGTTCCGACCGAAGCGCACGTCATGGCCCACGACGACGGCCACCGCATGAAGCTTCTCGACGATGATGGAACGAACAAATTCTTCGGCGCTTTGGTCAGCGAAATCCAGCGTGTAATGGATCATCAATGTTGCGTCCAAGCCGACGCTGGCCAAGGTATCAATCCGGTCGGCGATGCCCATGATCAATTCTGGGGCATTGTCCGGGCGATGCACCAAGGCCGGGTGCGGGTCAAAGGTGATGACCACGGATTGAGCAGAGCGCGCTTTTGCTTGCGTGACCGCGGCATCCAGGACCTCGCAGTGTCCCAAATGCACACCGTCAAAGTTGCCAATGGTCACGACAGTGGGAGCCATATCCGCGGGGACGGCGTCCAAGCCCTTCCAATAGTGCACTGTGCTCCTTTAGAAATTCTTGTGGTGGGCAGAAATCCCACCGAGGCAATTCTTACACGTCTTTAGGCGTGACGCTCACTGCGGTTACGGTACAGCCACCACAATCCGACAATCGGCAGAACCAATGGAATATATCCGTACCCCTGGCCGAAACCGCTCCATACCGATGGGTGGGCAAAGATTTCCGGGTGGGTGAGCGAAAGGATGCCCACGACGATCACACCTACCAGCTCGATGCTGACCGCCCACAAGGACAGCAGCCACGCCTTCGGCTTGGCCGAGGAGAGCGAGAAGGTTGCCAGAAGGTAGATCAAGCCGGAGATCAATGACAGCGTGTATGCCACCGGAGCTTCATCGAACTTACTCAGGATCTGGTACACGCCGCGGACCGTTGCGGCCAACGCCAAGATGCCATACACAGCGATGATGACCCGGCCGAGTCCGGTGGACCGGCTCGGCTTGGGTGATTTGTCGGCGGAGCGTGCTTCAGCTGCCTGAAGGATGCGTGAGTTGCGTGGCTTGTCGCCCATGGCTATGACTCCTAGTGCCAGATCTGTTCCATGCGGAACAGCATGATGAAAGTGACCAATGCCGAAGCGCCGAGTACCGCATTAGACCAGCGGCTCTTTTCGCTGATCGCCCAGAAGAACGCTACCGGCGGCATCACCAACGCGGTAATGAGGTATCCCCAGAATTCCCACGGATCACCCTGCACCGCATTTCCGGATGCCTGCCGGATGGCCGCGGCGATACCGTAGACCACCAGGAAAGCTTCGGTAGCGGCGGCACCGATCAAAGACCAGTCATCGGGGTGCTTGCGAATAACCGTCGCCACGATGGCCACCAGCAATGCCACTGCACAAATCACAGCACCGGCGATAAAAAATCCGTTCAAGGCAAACAACGGCTCGTCCTTTCGGGATTACTTCGCAGTGAATACGAGGGCAGTGCGAGCTTTGTCGCCTTTGTCCTCCAACAACGCCACCAGCACCCCGTTGGGCGCGAACGCCGCGACGGTCTGCCCTGGCTCGATGTCCATGCTCAGGTGGGAAGCGCGAATGGTTCGGCCGAACGAAAGCTCAATGGCTTCATCAACGCTGACGGTTCGGTTTGGGAACAAAGCGGCAGCGGCTTTTTCAATCGGCAGCATGGCGAATTCATCGGCCAGCTGTTCCAGCGTCCGGGTCAGCTCGATCTTGTAGGGGCCAACCTCGGTGCGGCGCAGCGCGGTGAGGTGTCCCCCTACGTCCAGTGCTTCGCCGAGGTCACGTGCCAGGGCACGGATGTATGTTCCGGAAGAGCAGGAGACGGTGACATCAACGTCGAGGATCTTGCCACCGTTTTCGCGGCGGATCTCGTGGATATCAAAGCGAGAAATGGTGACCGGGCGGGACTTGAGTTCTACCTGTTCCCCGGCGCGGACGCGAGCGTAGGAGCGCTTGCCATCAACCTTGATCGCCGAGACTTGGCTTGGCACCTGTTCGATGTCCCCGCGAAGCTTGGCGACTTCGCGCTCGATGTCTTCATCGGTGACGGCTGCGGCGATGCGCTGCGAGATGATCTCGCCTTCGGCATCGTCGGTGACAGTGTTCTGCCCGAGACGGATCGTTGCCGTGTAGGTCTTGTCATGGCCAACGATGTAGGTGAGCAGACGGGTGGCCTTGTTGACCCCGACCACCAAGACGCCGGTGGCCATCGGGTCAAGAGTGCCGGCGTGCCCCACTTTTCGGGTGCCTGCCAGCCTGCGGATGCGCCCGACCACGTCGTGGGAGGTCATTCCCTGATCTTTGTCGACTAGTACCAGGCCCGAGGCCTGCTCTTCAGTGTTCTGCCCGGCTTTACTCACGCCTTCCAGTATATGGCTTAGGCAGAAAATTCACCCGTCTGGCAGTTCAACCGTGGCCGATGCCACGTCGCAGCCCAGATTGTTCCTGCCACGGATTGCAGATGAGTCCTTCCGGGCTCCGCGAATTGGCCGCAGAATAAATTTTTCAAGAGATTCCAATCCGTTGGGCATCCTGCCCCGAATGCTCATTGACAACCTGGTCCGCACAGACAGGAAAAACACCGACGACATCAGTCGCGGCGAATCAAGGAGAAAATCATGAATCGCACATACAGCAAAGTCGCTGGAGCATTCGGGCTCATCGCAGTCGCCGCCATGGGACTGAGCGCCTGCTCGACCGGTTCGGAAACCATGGAATCGCCCACGGCCTCCGCCACGGAGAGCAGCTCGTCCATGGCCAGCGAATCGGCAATGGATCCGGCAAGCAATCTGGTGGGCAGCGGTTGCGCGGCCTATGCAGAAGCAGTGCCAACCGGTGACGGTTCGGTAGCCGGAATGGCCAAGGATCCAGTGGCCGTCGCAGCTTCGAACAATCCGCTGTTGACCACGCTGACTTCCGCAGTTTCCGGAAAGCTGAATGCAGACGTCGACCTCGTCGACACCCTCAACGGCGACGAGTTCACCGTCTTCGCCCCAGTCGACGATGCGTTCGCCGCCATCCCCAAGGATGACCTGGCCGCCGTGGCCAAGGACGCGGACACCCTGACCAGCATCCTGACCTACCATGTGATCCCCGGCCAGATCGCACCGGATGATCTGCCCGGAACCCATGCAACCGTCCAGGGCGAGGATGTGGAAGTCACCGGCAGCGGAGACGACCTCGAAGTCAATGGCGCTTCGGTCATCTGCGGTGGCGTGCAGACGGCCAACGCGACCGTGTACCTGGTGGACACCGTCCTGATGCCACCAGCCAAAAAGTAGCAACGGCGCAATCGCAAGTCCGGTGGCCTGAAGGTGATGCATGGAGTCCAGATCCAGGCATCACCTTCGCTGGTGCAACGGGCCGTTGCTCCCTCATCGGCAACTTTCGCAAAGCGCCACGGAACAGCAGACAGCGAAACAGACACAGATGCGTGAGACTCTAGGATTCATGAGTTCAAATAGACTCGACTCCATGGAAGACGATTCCGTTCAAACGCCGGACGCCCTGATGCAACAGGTCGCGCTGGGACAAGAAGCTGCCTTCGAATCGCTCTACGATGCCATGGCTTCCCGAGTCTTCGGACTCGTGCTGCGGGTGCTTCGCGACAGGGCGCAGAGTGAAGAAGTCACCCAAGAAGTTTTCGTCGAAGCGTGGCAGCAGGCCCGGCGCTTTGATCCGGCCCGCGGCACCGCAGCCTCCTGGCTGCTGACCATTGCCCACCGCCGGGCCGTGGACCGTGTGCGTTCGAGCCAAGCAAGCCAAGCACGGGATTTGCGCGTTGGAATCAAGGACTTCCAAGACAGCTACGATGATGTGGAAGAGAACGCCATCTTGCACGATGAAACCGTGCGCGTCTCCCAGGCACTGCAACGGCTCAGCGCGCCACAGCGAGAGGCCATACACCTGGCCTACTTTGGCGGATACACCCATCTGGAAGTCGCCGAGATGCTGAAAATACCGGTGGGAACCGCCAAAACGCGAATACGCGATGGAATGAGCAAACTTCGAGACCTGATGGGAGTGGCGTAATGGACAAGCATAAGAACGAGCGAACCGACAGCTTCGCCGCGGATGCCCTGGGAGACAAAGAGCGCGAGCAGCTGCTCAACCAGTCTCCGAATTCCGACCAGGCTCGCCAGGAACTCGACGCACTGCAGGAAACTGCCGGGCTGCTTGGCTTGGCGGCACAACCGGTCGCGCCTCCGCCACGGTTGAAGGCCAACATCATGTCCGCCATCCGCACCACCGAGCAGCTGCCTCCCGTTGAGGACCAGGAGCCCACCCTGGACAACTCCCCTGCAGCCGCTCCAGCCACCGAGGCCCCGCGGGAACCTGGTTCCGCTTCAGAACCTCCGGTCCAGCAGGCAGGAACAGGGCGCGGTACGCAGCGCTTCTTTGCCCTGGCCGCCGGTGTGCTGCTACTGGCAGCAGTCGCCTTGGGAGGATTGGCGATCAACCAAACTTCCGAACAGCGCGAGTTGGAGAACAAGATGGCCGCCATGGCCTCGCATGAAGAAGAGCTCACGCGGATTCTGAGCGCCCCTGATGCGAAGTCAAAAACGCAGACCTTGGAGGACGGAGCCCGTATCACTCTTTCCTATTCGGCCGATGAGGGCTTGATGGCTGTTTCCACCTCTGGCATGCCGGCTTTGTCCAGCGACAAGGGCTATGAACTATGGCTGATTTCGGCTGATGGTGCAGTTTCTGCGGGCATGCTCACCGGCCCCGATGCCGATGGCATGATCATGGTTTCAGATCCGATGAAGGACATCACGCATTTCGGGATCACTGTGGAGCCAGCTGCTGGATCCCCTGCCCCGACAACAGATCCCATCATGGTCCAGTCGCTGTGAAGCCGCAAAAACTCTCATAGCCGATTCCAATCCGCATCGAAGGATGTTCCGAATACATGGTGAGTGGTTGTTCCCCTGCGATCGGCAGGGGAACATGGATCGCAACGCATGAGGTGAGTGGCAGTGGACATTTCAACGAAACGCAAAGACAGAGTTCTCGTATTCTACGCGGTGGCTGGATTCTGTTCGGCAGCAGCCATGTTCGCCGTGGCCCAGTTCGCTTCGGCATTTTTTAATAGCGCCTCGTCACCGTTTTTCGCCTTGGGCTCGGCCATCATCGATTTGACTCCCCCGTGGCTCAAGGACTTCGCCATCGCGACCTTCGGCACCAATGACAAGCTGGCGCTGTTCATTTCCATCGCCGTCGTCGCGACGGTCCTCTCCGCGTTGATCGGCCTGCTGGCAAAGCGGAGCTTCGCCCTTGCCTGCACCGCCATCATTGCCTTGGCTGTGGTGATGTCCAGCGCCGTGGCCGCTCGCGCCTCCACCAGCCTGCTCGATATTACCCCTACAGTGCTCGGCGCGGTGGCCGGCATCGGGATTCTTCAGTGGCTCAGCCGACTGATTGCAGCCACGACCCCACGGCCGAGCCAGGATGCTGATGCATCCGGTCCAAGCCGCAGAACCTTCTTGCTCAGCTCGGCCTTGACCCTGGCAGCCGCAGCCATAGCTACCGGAGTGTCCACATCGCTCGCCGCATCGCGCAACATGGCCGATGCTGCCCGCAAGGCCTTACGATTGCCGAGGCCCCGGACCAAGGCCAAGGCCCTGCCCGCGGGGGTTCAGATTGACGACCCGAACATGCCGCAATTCATCACCCCGAACCGGAATTTCTACCGCATCGACACCGCGCTGTCGGTGCCGCAAGTTGACCCGGCGCAGTGGTCCTTGCGCGTTCACGGCATGGTGGAAAACGAATTCACCATGACCTTCGACGAGCTGCTGGACCAGGAGCTCGTGGAAACACATCTGACGCTGACCTGCGTATCGAATCCGGTGGGCGGCGATCTGGTAGGCAATGCCAAGTGGCTTGGCTACCCGCTGCGCCACCTGCTGGAGCGCGCGATTCCGCAGGCCGGCGCCGATATGGTGCTCTCCACTTCCCATGACGGTTTCAGCGCTTCCACCCCGCTGGAAGTGCTGAGCGATGACCGGATGGCCTTGCTGGCGATCGGCATGAACGATGAGCCACTGCCATTCGAGCATGGGTTCCCGGTTCGCATGGTGGTTCCGGGCCTGTACGGCTATGTGTCTGCAACCAAATGGGTGATCGATTTGGAAGTCACCCGGTTCCAAGACAAGGCTGCCTATTGGACCACTCGCGGTTGGTCCGAACGAGGCCCCATCAAGATGTCGTCCCGGATCGATACCCCTCGCCCGTTCGCTAAGGTTCCCGCCGGGGAGGTTGTGTTGGGCGGAACCGCGTGGGCGCAGACCCGCGGGATTTCCCGCGTGCAGGTGCAGATCGATGATGGACCGTGGGAAGACGCCGAACTTGCCGCCGAGGCCTCCTTGGATACGTGGCGGCAGTGGCGCTTCGCATGGAAGGATGCTGCCCCCGGCGCACATTCGGCCACGGTGCGCGCCTACGATGCGCAGGGCCTGCTGCAGACCCGCGAGAAAGCTAACCCAGTGCCCAATGGCGCCAGCGGCTGGCAGCGCCTGCAGTTCACGGTGCAGTAGGCGTCGACCTGCAGCCTATTTGCCGCGAAGCGTCTTGATGACTTTTTCGACCCGGCGCGCCCTGGTGTCCTCGCCGCGGGCTGCCACGATCGGATCTACGTGGCCTCGCTGCTTGCTGTAGGAAAGCTGGTTCCAGGCTTCCAGGAGCTCGGGTTCAGCTGAAAGCAGCACGGCCAGCGGTTGGGGAATTTCCACGGTGCGCGGCTCTTCGTCGAGTTCGAGTTTCACGCTGATTTCATCTCCCGCGCCCTTGCCCGTAGCTGCGCGTGTTTCGGAGTTGAAGGAAATGAGGAACTGCCCGTGCATAGATGAAATGGTGTTCCGGTAGGTGTAGTCCCCGTCAATGCACACGATGACCGGGACACGTTTGCCGCGGCCGAATCCGAGCACGATGCCATCGGGAACCACGATCCCCACGTTGTTTCCGCCGGTTGCGCTCAGTGTTGTGGTGAATTCTGGCATGTGCTGCACCTTTGGTCGGATCCGTCGGTTTCTGATCACGCTATCCCACCATCTGCCCGGCGACCAGCCTTCGGCAGGGATTCGCGCTTCGCTGTGAGGGTAATCGAGGCCAACGCACAACGCCCCGGCTAGCACGCAATGCGTGCCATCCGGGGCGTTGCTCCAGGCAGAGTGAAGCTCAGAAGCCCCTAGGCTTCTTCAGCGTCCTCGTCCTTCTTGTACGGGTCCTGGTCTCCAGCGAAGTCCTTGCCTTCGCGCAGAGCTGCAACCTCGGCGTCCTTCTCGCGGGCCTTGGCCAGCAATTCCTCAAGGTGCGAGGCACCTTCAGGGATCTCGTCGGCTACGAAGGCCAGCGTCGGGGTCAGGCGGATGGTCAGGTTGCGGCCCAATTCCTTGCGCAGCGCACCGCCGCGCTTTTCTAGCATTTCGGCGATGTCCTTCTTCATCTGGTCATCGCCAAAGACGGTGTAGTACACGGTGGCGTGCTGCAGGTCGTTGGTGACGCGGGCGTCGGTCACGGTGACGTTGTCGATGCGCTCATCCTTGATGACGTTGCGCAGCGACTGGGCCATGAGGACCTGCACGCGCTTGGCTAGGCGTGCGGCGCGGGCTGAATCAGCCATGGTTTTCTCCTAATGGTTCAAAACTCGTGGGCGCTTGACCAAAGCTTATCGGTCAAACGCCCACGAATCAGTGAGTCACACTGCTAATTGCTGGTGAGCAATTAGTCGCGTGGCTTTTCGCGCATCTCGAAGGTCTCGATGATGTCGCCTTCCTTAATGTCGTTGAACGACCCCAGGCCGATACCGCATTCGAAGCCTTCGCGGACCTCGGTGACGTCGTCCTTTTCGCGGCGCAGCGAGTCGATCGACAGGTTGTCGCCCACCACGTTGCCATCGCGTACCAGGCGTGCCTTGGAATTACGCTTGATGGTGCCCGAGCGGATGATCGAACCGGCAATGTTGCCGAACTTCGAGGAACGGAAGACCATGCGGATCTCGGCGGTACCGAGGGCCACTTCTTCGTATTCCGGCTTGAGCATGCCCTTGAGCGCTGCTTCGATGTCGTCGATAGCGGAGTAGATGACCGAGTAGAAGCGCATATCCACGCCTTCTTTGTCAGCCAGTTCAGACACGCGCTCGGCTGGGCGGACATTGAAGCCAATGATGATGGCATTGTCCACGGTAGCCAGGTTGACGTCGTTCTGGGTGATAGCACCAACACCGCGGTGGATCACGCGCAGCTGAACGTCGTCGCCAACCTCGATCTTCATCAGCGAGTCTTCCAGTGCTTCAACAGCACCCGAAGCGTCACCCTTCAGGATCAGGTTCAAGGTATCGATCTTGCCGTCTGCAACAGCCTTATCGAAGTCTTCCAGCGTGATGCGCTTGCGACGCTTGGCCAGCAGGGCGTTGCGCTCTGCGGTTTCGCGCTTGTCAGCGATCTGGCGAGCAGTGCGCTCGTCTTCGGTGATCAGGAAGCCGTCGCCGGCGCGAGGCACCGAGGACATGCCCAAGACCTGGACCGGACGCGATGGCAGTGCCACGTCGAGGTTCTCGCCGTTTTCGTTGAACATTGCACGCACGCGGCCGTGGGCGGTGCCCACAACCATGGTGTCGCCGACGCACAAGGTACCAGACTGGACCAGGACGGTGACAACCGAACCGCGGCCCTTATCCAGGTTCGCTTCAATGGCTACACCACGAGCGGACTTGTCCGGGTTGGCCTTCAGTTCCAGGACATCGGAAGTCAGCAGGACGGCGTCGAGCAGCTCGTCGATACCCTGCTTCTGCAGTGCCGAAACCTTCACGAACATGGTGTCGCCACCGTATTCTTCAGGAACCAGACCGTATTCGGTGAGCTGCCCCATGACCTTGTCCGGGTTGGCGCCTTCCTTATCGATCTTGTTCACTGCGACGATGATCGGCACGCCGGCAGCCTGTGCGTGGTTCAGTGCTTCCACGGTCTGTGGCATGACGCCATCATCCGCAGCGACAACCAGAACGGCGACGTCGGTGACCTCGGCACCACGAGCACGCATGGCGGTGAACGCCTCGTGGCCCGGGGTATCGATGAAGGTCATCGCGCGATCGCGGCCTTCATGCTGGTGGTTGATCTGGTATGCACCGATGTGCTGGGTGATGCCGCCGTGTTCGCCCTCAATGACGTTGGACTTGCGGATGGCATCAAGCAGACGGGTCTTACCGTGGTCAACGTGGCCCATGATGGTGATGACTGGGGCGCGCTCTTCAAGCACGTCTTCGCCTTCAGCTTCGAGCTCAGCGTCCAGGTCGAGGCCGAAGCCTTCGAGCAGTTCCTTGTCCTCGTCCTCTGGGGAGACAACCAGGACCTTGTAGCCCAGCTCTTCGCCGAGTACTTCGAAGGTTGCCTCATCCAGCGACTGGGTGGCCGTAGCCATTTCGCCGAGGTGGAACAGCACGGTGACCAGTGCGGCCGGGTTTGCGCCGATCTTGTCAGCGAAGTCGGTGATCGAAGCACCACGGCGCAGACGGATCTCGGTGTCACCGGTGCCGCGTGGAACATTCACGCCACCCAATGACGGAACGCTCATCTGCTCCAATTCCTGGCGCTTTGCGCGCTTGGACTTGCGCTGCTTGCCGCGACCGGCGCCTCCCTTGCCGAAAGCACCGCCAACGCCACCGCGGCCACGTGGTGCACCTGGGCGGAAGCCGCCACCGGTACCGCCACCGTTGCCGCCGCCTGGGCGACCGCGTCCGCCGCCACCGGCACCTGGACGTCCGCCGCCTGCTGGGGCTGGACGATCGGTGCGGTTAGGCATCATGCGTGGGGTTGCAGTGGTTCCTGCACCTGCGCCTGGACGTGGACCGCCGGCGCCTGCGCCAGCTGGGCGTGGGCCACCCTGGCCGGCAGGACGTGGACCGCCCTGGCCTGCTGGGCGTGGGCTACGCTGGCCGTCGCGTGCTGGGCGTGGACCGCCCTGGCCGTCGCGTGGTGGACGTGGACCGCCCTGGCCGCCCTGGCCGCCTGGACGTGGGCCGCGCTGGCCATCGCGTGATGGACGTGGGCCACCCTGGCCGCCTTCGCCGCGCATTCCCTGCTGGGACGAGAACGGGCTGTTCCCTGGACGTGGACCACCTGGGCGTGGAGCGCCCGGACGTGGTGCACGGTTGCCGTCGCGGTTCTGGCCACGTCGTTCGCCGGAGTCAGTCGAACGCATGCCCTGCTGGGAGGAGAACGGGTTGTTGCCTGGGCGTGGTGCCCCTGGCTTCGGGCCTGGCTTGCTGCCTGGCTTTGGTGCAGCACCTGGCAACGGAGCACCTGGGGTTGCCTTTGGAGCTGGCGTTGCAGGGGCCGCTGGAGCAGCCGGTGCCGGAGCGGCGGCGGCTGGCTTAGCGGCAGGCTTGGAGCCTGGCTTTGCTGCGGAGCTTGCGCCCGGGGTCGAAGCTGGCTTGGAAGCCGGCTTTGGTGCGCCCGGGGTTGCTGGCTTTGCGGCTGCTGGCTTGGCAGCAGCTGAATTGTTCGAACCTGGGAAGGCATCGCGCAGCTTGCGCGCTACTGGAGGCTCAACGGTCGAGGATGCCGAGCGAACGAATTCGCCCATGTCCTGCAATTTGGTTAGTGCTTCTTTTGAAGTGATTCCGAGCTCTTTCGCGAGCTCGTGAACGCGGGGTTTAGCCACATCTCTCCTGTAGTGATGTGATCTGCTCAAACCCCGGGTCCAAAGAAAAATCTTTAATACAGGAGGTCTGGCAAATCAGCTGTGTAATTCGTGAAATTCTTCCGTCGCACGGTGGATCACGCAGAACTGATAATTCATCGTTGTGCGCTCAACATTGCCGACTCATCGGGTTGCCATCAGATTTCTGACCCGCTTTCATCATGTTTGCCAGATTGCTGGCGTGCTGCCAGCTGATCTTCGTATGCGGTAAATTCCTGCACTACCTGCGAATCGTCCACAGCAGACCGGAAGGTCCGCGCGAACGCCTTGCGCTGCACAGCTTGCCGCACACACTTTTCTGTTCCGTGGGTCCAGGTTCCCCGCCCTGAGGCGGAACCCTTCAGATCCAGGCTCACCACACGCAGTGGTGCGCCGTCTTTGAGGACCCAGCGGAGTAACTCGTTTTTACCGGTGACAGTTCGACAGCCAATGCACGTTCGTTGCTGATGCAGCTTCATGCGAGCGCCGTCGCCACCTTCCCTAGTTATACGAGCCATCTACTAGTCTAGCGCGTTTAGCAGCCATAGCGCGCATGAGTTCTGGCTCACACAGCGCCATGGCTACCTGGCGTCAACCTAGCTTTTCTTGGTGCAACGGGTTTAGAGCTGTGGCTCCTTGCCACCGGATGCAGCCAAGATGTCAATGCGCCAGCCGGTCAGCTTGGCGGCCAGGCGGGCGTTCTGCCCTTCCTTACCGATAGCCAGCGACAGCTGGGAGTCAGGAACCACCACGCGGGCACGGCGTTCTGCTTCATCCAGGATCTCGACCGAGACCACCTTGGATGGCGACAAGGCCGCGGCGATGAACTTCGCTGGATCCTCGTTGTAGTCGACGATGTCGATCTTCTCGTCGTTCAGTTCGTTCATCACGGCGCGCACGCGGGTGCC
Organism: Glutamicibacter mishrai; assembly: GCF_012221945.1. Lineage (NCBI taxonomy): Bacteria > Bacillati > Actinomycetota > Actinomycetes > Micrococcales > Micrococcaceae > Glutamicibacter > Glutamicibacter mishrai. The sequence goes on along the minus strand of NZ_CP032549.1, from coordinate 2,794,867 downwards.
CATTTCGCCGATGCAGGCGCCCTTGGCGTTCACTCCAGGCTTGGTGGCGCGCACGGCGATCTTGGTGCGGTGGCCGGCTTCGCGAGCCAGCGCTTCGACCACAACGGTGCCGTCTGCGATTTCCGGAACTTCCATCTCGAAGAGCAGGCGAACCATGCCCGGGTGCGAACGCGACAGGGTCACTGCCGGACCCTTGTTGCCGCGCTCTGCGGAAACCACAAAGGCGCGCAGGCGGTTGCCGTGGATGTACTTCTCGCCTGGGGACTGCTCGACAGGAGGCAGCAGCGCTTCAAGATCGCCGATCTTCACCTGCACCATATGCGCGGAGTAGCCCTGCTGGATGACACCGGAAATCAGGGTGCCAACACGTGCGGAGTATTCGCCGACGACCTGTGCGTCTTCGGCTTCGCGCAAGCGCTGCATGATGACCTGGCGTGCGGTCGAGGCGGCAATGCGGCCAAAACCGTGCGGGGTGTCGTCGAATTCGCCGAGCAGCACGCCAGCGTTGTCACGATCCTCAACCAAGATGGCTACGTGGCCGGTGCTGCGCTCAATGTGAGCACGAGCCCCTGGCATGGCGCCTTCGGTCTTGTTGTAAGCCAGCAGCAGTGCCGACTCGATGGTCGGGATCAAAACATCCATGGGGATGTCGCGGTCTTTTTCCAGAATACGCAGAGCGTTGAGATCGATATCCACGCCTAGCCCTCCAAATCTTCAGAATCAACGGTGTCTAATAGTGCGTCATCGAAGTTCAGTTCTGGATCGACAACAGCTTTACGGATATTTTCAAAAGTGTGCAGGGCAGGGTCAAGGACCTTGGTTTTCATGCCTTTTTTGGCCGGCTCGCGGTGCTCGGCAACCAGGACATCATCGTCGTTGACTTCAAGCAGGCGTCCGCGCAGCTTGGTTCCGTCGCCGAGGGAGATCTTGACCATGCGGTTCAAGGCTCGCACCCAGTGGCGCTGTGCGGTCAGCGGGCGGGAAAGACCTGGGGAGCTCACTTCGAGCTCATATGGGTCCGCCGATGCGTAAGCGGCATCCTTGTCCAAGGCATTTGAGATGGTGGTGGTAACTTCACCGAGTTCATCAAGAGTCACCGAATCGTGGCCGTCGGCTTTGTCGACGATGATCTGGACGATCATCTGCTTGCCGGAGGGGCGCAAAGTCACTTCTTCTAAGAGAAGCCCGTGGGATTCTACTTCCTTGGAAAGCAATGCAGTCAGTCGCTGCGCTTCCTGTTCGGTATCGGCCGGCATTCCGGTCATGGATATCCTCCCACGCTATTCGATGTTGTCCTTTAAGCCTATAGTGCGTTTCGCTCGTTGAGAACTGCCAAACCGTCTCAGGTGAAGGAACTCACGCACTTTTTCTCCCCATGGTGTCGCGCAACACGGCCATTGCCCGAAAACATGGGTCAATCATGGCATGATCGAATCGCTATGACTGAAAATTCTCCCCGATTTCCCAGCCGCAAGAAGACTCCTTCACGCCGAGCACCGGGCTGGATTGCCCCTGCCCTGGCAGGCGTGGTTGCCGTTGCAGTGACGTGGGGAATTGGCAGCACCGTTTTTCATGGCGCGCTGGTGGATCATGGCCTGCCGGAACAAGTCAAGGACGCATCAGACGACGAACGCACCCTGTGGGTCCAAGGAGCTGAACTTGCCGACCTGGCGGCGCGAGCCAACAAATTAGCCGAGCTGACTGGCGGCGTCGAGTCCGAAGCACTGGCGAACCTGGGGGCATCGCTTTCCCAAGGCGCAGCCTTGCTCGGAGAGCTGCAATTTGAGGAAGACTCCCCACCGCAGGTTCCTTCAAACTACACCCCTGAACTAGCGGCAACCTTGTTGCAGGACGTCGCGAATTTCTCCGCTTCGATGCCCGCATTGGAAGAGCCGACTTTAGAACGCAACCAGTTGCTCTCCGAAATAGCGTTCCAAGTGAATCTTGATGCTCTCGATGCTTCGGAATCATTGGATGAGAAAAACGTCCCGGAACTTGCCAAGCCGCTGAGCGAAACAACCCAGGATGAGAATTCCCAGCCGGTCAGTTGCCTGCCTTCTGACGATCTTCTCAATCCTTCCACCCCGGTGGGAGAAGCCAAGGACCTTGAATCGGTAACTGTGGCACGCGCCTTGGACCGCGGATACGCTTTGGATTTTGCCCTTCAATTGCAGGCGGCTCGTGGTGCGACAGCTCAGGTGGACGGGATTGAAGACCAGCGCACCGCGTTGGGGAAGCAGCTTCAGACGTTGCGTTCGGTGATCGATACCCAATGCTCCGATCTGCGCCAGCCAGCCTACGCCCTGCCGGACAAGGGGTTGGATAACCTCGACAAGGTTGCGGCTGATGCGCGCACTGACTTCGATGAAGCCCTCGTTCTTGCAGCCGGAAACTCAGATGGCAACGCCAGAACCACCATCGCCAATGTGGCGTTTAACGCTCTGCGCGATGAATCGACTGGAAGTCCGGACCACCGCATCCTGGAAACAGGTACAGGCGTGAACTGATCCTGCGTTTGAACAGGATTTCATGCCCGCTTACCCGTGGCGACTGTATTACAAAATAATCACAACGGTATTTTTTGCTTCAATGATCAATGATTGCTTCAGATGAATTCCAATGCTGATCACAACTGGATTCACGGCCTGATATCAGGTCGCCACTCACCCTCCATTTGACCCGTTTTCATTCCATAACAGCAAGTCAATTATTGTTTTCTTCGCATACATCGAACTTTATTGCATATCAAATATTCTCGGGCAATACAGATTCATACTGAATGTCGGAATAATGGGAATTTGCTCCTGACAATCACGCTCTCGCAATTCATCGAATTAACGGCTATGGTGAAAAGAAGAGCCGAAGGTTCGCGATTTGACCCCCGCATTAACCGGGGAGAAATAGTCCGCATCTGGGGCGCTTACATGGGGATCCAGACACTCGTTACAACTGCGTACACAGGAGAATGGATAATGCCAGGTCGATTTGTACGATCCAAAATAGCGGAATTAGTCAGCGAAATCATCAGCTCAAGGCAGGGCCGCGCGCAGCTCAGCTCCCACGGATGGGCGCAGGGCATGCCTATTGTCATCGCGCAACCAGACGAACAGCTCAGTGACGTGATGTCTCTGGTCGCCGCGCATCAGCCACCCGTCCTGGTAGCCACCACCGACCCAGCCAACGGCGATCTGTGGTTCATGTACGTATCCATCGGGTGCACTGCTCTTCAGGTTGTTGAACCGCTGCCACAGGACACCAGCATCGGCGAGCTGTACCGCACGGCATCTCGTGGAAGTTTCTTGACCTTCCGCATTGATCAGATGCCTGCCAGCTCGGTAGTGCACGCTATCGCACCTCAGCAGGTCAAGCATCACACTGGCTACACCACGGTGGAAGCTTCCAGCGCACGTACCGTCTAGCTGCACATCCTGCCGGTCTACTCGCCGGCAAAAATCATGTCTGAGCCAAGCTTGATGATCAGCGCGCTGACAACAACGACGAAGACGATGCGGATAAAAGCGCTGCCCTTGGAGATCGCCATGCGCGCTCCGAGATAGCCGCCGATCATGTTCATCACGCCCATGGCCAAGCCCAAGCCGACCAATACATGGCCGGTCGGGACGAACAGCAGCAAGGCACCGAGATTCGTGCAGAGATTGACGATCTTGGCTTTCGCCGAGGACTGCAAGAAGTTGTACCCGAGTACCGTCACCATGGCGATGATCAGGAACGATCCAGTGCCGGGACCGACCATGCCGTCATAACCGCCGATAACCAGGCCGATCATGATGGCCCGCAAGTAATGCTGGTGGCCGGTGTAGCGCAGACGAGAGAGCTCGCCTGCCTTTGGCTTGAAAATAGTGAAGAGCAGGACCGCGATCAGTGCAGCGATGATGATCGGCTTGATTGCTTCCGAGGGAAGCACCGTCGCCAAAGCGGCTCCGCCGAAGGCGCCAATCAAGGCCGTCAGCGCCATCGGAATCGCGGTTTTCAAATCCGGGCTGGTCCGCCGGTAATACGTGATCGCACTGGTCGTGGTGCCGAAGATCGACCCCAGCTTGTTGGTAGCCAGCGCTTGCACCGGGGTGATTCCCGGAAAAAGAAGCAGCGCGGGCAATTGAATCAGTCCCCCGCCTCCAACAACCGCGTCGATCCATCCTGCACCCAGGGCTGCCAGCAAAAGCAAGGCCAAGGGCCAGAAGGAAACGGGTTCGCCGTTGACGGACAGGAATTCCAGAATCTCTTGCACCGCGCTACTCCCCTATTTAATTATTTTTGAAGTTCTCAGGCGGTCAACTCGGCAACCACATCGTCGACCTTCACATCGCGACGTTCACCGGTAGCACGGTCCTTCACTTCAACAACTCCATCAGCCAGGCCACGGCCCACGACAACAATCGTCGGAATGCCGATCAATTCAGCGTCGGAGAACTTCACGCCAGCCGAAAGCTTCGGACGGTCGTCGAGGATGACTTCCTGCCCGGCAGCTTCGAGCTCGGCAGCCAGCTTCTCAGCAGCCTCAAGCATCTCGGCGCCCTTGCCGGTGACGACAATGTGGACGTCGGCTGGGGCAATCTGCTTTGGCCAAACCAGGCCATTTTCATCGTGGTAGGCCTCTGCCAGGGCAGCGACAGCTCGGGTGACTCCGATGCCGTAGGAGCCCATGGTGACAACCTGCAGCTTGCCATTCTGGTCAAGCACCCGCAGATCCAGGGCTTCCGCGTACTTGCGGCCGAGCTGGAAGATGTGTCCCATTTCGATGCCGCGTTCGGTACGAAGGGGGCCCGAACCGTCCGGAGCTGGATCGCCTTCAAGGACGTTGACGGCTTCGATGGTGCCATCGAACGCGAAGTCGCGACCGGCCACCAGGCCGAAAACGTGCTTGCCGTGCTCGTTGGCGCCGGTGATCCAGGTGCTGCCGGAAACGACGCGAGGATCTACCAGGTAGGTGATGGCACCTTCGGTGTCCTTGCCCAGAAGCTGCTTATCCAGTCCAAGGGCTGGGCCGAGGTAGCCGGTGACGATCTCCGGGTGGCTCTTGAGGTCTTCTGCGTTTGCCTGCTCAACAGCTACTTCACCGTTGATGCCCAGCGCAACGCCGATGGTGGCTTCAAGTCGCTTTTCGTCTACCTGACGGTCGCCTGGCACACCGAGGACGACCAGGTGGCGGTTGCCTTCTGGGTCGGTGATGGCCAGTACGACATTCTTCAGGGTGTCCTTGGCTTCCCAGGCGCGGTCCTCGCGTGGGCGCAGTTCGTTGGCAGCCGCGACCAAGGTGTCGATGGTTGGGGTGTTAGGGGTCTCGACGACCTCGAAGGCAGGTGCATCGGTGTAGTCGATGTCTTCAGGCACCACCGTGGTGACAGCTTCAACGTTGGCTGCGTAGCCGCCTGGCGAGCGGACGAAGGTATCCTCGCCGATAGCGGTCGGGTGCAAGAACTCTTCGGACTTCGAGCCACCCATGGCACCAGCCTGCGCGAAGACCGGAACAACCTCAAGGCCGAGGCGCTCGAAGATCTTCAGGTAGGCGCCGCGGTGAGCCATGTAGGCCTCATCCAGGCCAGCGTCATCGATATTGAAGGAATAGGAATCCTTCATGATGAATTCGCGGCCGCGCAGCAGACCAGCGCGTGGACGGGCTTCGTCACGGTACTTGTTCTGGATCTGGTACAGGTAGACCGGAAGGTCCTTGTAGGAGTTGTACAGATCCTTGACCAGGAGGGTGAACATTTCCTCGTGGGTTGGCGCTAGCAGGTAGTCGGCGTCCTTGCGATCCTTCAGACGGAACAGGCCCTCGCCGTACTCGGTCCAACGACCGGTCTGCTCGTAAGGCTCGCGTGGCAGCAATGCAGGGAAATGCACTTCTTGGCCGCCGATTGCGTTCATTTCTTCGCGCACAATAGCTTCAACGCGCGCAAGGACCTTCAAACCCAGCGGCAACCAGGTGTAGATGCCCGGGGCTGCACGGCGGATATAACCGGCGCGTACCAACAGCTTGTGGCTGGCGACTTCGGCGTCAACCGGATCTTCGCGCAAGGTGCGCAAGAAGGTAGTGGAAAGCTTCAAAACCACTCGGGGGCGTCCTATTCCGTCCGTCGATATCCGAAAGGGATTTTCGGTGTCGACTAGCTATGCAAAATCAAAAGGGTTTTTGGCCGTAAAGTCGACCGATTCCAATGCTACCGCTTCGGGCCACTTCCCAATAAATTCAAGGGCTATGAGCTATCCCGTGTTGCGAGAAGAGCCGCCGAAAAGCAGAGCCGGGAAGATCCATGAAACAGATCTTCCCGGCCCATTACGGATTGATCGCCACACTACCGCCTTTTCAGGACTGATGGTAGGTCTGTGCGAGAGCGTAGACCGGCGTCGGCAATCCTTCGTAGCGCGCTTTCAATTGCAGCCCCAGATACTTCGAATAGTGCCGTGACTGGTGCAGGTTTCCACCATGGAACCATAAATTCTTGACCTTCGTCGGCTTCCACATATTGCGCAACTCGCCCTGCCACGGCCCAGGATCCTTGGCAGTTTCAGAACCCAATCCCCAGCATTTGCCCACAGCGTCGGCGACTTCCTGCGAGATGAGCTTGGCGGCCCAGCCGTTCATCGAACCGTAGCCAGTTGCGTAGACGACTGCGTCGGCAGGCAGTTCGGTGCCATCCGCCAAGACCACCGAGGATTCAGTCAGATGCGAGACCTCGCCCTTCGCCAGGGCGATGGATCCGTCAGCAACCAGCTCGCTGGCGCCAATATTGATGTAGTAGCCGGATCCACGGCGCAGGTACTTGAGGAACAACCCGGAGTCGTCGTCGCCGAAGTCCAGATCAAATCCGGCATCTTCCAACGACTTGTAGAACTCTGCATCCAGTTCTCGGATCTTGGCAAAGGCCGGCTTATGGAATTCAGGCAGGACCTTGTATGGGATGGAGGCAAAGATCAGATCAGCTTTATTGTGATCGATCCCAGCCGCCAGGGCTTCCTCGGAGTACAGGCCGCCAAGTACATGCTTCATCAACGATTCGGACCGCACAATATGCGTGCTCGAGCGCTGGACCATCGTGGGATGGGCTCCGTTTTGCACCAGGTCCGCACAGATATCATGGGCCGAATTGTTGGCCCCGATCACCACAACATTCTTCCCCGCGTAGTGTTCTCCTCCCGGATGTGTCGAGGAGTGGTTTTGTTCGCCCTCGAAAACATCCGCGCCAGGATACTTTGGAATATTCGGGATTCCGGACATGCCCGTTGCCAGCACCAATTGAGTTGGCCGCAGGGTCAACGGCACGCCGTCGCGGAGGACCTCGACAACCCACCCCTCGCCTTCGGGATCCTGGCGCGCGCTGGTTGCTTCAGTCAGGGACCAGTAGTCCAGCTCCATGAGTTTGGTGTAGCTTTCAAGCCAGTCCCCCATCTTGTCCTTCGGCGTAAAGACCGGCCAGTGGTCGGGGAAGTCGATATAAGGCATATGGTCGTACCAAACCGGATCGTGCAGCGCAAGGGAATGATAACGTGAACGCCATTGATCTCCGGGGCGAGGGTGCTTGTCGATAACCAGAGCTGGGACACCCATGCGCTTGAGACGCGCAGCTAGCCCAATTCCGCCTTGGCCGCCGCCAATGATCAACGTGTAGGGCTGCTCCGTAATGCCCAAGGACTGCTGCTGGGCGAGGCGGCGATCCAGCCAGTTTTCCCTGCTCATGGATGATCCGTGTTCTGCTCCCATTTCACGGAGCTTCCCGGCTGGTTCAGGGAACTGTCGCAGCGACTGCGCCGTGCTGAGCAACGTCCAGCACAGACCTTCACGCAAGCGGAAAAGCCCCAAGCCTTGGATCGCATCATTCTCGAAGCTGTACCAGGCCTCAATGACCCCGTCGACTTCGCTGGCGCTGGTGACCTTGATGCTGCGGGGCCATGCTCCGCGGTCTACACCGAGAAGCATCTTGCCGATGTCTTCGCGTCCCTCGCTGGTGTGTATATTCCAAGTCAAGGCCGTCAGATCGCGCCAGTAGGAATCTTCGCCGAACAGTTGCGTGACCTTCTGAATATCCCCTTTTTGCAGGGCTTGCTCCAGAGCATCGCCCCACTCCTGGGCTTGGGTCAGTGCGTCGTTGCTTGACATACTCATCACTTCATTTCATCGAAAGACCGGGGAATTCTGCGGTCGTGTTGCCGCCTTGAAGTAAGAATATGATCTGGGTCACAAAAGAAAACCGTTGCAAAAGGTTGCAGTGAAAAGGCCAGTTGTTCAGAGCCCCGAGTTGCGGACTATCGGCGCAACGAGCCGGTAGGGTCGCGAAGCGATGACCCCCGGCAATTTTGCGCGCAGACGGGACAGCTCAGCTCGAATTGTCACTTGAGGCGTCGACGCCGGCCACAAGGACTTGAGCTGCTCGGCCCCAAGGCCCAATGGATGCTTGGCGAGCATGTTAACGATTTGCCAGTGTTTTTCGCTGAGGCTGATCTGTGTCGACCCCTCATGAGAGTGCACGATCACCTGGCGCAATGTTTCGGAACTCATTTCGAGCCTAAGTTGGTGTTGGGTTTTCGTGAAAATCCATCCACCAGCAGCCTGCCGTGCGTCCACAGCACCCAGGCCAGCAATCCAGAAGTGCCCCTCCTCCAGTCCAACAGGCAGATTGATATGGCCGCCGACGCTGTATCCGCGACTTGCCGCCACCAGCCCCTGTGGATCGGTCAAGATGAACTCGCCATCTGGCAGTTCATTAGTAAGCTCCAAGCGTTGCAACTTCAAAGAATGTTGAGCTTGCAACGCCGCTTCAGCTTCGTGCGCCACTGAAGAAACCAAGGCCAGGGAGTGAGGATGTGCGGTGCGAAATGAGCCAGCCAGCGTGATCGTGCCTACCAAAGACGCTGTCGCCCGATTCAACACAGGGGCTGAGGTGCATACCCATGAGTGTTGTTCCTCGCGCGCGTGCTCCGGACCGAAAATTTGCACCGGTACCTTCTCAGCCATGGCAGCACCGATGCCATTGGTACCCACGTCGCTTTCGCGCCAACGTGCCCCTGAGACAAACCCGATCCCGTCACTGCGCCTTCGGACGGTCGAAGGTCCTAGAACCCACAGTACGTAGCCCTGGCCATCAGAAATCACGAGTTGGTTGCCGGCTTGGGTCGCCAGCGACAGCAGCCGTTCCTTGAACAGGCCTACTAGGCTCGTGAGCTCTTCATTGGACTCGCGCAAGTCGCGTATCGCCATCGCATCAAGCGGGACGATGTCTTTTTCTAGCGCTCCAGCACGAGACCACGAGCGCGCAACTACGGGCCGGACGACCTCCGGAATACGTGTGCCCTCAGCCCATCTCTGATGCAGGGCCTTGAGGCTTCGCGCTTTGGCCGCTGGATCTTCTCCAGCAGCCAATGCCGCCTGGATCAGCGTCTGGGGGCCACGATACTCCACAGTCATTTATCGAGAATGCCACGAGGAGACCGTAGTTGGGAAGCATTCGACGGGCATTAATGAACGAACGGCTCCCGCCAGTTCACCAATGGAACCAACGAGAGCCCTCCGAATCAGAAAATAAACTACTTGGCAGCCGATTTTACTTCAGCGACGGCCTTATTGAGTTCAGCAGTGAGCTTGTCCAGCACCTCTGCGTCTTTTTCCTTGCCAGTGCCACCAGAGTAAACGACAACAACTGCATTAGGGCCGACAAGACCCTGCAGCTGATACGAGCCGCCCGGAACCTCGGTGCCATTCAAAGTCATGCTGGTCTTGGTAGCGATCGCGGAATCTGCGTCAGAGCTGACATCCAAGATCTTGGCAGCAGCAGTGAATTCCTGCCCCGACATGGACATCGAGAACTTATCGCAGCCCTGCAAGTCCTTCTTTTCAATCCTTGACTTCGCCGTCTCGGCCTTTGCCGAATCCTCGAAGCCGACAACGGAGTAGGTTGTCATTGCCGTACCTTCACCCGGGACAACGGCTACCGCCATGTTGGTTCCCGAGGTATCCAGCGCTCCCTCTTGGGTAAGGAGTTCTGCGCACTTTTCAGGCTTGATGTTCATGCTCTTGACTAGCTTCTCAGCATCAGATGTTGAACCCTTGAGGGATTCAGAGTCCATGACCTGGGCCTTCTCAGAGTCGCCAACCAGCGACTTCACGACAGCGGTGGCCTGCTCACCGGTCAGGGCCGGCGATTCGTTTGACTGCTCCTGCGCGGCACCTGAGCTATCAGAGCTACCCGATGATTCGTTGCCCGAGCTACCGCAGCCGCTCAGAGCGAGTGCTGCCGCCATCGGCAGAACCCAGAAAGCTTGCTTCTTCATGGTGTAATCCTCACGTTGATGGTGAAAAGCCACCTCTAGTATTACACAACACGTTCGAAATAAAAGTTCTTACCCGAACTATTGCACCGCTTTGATTTCATCAAACGCTTGATCTGTCAGTTCTACCGCTTGAGTCGCCAATTCCGCAGGTTGCATCGATCCCGTTTGCAAGGTAACCAAAACAAAATTGTTTCCATCCAGGGCTTGAACAGCAACTGAACTCAGCTTCTGCCCACCCCCTGCATCCATGATGGTCGACATCGTCAAAGACCTGTCGGCTTTAACGTCCAACGGCAAAATCTGCCGTTGCGCATTGATCTCTTTTCCGCCTTGCTCAATGGTGACCGTTTCGCATCCTGCCAGGTCATCCAATGCCAGGGCCTCATGCACGTTTTTTCGAGTCGTTTCGTCAGTCAACGAAAAAATCTGCACTACTTTGCCCATTTGCTCAGAGCTGCTGGTGGACGTGGCCGCTACCGAACCAGTCAAGTCCGTAACCGTATATTTTGCGTTGAGTTCAGCGCATTTCTCAGGCTTGATTCCATCAGGCAGTTTCGCATCCTTGGCAGCCGAAAGCTGCGGTTGCATCTGCTTGTTGCCGATGACCTGCACAGCGGGGTCCCCATCAAGTAGTTTTGAAGCGACATCTTCTACTTGCTGCGCGCTGAGATTTTTCCCAGCCGTTTGCCCATCGGTGCCCTCTTGGCTTTTCTCGGCGCTCGGTGATCCCGAGGTATCTGGCGTCTGGTCGGATGATCCGGCAGAGCAACCTGCCAATGCCAGAGATGCCGCAATCGGCAAAGCCAAAAACAGTAACCGCTTTGTCATGAAATTTTCCTTGCGTTGTCCCTGCGATGTTCTCGGAGAATAGGCCGTTGAATCCGCTAGTTCAGCTCTTTCAGCAATTCATTGATCTTTGCCGAAGCATCTTTGAGTTGTTGCTGCGTTTGGCCTTTGGCGGTGGTTTGCTGAATTCCAATCAGAACATTTGCCGTTGCCGATCGGACGATGAGCTGTTGCTGGGTAGTTTTCCCGTCACTGCTGGTGACGACATAGCTCTCGTCCTGCTCTGCTTGCGAGTCAATCGGCTGTTTAGCCAGATGGAAAGCGCGAGATTCGCTGCCAGAAGTAACCGAGTAGCGAGAGCACTGCTCATTGGCGGAAGCCTTGGCTTCCCACTGCTTCTTCAGAAGCTGAGGATCCTTGTAAACGGCGACGGTCAAATAGCTGTCGTCGAACTCGATAGCGCCCATGGTCGAGTTCTGAAGCTGGTCAGCAACGGGTTCAGCAAAGGTGACACCGCATTTGCTCGGGTCGACCTTCACACTTTCAAGCCATTCTTGCGCTTGCGGGATACTGGAGCGCAGTTTTTTGTCATTGATGACCGTAGCGTTTGCATCGTCTTTGGAATAGTCTTCAAGTGTTTTTTGCAACTGATCCGCGTCGATGTCCACTACCGTTTGAGCGGTTGGCTCTGGCGCGGGCTGAGCAGTGCTGCAGCTTGCCAATGTCGCCGTACCGAGGCAAATGGCAGCGGCCATATACAAATTGAAACCATTGGCTTGAGCCACAAAATTTCCTATCCCGTTTAGCTTTACTCTCTAGAGTCTAGAAGATCTTCGGGAGCTTCAACGAGATTGCGACACTGGTGCGCTCGATCGCGTCAGAGGTTGGCCAGAGATCGATCAGAACAAGATAGTTGCAAAAGTGCCTATTTGCTCAAAGCCAATGCGCTGATAGGTCTTCAGGGCAGGAACATTAAAATCATTGACGTACAGGCTCACTACGGGCGCGAACTGCATAGCGTAGTCAACGGTGCTACTCATATATCCGGCGGCTAAGCCAAGACCCCTGTATTTGGGATTGATCCACACACCTTGGATCTGAACTACTTCATCGGTTACGGTACCTAGATCCGCCTTGAAAATGACTTCACCGTCATCGTCACGGTCGATGACCGTGTACGCATCCCGGATGAGTTGCCGGACGCGGCTTCGATAAAAACTGCCGCCATTTTCCAGCGGCGAATAGCCCAGTTCTTCCTCGAACATGGCAGCGCTGGCTGGGAGTACAAGATCAAATTCGTGAATGCGCGCAGGACGAATACGGTTGCGCCGCATTCCAACAGGCGGCTGGGAAATCGTCAGCAGGGGTTGGTTTTCCCTGACATCAAAGATGGCTTGCGGACCCTCGCGCAGCACCTCGTGCATGGCCAGCACAGACTGGGCTGGGCCGAAAACCGAGGCGAATCGTTGGCGGGAGTCCAGGGCATGCTGTGCATACTTCTTGGCCTCGACCTCGGACATGAGGGTAGGCGCCACGTTGGCGCCCACCCAGCATGCCGATTCGAGCCCGTCTTCACCGTCGAGCCCCACAATATGGGCAAAGCCATCTGGTGCGGCCGAACGGTGCAGGTTCACCTGGGAACGGGTGAAAATATTGGCGACGGGGTCGCGGTCGAGCAACTCGATCAGAGCCGTCGTGTCACGACGGCTCAAAGTCCGCGGCACCCCTTTGTCGCTTCGCCGGCTGTCTTTAGCTGACGGAGACCACGGGAGAACCCGAGGCAGGATTCTCGTCATCGTTCAGTCCCATTTCGTCAGCCAAACGGTTGGCTTCTTCAATCAGCGTCTCAACAATCTGGTCTTCAGGCACGGTCTTGATAACTTCGCCCTTGACGAAGATCTGGCCCTTGCCGTTACCCGAAGCCACGCCGAGATCAGCGTCACGAGCTTCACCAGGACCGTTGACAACGCAACCCATGACAGCGACACGCAGTGGTGCCTTCATGCCTTCAAGGCCCTCGGTTACCTGTTCTGCCAAGGTGTAGACGTCCACTTGGGCACGACCGCATGAAGGGCAGGAAACAATGTCCAGCTTGCGAGGTCGCAAGTTCAGCGATTCAAGAATCTGGTTGCCTACCTTGACCTCTTCAACAGGAGGTGCGGACAGCGAAACGCGAATGGTGTCGCCGATGCCCTGGGACAGCAGCGCGCCGAATGCGGTAGCGGACTTGATGGTGCCCTGGAAGGCCGGGCCGGCTTCAGTCACGCCCAGGTGCAGTGGCCAGTCGCCGCGTTCTGCCAGCAGTTCGTACGCGCGAACCATGATGACGGGGTCATTGTGCTTGACCGAGATCTTGAAGTCGTGGAAACCGTGTTCTTCGAACAGCGAAGCTTCCCACACTGCGGATTCAACCAGTGCCTCCGGAGTGGCTTTCCCGTACTTCTGCAACAGGCGACGGTCCAGCGAGCCGGCATTAACACCAATACGGATCGAGGTGCCGTGGTCCTTGGCGGCCTGTGCGATTTCCTTGACCTGGTCATCGAATTGGCGGATGTTGCCCGGGTTCACGCGAACGGCACCGCAACCGGCTTCAATGGCCGCAAAGACGTACTTTGGCTGGAAGTGGATGTCAGCGATCACCGGGATCTGCGACTTCATCGCAATGATCTTCAGTGCTTCCGCGTCCTTGTCCGTAGGGCAGGCGACACGCACGATGTCACAACCAGCAGCGGTCAACTCAGCGATCTGCTGCAGCGTCGCGTTGATGTCGTGAGTTTTGGTGGTGGTCATCGACTGGACCGAAATCGGCGATTCAGAGCCGACCCCGACAGACCCGACCTGGAATTGGCGAGTCTTGCGACGTGGTGCGAGTACCGGCGGTGGGCCTGCCGGCATGCCTAGGCTGACCGAAGTCAATGGACGCCTCCGAGTAAATTGTGGGTAAATCTCTTAGTCCAAGTATGTCACCGTATCGAGGTGAGCGGGTACTCATGCGAGAAAGGCCACGGGGTCGCCGTGGCCTTTCTCGCAATTTCAAAGCAATTCAGTCAACAAGGACTTAGTTGGCTTCAGCAATTTCCTTGATGCTGTTGAGCACGGAAGTTACCTGCTCGACAACCTCAGCGTCATCCTTTGGGTGAAGTTCAGCGAAGCGAACAACCGAGTTAGGGATGGCCAGCTTGACATCTTCCAGAACCTTGGCGCCTGCGATGCCCAGTGCCTTGCGAGCTTCATCCTGAGCCCACACGCCACCGTACTGGCCGAATGCGGTTCCAACGACAACGGTTGGCTTGCCGGAGACTGGGCTTGCACCGAATGGACGGGACAGCCAGTCAATGGCGTTCTTCAGGACTGCTGGCATGGTGCCGTTGTACTCAGGGGTGACCAGCATCAGGGCGTCAGAGCCGGAAGCTGCATCACGAAGTGCCTGAGCCGCAGCTGGAACGCTGCCCTCAACGTCGTTGTCTTCGTTGTAGAAAGGAATGTTCTCCAGGCCGCTGAATACGGAAACTTCCATACCTTCTGGGGCGTTGTGGGAGGTAGCTTCCGCCAACTGCTGGTTGGTCGAACCGTTGCGCAGGGAACCAACGAGGGTGAGGACCTTAGTGGCCATGGGGTGTACTCCTAGATCAGAAAATAGAAACAAGCTGACGCTTCATCTACTTTCAACTATCGATGATTCCGGTCAATTCCGCGAATCAAAGTGATCTATCCCATAGTTTCTGCGGCTAGTTATTCTTGCCCAGGCTTTCGTCGCAACTGCTTCGTGGTGGATCTGTTGGATTTCGCGTTCAGCCTTTTGCGTTGGGATCCCCGCGTCGGTTTTGTGGGCTTTCGCTTAGGTGCGTCGGGGGCCAAGCCTTGGGCAATAAGCCGAGCCAGCTTCTCCATGGCGATCTGGCGATTCCTCCACTGCGACCGCTCTTCGGAAGCCCGTACAACCAGCGCTCCGGACACCAGCCGGGCCGCGAATTTGTCGAGCAAGCGCTGACGTTGCCAAGCCGATAATGCGCGCGAGGCACTCACGGACCATGACAGCTCGACCCGGGAATCCGACGTATTCACATGCTGGCCGCCCGGCCCGGTGGACCTCGTAAAATTCCATGCAAGTTCGTTCGAAGGGATCACTAGGTTTTCATCGACGTGTAAGTCCATCTCTCCCCCACCCTCCGGTCGAATCTTGCTGCTTGAAGATCATGGCAACTTAAATTGATAAGCTCCCGCCTTCCTCGAAAGAAGTACAGGAGCCTACCGGGCCGTCGGACTAGGCCGAGAATTCCTTCAAGAGCCCGATGACCGGGTTCCACTCGGAAATGTTGGCCTCAGCGATTGCGCCGACCTTGTTGAACGGGTCGTTGGCCAATACCTCGTTCAATGCGGCTTCCGATTCAGCAGCAAAGATCAACAGGGCGCCGTCGGTAGCGGGAGTCGGGCCCGAGGCCAGAACCCGCACAGGTCCCTCGTTCACGAAGCTGACAAGGTACTCGCGGTGTGCCGGGCGGTGTTCATTACGCAACTCAACGGAGTCATCGGCGTAAACATATTCAACAGCAAAAACAGTCATGGCTACAGCTTATTTCCCTTGGCTCAGAACAACTGTATTGGCTTAAAGATGTCTGCATATATTAAGAGGCCACCCATGACCAGCATGGCAACCACCACCATGTAAGTCAGCGGCAAGAGCTTCACCGTGTCCACCGGCTTAATATTTTTCAGGTTGAAGACTCGGGCAAATAGCCGCTTGATGCCGTCATACAGGGCGCCAACTACGTGCCCGCCATCAAGTGGCAGGAGCGGAATCAGGTTGAAAGCGAATAAAGCAAGGTTCAGCCCGCCAACCAAGGAGAGCAGAGTCGCGAATTTGTCGGCCACCGAAATGGAGTCCTCGGCACTGATCTCGCCAGCGATTCGCCCCACGCCGACAATGGACACCGGACCATTGGGATCGCGCTGGCCATCCCCGAAGGCTGCCTGGGCCACGTCAACCATGCGCTGCGGCAGGTGCAAAATGACATTGCCAATGGTCAGCAGCTGGTCGCCGATAACCCCGGGCACCGCGCTCAGCGGCTGGGTCAGGTCCTGCTGCAATGAGCTCATCCCCACGAAGCCGACCTTGGTCATGATGTAGTTGCCTTGGTCATCTGTTTGCACATACCCGTTGTCATCTGTGGCAGGCCGGTCGGTGAGGTAGGGGGTCAGTTTGGTGGTGTGGCTTTGCCCGTCCCGCTGGTATTCGAGAGTGATCGACTGTCCAGGATTCACCCGGATCACGTCGGTCAGCTTGTTCCATTCGCCCTGCTCGACCGCATTGCCGTTGACGGCGGTAATGGTATCGCCGGGACGCAGCCCCGCCTCATAGGCAGGTGCCGGAACATCCTTATCCGTGCATTCGGTCTTATTGGCGTTTTCCGCGCTGGCGATGCACTGATACACCTCGGAAACCGTCGTCGTTGGTGTTGCCTGCCCGAAGCTGGTGAGCACGATGGCAATGACAACAAAGCCGATGACCAGGTTCATCAACGGGCCACCGAGCATGATGATCACGCGCTTGTAGACCGGGAGCTGGTAGAACAGGCGCCCCTCATCACTGGGCAGCACGTTTTCATTGGCTTGCGAGCGCGCGTCGTCAACCATCTGCCCGAAGACCTTCTGGAAGAGGCTCGGCTTCTTGGCCGGCTGCTCATCATCGGTTTCTGGACGCGGCGGATACATGCCCACCATGGAGATATAGCCGCCCAGCGGAAGGGCCTTTATTCCGTACTGGGTTTCGCCCCGTTTGAAGGAAACGAGTGTTTTGCCAAAACCGATCATGTACTGCGGTACTCGCAGCTTGAACAGCTTGGCCGGGACCAGGTGCCCGATTTCGTGAAGAGCGATGGAAAGCCCCACTGCCAGCACCATGAACAGCACACCGGCGATGAACAAGATGACGCTCATGCTTTTGCCTCCAGAATCTTGGCAGCGTGTGCTCGTGCCCAGCGGTCGGTTTCCAGAACCGTTTCGACGCTGAGTTCCGCGTTCACCGGCGTGTAGTCATCGAGTACGTGTTGGATGGTTTCAACGATGTCAGTGAATCGGATCTTGCCCTCGTGGAATGCATCCACGGCAACTTCATTCGACGCGTTGTATACGGCCATATGGGTCCCAGAGGCCGCCGCGGCCTGCTTCGCCAGCTTCACCGCAAAAAATACTTCTTCGTCCAAGGGTTCAAAAGTCCAGTTCGATGCCTGTGTGAAATCGCAGGCGGCTGCGGCACCGGCGACGCGATGAGGCCAATTGATGCCCAAGGCAATCGGCAGACGCATATCAGGCGGAGAAGCTTGGGCAATCACCGAACCATCGATGAACTCCACCATGGAGTGAATGATCGACTGGCGGTGGACCACCGGCTCGATCCGGTCCAGCGGCACGTCGAAGAGCAAGTGGGCCTCGATGACTTCCAGTGCCTTGTTGACCATCGTCGCGGAGTTCGTCGTCACCATGCGGCCCATATCCCAGGTGGGGTGCGCCAGCGCCTGGGCAGGAGTCACTTCACGCAGCTGGTCATAGGTGTATCCGAAGAAGGGGCCGCCGGATGCCGTGACAAGAAGCTTTGACACTTCCTCCGGGGAGCCCGAGCGCAGGGCTTGAGCCAGGGCCGAGTGCTCCGAATCGACAGGTGAGATCTGCCCTGGGGCGGCAATCTGCTTGACTACCTGCCCGCCGATAATCAGGGATTCCTTGTTGGCCAGGGCAAGCAGGTGCCCGGCTTCCAAGGCGGCAATGGTTGGCGCCAGGCCAATGGCACCGGTGATTCCGTTAAGAACTACATCGGCCTCGCCAAAAGCCGCGACGGTCGTTGCCGCGTGCTCCCCCGCAACCAGTTCCGGCTCATACCCGCTGACCGAAGATTGGTTCGCCGCGGTCTTGATCGCAGCGGCAAGTTCATCTACGGATTCACTGGCACAGCCCACAAGAGCCGGGCGGAATTCAACCGCTTGCCGCGCGAGCAGTTCCAGGTTGTATCCGCCGGACAGGGCGGCCACCGAGAATTTTCCCGGCGCCTGGGCAATGACATCCAGGCCTTGGGTGCCAATGGATCCGGTAGAACCGATCAGCGAAACCCGGCGAGGGTGACCAGCTGGGGTAAAAGATTTTTGGGAGCTCACCCATCCATTATGGTTCGTCTAACTGTGAGCACCCAAAGTGCGCCACGCCTTGTGCATGGCATGGCGCACTGCAGGCATGAAACTAGAGCCCCAGGCTGCGGGCGATGAGCATCTGCTGGACCTGGGTGGTTCCTTCGCCGATTTCCAGGATCTTCGAGTCACGGTAATGGCGGGCCACCAATGACTCGTTCATGAATCCGTACCCGCCAAAGATCTGTGTTGCATCCCGGGCGTTATCCATGGCTGCTTCGCTGGCGATGAGTTTGGCGTGGGCCGCTTCGATCTTGAAGTCCTTCCCGGCCAGCATTTTTGCGGCTGCCGCATAGTATGCGAGGCGGGCAGTGTGCACCCGGGAGGCCATACGCGCGATCATGAATGAAACACCTTGGTTTTTGCCGATGGCGGTGCCAAAGGTTGTGCGCGTCTTGGCATATTTGACTGCTTCGTCAAGGCATCCTTGTGCCGCGCCGGTGGCCAATGCCGCGATGGCGATACGGCCTTCGTCGAGGATTTCAAGGAAATAGGCGTATCCGCGGCCGCGCTCCCCTAGGAGGTTTTCTTCGGGCACCCGTGCACCGTTGAAGCTGAGCGGGTGGGTATCGCTGGCTCTCCAGCCGACCTTGTCGTAGGCCTTCTCGGCGGTGAATCCGGGCGTTCCCGTCGGCACGATGATGGCCGAGATTTCTTTCTTCCCGGTCGCTTCATCCACGCCGGTAACGGCGGTGGCCGTGACGTGTGAAGTGATGTTGGTTCCGGAATTGGTAATGAATTCCTTGGCCCCGTCGATGACCCAGTGGCCGTCTTCGAGTTTCGCCTTGGTCAGGGCGGCCGAGGCATCCGATCCTGCTCCTGGCTCGGTCAATCCGAAACCTGCAATGCGCTCACCGGTGGCCAGAGGTGTGAGCCACTGCTGCTTTTGGGCTTCATTGCCAAAGCGGAAGATCGGCATTGCTCCCAGCGATACGCCTGCTTCCAAGGTGATGGCCACGGATTGATCGACCTTGCCCAGTTCTTCCAGGGCGAGAGCCAGATGGAAGTAGTCCCCGCCGGAGCCGCCGTATTCCTCGGAAATCGGCAGGCCGAAAAGTCCCATCTGCCCCATTTGCTTGACGATGTCGTAGGGGAAGGAATGGTTGGCATCGTTAGCCGCGCTCTGTGGCGCAACCACTTCTTGGGCGAATTCTCGGACCATGTCGACCAGGTCTTGGTACTGTTCGTCGAGTTCGAGGTTGATCATCAGGTTCTCTCTTCGTTGAGGGATAGGCCAGCATCGGATTATTGGATCTCAATATGTCGCTGTTGGTCTTTTTCTGCGTCTGCCGTGTGAGTGCCTTGGTAGCAAGGGGCACGACGAGTATGGTTAATATTTATTAACTGATTGCCGCCTACTGGTGGGTAAACAGCTTTATTTTTGACAGTAGTGGCACCGGTCACACTTGTCCAGAGTTCAACGTGGCAGTCGTAAGGAGAAGATGGTGATGGCGAGCAGGTATCAAGCCCTCAACGAACCAACTGACCGCGAACGCGCCAAGGCAGAACGGCGCGAGGCGCTGCTGCGAGAAGCAACCCGGCTCTTTGCCCAGCATGGTTATGCAGGAGTGTCCCTGGAGGATCTTGGCGCGGCCTGTGGCATTTCAGGGCCGGCGGTGTACCGACACTTTGCAGGCAAGCAAGCGGTGCTCATCGCATTGCTGGTCGACATGTCCAAGGACATCTACGCCGGCGGGCAGAAAGCCTGCGAGCAAGGCGGCTCGCCACTCGAAGTGCTTTCCCGCCTGGTTGATTTCCACACTGATTTTTCGCTCTCGCGGCCAGATATCCTGCAGGTCCAGGACCGCGATCTGAAGTCCTTGCCCAAAACAGAATTGGCCTTGGTCCGAAAACTCCAGAACTCGTATATCGGGTTGTGGACCAGCGAATTGGCGAAGCTGCACCCCACGGGCACCAAGCAGTCACATCGCTTCCGCGCCCACGCAGTCTTCGGGTTGCTCAACTCAACAGCCCACTCAGCGCACTCCCCGAGAACAAAAAAGTCGGGCTTGAAGCCACTATTGTCCAATATGGCTCTCGCAGCGCTGACATCCCCGGTAGTGTAGATTCCAAGCCATTGTTCCGCAGCGTTCCGAAACCGGCATGCTGACCCACCCGATTGAAAGGCCTTTATCGTGCAGCTACGTGAAGTCCGCCCTTCCGACTTGGACGCATTCTTCGCTCACCAGCAAGAACCCGAGGCGAACCTCATGGCCGCTTATCAGGCGCGTAACCCAGCCGACCGCGCGGTATTCGACCACCACTGGAACTCGATCCTCAATGATCCCAATGTCCTGGTTCGCACCATCGAGCACGAAGGTGACGTGGCTGGTTCCATCCTGGTATTCGACGGTGAAACCCCTGAAATCAATTTCTGGACCTCCACCAAGTACTGGGGCAAGGGAATCACCACCAGCGCGGTGGATGCCTTCCTGGCCGAGTACACCAAGCGCCCGCTGACCGCGCATGTCGTCCAGGACAACCTTGGTTCCATCAAGGTCCTGGAACGCCGCGGATTCAAGACCATCGGCACCGAGCAGATCTTCTCAAACGCCCGTGCAGAAGTAGTGACCGAAAACGTAATGCAGCTGGACTAGGGAACGCACGCTCTATTCAGCCTGAGACCGCAGGAGCTGGCCCGTGAGGGCCAGCTCCTGCGGTCGTTTACCCGTGGTTATTGCCGAGGTCCGTAATACCCCTTGCCGCGGTCAATATCTTCACGTGCTTTGCGCAATGCTTTCGACGTTTCTGGGTCACGGCTTTCCAACTCGTCGGCCTTTCGATCGAGTCCCCTGAATGCGCCGATGATAAAAGGAAACGCGCACAGCACAATCAACGCTGCGACGATGAAAATGGAAGCTAAATCCATAAGATGTCCCGGAGAGTGAGTGCGGTCCAAGGCGAAACTACTCAAGAAACAGGCAAGGAGCCAGAAATAATCCCGGCTCCTTGCTTGTATGCACCTAGTTACTTGCTGTTATTCAGCAAGCGCCATGCCTCGCGTCGGACAGCCTGCTCATGGGGATCCGGCACCGGCGCAGCGGCTAGCAAACGCTTGGTGTAATCGTGGGTTGGCGAGTGCAGCACGGTCTCAACCATGCCCTGCTCCACGGCCTTGCCTGAGCGCATCACGACCACCGCGTCGGCCAGCATATCCACCACGGCCAAATCATGGCTGACGAACAAGCAGGCGAAGTTGAAGTCACGCTGCAGGTCCTGGAGCATTTCCAGAACGACGGCCTGCACCGAAACGTCCAACGCGCTGGTCGGCTCGTCGGCAATCAGCAGTTCCGGATTCAAAGTCAACGCACGCGCGATGCAGATGCGCTGGCGCTGGCCGCCCGAGAGCTCGTGCGGGTACCGGTTGATCACGTTGCGCGGCAGCTTAACCGCATCCAGCAGTTCCTCGGCACGCTTGATGCGAGATGCCTTGGTGCCCACCTTGTGCACCACCATCGGCTCGGTGATGCATTCGCCAATCGGGAAACGCGGATTCAGCGAAGCCGCCGGGTCCTGGAAGATGACGCCGATCTGCTTGCGCACCGCGCGGGCTTCCTTGGGCGAGAGTTTTGGCAGGTTGTGCCCCTTGACCGAGAGCGTGCCTTCGGCCACGGGAAGAAGGCCGATCACTGCCTTGGCGATGGTGGACTTGCCCGAACCGGACTCGCCCACGATGCCGAGCACTTCACCCTTGGCAATATCGAAGCTCACGCCCTCCACTGCGCGGAAGATCTTGCCGCGCATGTTGTATTCCAGAGTCAGGTCCTTGGCTTCAAGCACCAGCTCGCGGCCCTCAGGAGCCGTCTTGCTGCTGTGTGGCGCGTTCTCGGTAATGAGCGCAGGCGCGGAGAGCCGTGGAACGGCGGCCAGCAGCCGCTGGGTGTAAGCGTGCTGCGGCTTCAGCAATACCTGATCCACGCTGCCGGTCTCCACCAGATTGCCCTGGAACATCACCGCGACCTGATCAGCCATATCGGCAACCACACCCATGTTGTGGGTGATCAGCAGGATGCCGGTGTTCAGCCGGTCCTTCAGCTCGCGCAGCAGGTCCAGGATCTCGGCCTGCACGGTCACATCCAGCGCGGTGGTCGGCTCATCGGCGATGATGACCTTCGGGTCGCAGGAAATCGCCATGGCGATCACGATGCGCTGGCGCTGTCCGCCGGAGAACTGGTGCGGGTACTGCTTGATGCGCTTGTCGGGCTCCGGGATTCCGACCATATCCAGCAATTCGATGGCGCGGTCGGTGGCGGCCTTGCCATAGGCGATGCCGTGCAGTTCCAAGGCCTCGGTCAACTGGCGTTCGATGGTCAGCACCGGGTTCAGCGCGGTCATCGGCTCCTGGAAGACCATGGCGATGTCGGTGGCACGCATTTTGCGCATCTTGCCCTGTTCCAGGCCCACCACATTGACGTTGCCGATCTTCGCTTCGCCGGTGATGTTCGCGTTCTCCGGCAGCAGGCCCATGGCCGCGGTGGATGTCACCGATTTGCCCGAGCCCGATTCGCCCACAAGTGCGACCACTTCGCCCGGACGCACAGCCAGGGACAGCCCCTTGACTGCGTGGACCAGAGGACCCGAGGTTTCGAAGGTGACTTTGAGGTCGTTGAAGCTCAGCGCGTATTCACCGGCGGTATTTTCTGGGGCGACGTGGCTCATGGCTTCTCCTTACGGGTTGGCAGGGCAAAGAGTCCTGCGCGACGGCGGCGCTTGCCGGTCTGGCGTGGGTCGAAGGCATCGCGAAGGCCATCGCCGAGGAAGTTGACCGCGAGCGCGATGACCACGATGATCATGCCCGGCCACCAGAACAGCCACGGACGGGTGACAAAAGCATTCTGGTACTGGCTGATCAGCAGGCCAAGGGAAGATTCCGGTGGCTGCACGCCGAAGCCTAGGAAGGACAGCGAAGATTCGAGCAGGATCGCGCCGGCGATAGCGAAGGTCGCGTTCACGACGATCACGCCGATGGTGTTGGGAAGCAGGTGCTTGAAGATCACGCGTGAGGTGCGCGATCCCATGGCCTGCGCGGCGGAGACGTATTCACGTTCGCGCAGGGAAAGGATCTCGCCTCGCACCAGTCGGGCCAAGCCGGTCCAGGTGACCAAGCCGAGCACCAACGCCAGAGCGAAAATCGATCCTGAGCTTCGTCCTGCGATCTGTCCGAGCACCGCGGCCAGTACCAGCAGCGGGATCACGATGAACAGGTCAGTGATGCGCATTAGCACTTCATCAACCCAGCCGCGGAAGTAGCCGGCGACCGCGCCGATCACGGCACCGAGGAAGGTGGCCACCAAGCCTACGACCAGGCCAATGATGATGGACTTCTGCGTGCCGTTCATGACCAGGGCGAAGTAGTCCTTGCCTACCGAGTCCTGGCCAAAGGGATGCTCGCCAATGGCGATGCCGGATCCGCCTAGCCATGTTGGCAGCAGCGACAAGGTCGGCTTGCCGCCGTTGACTACGGTGCCGGCATCCAGGTAGCTCTGCTTC
Organism: Glutamicibacter mishrai; assembly: GCF_012221945.1. NCBI lineage: Bacteria > Bacillati > Actinomycetota > Actinomycetes > Micrococcales > Micrococcaceae > Glutamicibacter > Glutamicibacter mishrai. The sequence continues at coordinate 2,771,129 of NZ_CP032549.1, read as the reverse complement.
CACCAGCCCGGCAGCGGGCCTATTCCAATTGAGGTGAAAGCGACCACCGTGATGACCACCAGCACTACAGCGGAGATCATCGCCGGCTTGTGTTTGATAAATCGCCCGAAGACGATTTGCGACTGGCTCTTGGACTGTTCGGTCGAGGCTGCGAGTTTCGCGTCTTCGACTTCTGCAATAGAGGTCAAGTTTTTCGGAGTCTGTCCGTTTAAGTTACTCATCGATTGTCCTAAATTCCCTAGACCCGGATCCGCGGATCAAGCAGCGCGTAGACGATATCAGCCAGCAGGTTGAACAGGATTGCGGCGCTGCCGGTGACCAGGAAGAATGCCATCACGGGGGCCGGGTCCACGGAATGCAGACCGGTGTTGAACATATCGCCCATGCCCTTCCAGCCGAACACTGTCTCGGTGACGACTGCGCCGCCGATCAGGCCGGCGAAGTCGAAAGCGGCGATGGTGGCGATGGGGATCAGCGCGTTGCGGAATGCATGGCGGAAGATCACCGTGCGTTCGCTCAAGCCCTTGGAACGTGCCGTGCGGATGTAGTCCTGCTGCTGCACTTCCAGCATCGAGGAGCGCGTGTACCGCGAGTAGCTTGCCAGGGAGATGATGGCCAGCACGATCGTTGGAAGAAGCAGCTGCGTTGCGTTATCAAGGAAGGTATCCCAGAAGCCGCCGCCCAGGTTTGCGGTGGAGGAACCAATCGTTCCGATGGGCCTGCCCTTCAGTTCCAGGAATCCAGGCCATGCGCGGAAGATATGATCCAGCACCGTGAGACCGGCTCCAACGACGCCAACGAGGATCGATACGCCGGCAGCAATCCGGGATAGACGGCCGCCCATGAATTTGCCGATCAGGCCAGGAATGACCACTGCCAAGATGACGCCGAAAAGCAGGATCCAGGAGTTTGCGTCTTTCAACAGCCAGAAGGTTGCGTAGTACATGACCAGCACCAGCACCACGGTGATCAGCGCCGGGTACAGGACCTTCTTCTCCTTGAGGCCAACGCTCATGGCGGTGGCGGAGAGGGCAAGCAGCAAGGTCAGGACGACGATGATTGCCGGGCCCATCTGAGGGTAGCGGTAGAAGTTCAGCCAGAGGCTGTACTGCAGCAACAACGGAACAAAAACTGCCGTAATGATGAACGTGAGTCCACGGCGCTTGAGCGAGCCTGCCAGCAGCATTTGCAGCACAATGCCGGCAACCACACCGATGAGGATGCTCGTGCCGATCGATATCTGCGGATTTTCAAGCCAGTCGTTGTAACCGATGGCCATGTATTCCTTGAGCAGCACGGCGGCCCAGAAAACAGGAAGCGAGAAGAAAAGGAAGGTCAGGAAGGTGACGAGGTAGTCAAGTCCGGAATATTGGCGTACCGCGGTCAGCACACCTATCGCGATACCGAGAATGGCCGCGATAATGGTGGCCAGCAGCACAAGCCGGAGGGTCGAAGAAGCGGCGTTGGCAAGCAAGCCGCTGACCTCGACACCGTTAATGTTCCGGCCTAGATCGCAAGAGCCTACGAAGCATTTGCCGACTCCGCCGAGCCAGGTCAGGTACCGCAGGTACCAAGGCTGTTCCAGATTCATGTATTCGATGCGCTGCTGCATCAGATACTCGCGATTCTCAGCGTTGCTTTCGCGTAAATCGCCCAGCGGGTCGCCTGAGTTGATGACCAAGATATAGAGCAGCAGCGAGGCGCCAAACAGCACGCCGACGGCCGATCCTAATCTCTTGAGAATGAACTTCAACACGGTTCTAATGTCCTCTTTCTTCTCACCTAATAGCGCAGGTGTCGCCCGGTGATGGTGGCAGACACACCGCGGGGCCCGATGGTGATCGGGCCCCGCAGGCGCTCACAGTTGGTTTTAGCAGCTAGTTTGCCCTCGGGGCTTACTCAGCTCGCTGCCACTGCTCGGCGTTCCACACGATGCCACTCTGGGTAGCGGTGTGGCGAACATTCTGAACATCGGATCCCGAAGCGCTCAAGCCTGGGTGTGCGAAGATCGGAATGCCGAACAGGTCATCCCACAACAGCTTTTCGATGACCTTGGTCTGCTCAGCGTGGACTGCTGGGTCAAGCGAGGTTGCCAGCTTGGTCCATGCTTCGTCGACTGCCTTGTTGGAGTACTTGCCGTAGTTCTGTGGCTTGCCGCTGGCGTAGATGTTCTGGCCCGAAGTGATCTGGCCCGAACCTGCCCAAGCGAACAGTGCCACTTCGTAGTCGCCGCGTTCCTGGGTGCCGCCCGGTGCGAAGAACTTGGCATCGCCAGCGTCTTCAACCTTGAAGCCTGCCTTGTCGCAGGAGGACTTGATGGCAGCAACTTCATTGGTACGACGCTCGTTGGGAGCGGAGTAGCCGATGCGGATCTTGGTGCCTACAGCGTCTTGTTCCTCAAGGATCTTCTTGGCGCCTTCGATGTCTACCTGGTCGTAACGGCCGTCGTAGGATGCGTCAACGACTTCCTGGTAGTTGTCCTGGAACGGGAAGACTTCGCGGGCGTTCATCACGGTGGCTTCTGGGTTCAGAGGCTTGACCAGGTTGTCGACGATTTCCTGACGTGGAACACACATGGCGAATGCCTTGCGCAGCTCCAAGTTGGTCATTTCGTTGCCCTTGGCAAAGTTGAAGTCCAGGTGCTCCCAGGTCAAGGTGTCACCCTGCTGGATGTTCACCGACTTGCCCAAGCCTTCAAGCTGAGCGAGGGTGTCAACGGTGGGCTGAGGAGCAATGACGTCAACGTCCTTGTTCTGCAATGCCTGGACCATGCCGGTGTCAGCCAAGAAGCGGAAGGTCAGCTTCTTGGTAGCAGCCGGGGTGCCGTAGTACTTGTCGTTTGCGGTCAGGGTGACCGATTCGCCGGCCTTCCACGATTCCAGCTTGTATGGACCGGAAACCGGCATTTCAGCTTCGTCAGGAAGGGTGCCGGGCTTGGTCATCCAGCCTTCGTTCCAGAACTTGGCGGCCTTCTCCAGCTTCTTGGAATCGCCGTCCTGGATAGCCTTGACCAGTTCCTCGGTGCTCAGGCCGCCCTTCTTGGCAACAACGTGCGCTGGGTGCGACATCCAGGTCTGCAACTGCCAGTCTGGATCTGGATCCTTGAAGGTAACGGTGAATTCCTTGCCGTCAACAGCGCCTTCTGGTCCCTTAGGCACGGTATCGCCCAGGTCGGTGGAGACCGAGTTGAACAGCGGCTTGTCCTTGGAACCATTGTTGAGATTCAGGTTCTGCGTGCCCCATGCCAAAACGGCATCTGCCACGGTGATCGGGGTTCCATCGGACCACTGTGCATTCTCGTTAATGGTGTATTTGATGGTCAGAGGATCATCGCTGACCTTCTCGTATGATCCCAGATCTTCGTTCTGGTAGATGGTTCCATCGGTACCCATGTAGTAGAAGCTGGCGAACATGCGATCCACGATGGCCGAGTTGTAGGTCGAGTAGGTCTGTGGAGTCAAGCCGTTGTAGCTGATGAACTCTGGGGCACCAACGGTGACGTTGATGGTGTCGTCCTTGGTGGTGACATCGCCCAGATCGGCCAGGCCGGAGTTGGTGACCTCAGCGCCACCATTTGACTCGGCGCTCTTGCTTGCCTCTGGTGCAGCATCGCCGCCGCCCGGAGCACATGCAGAAAGTGCCAATACCAGGGCAGCGCCTACAGCTACTGCTTTCGAAACGCGCTGAATCCGCATTTCGCCTCCTTGAGATCGTGATGATACGAGTTGTGAATCGGTGAGATTCGTTGTGGACCAAATCACATGACCGATCCATTGAGGAATACACTAACCTGAATTTTCTGGCTTGGATAGAGAAAGATCTGTTTCACATCTCCCCCTTCGATCGGTTGTTGAGAGCGATTTGCAACGAGCTTGTTACCAGCGAGTTCATGCGATCCACGCCACATCCGCGAGATTTCAAGGGTTTCTTTCAGATTGGGAAAATTCAATCAGAACACCCACGTTACGAGCATGTTTCGTGGATGGTTTTATAACGGTTTTGCAACGTTTGCTTCAGTTTGAAAAAATATGAAATATTCGTTGAATATGACGAAGCATGAGGCTTTCTTTAACGAACAAGGGGACGTCGAAACCTTTGGTTTCGACGTCCCCTTGAGGCGTTTTCGGCGACCGATTAGATCAGTGACGCACCTGGAATCGCACCCAGCAGGTTGCGGGTGTATTCACTCTTAGGAGCGCTGAAGATCTCGTCAGCAGTCCCCTGCTCAACGATCTTGCCGTGTTCCATCACGCAGACGTTGTCTGCAATCTGGCGCACCACAGCGAGGTCATGGGTGATGAACAGGTAGGTCAGTCCCATCTCCCGCTGCAGTTCGTCGAGCAGTTCCAGCACCTGTGCCTGGACCAGGACGTCCAGTGCAGAGACGGCCTCGTCGCAGACGATCATTTCAGGCTGCAGGGCCAGAGCACGCGCAATGGCGATACGCTGGCGCTGGCCACCCGAGAGCTCGTTCGGGAATCGGTGCATGGTCGATGCCGGCATCGACACCTGTTCCAGCAGTTCCTTGACCTTCTTCTGGCGCGAAGCGTTGTTGCCGATCCCGTGGATGCGCAGAGGTTCCTCGATGGTTCGATAAATCGAATACATCGGGTCCAGGGAGCCGTAAGGATCCTGGAAGATCGGCTGGACGCGGCGGCGGTACTTGAACAGCTTCTTTTCGCTCAAGTTGCCGATCTGCTCTCCATCGAAGACGATCTCGCCTTCGGTCTTGTCCAACAGATTCAGCACCATCTGCGCGATAGTGGACTTTCCGGAACCGGATTCGCCCACCACTGCGGTCGTAGTGCCCTTCGGGATTTCGAAGGATACGTTGTCCACCGCGGTGAACTTCTCCTTCTTGCCGAAGCCCTTGCGGATGTCGTAGACCTTGGTCAGGTTGCTGACCTTCAGCAGCGGCTCCGCCTTGCCCGGAACGATCTCGTCAACGATAGCCTCATGCTTGTCGCCACGCTGTGCCGACAGGGATGGAGCCGAGCTGATCAGCCGCTTGGTGTACGGGTGCTGCGGGTTGCGCAGGATGTCCAAGGCCGGGCCGTATTCAACAACGCGGCCCTTGTACATCACGACAACTTTTTCTGCGCGCTCGGCAGCCAGACCAAGGTCGTGGGTGATCAGCAAGACTGCGGTGCCCAGTTCGCTGGTCATCGTATCCAGGTGATCCAGGATCTGCTGCTGGACAGTCACGTCCAGGGCGCTGGTCGGTTCGTCAGCAATCAGCAGACGCGGGCGGCAAGCCAGGCCGATAGCGATCAGGGCACGCTGGCGCATGCCACCGGAGAACTCGTGCGGGTACTGGCCGGCGCGAACCTCGGGGTTGGGCAAACCGGCATCAGCCAGGATCTGGGCAACGCGCTGCTTGGGGTTATCCCCTGCAAGGCCGTTGGCCTTGAGCGTTTCCTTGACCTGGAAGCCGATCTTCCACACCGGGTTCAAGTTGGACATCGGGTCCTGGGGAACCATGCCGATGTGATTGCCGCGCAGCTCGACGAATCGCTTTTCGCTGGCGTGGGAAATGTCTTCGCCGTCAAAAAGGATCTGGCCCGAGGATACCGAGCCGTTGCCGGCCAGCAGGCCGATGGCCGCCAGCGCCGACGTCGACTTTCCGGAACCGGATTCGCCCACGATCGCCACGGTCTCCCCTGGCATCACGGTGAAGTTTGCATCCCGCACAGCGTGTACTGGTCCATCAGGAGTGGAGAAGGTAATCGCCAAGTCCTTGATTTCCAGCAACGGCTTTGGTGTTGCAGTGTCAGTCATCGTCTAGGCTCCCTTCCGGGCCTTGGGATCCAGCGCGTCACGCACTGCATCGCCGAGCATGATGAAGCTCAAAACCGTTACCGAAAGGAACAGCGCAGGCCACATCAGCATCATCGGGTTGGTGCGCAGCTGGGTCTGTGCCGAGGAAATATCGTTGCCCCAGCTCATGACCTCGCCGGGCAGTCCGACACCCAGGAAGGACAGCGTTGCCTCGGCAACGATGTAAACACCCAGGTTCACGGTGGCCACAACGATGATCGGAGCCAGCGAGTTAGGAATGACGTGCTTGACCAGAGAATTGAACTTGGACAGGCCCAACGCGCGTGAAGCCTTCACGTAGTCGGCGTTGCGAGCTTCGATCACGGCGCCACGGGTAATACGTGCCAGCTGCGGCCAGCCGAAGATGGCCAGCGTGACAATTACCGTCCAGACGCTTCGATGATCTCGGAAAGCAGGCAGCTGCATGACGATGATGGCACCGAGGATCAGTGGCAGAGCGAAGAAGATATCGCCCAGGCGTGCCAGAACGGCATCAAGCCAGCCGCCATAGAAGCCTGCCAGCGCACCCAGTGCACCGCCGACGATCACGACGATCAAGGTGGTGAAGATACCTACCAAGAGCGACGCTCGCGTGCCGTAAATGACGCGTGAATAGATATCGCAGCCTTGGAGGTTGAAGCCCATGATATGACCGGCTCGGCCCGGCTCGTTGGAGTTCTCAAGCGCGCAATAAGTTGGATCCTGCGAGCTGAACAGCTGCGGGAATGCCGCAACCACGATGATCGCAAGAATCAGAATGGCCGAGATGATGAACAGCGGCTGCTTTCGCAGGGAGCGCCAAGCCTCAGCCCACATGGACAGCGGCTTGCCGGTTTCCTTGATGGAGTCGACTGCCTGCAGCGGCGTCTCGTCCAAGGGAGCTACATAGTGCTCGATCTTGTACTTGGAGACTTTGCCCGCGCGAACCTTATTGATTGGCAGGCCGTCTTCCGGATTAAAATTCTGGTTCTCAGGCATAACGAATCCTTGGGTCAAGCAGTGCGTACAGCAAATCCACGATCAAGTTGGCGACAACAAAGACGATCACCAAGACGCCAACAACGGCGACAACAGTCGGAGTTTCACCCTTTTGAATTGCCTGATACAGCAAGTGTCCAACGCCTGGGACGTTGAAGATACCTTCGGTGACAATCGCGCCACCCATCAGGGAACCAAGGTCCGCACCGAGGAAGGTCACGACCGGGATCAGCGAGTTGCGAAGGATATGCACCGTGACAACACGATTGCGGCTCAAGCCCTTGGCAGTGGCGGTACGCACGAAATCGGCGGTCTTGTTCTCTATCACCGAAGTTCGGGTCAATCGCACGACGTAAGCCAGAGAGACCAAGCCAAGGACCAGCGCAGGAAGAATCAGTTCTCCCCAGGTCGCAGAACCCGAGACCGTGGGCTTAACCCAGTCAAGTTTCACACCCACAACGAACTGCAGCACGAAGCCGAGAACGAAGGTGGGAACAGCGATCACGATCAGCGAAGCTACAAGAATGGTCGAGTCGAACCACTTGCCCTTGCGCATACCAGCGATGACACCGAAGATGATGCCGAAAACGCCTTCAATCAGGAGGGCGAGGATCGCAAGGCGAGCGGTCACTGGGAAGGCACGACCCAGAAGCGCGCTGACTTCCTGTCCGGAGAATGAGGTTCCGAGGTCGAAGGTCACCAGGTTCTTGAGGTACAGACCGTACTGAACCCAGAATGGCTTGTCCAAGTTATATTGGGCTTCGAGAGCAGCACGAGTCGCGTCGGACATTGGCTTGCCACCGGAGAGCGCGGCGATCGGGTCCCCTGGTGTTGCAAAGACCAAGAAGTACACCAGCAGTGTCGCACCGATGAAGACCGGGATCAGCTGGGCAATTCGCTTGAGCATGAAACTTAGCATGCGTGCACCTCACTTCGAGATGCAGGACGGCACTTGGCCATTATTTCCCTCTTTCCGTCGAGAAGTATTTCGACGTGTATTTTTGGGAGGCAGAACAAACATGCCAAAGGGAGACCCTTTATACCTCGGGTCTCCCTTGACATGCTTTTCAGCTAATTCCGGACTTGACCAGCCCGAACGCTGAAATTACTTACTTACCAGTGATTTCGTTGTACATCGGAACACCGTTCCAACCGAACTCAACGTTGGCGACGTTCTCGCTCCAGCCACCCTGGACTGCTTGGTACCACAGCGGGATTGCAGGAAGATCCTTGAACAGGATCTCCTGGGACTCGTTGAAGATCTTTGCGCCTTCAGCTGGGTCGGTTGCAGCCAGGCCCTTGGCGAGCGACTCGTCAAATTCCTTGCTCGAGTACTTGCCATCGTTCGAACCTGCACCGGTGCCGAATAGTGGGCCCAGGAAGTTGTACAGCGATGGGTAGTCTGCCTGCCAGCCGGTGCGGAAGCTACCGGTCATGGTGTAGGCGGTGACCTTCTCGCGCATTTCCTTGAAGGAAGCGAAGGACTGGGCAGTTGCCTTGATGCCGAGGTTGTTCTTCAGCTGGTTGACAATTGCCTCAACGAATTCCTTGTTGCCGGCGCCATCAACGTTGTAGCCGACGGAGAATTCCTTATCCGCGTCCCACTTGTTGATCTTGTCAGCCTCAGCCCAGAGCTTCTTGGCTTCAGCATCGTCGAAGGTCAGGACTTCGCTGCCAGGCAGCTTGTCGTCGTAGCCTTCGAGCACAGGAGCGGTGAAGTCCTTGGCGATAGCCTTGCCGCCCTGGTACACCTTGTCGATGATCAGCTGACGGTCGATAGCACGCGAGATCGCTGCACGACGGAGGTTGCCCTCTTCGTCCGGCTTGAAGTGATCCAGGTAGCCAGGAATGGTGATGGTCGCGTTGCCAGCGTATGGCGAGTTGACCGAACGGTCGCCCAAGTCAGACTGGTACGAGGCCAGCTGGCTTGGTGGAATCTGGTCCAGCACGTCCAGGTTGCCGGAGACCAGATCCTGGTATGCCGAGTCGGTGGACTGGTAGACCTTGAAGTCGATACCACCGTTGGCAGCCTTGCGCGGACCGTCGTAGTTCTCGTTGACGTCCATCTTCAGGTTGACGTCGTGGTTCCACTCGGACAGCTTGTATGGGCCGTTGCCGACTGGCTTTTCGCCGAAGGCCTTAGGATCCTTGAATGCAGCTTCTGGAAGCGGCATGAAGGCGGTGTAGCCAAGGCGCAGCGGGAAATCGGATTCAGGCTGGGACAGTTTGACGGTGAAGGTGGTGTCATCGACAACCTTCAAGCCCGACATCTTGTCTTCCTTGGACTTTTCAGCGCTTACCTTGTCGTAGCCCTCGATGGACTCGAAGAAGTAGGAATTCAGCTGGGCGTTCTTGGCTGCGGCACCGAAGTTCCAAGCATCCACGAACGAAGCAGCAGTTACAGGGGAACCATCAGAGAAGGTCTGGCCAGACTTGATCTTGATGGTGTAGTTCTGGGAATCCTTGGTCTCAATGGACTCTGCGAGTTCATTGACCGGCTTGCCCTTTGCGTCATAGCTGACCAGGCCCGTGAAGAGCAGGTCCATGACGCGACCGCCACCAACTTCGTTGGTGTTAGCCGGCAGTAGGCCGTTTTGTGGTTCGGTGGTGTTTGCGGTGACGACGTACGAGCCGTCTCCTTCGCCGCCTGCGGAATCAGTTGAACCGCCGCCACAAGCCGACAGGGTCAGTGCCAAGGCTGCTGATAGAACGACAGCCTTAGATGCGTGCGAGTATCGCATCCTATTTCTCCTCAACATAAGGTTGCTGCTTCTGCGTTTCGCAGAGCCGTGCAGGCAAGCGTGAGCTGTAGCACGTAGTGAATGAGATTACATCAAATATTGCGAAACAACCAATGAATATTCATGAAAGCAATGCTTGAAATCCCTTTTGTCACTCGCGCAAAATTATTTTGCCCGAGTCAACATCTCCTACTTCTCAAATAAAAATATTCATCAATCCAGGGTCTTCGAAAACCGAACCGACACCTGCGAGGAACTCGCTTGCTTCCTTGCCGTCAACCACCCTGTGATCGAACGACAAAGCCAAAGTCGTGGTATGGCGAAGCGCTACTTCATCTTGATACTCCCAAGGCCTGCGTTTCACTTGGCCTAGTGCCAAGATCCCCGCCTGGCCCGGAGGCAGGATCGGCGTACCGGCATCCACGCCGAAAACTCCGACGTTCGTGATGGAGAAGGTCCCTCCGGTCAATTGAGCCGGAGCAAGCGTTCCGGCACGTCCCTGGGCAATGATCTCGCTCAGCGCCGACGCCAATTGCGGCAGCGGCAGATCCTGGGCATTCTTCACAACCGGAACCAGCAATCCGCGGTCGCTGGCCACGGCCATCCCGAGATTCACCGACCCGAACTCGATGATTTCGTCCGCCTTCTCATCCCACGTTGAATTCAACGCGGGATAAGTGCTCAACAGCCTCGTCACGACCAAAGCAGCCAGGGTGGTGAAATTCAGCTTCACGTCCTTGAGCAAACGGTGGGTACGCAACCGCTCGATCAATGCCATCGATTCGGTGACATCCACGGTCAGGAATTCAGTGGCATGGGGAGCGGTAAAGGCCGACTGCACCATGGCCTTGGCAGTTGCCCGCCTCACTGCAGTGATCTTCACATGCCGGTCTTCCGCCACCGCAGGTGGACTTGCCTCTGCAACGGCCGGAACGCTCGGTGATCCCCCGGCGTCAATGGCTTCTTGGACATCGCGGCGAAGCACCAAGCCGTCTTCACCGCTGCCGGTAAGGGCCGAAATATCCACGCCATGATCGCGGGCGAGCTTGCGCACCGGCGGCGTGCATCGAGTTACGGCGCGGCGCTGTTCTTCATGACGTTCGGTGCTCGGAGTACCCGGCGTGCCCGGGTTCTTCGCTGAGCGGGTCTTGCGTTGCGGCCGGGTCCCGGATGCGGCAGGAGCACCGTAGCCGACAAGCGTCGGGGTGCGCTCCCCCGCCGCCGGTCCAGGTTCACTGGCCTTGGCAGGCACCTCATCGCCGAAAGTGACCAGCGGTCCGCCAACTTGGACGACTTCTCCCTGAGCAGCATGAATCTGCTGGACCACGCCGGCAAAGGGCGATGGCAATTCAACCACTGCCTTCGCCGTTTCCACTTCGGCAATCACCTGGTTCAGCGCAACATGCTCGCCCACCTTGATTTTCCAGTTCAGCACCTCGGACTCGGTCAGCCCCTCGCCAAGGTCAGGAAGCTTGAATGTCTGATCCGTCATCACTGGGCAGCTCCTTTGCTTGCCTCATGGTGCCGCATCACGGTATCCACCGCGTGCATCACTCGATCCAGGTCCGGTAAGTGGTGGCTTTCAAGCCGCGATGGCGGATAGGGAACATCAAATCCGGTCACACGCAACGGTGCGTGTTCCAGGTAATCGAAGCAGCGCTCGGTGATCTCGGCGCAGATTTCCGCGCCCAATCCACTGGTGCGGCTGGCCTCATGGACCACCACCAGCTTGCCGGTGCGTTGCACCGACTGTGCCACGGTCTCGATATCCAGCGGATCCAGGCTGCGAAGATCAATGACCTCCAGGCTCGTGCCCTCGTCTTCTGCCGCCATGGCAGCATCAATCAAGGTGTAGGTGGTTGGCCCGTAGCCGACGACGGTGACATCGGTTCCGGAGCGGATGACCGTTGCCTTGGGCGAGGCATCCGGTTGGACCTCGCCCAGTTCCGCATCGCTCTTCTCGTGGTACCGGCGCTTGGGCTCGAAGAAGATCACCGGATCATCGCAGGTGATTGCCTGGCGAAGCATCGCATAGGCATCTTCCACGCTGGATGGTGCGAAGACCCGCAGGCCCGCGGTATGGGCAAAGTAGGCTTCAGGGGATTCGGAGTGGTGCTCCGGCGAACCGATGCCGCCGCCGTAAGGGATGCGCACGGTCACCGGCATGTTCACCCGCCCGCGGGAACGGTAATGCAGCTTCGCCAGCTGGGAGACCAGTTGGTCAAAAGCCGGGTAGGTGAATCCGTCGAATTGGATCTCCACCACCGGACGGTAGCCACGGTAGGCCAGCCCGATGGCAGTACCGACAATTCCGGATTCCGCCAACGGGGTATCGACAACGCGATGCTCGCCGAATTCGGCTTTGAGCCCATCGGTCACGCGGAAGACCCCGCCGAGGGTTCCGATATCCTCGCCAAGCAGGATGACCTTGTCATCCTCGCTCAGCGCATCATGCAGCGACTTGTTCAGTGCCTTGAGCATGGTCGTGGCCACGGCTATTCACCACCTTCAAATTCAGCCAGATAATCCAAGTAGTTCTTCGCCGCGCGTTCGGTGGGTTCATGCGGTTCGGCATAAACGTTGGTGAACAGCTCTTCTACCTTCGGGTCTTCCATGGTGGTGATCGCGGCGCGCAGCTTGGCGGCCATCTCGTCGGCGGCGTTCTGCGCTCGCTGTTCATAGGACTGAACATCCGCGCCCATTTCGTGCAGGTATTTCACCAGGCGGTCGATGGGATCCTTGGCCTTCCACTCTTCGAGCTGTTCGCTCTTGCGATAGCGGGTGGGATCATCGGCCGTGGTGTGCGAACCCATGCGATAGGTGACCGCTTCGATGAAGGTGGGCCCCAGCCCATGGCGGGCATGGGCCAAGGCGGCCTTGGTTGCCGCGTAGACCGCAAGGATGTCGTTGCCATCCACGCGCCAGGTTTTCAAGCCGAAGCCGTGGGCGCGGTCGGCAATGTTGGTGCGGCTTTGCAGTGCCACCGGCTCCGAGATGGCCCATTGGTTGTTCTGGCAGAAGAACAGCACCGGGGCCTGGTAGCTGGCGGCGAAGACCATGGCTTCGTTGACATCGCCCTGGCTGGTGGCACCATCGCCGAAGTAGGCAACGGAGACCTGCTCGCCGCCATCGAATTTGATGCCCATGCCATAACCGGCGGCGTGCAGCGCCTGGGATCCGATGACAATCTGCTGGCAGGCGATGTTGACCTCGTTCGGGTCCCAGCCGCTGGCCTGGGCTCCGCGCCAAACGCTGAGCAGATCCTCGGCCTGCACTCCCCTGGCCCATGCCACGCCATGTTCGCGGTAGGAAGGGAAAATGAAATCGTCGTCATTGGTGGCGCGCACCGAACCGATTTGCGCGGCCTCCTGCCCGAGCAAAGGGGCCCACAGGCCCAGCTGGCCTTGGCGTTGCAGGGCGGTGGCTTCATTGTCCATCCGCCTCAGCACGACCATGTCGCGCAGGAAATCCGCAAGGTCCGCCTCTTTGAGGTCCTTGAGATGGTGGTCAAGTTCTTCGTCCGGGATTCGTTTCCCGTCGACGTTCAGCAGCTGATGCGTTGGTAGGCTTCCAGCGGCTACGTCCATGTGCTGTGTGGACACGATCGGCATCCTAACTCTCACGTAGTCGGTGGCAGGATTCTTCGTCGAACCCCGCTTAATGTGATGCTACTCACGCAACGCAAGACGCACAATGGCGATTCTGAAATTAGCGCAAAACGCCCTATTTATCCCTCCGGCACAGTGCTAACGTGCTCATTATGCACCTCTTGGACATGACTGACCGCCGGATATTGCTCGCCCTGGCCACCGCAAAAAAGCGCACCGGCTCGGCGATCGCGACGGCGCTGAATTTGGGGCGCAATACCGTGCAAACGCGCATGACCCGCCTGGAGAACGAAGTCCTGGACTCCCCGGACCGCCGGATTCCGCCAGCCGCCCTGGGCTACGGCCTGCTTTCCTTCATCGAATTGCACGTCGACCAGCGCTACCTTGAAGAGATTTCAGCCAAGCTGGCCACCATCCCCGAGGTCCTCGAAGCCCACGGATTAACCGGCAACGCCGACATCCTGGTGCGCGTGGCCGCCAAGGACGCCGAACAGCTCTTCCGGGTGCACGGCCAGCTGCTGCATATTGACGGGGTGAACCGGGCGGATTCCGCCCTGTCCATGGCGCAATTGGTCCCCTACCGGACCACATCATTGCTGCGCCATTCGCTGAAATCCTCCAGCGACTAGCATCACTGGTTAAAGCCCTGGAGCCCAACCGGATTCGGTTGGGCTCCAGGGCTTTCAGGCGTGCGGCTCGCGCCGGTAGCCTCTAGTGGTCGACGGCCTTCTCAGCGCCAACACCGGTGAGCGAACGAACTTCCATTTCCGCCTGCTTGGCAGGATCCTCGGTGCCCTTATCGGTCACCGAACCCACCCAGCCGAGCAGGAATGCCAGAGGAATCGAGACGATGCCCGGGTTGGCCAGCGGGAAGATCGCCATGTCGATGCTCGGGATCATCGAGGTTTCCGAACCGGAGAAGACCGGCGAGAAGATGATCAGCAGCAGCGCGGAGCCCAAGCCTCCGTACATGGACCATACTGCGCCGCGGGTCTTGAAGCCCTTCCAGAACAGCGAGTACAGGATGGTCGGCAGGTTTGCCGAGGCGGCCACCGCGAAGGCTAGTGCCACCAGGAAGGCCACATTCTGGCCCTGGGCGCCGATGCCGCCGGCGATGGCGAAGACGCCGATCACCAGAACCGTGCGGCGAGCCACCTTCATTTCCTTCTCCGGGGTGGACTTGCCCTTGGCGATCACCGAGGCGTACACATCGTGGGCGAAGGAAGCAGCTGCGGTGATGGTCAGGCCGGCAACCACCGCGAGGATGGTTGCGAAGGCCACCGCGGAGATCAGGCCCAGCAGGACGGTGCCGCCCAGTTCGTAGGCCAGCAGCGGTGCCGCCGAGTTCACGCCGCCCGGGGCGGCCTTGATCCGCTCCGGGCCGATCAGCGCGCCGGCACCGAAGCCCAGCACCAGGGTGAACAGGTAGAAGGCGCCGATCAGCCAGATGGCCCAGACCACCGACTTGCGGGCTTCCTTGGCGGTAGGAACGGTGTAGAAGCGCATCAGCACGTGCGGCAGGCCTGCGGTGCCCAGCACCAGGGCCAGTGCTAGCGAGATGAAGTCCAGCTTGGAGGTTTCCGAAACGCCGTACTTCATGCCCGGGTTCAGGATCTCCGGGTTGCCGGCCACTTCAGCTGCCTTGCCCAGCAGTTCGGAGAAGTTGAAGCCGAACAGGGCCAGCGTCCACACGGTCATGATCAGCGCGCCGGCAATCAGCAGGCAGGCCTTGATGATCTGCACCCAGGTGGTGCCCTTCATGCCGCCTACCAGCACGTAGAGGATCATCAGTGCGCCAACGATGACGATCACCAGAGACTGGCCGAACTTCTCGTCGATGCCCAGCAGCAGGGAGACCAGCGCACCTGCGCCAGCCATCTGCGCCAGCAGGTAGAAGACGCACACCGCGAGGGTGGAGATAGCCGCAGCGATGCGCACCGGGCGCTGCTTGAGGCGGAAGGACAGCACGTCGGCCATGGTGAACTTGCCGGTGTTGCGCAGCAGCTCTGCGACCAGCAGCAAGGCAACCAGCCAGGCGACCAGGAAGCCGATCGAGTAGAGGAAACCGTCGTAGCCCTGGATGGCGATAGCGCCGACAATGCCCAGGAAGGATGCCGCCGAGAGGTAGTCGCCGGCAATGGCGGTGCCGTTCTGCGTTCCGCTGAATGAGCGGCCGCCGGCGTAGTAGTCGGCTGCGGTCTTGTTGTTCTTGGAGGCACGGAGCACGATCACCAAGGTGACGCCCACGAAGGCCAGGAAGATGGCGATATTGACCAGGGGGTTGCCGACCTGGGTCGACTCGCCTGCGGCCTGGGCCAGGATGCTGAGCTGGTTCATTTAGTTCACTCCCTCGCGCTCAAGGCGTTCGCGGATGGCGGTGGCCTTCGGGTCCAGCTTCTTGTTCGAGAAGCTGACGTAGGCAGCGGTGATCGCGAATGTCGACACGAACTGCAGCAACCCGAGAACAATACCCATGTTGATATTGCCGAGGACCTTGATGGACATGAAGTCATGGAAGTAGTCGGCCAGCAGCACATAGGCGAAATACCAGACGAGGAAGAAGATGGCCATCGGGAAGACGAAGCTGCGGTGGGTCTTGCGCAGTTCCTGGAATTCCGCCGATTGGCTCTCCGTAACAAAATCGACGTCGCCGGTGACGTCGTGTTCCGGGTTGGCACTCATTGATGCCCTCCTTGAGCGAGTTTGAGATGTGATCGAGCGCACATCTGTTGTGTGACTCATTTCACTATTGGCGAAGATTCCGTTCGCGACTAGGGGTATCCGGTGGCGCGTGGCTCAACGGGGCGAAATCTGCGCCCAACGGCGCATTGGGCACCGTTCAGCGGTCCGCGCTCAGCGGGGCTCTAAGATGGGATCATGTCTCCAGCGTTGCAAGTCACCCTGATCGCGGTCACCGTGGTGCTTGGCATAACCATCGTCGGCTACTTCGGCTTCAAGATCTCCCGCTCGACCAGGGAGATGGGCACGGACGCCGAAGAGGCGACCTATAAAACGCTGCACCACATGTCGGTGGCGGTCCCCCACCTTGAGCGCGGGCTCACCGAGGAAGGCGCGGCCAAGAGCGCCAAGGCCCTGCGCCGGCTGCTGAACTGCCAGGTGCTGCTGATCAGCGACACCTCGCGGATCCTGGCCACGGATGCCGGCATCGACTTCACCGCGCAGCTGGAGGAAGATGCCTCCAAGGCCTCGGCCAGCACCCTGGCCACCGGGAAGACCCAGGTGAAGCATTCGGCCGGCATGGATATCGTGGCCGCGCCGATCACCGTCGGCGATCAAGGCGTGGGCACCGTCGTGGCACTGTCCGTGCGCGCCGGGGCCAGCTTCGTGCGCGCGGTATCGGAGGTGGCGGTCTTCGTCTCCGCCCAGGTCTCCACGGCGCAATTGGACGAATCCAGGGCCATGCTGCTCGAAGCCCAGATGCGGGCTCTGCGCGCGCAAATCTCCCCGCACTTCATCTACAACTCGCTGAACGCCATCGCTTCCTTCATCAATACCGATCCGGCGCGCGCCCGCGAACTGGTGATCGAGTTCGCCGATTTCACCCGCTACTCCTTCAGGCGCCGCGGCGAATTCACGACCCTGGCCGAAGAGCTGGAAGCGATCGACCGCTATCTCCTGCTGGAAAAAGCCCGGTTCGGCGAACGCATCAAGGTTTCCCTCCAGATCGCGCCCGAGGTGCTGCCCACCCAGATACCGTTTTTGGCCCTGCAGCCGCTGGTGGAGAATGCGGTGCGCCATGGCCTGGAAGCGCGGCCCGATGGCGGCGTCATCTCGATCACCGCCACCGAGGATGGCCTGCATGCGGTGATTTCGGTGGAGGATGACGGAATGGGCATGGATCCCGAACAGTTAGCCAGCGTCTTGGCGGGGACCACCACCACCATGCATGTGGGGCTGCGCAATGTCGACCTGCGCCTGCGCCAGCTCTACGGGAACTCCAACGGATTGGTGATCGAGACCGCTCCGGGGGCCGGAACGCTGATCACCCTGCGCGTCCCCAAATTCCGCGCGCCAGACACCAGCGGCCAAGATGTTTAGAAAACCATGGAAAACGGTAGAATTTTCGCATGATTAATGTGGTCGTGGCCGATGATGAACTCCCGGCAGTAGAAGAGATCTCCTTCCTGCTGAGCCAGGATTCGCGGATCGGCAAGATCCACCGGGCCACCTCCGGAGCCGCGGCCCTCAAGGCACTGGAAGAAAACGATGTTGATGCGCTCTTCCTCGACATCCATATGCCTGCGCTCTCCGGTCTGGATATCGCCCGGGTCATTTCCCGCTTCACCCATCCCCCGCTGATCGTTTTTGTCACCGCCGACGAGGACCAGGCCCTGCAGGCCTTCGAGCTGGCCGCCATCGACTACGTGCTCAAGCCGATCCGCCCGCAGCGCCTGGCCGAATCCGTGCGCCGCATCTGCGAGCTGGTGGAGGAAACCCCGGCCAAGCCCGAAATGATCACCGTCGACCAAGGCGGCATCACCAAGCTGATCCCGCGCAGCGATATCGCCTATGTGCAGGCCCAGGGCGACTACGCCCGGCTGCACACCAAGGATTCGAGCTACCTGATCCGCGTCCCGCTCAACGACCTGGAGCAGCAGTGGGGCGAATCCGGCTTCGTGCGCATCCACCGCTCCTACCTGGTGTGCATGGACAAGATCGAAACGGTGCGACTGCAGACCGGCAAGGCCGCGGTGATCGTCCATGGCGCGGAACTGCCGATTTCGCGCCGCGCCCTGCCCTACCTGCGCGAGCGCCTGGCCGCCAACCGCGTTCGCCCGCTCTAGGATCCCGGGCCGCCAGTGCACAGATCCGACGCCGGGCCACAGCCCCAGCCCCATGAGCCTCCCGGGCGTTTTGCCCAGCAGCGTCCGCAGCGAGTGCGCGTGCAGGCGCCCCAGGATGCCTCGCTGCTGCCGCCGAACCAGAGCCCGGAGCATACCGCCGAGGAATTCTACGTCCGCCAGCTCATCCGCTCCCAGCTGCGCCTGGCCTGCGCGGTGGCCGCGGGCCTGCTGGCCCTGCTGGTGGGCATCTGCTCGCTGCTGGTCTTCTGGCCGGTGGTCTCGAATATCCAGCTGTTCAGCATCCCGTTGCCCTGGTGGGTGCTGGGAGTGGGCATGTACCCGCTGATCATCGTCGCCGGCTTGCTTTACAACCGGGCGGCGGCGCGCAATGAGCAACGGTATCGGAGCATCAGCCGTGGCTAGCGCGCTGTCGATCTCCGCGCTGGTGGTGGTCTGCCTGACCACCATGCTGATCGCCTTCTACGGGTTGCGCATCTCGCGCACCACTTCGGATTTCTACGTCGCCTCGCGCACCGTGCGCCCGTGGTGGAATGCTTCGGCCATCGGCGGCGAGTACCTGTCGGCCGCTTCCTTCCTCGGTGTGGCCGGGCTGATCGTGCTCTCGGGGCAATCAGGGCTGTGGTTCCCGATCGGCTATACCGCCGGGTATCTGATGCTGCTGCTTTTTGTGGCCGCACCGCTGCGCCGCTCCCGGGCCTATACGATCCCGGATTTCGCGCAGATCCGCTTCGAGAATTCGCCGATGCTGCGCAAGCTGACCACCTACCTGGTGGTGGTGATCTGCTGGCTCTACATCGTTCCGCAAATGCACGGCGCGGCATTGACCCTGTCGATCGCCACGGGCCTTCCGGGCTGGGTCGGGCCAGTGGTGGTGGCGGCGGTAGTCTGCGTGACGGTGCTCTCCGGCGGCATGCGCTCGGTGACCTTTGTCCAGGCCTTCCAATATTGGTTCAAGCTCGCCGCCCTGGTGATTCCGACGATCTTCCTGCTGGTTCGCGCCATCCCCCAGCAGTCTGCCGGCGAACGCGCGCACAGCCTGTATGCGCAGCTGGAATCGGTCAATACGATGAACCTGTACGAAACGGTCTCGATCATCCTCGCGCTGCTCTTCGGCACCCTGGGCCTGCCGCATGTGCTGGTGCGCTTCTACACCAACCCCTCCGGCCAGACCGCCCGCACCACCACGGTGATCGTGCTGTGCCTGCTCTCCGCGTTCTACCTGTTGCCCACCACCTTGGGGGTCCTGGGGATTCTCTATACCCCGGAGCTCGGCGCGAACAACGAGACCGATGCGACGATCCTGCTACTGCCGGCCCGGCTTTTTGACGGATTCATCGCCGATGCGCTGACCGCCATTGTGGTCGGCGGCGCCTTCGCCGCGTTCCTTTCCACCACCTCGGGCCTGGTGGTATCGCTGGCCGGCGCCATCTCCCAGGAGTTCTTCTCCGGCACGGTGCGCGGGTTCAGGATCTCCACGGTGCTTGCCACCGCCCTGCCGGTGCTGATCGCGGTGCTCACCAGCTCGCTGGCCTTGGCCGGGGCCATCGGCAATGTTTTCGCCTTCACCGCCTCGACGATCTGCCCGCTGCTGCTGCTGGGGATCTGGTGGCGTTCGCTCACCGCCCGGGGCGCCATCGCGGGGCTGTTGGTCGGAGCGATCACCTGCGGGGCGTCGTTGATGATCGGGATTTTCCTGCCTGCCACCGACCAGTGGTGGATCCACCTCTTGCGCCAGCCTGCGGCGTGGAGCGTGCCTTTGGCCTTTGCGGTGATGATCGCGGTTTCGCGCGGCACCCAGCGCGCTGTGCCCGGCAATGTGGAGCGCGTTATGGCGCTGTTGCATGTGCCGGATCGCGGGGCGAAGTTCTAGCTGGTGCTCTTTTGGCCAGCAGCCCCAGGAGCACGCCGGAAAGCACCATGGCCATGCCGCCCAGGCTTTGCAAGCCTAGGGTTTCGGCCGCCAGCAGCGTTCCCAGAATCACGCCGGTCACCGGATTCAACAGGCCTAGCAGACCCACGGTGGCCGAGGGCAAGTGCCTCAAGCCGCTGAACCAGGCGAGGAACGCGGCCGCGGTCGCGACAATGCTCAGGTAGCCGAAACCCAGGACCGCGGAGAGATCCAGGGCCGGCGGCGGTCCCTGGATCAGCCAGGCGAAGGGCAAGAGCAACAGGCCGCCGGCCACCAGCTGCCAGGCGGTGGTATCCAGGATCCGTTGCCCGCGGGACCATTTCTTGGCAAGGATGAAGCCAAGGCTTGAAATGGCCATGGCGGTCAAGGACAAGAGAATCCCGAGCATGTTGATGCGGCTCTGCCCGTCGAACACCATGATCGCCACGCCGAGGAAGCCCAGCGCGGCTCCCAGCAGCGGCCAGCGGGTCGGACGCTCCCCCAGCAGCGGCCAGGCCAGGAGCATGAGCACCCCGGCCGACACGGCCATCGTGGTCGCGGCGATGCTGGAGGGCAGTATCTGGGCGACCGCATAGACCAAGGCGAAAAACGCGCCGATATTGAAGGTGCCAAGAAGCAGGGATTTCCACCACCAGCTGCCCTGCGGCAACCGGCGGCAGGCCAGCAGCAGGATCAGTCCTGCCGGCAACGCCCTGAATACCCCGCCCCACAGCGCCGCGTCCGTTGGCAGGTACTCGCGGGTGACGTAGTAGGTTGATCCCCATGCAATGGGTGCGATGGCGGTGAGGGCCAGCCTGCCGAACGGCAGGCTCCGGGCAGCCCGGTGCGCAGAAATAGTTTCCATGGAAACTATATTAGCTTCCTTGGAAACTATAATAAAGACATGGAGCATTTAGACCATGTGGGGCGTATCCAGCAGCAGTGGGCCACCGAGCGTCCCGATCTGGATCCGAGACCCCAGGGAATCATCGGCAGGCTGCACCGGCTGGCAATCTTCCTGCGCGAAGAAGTCTGCGCGGTATATGCGGAGCACGGGCTGACCGAAGCCGAGTTCGATGTACTGGCAACCCTGCGTCGCAGCGGGGAGCCCTACTCGCTGGCCCCCAGCGAGCTCGCCGCCCAAACCATGGTCACCTCGGGAGCGACCACCAAACGGCTGGACCGGCTGGTCTCAGCCGGCTATGTGTCGCGGCAGCATGACGACGGCGACCAGCGCCGGCGCCGCATCAGCCTGACTGCCCAGGGCAAGAACAAGATCGACGAGGTCATGACCGACCACCTCGCCAATGAAGCACGCTTGATCGCTGAGCTGTCCGCCAACGAGCAATCCGCCTTGGAAGGCGCCCTGAAAAGCTGGCTGAAGCACTACGAGCCGCCTCAGGGATGACATAAGCCGCGAGGGCGGGCAGGATTTTCTCCTGCCCGCCCTCGCGGCTTGTACTAGGTACCCTTCTGGGCTCGTACTAGTCGATGGATGCCATCAACTCGACCACGCGATCGAGGAAGGCATCAACCTGGGATTCTTCGTAGCCGTCGGTACCCTGCGCGGAGCGGAACTCAACGCGGCGCACGGCGTCCACGGCCATCGGCACATCGTTTTCGAAGTAGTCGATCAGCTGGTCGCAGAGCCGGTCGACGTCTTCGACGTTGTAGCTGGAGGCGTTGGAGCGCGATGGGCGGCGGAAGCGCTCGCCCTTGGCGCGGTGCAGGCGGCCACGCAGAATGGCTGCCAGGCGTCCAACCTGCTGCAGCCAGACCTCTTCTCCCTGATGGGCGATCAGGTCATCGCGTTCCCGCTTGGCGAAAACGTCTTCAAGCCGATCCAGCGCGCCATCCACTTCGCGGGCCTGGTATCCGCCCTTTTGCGGGGCGAACGTGGTGCGGCGAATCAGGTGGCTGGTGACCACGCTGTCGTCGTTTCCCCCGCCATTGAAGGTTGCCCGGGCACGGCTGAGGAACGCATCAACCTGCTTTGCGTTGTAGCCGAACTCGGAGTCCGGTACGCGGGAAAACGGAGCATCTTGCTGCTGCGACACGACAGTTCCTTTTTCTCTAGAGAGACGTCAGTGGCGTGCCGTCCGAAGACGGCACCCCACCCATTCTATTTGCTCGAGCCGAACTTGGCTCATTGGCCACACCAGATTCGGTGCCACGCAGGGATCAGAAGACCGCAACGCTCCAAGCCAGAAGGTGCGAAATCAAGTACCCCAGCGGGATGACAAAGAGCACCGAATCCAATCGGTCCATGATTCCGCCATGGCCGGGAAGCAGATTGCTCATATCCTTGATGCCCAGCTCGCGCTTGACCATCGACTCCGCGAAGTCGCCGGTGGTGGCCGCGATGGTGGTGAAGAACGCGAGGATCACGCCGGCCCACCACGGCATATCAAGCCAGAACACCATGGCGCAGGCGCCGATGATCATCGATCCGAGCATCGAGCCGCCAAAGCCTTCCCAGGACTTCTTCGGCGAGATCTTCGGAGCCATCGGATGCTTGCCGATCAGCACGCCCACGATGTACCCGAAGGTATCGTTGGCGACCGCCAGCAGCAGGATCGTGGCGATAAGCCACTGGCCGTTCTCCCCTTCAAGCATTAACAGCGCGAAAGACAGGAGCAACGGTATCCAGCTGATGATGAACACGCTGCTCATCACCGAGGCCACTGCGCCCTTGAGCCCTTCCATGAGCCGGAAGAGCAGGGCTACGAGAATACAGGCGACAAAGCTGAATCCGAGCGCTTCCACCCCGCCGAGCACGGCGCTGACCGGCAGCATGATCGAGGCCAGGTACAGCGGCACCTGAGGCACCGCGGTTTTCGCATGGGTCGTGGCTCGCGCGACTTCCCAGCAGCCGATGCCGCTGAGCACGGTGACGGCGAATACCAGCAGCGGCTCGTAGAGGAACAATCCCCCGAGCACCACGCCAAGGAGCACTACGCCGACGCCGATGGCCGCTGGCAGGTTGCGTCCTGCCCGCGACTTCTTCGGCTCCGGATTGCCGATCAGCAGCTCCGGCGGGATCGCCGCTTCCTGCGCATCGGGTTCCCCGGTTTCCGCCAGGTCCTCGGAGTCGCTGTGCGGTGGCTCCGGCTTGTCAGCCGCCACCGGATCCGTGGCCGGCTTGGACTCAGGCGCCGCGGAGGGCTGTTCCTTGTCGGCTTCGAATACGATCTTGGCGCGCTGCTTGGCGTGGGCGGTCGTGGCCTGGTTCTGCTCGCGCGCCACGGGCGCCTCGGGCATTACGGGTGCCGCGCTGTCGGCGGGCTGGCTCGGGGCGCCCTTGCGCTTCCTGGCCTTCTCTTCGGCCTCGCGCAGCGCGCGGGCTTCACGCCGAGTCATCGGCTGGGCGGTACCGGATGCCACTGAGGGCACCGCCGAAGCGTTGCCCTCAGTGTTCTCTGTCGAGCCTGGCATTAGACGTCCAGCAGCTCGGCTTCTTTTTTCTTCAGGATCTCGTCGACCGAATCAACGTGCTTCTTGGTCAGCGCATCGAGGTCCTTTTCTGCACGGGTACCCTCGTCTTCGCCGATTTCGCCGTCCTTGACCAGCTTGTCGATGGTGTCCTTGGCCTTGCGACGGTGGTTGCGCAGTGCAACGCGTGCGTCCTCGCCCTTGGACTTGGCCAGCTTGACGTATTCCTTGCGACGTTCCTCGGTCAGCACTGGAAGCACCACGCGGATCATCTTGCCATCGGAGGATGGGTTGGCGCCGACTTCCGGGTCACCCAGGGCCTTCTCGATTTCGCGCAGCGCGGTGACGTCGAATGGGGTGATGGTGATGGTGCGTGCTTCAGGAACTGCGAAGGAAGCCAGCTGCTGCAGCGGGGTTGGCGAACCGTAGTAGTCGACCATGACCTTCGAGTACATGCCTGGGTGGGCGCGACCGGTACGAATCGTCGCGAAGTCCTCCTTGGCGGCATCAATGGTGCGTTCCATCTTTTCGGCGGTCTCCGCCAGCGTTTCCTCAATCACCGGTACTCCTCAAGTACTTCATCTGTGCTTCCGCAACGGGAAAATAAATCTACTTCAATCCTAGGCCACGATCACCGATTAAACGGTGACGGTGGTGCCGATCCGCTCGCCGCGAATGGCGGCAGCCACGTTTCCTTCGCCTTCCATGCCGAAGACGAGCATATCCAGCTTGTTGTCCTGGCACATGGTCATGGCGGTCTGGTCCATCACGCGGATGTTCTTCAGCAGTGCTTCGCTGTAGGTCAGGGTGTCCAGCTTCTTGGCGCTTGGATCCTTCTTCGGGTCAGCGGTGTAGACGCCATCGACGCCCGACTTGGCCATCAGCACCTCGTCCGCGTCCACTTCCAGCGCACGCTGGGCGGCGACGGTATCGGTGGAGAAGTATGGAAGGCCTGCCCCGGCGCCGAAGATGACTACGCGGTTCTTTTCCATGTGGCGGATGGCGCGGCGCGGGATGTAGTTCTCCGCGACCTGGGCCATGGCGATGGCCGACTGCACGCGGGTTTCAACGCCGCACTGTTCCAGGAAGTCCTGCAGGGCCAGGCAGTTCATGACGGTGCCGAGCATGCCCATGTAGTCTGCGCGGGAGCGATCCATGCCGGCTGCCGAGAGCTCGGCGCCACGGAAGAAGTTGCCGCCGCCGACAACGATGGCCACTTCAACTTCACCCACGGTTGCGGCGATCTGCTGGGCAACGCCGCGCACGGTGTCCGGGTCAACGCCGACCTTGCCGCCGCCGAACACCTCGCCGGAGAGCTTGAGCAGGACGCGACGACGTTTGGTTTCTGGGGTGGTTGGCATAAGTTGTCTTACTCCTGGAGGTCGGAATCAAGCTGTGGGTAGTACATCCCAGTTCCCAAGTTATCTTGTGATCCGGGCTCAAGAAAAGGGAGGCGAGTCACCGAGTTATTTCTCGGTGCTCACCTCCCTTTGTCTTGTGCGCTCAGATTCCCCTGAGCGCGTGTCGCTTAGCGCGTGTTGATAGTGCCTGAAGCTCTAGGGCTTAGGCGCCAACACGGAAGCGTGCGAAAGCAACTGGCTTGGTGCCAGCTTCTTCGAAGACCTTGCCTACGGACTTCTTGGCGTCCTTGGCGAAAGCCTGGTCAACCAGGACGATCTCCTTGAAGAAACCGGTCAGGCGGCCTTCAACGATCTTGGTCAATGCAGCTTCTGGCTTGCCCTCTGCGCGAGCGGTCTCGTCAGCGATACGGCGCTCGTCGGCAACCTTATCTTCTGGAACCTCTTCGCGGGACAGGTAGGTTGGAGCCATTGCAGCGGTGTGCACAGCAACGTCGTGGGCGACGGTTGCAGCAGCTTCGCTGTCTGCATCCACAGCCATCAGAACGCCAACCTGAGCTGGCAGGTCCTTGCTGGTCTTGTGCAGGTAAGCAGCAACCTTGGCACCCTCGATGCGGGCAACGCGGCGGACAACGATCTTCTCGCCGAGGATTGCGCCCTCTTCGATGACGGTGTCGCCGATGGTCTTGCCGTCCAGCTCGTAAGCCAGCAGTGCTTCTGCATCTGCAGCGCCGGAAGCCACAGCGGCATCCAGGACCTTGGCAGCCAGAGCGATGAACTTCTCGTTCTTTGCGACGAAGTCGGTCTCGCAGTTGATCTCGACCATTACGCCAACGGTACCTTCGACCTTGGCAGCAACCAGGCCTTCAGCGGTCGAACGGCCTTCGCGCTTGGTAGCGCCCTTCAGGCCCTTGACGCGAATGATCTCGATGGCCTTCTCGGCGTCGCCGTTAGCCTCGTCCAGAGCCTTCTTAACGTCCATCATGCCGGCGCCAGTGCGCTCGCGCAGTGCCTTGATATCAGCAGCGGTGTAGTTTGCCACGTGCAATCCCATTCAGCTAGGAGTTTCAAGTTTGATTTGCTTGTGGGACGGGTCGGTTCTCCGGCCCGTCCCACAAGACTTGGCAGAGCTCGCCTCAATCAACACGCTAGTGTCTCAAGGCAAACTCTTAGAGTCACGCAGGTGACTACTTGGCTTCTGGAGCCTCGGTTGCAGCTTCCTCAGCAGGAGCCTCAGCCTTGGCCTTCTCGCCCTCAAGCAGTTCGCGCTCCCACTCAGCCAGTGGCTCAGCGGCACCCTCAGACTTACCTGCAGCCTTGTTGTTCTTGGCGATGAGGCCTTCAGCCACAGCGTCAGCAACAACGCGGGTCAGCAGGTTGACGGAGCGGATAGCGTCGTCGTTGCCTGGGATTGGGTAGGTAACTTCGTCTGGATCGCAGTTGGTGTCCAAGATGGCAACAACTGGGATGCCCAGCTTCTGAGCTTCGTCGATAGCCAAGTGTTCCTTCTTGGTGTCAACGATCCAGATAGCGGAAGGGGTGCGGGTCAGGTTACGGATACCACCGAGGTTGTTCTGCAGCTTGGTCAGCTCGCGCTTCAGCAGCAGCAGTTCCTTCTTGGTGTGGCCCGAGCCAGCAACGTCCTCGAAGTTGATCTCTTCCAGTTCCTTCATGCGCTGAACGCGCTTGGAAACGGTCTGGAAGTTGGTCAGCATACCGCCGAGCCAACGCTGGTTCACGTATGGCTGGCCAACGCGGTTAGCCTGCTCAGCAATGGATTCCTGAGCCTGCTTCTTGGTACCAACGAACAGCACGGTGCCGCCGTGAGCAACAGTCTGCTTCACGAACTCGTAAGCGCGGTCGATGAACGACAGCGACTGCTGCAGGTCGATGATGTAGATGCCGTTGCGCTCGGTGAAGATGAAGCGCTTCATCTTTGGGTTCCAGCGACGGGTCTGGTGGCCGAAGTGGACGCCGCTGTCAAGCAGCTCTCGCATGGTTACGACTGGCATGTCGCAACTCCTTTCAGCAGTGGCGGACCGGGCACAGGTGCGCCCGCGGTAACTGCTCTTGGTTGTTCGGGTTGATGCAGATAGCCATTGTGGATATCCGCCCTAGCATGAGGGCCGAAGATGCTTGGCATCTCGCCGTCGGTCCACCGATTCTCTCGGACCACTGGAACCTCAGGCCACAGCCATTTTGACCGTGGAACCTCATACGCGAAGTCAGTCTCTTGCCCGTTGCATCCAATTTTGGACACACCTATGACAGGAAACTGCTGTTTCAAGTGTACTACACGCATTGGTTCTCACAGCACGCAGAACCGTGATCTAGAGCCCATCGGCTTACCCACAATCCGACGCATTTTTCGCTATCTGCCTCCCGCTTCATTCCACGCTATAAGAATGAAAACTCATCCGGCACTGAAACCAGCCAAGCTTCTGGCGCTCACCGTGGGAGTGATCCTGTTTGCAACCGGGGCGTCAACGGCACAACAGCCTCCGCCGCAGATTCCGTCTGCACTGAGAACGGCCGATGGCTGGCGATGGCCGTTGGCGGGTGAACCAAGGATCGCCGAGCCCTTTGACAAGCCGGCCGAGAACTGGCTCCCCGGGCACCGCGGCGTCGATCTCGCCGCCGCCGAAGGAGATAAGGTCTTCGCTCCACAGCGAGGGCAGGTGACTTTCGCATCGAGAATCGTCGACCGCCCTGTGATGGTCATTGATCACGGCAACGGATTCAAGACCAGTCTCGAACCGGTCACCTCGGAGGCGGAGGTGGGCGATTGGGTGGCTGCCGGAGCTCACGTGGGAACGGTGTCTACCGGAGCTCATTGCTCATCCCGGTGCATCCACTGGGGCGTGCGTTTGAATGGCGAATATATCGATCCGGTTCTGCTGATCCGGGATATGCGCCCGTCAATCCTGTTGCCGCTGGAGCAATAACAGGCCCGGCCCGGTACGATGAAGGCACCTGGAGAGTAGATCGGCTGGAGCGGGCGATGAAAAAAGCGTTAGCCATAACAGTGTGCGTCGTGATCCTGTTGCTTGGCGTGATCTACGGGCTCTCGGACGACGATACAAGAACGAACTTCGGGATCATCCCCTGGATAGTATTCCCGCTCGCCGCGGCTGCAGGCCTCATCCGCCGCCTCATTCTCGCGCGACGCCAGGGCAATCTTCGCCAAGGCTTTGAACCGCTGGGCGATGCCGGCATCACCATCGAAAACATGGTCATGGGCAAAGACCCGGACTCCCGTCCTGGAACTATCCAGCATGCAGGGAAGCCACACCCGGAAGATCCGCTGAACTGAACACAAGAAAATCGCCCGATAACTCGTTGACACAAGTTATCGGGCGATTTGCCTTGGTAGGGAGTATGGGACTTGAACCCATGACCAAGGGATTATGAGTCCCCTGCTCTAACCAACTGAGCTAACTCCCCACATGCGTTCGCAGCACGAAGCCGTAACCACACTCGAAATATTCTAGGGCATCACGAGCCGAAACACCGATTTGGCTCACCGCTGCCCGTCATCCGCATTAGTGGGTTGAAACCTCTTCGCCACGATACAGCGCTTCGAAGGAGTCCATGGTTTTCTTCTGCGCGTGGTTCAGCACCTTGCGGTGACCGGCCTCGCCGAACTTCAATCGCTGCGCTTCGTCCATGGACAAGATCCGGTCAAGCTTCTGTGCCAGATCTTCTCGATCCCCCGGCTTGAACATGTACCCGTTGACGCCTTCATCAACCAGGTGCGGCAACGCCATGGCATTGGCCAAGACGACAGGCTTCGAGGCAGAGAGCGCTTCGAGAGTGACCAGAGACTGCAACTCAGCGGTACCCGGCTGGCAGAACACGTCACAGCGCAAATATGCCTGGCGCAATTCCTCATCGCTGACATGGCCAAGGAAACGCACGCGGTCTCGGATGCCCAACTCGTCAGCGATCTTTTCCAGGTGGCTGCGCTGCTCGCCGCCGCCGACAATCTCGATGATGGCATTGGGAACTTCACGCATCAGCGGCAGAGCTTCAATCAGTTCGTTGATATTCTTCTCAACCGCCAGTCGGCCGGCGAAAAGAATCGTCGGGAAGTCATTCTTGATGATCTGCTCCCCCGGTGCCAGTTCATAGTTGCCGACCTCGATGCCGTTGGACAGCGGCAGCACGTTCATCAGCTTTGCCCGCTCGCGCATAGCCTTGGCAGCCAAGGGGGTTGGCGTAGTCACGGCGCTGGCGCGGCCGAAGATCTTGCCCATATCCTTCCAGGAATTATGCGCAACAATGCGCTTGAACCAGCGCGGGAATGGCAGGAATGGATCAAGGTTTTCGGGCATGAAGTGGTTCGTGGCCACGGAACGGACCTTGTTCTTGCGAGCCCACCCAATTGAGCGCTGGCCGATCATGTAATGGCTTTGCGCGTGGATGACATCCGGTTTGATCTCGGCCAGCAGCTTGTCGATCTGCTTGTTCGCTTCCCAGGGGAAGACGATTCGGAAGTATTCATGAGTCGGCACCGAATGCGACTCCAGACGGTGCACGATAGCCTCGTCGCGGATTTCAGTGAAGGTCTTGCCCTTATCGCCACGCACCGCAAGCACGTGCACCCGGTGGCCACGGGCATGCATTTCGGTAGCGAGCCGGTAGCAAAACATCGCTGCGCCATTCACATCAGGCGGATAGGTATCAGCTGCAATGACAATGGTCAGTGGTTTTTCCTCGGCCACGGGCATCCTTAGTCGTTCACAAGAATTTTGGTTTGGTGAAAAAGTCTGGATCTTCAGTCTATTTCTACTCTGGCAGTTGTTTGTCAGCTTCGGCTTGGTTGCGTCGCTCGATCACGTCCGGGTGATGGCGAGACAGGGCCGCTACACCGACGATAGCCAACGCGGCCGCCACCAGCATCAGCACCGTTACCAACATCGGGACATCGGGGCGCAATTCGCCGAGGATGCTGGCACCAATGACGATGCCGATAATTGGGTCAATCACGGTCAAACCCGCAATCACCAGCTCGGGAGGGCCCTTTGAGTAGGCTTTTTGCACGAAATAGGACCCCAGGAGACCTGCGACGATAACGGCCAGGCCAGCGATCCATGGCAACTGCAGGAAGCTGCTATTGCCGATGCCCAGCACAGCGATGGAAATGGTTCGCACCAGCACCGCAACGAATCCGAAGAGCACGCCGGCGCCAACGATGAAGAAGATCGCTCCGAGCTTTCGATGGAACAGGATCGTGGCCAATCCCACGATGGCGACCACTCCAGCGAGGATCAATTCGATCAGATGTGACTGGGCTTCGGTTACTGCATGGTTACTATTGGTTGCTGTCACTGCCAGAAGGACGAAGCCGACCGAACCGAGCATGCAGCTGATGATCGCCATCACCGTGGGGCGGTTCATGGTGATGTCGGTTTCCTTGGCATTCACCATAGCGGTAATAACCAGTGCGATTGCGCCAATTGGCTGCACCACTGTCAACGGGGCGCTAGCCAAAGCGAAAACATTGAGCGCCATGCCCAGGATCATGAGCAGCAGTCCGCCCATCCATCCCTTATTGGTGGCGAGCTTTCCTGCGTTCTTGAGTGTCAGTTCCAGTCCATCGACCGAATTGCGTACTGCGATGGATTGGAAATGGGCACCGAAGGCAAGACAAAAGGCACTGCATAGTGCCGCCGCAATAGCGATCCAGACCATGTCAGTGCCTTTCTAACCTAAATTCTTCGTACATGACGGGGCAGCCCAGTTCCAATAGGCGCTGTAGCGCCGCCCCGTCAGTCGAAAACTTAGGAGCGCTTGAATAGAGCGCGAATTACTGCACCCAGTGCCAGCGTTGAACCAGCCATCACCAGGTACGGACGTGCCTGCTCTAAGCGTTGACCGCTGGCTCTGTCAGCCTCCGATTGATCTTCGGAAGCCGAAGACGCTGGTCGAACGAATCCACGAGCCTTGGCCGCCGCACCGGAAACTTTGTCTCCAGCGCTTTGCGTAAAGGAACGTACTTTGTCGATCTTGGCCAGAGGCGCCTGGACGCTCTCACCAAGGTTGTCACGCAGTGCCTGAATCTGGCGACGACGACGGCGGGTCCGAAGGATCAGTTCGTCAGCGCTTGGTGCTGGCGGCTTTGGTTCCTTCTTCTTGTCGCTATCTTCGTCTTCATCAGACTTCTTCTTCAGCGGTTCGTCGAGCGTGCTGACGTCGAACTCGCTGCCATCCTTGAGCACACCCAAGTCATGGCGAATACCTCTAATTGCTGCTTCTGGCTTCAACGGCAGAGCCTTCTTCACCTTGGCGTATCCCACCAAGCCCAAGATGGCTGCGACCAGCAGGAAGAAGCCGGCAACAATCAGTGCTGCGGCCCATCCAGGTAGCCAGATAGCCAGAACGTTTACCAAGGTCACTACGACGGCAATCACAAAAAGCAAAACCACGACGAGTGCAGCACCTGCAAGTGCAGCTGCCATGCCAAGGCTGATTCCTTTGCCCTTAAGTACGGTCGTCGCCAGCTTGACTTCGTCTGAGAGCTGTTGTGGAACAAGCTCCTTGAGTCCATCAACCTGCGCCTTCGCACTCTTGACGCTCGACTTTAGGCTTTCGTCAGCTTGCGTCGATTCAGCTTCAGTCATGGTTTCTCCATATTCTCGATCGCGCAGCAACCGACGTATCTCACGCTAACACCCCGGTTGCCCCAAACGACTCAGTCTTCAGGCGTAAAACCCATAGCCCAAACTCATGCTGTGGGTGTAACTGTTAACGATTCGAAAGTCTATCGTCTAATCACCTGAGGTTATAGGAGATCCAGCCTTTGCCGGGTAACCACTTCAAATTAGTTGTTTCTCCGAGCTCAATTTCGGGACGAAAGAACCGCTCCGATTCACTTTGCACGGCAGATCTGACGCTGGTGGCTTCCACCAACTCTGCACGCAACATCATGCGAAGCCCCAGCGGCTGATACTGCAAGAATCCTCCGAAGCTTGCCAACTCGATTTCGTGTTGCACGTACCCTCGGCGATGCTTGGGGTTTGCGCAAAGTTCATTGAGTCGACTGATGCATATCAAGGTACCTTGCTGCCGCTGCTGCGATTCTTCGCCCTTAAGCGGACGTAAGGTTATCCCATGCAGGACGCCACACATCGGGACGAAGAGGAAGGTCGGAGCTCACCAGCCCGGCCTTGGCCACACATCTGGTCTCGTTGCTACTTTGCGCTCCAAGCGCTGGCTGGAGCATGCTGGTGGATTGGCGTTTTCACCCTCGACGAGATTCGCGCAACCACCCTTGGCGATTTGCCAGCGGGGCTAATCGCATGGTTCGACATGCCCCTCTTTGTCGTTGGTTCCCTGCTGGTCGCTTGCGGGTTGCGGCGGACCGTCTGGATCGTTGTCCCCTGGATTCTCATTGTCACCTTCGGGCTCCTTGCCTATTCCCTGGTCACCCGAACAGCTGGTTATGGCGCGCTGCTGATGATTGCATCCTCGGTCTGCTCCGTTCTTGCCGGCACGCAGCTTCTGCTAGGGCGGATCCCGACCGAGTTGTTGTTGCGAGGCCCTTTCGCGTTTCGCCCCGCGCCTTCGCAAGCTGCCCGAAGCCATCTGTCGCGCACCATAAGGCAGCTGATCCTCTTTTGGCTAGTGTTCTTGTGCATCATTCCGGCGATAATCATCCAGGCAGAGCAGCGCTTGGGCTTGGCAGTCGACTTCGCACTTTGGACTCGGATCTTCGGGATCTGCGTGTTGGTGTTGGCTAGCTGCTTGGGCATTTGGTCTGCTGTGACCATGTCCACCCGTGGGCAAGGAACGCCCTTGCCGTCCGCGATGCCGAACCGCTTGGTCATTTCCGGCCCCTACGTTTTCGTACGAAACCCAATGGCTGTCGCTGGAATCGTCCAGGGCATGGCGGTGGGGCTAGTGGCGAGCTCCTGGCTTGTCGTCATTTACGCGTTCGCGGGATCGCTGCTCTGGAATTGGCTGGTGAGGCCATCGGAGGAAGCCAATCTCGAAGAGAGTTTTGGCGACGAGTTCCGGTCCTACCGGAACAATGTTTCCTGCTGGATCCCGAAAATCCGCAAGCGCCGTTAGGCCGCTACGTGATGGATTCTTGCTACGTCGTCAAGGATGTGCACAGCCAGCAGTGAAGGCTTCCGCCCTGTTTCATAGTTCAGCCCGCCGCCTGAATCTTCAAGCTTCCACCTCGCAAACGAAAAATCCCGACTCGCTTACGCGAGCCGGGATTATTCTATGAGCTCCTCCAACTGGACTTGAACCAGTAACCCTTCGATTAACAGTCGAATGCTCTGCCAATTGAGCTATGGAGGAATGCAACGAGTAATACTTTAGCACTGGCCAAGTCAGGTTTTCAAATCGGCAGCCGCTCGACGGATAGGGCTTGTTTTCTCGCTAATTTTCCGCGATTTAACCCTGTTTCAATTTGCCGCCCACTCGACGAATCCTGAACTTATTTCCTGTGATCTGACGCATACTTGGCTAATTCCAGCAGCTGCTGAGCAGAGCGTTCCCAGGAGTAGTGTTCCGCGCGTTGAACCGCGCGTTGAGAAAATTCTTTCCAGGTAGCCGGATCAGCCAACGTGCGCACCTGCTCGGCAAATCCTGGAGCGTCATCGGGCGATGCGTACAGCGCAGCTTCCTCAGCTACTTCACGGAAGATCGGCATATCAGTGACTACCACGGGGGTACCCATGCTCATGGCTTCCACCAACGGCAGTCCGTAGCCTTCTTCTCGCGAGAGCGTCACCAAGGCAGTGCACTCGCTGAGCAGTTGCTCATATTCCTGATCGCTCACGCCATTGTGGAACAGGATTTTTGCCCCGGCCGGAATCAATTCCGTGAGCTCCTGGCGTCGAGGTTCCTTGATGCCGCTGAGCAGATGCAACTCATAATCCGGGAGGTATTCCATGGCCCGGATCAGGGTCTCGACGTTCTTGTACTCCATGAAGGACCCCATGTAGAGCAGGGTCTTCTGGGGCTTGTTTTCCGGATCGCGTCGCGCAAAGCCACCGGTGGGTGCATTGGATACCAGCCCGATGTGTTTCTTGGTCAGACGATGCTTTCGCATCAGGCCTGCGGTCGTATTGGAGACGGTTGCCACCGCGTCAGCCCGGTTCAGGAGCAGGCGTTGCGGCCAGTAGACCTGATGGAACAGGAACCAGCCGATCCTGATCGGTGCCGGAAGGAATTTCGGCGCGTGCGGATGCGCGTAGTAGATCAGGTCGTGAAGCGTCAAAATGACCGGGAAGTTCCTGCCCAAAGTCCCCATGGTTTGCATAGGGGAAAACACCACGTCGGCATAGAGCTTGTTGATCTGCAAGGCGACAAAGGGTTCGAGCACGCTGGTTGGAGCAGAGATCTTCAGGTAGGGCACCTCGGGCAGCATGGCCAGCTGGCGGGGGTCGTTAATGAGCATGGTGACGTCTGCCAACTTGCTGGCAGCGGCGATCAAGCCGGCAGTGTATCGGCTGATTCCGTCATGGTGGGTAATGCGGGTGTATCGTGCGTCGATAACAAGTTTCACGTGCGCAGTTGCCTTAGGTTTCTCGGATCCAATACCTTCCAGCCTAGCGGTTGGCAGGTTCTCGAAGGATCAGGAAACACGACACCGCGAGCATGCTTGCCGCCACCCAGCCAGCTAAAGCGGCCTGCGTACCTAGCGCGGAGCCCAACGCGCCACCGAGCAAGCTGCCGATGGGAACGGCGCCGAAAGTCAGCAGGCGGCGAGCGCTGAGCACCCGCCCAAGCAATTCTTCTGGCACCATCTCTACCAGCCAGGACGAAGCAGAGATGTTGAAGATCAAAGCCACGCTCCCCCAGCCCAAGGCCTGAAGACCGAGCAAGCAAATGCTCCAGATACCGCTCGTAAATGCCGCGGCCAACACCATCGAAGCCAGCACCATTTGAGCCAGCCCGGTCCACAGCAAGAGGGCGGGCGATGAGTACTTTCCGGTGACCCTGGTAGCAAGCAGTGCGCCGATCAACCCTCCAGCGCCCGAGGCCGAGGCATAGGCGCCGAACCCGACTTCGCCAAAGCCCAGGTCATTGATGATGAAGATCGCTTCCACGGATGATCCGATGGCCAACCCCAGATTGGAGAGCGCCACCGTTACTGTGGTGGCCAGGAGCAAGCGGTTGGAAACCAGGTAGCGAAGCCCGGTGAGCATGGAGCCGTAACCTGCGCTGCGATCGCGCACTTCATTGGCTGTGCTTCCGGCGCGATAGCCGCGAATCCTCCATGCCAGCATCAAGGCGAAACCGCCGAGGGCTGCGGACAGGCTCAGCAGCGTCGGCCCGCCAAATAGGGCGAAGCCGGTACCGGCGAGCGCTGGAATGATCACTGTCAGGCTTTGATCCGCTGCACCCAAACGTGCGATGAGCTTGCTGATGCCCGCGGCCCGCGTTTCAGGCTCTTCGCCGATGAGCCTGGGTACCGCGGCGGTTTGCGCCGTTTCGGAAAAGACATTGCAGATGCCCAACAGCACGCACAGCATCATGCCCAGCGCGATGTTCAATGTCCCGCTGATCGCAAGAACGGCGAGGCAGGCCAGAACTGCTATTTTCCCGGCCAATCCGATGCGCAGCACTTTCAGCGCCGAGTGCCGGTCCACGAGGTGTCCGGCCGGGATGCTGGCGAAGACGAAGGCGAGCGATCCGAGCGTGTTCAGCAGCCCCATCTGAAAGGCGGTTGCGCTCAGCGTGCCGACAAAGATCAGGTCAACGGTGATGTCAGTCAGTGTTCGACCGGCAGCATCCGAGGCATTGGAGCCAAGGAGATAACGCTGGCTGCGCGAACGCTGCTTGGTCTCACCCATCGTGACATGTACTCCCTTGCTCCAGTTGCTTGAGCATATAGGAATGCCAGTACGATTGCCCGCAATTCGCAATCGAACGATTAGCGTTATTTCACAGTCAACCAAACCAGAGGGATTCACTCCGCTTCGCCATTCTGGGTCAAAAAAAGATGAACCTTCAAACTTCAGGTCAGCAGGCAATTTACCACATGCACAGTAGGCCAGGGTGAAAAATGTCGAAAAAATCTCACCCCCGCAGAACTTGGGTTTCTCGGCTTGCATTAACTAATTGCTTTGTGTTGTTAATAGATTCTTGTTAGGTGAGCCTGACCAAATATATATTGACTCTATCTGAGGAGCATGCTCTTGGGTGCCTCACTACCTACCCTGCAAATCCCTGATGTTCCCCTCCCGCTCTTCGACGACGCACTGTTGTGCTCAGAGACCGCAGGAGCCTACGAAGAAGCTTCACACCACGCGGTATCCCTCGTCGCCGAGAGATTCGCAACTACCAGCGCCCCGACCACCGGGCCGACACCACAGCAGATGGCAGCGAAGATCAACCATGTGGATCTTCATTCGCCCTTGGGCTCAACCGAACAGTCCTTCAACGAGCTGACCTCTCTGTACCTCGACGACGCGGTCTACTTCCATGACACCAAGTACGCCGCCCACCTCAACTGCCCGGTAGCCATCCCAGCGGTTGTTGCCGAAAACTTCGTCACCAGCATCAACACCTCGATGGACACCTTCGACCAAAGCGCCGGCGCCACCCTGATCGAGCGCAAGCTGGTCAGCTTCACCGCAGAGCTCATCGGCTTTGATGCCAACACCGCTGACGGGATCTTCACCTCCGGCGGCACGCAATCGAATCTCCAGGCCATGCTCATCGCCCGCAATACCGCAACTGCCAGGCTCGAAGGTTCCCTGCCCGAACGCCTGGCGAAGCTGCGGATCTACTGCTCCGAAGATGCGCACTTCTCGATCCGCAATGCCGCGATGCTGCTCGGGCTGGGCTATGAAGCCGCGGTTGCCATCCCTACCGATGCCCAGCACCGGATGGATGCCCAGGCCTTGCGCGACCAGCTGGCCGAAGACCTCAACGCAGGCCTGATCCCCATGGCGATTTCCGCCACCAGCGGCACCACCGACTTCGGCGCCATCGACCCGCTGGCCGAGTTGCGCGAGATCGCGACCGAGTCCGGCGCCTGGCTGCATGTGGATGCCGCCTACGGTTGCGGCCTGCTCGTGTCGAACCGGCACCGCCACCGTCTTGATGGAATCGAACAGGCCGACTCGGTCACCGTGGACTACCACAAGTCCTTCTTCCAGCCCATCGGTTCCAGCGCCCTGATTGTTCGCTCAGGAGCGAGTTTCGAATCCATTGCGCACTACGCCGAATACCTGAACCCGGCCGCCGAAGCCGCCGCCACCCCCAACCAGGTGTCCAAGTCCCTGCAGACCACCCGGCGCTTCGACGCGCTGAAACTGTGGGTCACCCTGCGCACGCTTGGCGCCTCGCGCCTGGGTGAAATGTTCGACCAGGTCATTGCTCTGGCCGAAGACGCCCAGCAGGAAGTCGCCATGCGCTCGCAGCTTCATCTGGTGGCCGACGTGCAGCTGAGCACCTTGGTCTTCTCCTTCGAAGACCCGCAGCACCACCTGGATCTGGCCGAGCATAACGTCCTGGCCAACCAGATCCGCCAACGCCTCTACGCCAGCGGCGAAGCCATGATCGCAGCCACCACGGTGGCCGGCAAGCGCCTGCTCAAGCTCACCCTGCTCAACCCCAACACCACGCTGGCTGACATCAGCGAGATCCTCGATGCCATCTGCCGCATCGGCACCGAAATCCTGGCCGAACGCACCACCGGAGAAAAGTAATGAATCAACCAAGCGAGCACTTCGACGTCATCGCCATCGGCGCCGGCCCCTTCAACCTGGGATTTGCCGCCTTGACCGACGGCCTCGCAGACCTCAAGGTCGCAGTCCTCGACGCCGCCGAAAAATTCGTCTGGCACCCGGGAATGATGCTTCCCGGAACACATCTGCAGGTACCCTTCATGGCGGACCTGGTCACCATGGCCGACCCCACCAACAAGTACTCCTTCCTGAACTACTTGAAGGGCCAGCAGCGGATCTACCCGTTCTACATCCGAGAAGACTTCTACGCCCTGCGCCAGGAATACTCCAACTACCTGGCCTGGGCCGCCGAGAGCATCCAGAGTGTCCGATTCGGGCACCGGGTGCTTCAGGCTGAATACCGCGATGGCCTCTACCACCTCTCGGTGCTCACGGAGGCGGGAATGAGCCGCTTCACCGCGCAGAAACTAGTGCTCGGCACCGGAACCCAGCCCTACCTTCCACCGGTGATCAGCGAAAATGCTTTGGGCACCGGCAAGGTGGTGCACTCCAGCGACTACCTCTTCGAACGCGACGGGCTGCTGGCATCCACCGGCTCCGCCCGGGCCAAGGTCACCTGCGTTTTGGGCAGCGGTCAAAGCGCCGCGGAAATCTTCTTGGACCTGCTGCGCAGCCTGCCCGAAGAAGACCATCTGATCTGGGCCACCCGCTCCGAGCGCTACTTCCCGCTGGAGTACACGAAGCTCACCTTGGAAATGACCTCGCCCGAATACATCGACCACTTCCACGGCTTGCCGATGGCCAAGCGCGATGAGCTCTCCGCCGAGCAGAAGGGCCTGTACAAGGGCATCAACGCGGATCTGATCAACGAGATCCATAAGGAACTCTACGAACGCAGCATCACTGCCCCGGCCAATGTGCACCTTCGCACCGGCTGCGCCGCCACCAGCATCACCGCAGATGGCCAGAACATCAATGTGTCGCTGCGCCATGAACGCACCGAACAAGACCTGGACTTCGCGGTCGACAATCTGGTGATGGCCACCGGCTACCGCGCCGGCGTGCCCGATTTCCTTGGCGGGATCACCGAACGCATCAGCTACCTGGCCGATGGCCGTTTCAACGTGGACCGCGAATACTCCATCGGCCTGGAACAGGACATCTTCGTGCAGAACGCCGAGCTGCATACCCACGGCTTCACCGCGCCCGATCTGGGCATGGGCGCCTATCGCAATTCGGTGATCATCAACCGCCTGGCCGGCCGCGAGGTGTACCAGGTCGAAGAACGCATCGCCTTCCAAGAGTTCGGCGCAGCGGAACTGACCGGACTGCCCACCGCCACCGAAGCCACCTCGCACGCCTAAGGACCCCCACCCAATGACCACTTTCACTTTCCGCTCCGTCGAGCTGTCGCACGACACCGCATTGCTCCATTCATGGATCGCTACCGAGCACGCCGCTTTCTGGGGCATGCCCACAGCCACCCAAGATCAGATCAACACCGAATACAACTCCTTGCTGGCCACCGAGGACTATGAGGTGCTGCTCGGGCTCGATGAATCAGGGGCCGCTCGGTTCCTGATCGAGCTGTACAACCCTGCCGCCTCGCCGCTGGCCCAGGCCTATAACTACGTGCGAGGCGATCGCGGGCTGCATTTCCTGGCGCCGGCCAGTGAACAGCCGCAGCCCGGTTTCACCCTCGAAGCCATGGCCGCGGCGGTGAGCCATGCCTTCACCCGGCCTGGCATCGAGCGGATCATCGTCGAACCGGATGTGCGCAACAAGGCCATCCACGCGCTGAACGCCCGGGTCGGCTTCCGCCCGGTCCGCCCCATTGAACTGGCCGAACACGATGGTTCGATCAAGCAGGCCTTGCTCTCGATCTGCACCCGCAATGATTTCGAAACCGCCACCGGGCACAACCTGGGTTCCTCCTTCCTCTCCCCCGAGCGCTGGGAGATCGCCCACCGCCATGTGCTGGCCAAGGCCCTCGGTGAGTTCTCCCATGAACGATTGCTCGAACCGGCCGACCACGGCGATGGTACCTACTCGGTGCAGAAGGACGGGCACCGCTACCTCTTCGCCGCGCGCCGATTCCATCTCAACCACTGGCTGGTTGCGCCAGCCAGCCTGGAGCACCACGAATACATCAACGGAAGCTGGCAACCCTCCGAGGTCGATGTCATCGATTTCGTGACCCGTTTTTATCAAGAGCTCACGCTCTCCGAGGCGCAGCTGCCAACCTATCTCGAAGAGCTGTCCTCGACGCTGTCCAGCCACTGCTACAAGCAGGTCCATTCCACGCACGATTCGGCCGCGCTCGCCCAGTTCCCTGGCACCGCGGCCCAGTCCTTCCAGCTGGTCGAGTCCTCCATGACCGAAGGCCATCCCTGCTTTGTCGCGAACAATGGCCGCATGGGCATAGGCCGCAGCGACTACCTGCGTTACGCCCCGGAAACCGGTGCCGCGCTGAATCTCGGGTGGGCTGCGGCGCACAAATCCCGCGCCCAGTTTGATGCGATCGACACCCTGGACTACGAATCCCTTCTGGCCAGCCAGCTGGATGACGGCGAGCGCAAAGAGCTGGACCAGGCGCTGGCCCGGGCCTTGTTCGGCACCGGATACTCAGCCGAGGAGTACATCCTTATGCCCGTGCACCCTTGGCAGTGGGAAAACCGCCTGTCGGTGACCTTCGCGAACGATATCGCGCGCAAGCAGCTGATCTGGCTCGGCACCAGCCACGACGAATACCAGGCGCAACAGTCCATCCGCACCTTCTTCAACCTTTCGGATCCGACCCGGCACTACGTCAAGACCGCGATGTCCATCCTGAACATGGGCTTCATGCGCGGCCTGAGCGCCGAATACATGAAGGTCACCCCGGCCATCAACCAGTGGCTGGGCGAGTTATTCGACAATGACCCTGTGCTCTCCACCCAGCCGGTGGCCCTGCTGCGCGAGATCGCTGCCGTCGGCTACCGCAATCCGCAGTTCGAAGCGGCCACCGAGAAGAGCGCGCCACAACGCAAGATGCTCGCGGCCCTGTGGCGCGAATCGCCGATCAACCTACTGGAAGAAGGACAGACGTTGGCCACCATGGCCAGCCTGCTGCATGTGGATTCGCAGGGCAAGTCCTTTGCCGCGGCGCTGGTCCGGCGCAGCGGCCTGGACCCTGCTCGATGGCTGGCCGAATACTTCGACGCCTACCTGGTCCCGCTGGTCCACTGCTTGGCAGCCTACGACCTGGTCTTCATGCCCCATGGCGAAAACGTGATCATGATCCTGGAAAACGGCGCTGTGAAGAAGGTGTTGCTCAAGGATTTGGGCGAGGAGATCGCCGTGCTCTCGGACCGGGTCGAGTTGCCCGAAGAAATCCGCCGTGTGCGAACCGGCGGGGATCCTGTGCTCTCGGTCTTCACCGATGTTTTCGATTCCTTCTTCCGCTTCCTGGCGCCGTTGCTGGATGTTGAAGACATCCTGCCCGAAGCCGACTTCTGGAAGATCGTGGCTGAGCGCCTGATGGACTACCGTGCCGAGCATCCTGAATTTTCTCAGCGCTTTGACGAGCTGGGATTGTTTGCACAATCTTTCCCGCTCTCCTGCCTCAACCGATTGCAGCTGCGCAACAACCAGCAAATGCTTGATCTCACCGACCAGTCCGGTGGTCTGCTTTATGCCGGGGACTTGGAGAACCCGTTGGCGTCTGCCTTGGTTGGAGCCAACTAACTCAACTGATAATTCTGCATCGCGTCGCACAGTAATCGTGCGGCGCGATGTTTTTCGTTGCTGCTATTTAGCCTAGGCGCGCGGCAAGGATTTCAGTCCCAGCGCCCTCTAATTTGGCCAAGTTGTCCTTGCGTCCGGCCATCACCATAACTAGGTCCAGCAGCTGGCCACGTATTTCAGGACCGTAGCCATGGACAAAAGGTTGATCATTGGAGCTCAGTTTCAGCCCTTTGACCAATTTTTTGCTGTTCACCGCGAAGTCCTTCGTCACGAAAAACTTCGCTACCTCCATCACGGCGTCCGCTGAAGGCTTATATTCAACAGCGCACGGTACCGCGATATCTTGTCCATGAACGACGAGTTCTCCAAGCAATGCAGCTGCTGAGTTCAGCGGGGCGATCCTCAGATTCTGGCTGTGTCGGAAATTTTCTAGAGTCATTTGATCGTTGTCGCCGAGGTATTTTTCTAGCAGCCTCTGATTATGTCGATCGACGTTCAGCGCGCTACCGAACATATTGACTAGCCATGCGACCACGCCGGTCGAACCGGCGGACGTCAAATGTGCAACAACATCGCGCACCTGCCACTGCTCACTTAGTGTCCGCATATGCCATTGATCTTCTGTGAAGTTCTCAAGCACTCCAAGCAGTTGCGTGCGTTCACTACTAACAAGTTCCCAGATCCGAGACTGCATTTACACGATCCCCTTCACGTCCGAATTCATTTCATTTTTGGGTATGCGACGTCGCATCAAAGCAAATAATGCCAAATGACACAGTTTTCCTGTTACATTAGTGCCCATAATTGAACACTGTTCAAGACTTGCGGGAAACTTGAACTTCTACTCACATCATAGGGAAAGCATGCACTCACAAAGCCAGCAGTCCACGGCCACCAATTTCACTGAGCTTGCCGAACAGATTTCTCAGGGTCACCAGCTCACTGCCGACGAAGCACTCGAACTACTAAACACCCCAGATTCCCAGACCCTTCGCCTCGTGGGTGCCGCCGGCGCACTACGCCGCGAACACTTTGGAAATACGGTGAAGGTCAATTACTTGGTCAACCTCAAATCCGGGCTTTGCCCCGAAGACTGCACCTATTGTTCGCAACGTCTGGGCTCTAAAGCAGAAATCCTCAAGTACACGTGGCTCAAACCAGAAGAAGCAGTGCACCAGGCAGGCTTGGGCATTGCCGGTGGCGCATCGCGCGTCTGCATGGTCGCTTCAGGCAAGGGACCCACCGATCGCGACGTAGACCGAGTGGCAACAATGATTGACGCGCTCAAAGGCGAACATCCCGATGTTGAGGTCTGCGCGTGTTTGGGCATCCTGAAGGACGGTCAGGCCCAACGCTTAAAAGCCGCTGGTGCTGATGCCTACAACCACAATCTGAACACCGCCGAATCCATGTACCCAGAAATCTGCAGCACACACAGCTTTGACGAACGAGTCGCAACGGTTCGCGAAGCCAAGAACACCGGCCTCTCGCCTTGCTCGGGACTCATTGTCGGGATGGGAGAAACACCCGAACAATTAGTGGAGGCCATTTTCGCCTTACGTGACTTGAACGCGGACTCCATTCCGGTCAACTTCCTCATGCCCTTTGACGGCACCCCGCTCCAAGGAACATGGAACCTCACGCCACTTGCCTGCCTGCGTATTTTGGCTGTGGTTCGCATGGTCTGCCCCGACAAGGAAGTGCGTATGGCTGGAGGGCGAGAAATGCATCTACGTTCCTTGCAGGCCACCGCCTTGGAAGTAGCTAACTCGCTCTTCCTCGGCGACTACCTGACCAGCGAAGGCCAGGATGCAAAAGATGATCTGGCGATGATCGGTGACGCGGGGTTCGTGGTCCTCGGTCAAACCGACCACGACACGAAGCAGCAGGTCAATCCCCTGTCCGAAACCACCGTTCAACCCACCGGTGACCCCTGTGATAAGGACAATGCTCAATCACCTGGCTGCGCCAGTTCTTGCGGGTCCGCCACTGTCTCCCCGAAATCTGGCAGCGCCCCCTCGTGCTGTGGCACTGACACGGCCGAACCG
The DNA here is from genome assembly GCF_012221945.1 of Glutamicibacter mishrai. Classification (NCBI taxonomy): domain Bacteria; kingdom Bacillati; phylum Actinomycetota; class Actinomycetes; order Micrococcales; family Micrococcaceae; genus Glutamicibacter; species Glutamicibacter mishrai. The sequence goes on along the minus strand of NZ_CP032549.1, from coordinate 2,728,051 downwards.
GTTCTTCGCCGCCGTGGCGCCGGGACCGCACAGAATCCGAACGCATGATCACCACCGGAACGAACCTGCTATCGCGCGATGTCGGCCTAGTTTGGCACCCCTACGCACCTCTGGATGCCGGAGCCCACTATGCGGTGCTCGAGGCGAACGGAACCCAACTAGTCTTGGAAGATGCCGCAGGCACTCGCCACGAGGTTCTCGACGGAATGTCATCATGGTGGTCTGCGGTGCACGGCTATCGCCACCGGGTACTGGATGCCGCGGTCCGCACCCAGTTAGAGCGTTTTAGCCACGTGATGTTCGGTGGCTTGACCCACGAACCGGCCATCGAACTGGCTGAACGCCTGGTCGAGATGACCCCTAATGGGTTGCGTCATGTGTTCCTCGCCGATTCCGGTTCGATCAGCGTCGAGGTGGCGCTTAAGCTCGCCCTGCAATATCAGGAAGCCATGGGCCACACCGAGCGCCACCGCTTTGCCGCGCTGCGCGGCGGCTACCACGGGGATACCTTCGCGGCCATGGGCATCTGCGATCCGGTAGACGGCATGCACTCCGCGTTCGCTCAACGTTCCCCCAGCGAGTTATTCCTGCCCAAGCCACCGGCGGCGCGCCGCAATGCACAGGGCGACTGGGAATACTCTGTCGCCCGCTTGGCACAATGGGAGCAAGAGACGCGTGAACTGATCGCGGCTAACGCCGGGCAGCTGGCCGGGATAGTGTGCGAACCGGTGTTACAGGGCGCAGGCGGTATGCACATCTATCCCCCTGCGGTGCTGGGCATCCTGCGCGAGCTGGCCGACCAGTACGACCTGGTGCTGATCGCCGACGAAATTGCCACCGGTTTCGGTCGAACCGGGCAATTGTTTGCGGTGCAGCATGCGGGTATCGAACCGGACATCATGTGTGTGGGCAAGGCGCTGACCGGCGGTTATCTGACCCTCGCGGCGATGCTTTGCTCCTCGAGGATCGCTTCTGCCCTAGCCGGAGCGAAGGGAGCGACCGGCTCGGCATTGCTGCACGGCCCGACATTCATGGGCAACCCGCTGGCCTGCGCAGTGGCCTGCGCTTCGCTGGATCTGCTCGCCGGGGACCGCAGCACCGCGGCCAATGATGGTCCGTGGCGCCATCAGGTCGCCACCCTAGAATCAGGTTTGCGCGCGCATCTGGCACCGGCAGCAGACCTAGCGCAGGTGAAAGATGTGCGGGTACTAGGCGGGGTGGGCGTCATCCAGCTCGCATCCGAGGTCCAGGTGTCCGCGGTGACCGAAGCTGCTGTTCAGCGCGGGGTTTGGGTCCGCCCTTTCCGAGATCTGGTCTACGTGATGCCGCCCTATATTAGTACCCCCGATCAGCTCGCGACCCTGGGCCGCGGTGTGATTGGCGCCGTACAGCAGATCCATGGCTGAGCCGGCTTGGGACTCCTGGTTGGCGACGCGCGCCACGGTTCGCCTGCGCCGGGGACTGCAACGCAACGATACTTCCGCAACCGGGCTCTTCGACTTGTCCTCCAACGATTATCTGGGATTGTCCGCTCACCATCTGGTCCGGCGGGCAGCCGCGGACGCCGCCCTGCGCCACGGCGCCGGGGCTAGCGCCAGTAGGGTGGCCACCGGAACGCTGAGTGTGCATCGCGAACTGGAAGCGGGGCTCTGCCAGTACACCCAACGCCAAGCAGCCCTGGTCTTCTCCAGCGGATACACCGCCAACCTCGGGGTGCTCGCAGCCATGGGCGGGCCAGGCAGCCTATTCATTCTCGACGCGCATGCCCACGCCAGCCTGATCGACGGCGCCCGGCTCTCGGGCGCCACGCTCGCCACCGCCATGCATAACGATCTGGCGGATTTCACGCGGCTGTTGGAAGCCAACCGAAGCAGCAAGCACCCCAAGGCCAGGGTGATGTTGGTGGTCGAATCCATCTACTCGGTGTTCGGCGATGCCGCCCCGCTCGCCGCGCTGGCCACGCTGTGTACACAGTTCGGTGCCCTACTGCTGGTGGACGAGGCCCACTCTCTGGCCGCCACCAGCCAAGGTTCCGCAGTACTCGCTGCCGGCTTGGCCGATCAGCGGCAGGTATTATCCACCGCCACTTTGTCCAAGGCACTGGGATCCCAGGGTGGCGCGGTATTGCTGGGCGGACAAGGAGCACCGGAGCTGCGAGATCATCTGGTCAATACCGCCCGTACCTTCATCTTCGATACTGCGCTGTCTCCCGCCGCTGCTGCCGCAGCGCTGGCGGCCCTGCGCCTAGCCGACCCGCAACGGCTTGGCGCCTTGGCACACAGCGCTGGGCTGATCCGCGACCTATTGCAAGGTCAGCTGTCGCTGGCCGACCGGGTGGAAGTCGGGGCCGGCGCAGTGATCTCGGTGAAAATGCCCACGGCTGACTCGGCGGCCAGGACTGCTGCCGCCCTGGCAGGCAAGGGAATCGCTGTGGCCTGTTTCCGCCCGCCCAGCGTGCCTGATGGCATATCCCGAATCAGGCTCACCGCTCACGCACACCACCGGCGCCCAGAATTATCAGCGGCTATTGCGAAGGTGGCCCGCACCATCATCGAGGAGGATTCGTGACCTGTCCTTTCGCTGCGACATCCAGCGCCTTGGCCGACGCGCCCCTAGCTGGAGAGCTTTCCATGGCCTACCCGGAAGCGATCAACGCGCGCTACCAATGTATCGAGGATCCTCACACCGTACGCGCCATCCTCGCAAGGCCTGAGGTATTCTCCCCGGCCAATGCACTGACCACGGCAGTGGAGCTGGACCCGGCCGCGCTGCGCATCCTAGCTCGAGCCCGGTTCGCACTACCCGAGGTACTGGCCAGCGCTTCGGGGCCAGCACATCTGGCCGTGCGCCGGATTGTGGCACGCTTCTTCAGCCCTTCCAAAGTCCGTGCCCAAAGCGAGCCGATCCTGACCCGAGTGCGCGAAATCTGTTCAGGTCTGGAGCTGCGGCTGCGCACTGGCGAATCAGTGGATTTGGTCACCGAGTTGGCCACAGTGATCCCGGTAGAAGTCATGTCGCGCCTGACCGGCTTACCAGTGCCCGACCCAGGGATGCTCAAAACCTGGAGTCAGGACTCGCTGGAGCTGTTCTGGGGCTGGCCCGATGCACAACGGCAGCTGATTCTGGCCAAGAGCGCGGCCCAATACTTCAGATGGCTGGAAGTCTCGGTGCATCAGGCGGTGCCGCGTGATGACGGGAATCTCTATGCCACGCTGCACCGGGCTGGGGTCGCAGAGAGCCAGATCCGCTCGCTGGCCTATTTCTTGGGGATCGCCGGGCAAGAAACCACCTCAATGCTCATCCAGACCGCACTGTATACGGCATTGCATGATCATCCGTGGAGCGAGTTGTCCCATGCGGATACGGCCCCGGCGAGCGCACAGAAGCTGATACGCGAGGTACTGGCCCGGGCATCATCGGTACCGACCTGGCGGCGCGTTGCCACCAGCGATGTGCGGATCGGCGAGTTTGAGTTCAAAGCCGGAGAGCAGCTGGTGCTGCGATTATCCGGTGGTCAGCTCGGCGCGGTCGGCGATGACTCGCTGGCCTTCGGCTACGGGGTCCACCGTTGCCTGGGCGCAGCCCTAGCCCGGATGGAATCCGAGCTGGTGCTCGCCGAAACCGCGCGTTGCCTGCCGTCGATCGTCTTGGCTGGGCCGTCGACGCCCTTCACCCACCTATTGTCCTTCCAAGCACCAACCACCGTGCCCGTCAAGTACCCTGCCGAGAGGATACGGCCTTGATCTTTGCAATAACTGGAACCGATACCGAGGTCGGCAAGACCGTGACAACGGCGGTGCTGGCGGCCCGCGCGCTGACCCAAGGGCACAGCGTCGCTCTCTATAAGCCGGCACAAACCGGGGTTGAAGGAACTAGCCCCGGGGACGCACAAGACATTGCGTGCTGGCTGGGGAATCCCGAGCCACTCGCGGTTTTCGAAGGGGTGCGTCTGCGTCACCCGATGGCCCCGGTGGACGCCGCACTGTGCGCCGGGCTGGACCCAGCTGTTGCATTGCCACCCTTGGCCGAGCACAGACAACGGATCAGCGAACTAGCTGCCGCACATGAGGTGGTGCTCATCGAGGGGTCCGGCGGTTTACTTGTCGAGCTGACCGAGGCCGGGGAAACCATTGCCGATCTGGCGGTAGCGGTAGATGCCAGTCTTGTGGTGGCCACGCGCCCGGATTTAGGGACGTTGAACCATACGGCGTTAACTCTAGAAGCATGCGCGGCCCGCGGTTTCACCCGGGGCACGCTGCTGTTGGGCAGTTACCCGCAAAACCCCGGGTCGCTACATGAACGCAATCTAGCGAACCTGAAGCGTCTGGCCGTCAATGGTGGCTGGGACTTCGCCGGGGCGCTGCCAGCAGGGCTGGTCCGCGATCCGTCCAGATGCCGCACCGCGCTACATGAGGTAGCGCGAACCCTGGCTTGGCCCAGCTAGACGCGCATGTTCAGCAACAACCTAACGCCTAAGTGTTCAGGCCTTAGGCAAGGTCAAGATCTCGGCGCCCGATGCGGTAATCGCGATGGTGTGTTCAGTATGCGCCGTTCGGCAACCTGTCGAGCTACGCAAGGTCCAGCCATCTTTGTCGGTGACCAATTTGTCGGTATCGGTCATGATCCATGGTTCTAGCGCCAGCAAGAGTCCTGGTCGCAAGGTGTAACCGCGACCAGGGCGTCCGTCATTGGATACGTGCGGGTCTTGGTGCATGGTCGTACCGATGCCATGGCCACCGAATTCCAGATTTACTTGGTAGCCAGCTGCTTTGAGCACCGACCCCATAGCGAAGGACAGGTCACCGATTTTCGCACCGGACTTAGCTGCCTCGATTCCGGCAGCCAACGCGAGCTGGGTGGTGTTGATCAGGTTCTGGTCTTCTTCGGTGCCTTCGGAACCTACAACAAAGCTAATCGCGGCGTCTGCGGAGATCCCATGAAGTGTGACGGCCAGATCCAGGGACAACAGATCCCCTTGGGCTAGGCGGTAATCGCGTGGCAAACCGTGCAGTACTGCGTCGTTAACTCCGGTGCAGATGTAGTGCCCAAAAGGTCCATTTCCGAAGGCCGGAGCGTAGTCGACGTAACAGGACACGGCGCCTGCTTCCAAGATCATTTCCTTGGTCCATGCGTCGATTTCTAACAGGTTGGTTCCTACCTGCACACGCTCTTTGAGCGTAGCGAGGATGGTACCAACAAGTTGCCCGGTCTGCCGGGCGCGGTCAACCTCAGTGGCTGTGAGAATTTCAATCATGCCAATAACTATACCGGTCATATAGTACCGGTACTATAATTTTATTATGGTTAGATTACCGCTCACCGCAAAAGAACTGGAACAAGGCAAGATCCTTGGATCCATCCTTCGACGTGCCCGGGGTCAACGCACCATCCTCGACGTTGCACTTGAAGCAGGTCTCTCCCCCGAAACTCTACGAAAAATCGAGACCGGTCGAGTAGCCACCCCAGCGTTTTCCACCATCGCTGCGGTGGCAGCCGTTCTGGACCTTTCGCTGGATTCCATCTGGATCGAATTAGCGACATCCAGGGATTCAGATCTCTTGGAACCCGCCGTACCAACACGATAGGCAACTTGAACGTCAACGGTTTATGCTCAGTGGTCGCCTTTGCTGGCCTCTGTTATCGAAGTTGGACGGATCCAGCCAATCGTTGAAGGCAGCTCGCCCTCTGGGCCAATCTCCATCAATAATCGAGAACCATGCGGTGTCTCGATTTCGTCCCTTATAAACAACGTGCTGCCTGAAGGTTCCCTCATAGTCGAATCCCAGACGATGAGCCGCCTTCATCGATGGCTCGTTACGGCTGTCGCATTTCCACTCATAGCGTCGGTAGCCGAGGGTATCGAAAACATAACTCATGAGCAGATAGTGTGCTTCGGTCGCGATCCGCGTGCGTTTGAGCGCACCAGAAAAAACGACAAAACCGACCTCAATAACTCCATTGGCAGGGTCGTGACGCATCAACGCCAACGTGCCCAGCGCCCGCCCATTGGAGTTGTCCACCACTGCATAATGGCGCGGATCAACACTCGCAGCAGCCTGTTGCGTCCAAGCGAAGTACGTTTGAAAGTTCTCCCAAGGGCCGACCGGTAAGTAAGTCCAGTCCCGCCCATCGGATTCATTCGAATAGGCGGCGTATAGCTGTTCTGCGTGCTTGTCGGGATTCAGCCGTTCTAGCGTGCAGTATCGACCTTTAAGTGTCTGCGCGCTGGGCAGTGGAGCCGGCACCCACTCAGGGATTTGTTCTCCGACCGGCTGACCGAATTCATTCTTGGCCATCATGCGGTAGGAGCAGCGTCGTAGGTAACCCAACTGGTACGGGTAGCAACCTGGTCATAGAGCGCCTGCGCCTGAAGGTTATCTTGTGCGGTAATCCATCGCAGAACCGATGCTCCTTGCACACCTGTAAGTTGGGCGAGCTCGTTGATGATGGCTCGCGCCACGCCTTGGCCACGAGCCTGTTCGCTAGTGAACAGATCATCCAACCACAGCCCTACGCTACCGGTGGAAGGGCGCGCAAAACGTCGATAGTTCCCAAATGCCACGACAATACCGTTGCTCTCGGCCACAAGTGCTTGGCATTCATGTTCTGGGTCCATGAGCCAACCCCAGACACGAGAAACCACATCCTCCGACTCCGGTAGGCGGTAGAACTCCCGGTACCCTCTGAATAACTCTTTCCACCGTGTCTGGTCCGTAGTTGTCACCGGACGAACGACGACTGCCTCGTGTTGTGTCATGTAGAAGGCCTTTCTCAACGTCTTCAACTTGACGCGGTGTTAGCGACAAGTTTCTAATAACAAACCTATCCGCGCGCCCTAAGATTCAGCGATGTCACGGAATAAATGTCACGGAATAACCGATCAGAACTACTTGTTGGCTCAAATATGAAGAACATCGGATTCTTGTCCTTCGGTCATTGGACCGACCATCCGCAATCCGGCACCCGCAGTGCTTCGGATGCCCTGTTGCAGGCCATCGACCTCGCAGTGGCCGCGGAAGAACTGGGAGCGGACGGAGCATACTTCCGCGTTCACCACTTCGCCCAGCAGTATGCCTCGCCATTCCCGTTGCTGGCTGCCATTGGCGCCAAAACCAGCCGCATCGAAATCGGCACCGGCGTCATCGATATGCGCTACGAGAATCCTTTATACATGGCCGAGGATGCCGGCTCCGCAGACCTGATCTCCAATCGCCGACTGCAACTGGGCATCAGCCGTGGTTCACCCGAGCAGGTCATCGACGGCTGGCGCCATTTCGGCTTCGAGCCTCAAGCCGGTGAGTCCGACGCCGACATGGGACGGCGCCACACCGAGCGGCTGCTCGAAGTACTCTCCGGCGAGGGCTTTGCCGAGCCCAACCCGAACCCGATGTTCGCCAACCCGCCGGGGCTATTGCGGATCGAACCGCATTCATCGAGCCTGCGAGAGCGCATCTGGTGGGGCTCCGGATCGAACGCCACCGCGGTATGGGCCGCCAAGCTCGGGATGAACTTGCAAAGCTCCACGCTGAAGGATGATGAATCGGGCAAGCCCTTCCACGTCCAGCAGGCCGAGCAGATCCAGCTGTACCGCGATGCATGGAATGAAGCCGGCCATGAGCGCGAACCTCGTGTCTCGGTGAGCCGAAGCATCTTCGCCCTGACCGATGAACGCGACTGGCAGTACTTCGGCCGCGACCGCTACAGCTCGGACCAGATTGGCAACATTGATGCCAAGACCCGCGCGGTCTTCGGCAAATCCTATGCCGGCGAACCTGACGAGCTGGCCAAAAAGCTGGCTGAAGATGAAGCCATTGCCGCGGCCGATACGCTCCTGCTGACCGTTCCCAACCAGTTGGGCGTCGAGTACAACGCGCACGTGATCGAGTCGATCCTCACCCACGTGGCCCCGCAGCTCGGCTGGCGCTGAAAACGCTAAAGGTTACGTGTTTTCGACAAGGCATTAAGCCAGCAGGTCGCTGGTCACTAGGGTAGGGCCATAGGAACCGAACTTCCAGAAGAAGAAGAATAGAGAGATTTTAATGAGCACCCCTTTGAAGGTCGCATTCATCAAGGCCAGCTGGCACGCAGATATCGTCGATCAGGCACTGGCCGGATTCACCGCCGATATGGACGCTTCCGGTACCGAATACACCATCGACACCGTCACCGTCCCTGGTGCCTACGAAATGCCATTACAGGCACAGCGCCTTGCAAAGAGCGGAAAGTACGATGCGATCGTTGCCGCCGCGTTGGTTGTCGACGGAGGCATCTACCGCCACGACTTCGTCGCCCAGGCAGTGGTCGACGGGCTGATGCGCGTCCAGCTGGATACCGATGTGCCGACCTTCTCGGTGAGCCTGACCCCGCACCACTTCCATTCCAGCGACGAGCACCAGAACTTCTACTTCGAGCACTTCCTCAAGAAGGGTGCAGAGGCAGCTCGCGCAGTTCGAACCGTGGCAGCCATCGAACTCTAGTCTCCAGCAGACAGTCATCAGGCGTGTTGCTTGCTCCACATCTGGTGGAAGCAGGCAGCACGCCTGAGCCGCATCTATCCTGTCCTTCTGCTTCAGTACGATCAGGACATGATCGATTTTAATAATTCTTCAGTGTTCAAATTGGGCCCCTGGGATCTTGCACAAGTAGCACCAGAAATCATGCCTATGCTCGTAACCGGCGAAGAACTGCTTGCTGCTTTTAAGGGTGCTCGCGACTACGTGGTCTTCACCAACAAGCGGCTCATTGCCGTCAACGTCCAAGGAATGACCGGCAAGAAGCGCGATTACACTTCGTTGCCCTATTCAAAAGTCCAGTCTTTCTCTGTCGAGACGGCGGGAACCTTTGACCTCGACGCAGAACTGGACCTTTGGTTCAGTTCTTTGGGCAAGGTTCGCTTGGAGTTCAAGGGCAAAGTTGATGTCCGGGCTCTCTCGCAGCTGATCGCCAGCTACGTTCTGTAACAGAGACAGCTACCACGCAGCACGCGGGCTCAGCCGAGCCACCGCCATCGAGGCCCCGAGGATAATGGTGCGCATGAAGCGTTCAGCCGCTTCGATGAGCAGCCGCTCCCCGTCATCCACGGCTTCCTGCAAAGTCATCGGAATCGGCATGATCGACGCAATGGCGTCAATGCCGATGTCGTGCACATCGCGGCAACCACGGCCCAAGGTTCCGGCAAGCGCCACCACAGGTACCCCATGCAGCGATGCCCTGCGGGCGACCTCGGCCGGAACCTTGCCCTTGGGCGTCTGGAAATCGATGGCGCCTTCGGCGGTGATCACCAGGTCGGCTCCGCGCAACATCGAGTCCAGGTCGATTCCCGCCAGACCTGAGTCCAGGATCGCTTCGAAGCGCGGCATCAGGATCGCCCCGATCGCTGCCAATCCAGCACCCAGTCCGCCCGAGGCACCGGTGCCAGGCCCAGTGGCGAAGTCGGTGGATCCGGCCTCCTCCAAGGCGTCCCTCCTGAGCACCGAAGCCCAACCTTCAAAGCCTGCGGACATCTCTTCCACCTGCGCAGGCGTCGCACCCTTCTGCGGCCCGAAGACCCGGGCAACACCGCGGGCTCCGGTGAGCACATTGTGCTGGTTCAGCGCCATGGTGATCTGGATTTTCCCTTCAGCCACAGCTGGGTGCAGTCCTTCGAGATCCAGCCGGTCGATACGGCCCAGGTGATTGCCGCCGGCGGGGACTTCGCGCCCTTGGGCATCCAGGATTCTGGCGCCAAGTGCCTGCAGCGCTCCCATGCCTCCGTCAGAGGTGCCGGAGTCCCCGCAGCCCACCAGGATTTTTGTCGCCCCGCTGTCGATTGCGGCGCGGATCATCTCACCGACCCCATAGCTGGTAGTGGCGCCCGGGTCTCTCTGGTCTCGCGGGACCAGGCGCAAACCGGCAGCCGCCGCCATTTCCACCACCGCGGTTCCGCTCGCTTCCCCGCCGAGCATCGCATAGTGGGAATCCACCTGCTTCCCTACCGGACCGGTGACGCGAATCGGTACCAGATGGCCGCCGGTGGCGCTGGCCAGGGTTTCTGCCGTTCCTTCCCCGCCGTCGGCGATGGGCACTGCTTTGACGGTGGCCCCGGGCAGCGCCCGTCGGACTCCGGCCCCGATGGCCGCGGCGACTGCGGCAGCATCCAATGATTCCTTGAATCCGGAAGGTGCGACCAGAATTCGTTGTGGAAGTGCGTGTGCCATGATGATGTGTCCTTTACTGAGTAAAAAATGCGGAACCCGAAGGGGTTATTAGACGAAGAGTTCAAGACCCATAAGAGGCCAGATCCAGAAGGCGAAAACCAGCACCAGCAGGATCATCAGCGGCCCCAGCGCAGCGCTCAATTTCAGGAGGTCTGCAGGCTGATAAGTGGTGACCCCTTCAATATCGGAGAAAAGATTCACCGGCTTCGCGCTGCTGGTCAGGGTGTGGCAGAAACCGGCCGCGGCAGTCGATGCCAGGGCAATGGCTACCGCATTCACCCCCACCCCGGGGGCCAGGGAAACCACCAGCGGAATCAGTACCGCGGAACGGGCCGAGCGCGACTGGATGACAAGGTGGGCTCCAGCGGAGATCACCACAACAAGAACCGTGAAGATCCACGGAGCTGAAGGACCGAGCTGCGTTACCGGACCGAGCGCACCATGGGCCAGCCATTGCGCGGCCCCCGACTCGATCAGCGAGGTGCCCAGGGCCAGCGTGGCGGCCATGAATATCAGCATCGACCACGGCACCGATTTCAGCGCTTTCGCCAGCGACACCGACCCGAAGCCAGGGCTTGCCACCAACAGCGAGCCCAGCAGAGCCACCACCGCCGGGTGCAGCTGGTGCAATGGTTCGGTGCACCACAGCACCACCACCACGCCGACCAGCAGCGCGGCCCGGCTTTGGGCTACCGACAACGGGCCGGAGAGCGGAACCGGCGAATGCTCCTGCATCTTCTTGATCCCGACGCTCAAAACCTGCCCGCGATCCTCCCTGCTGGTGAAAAGCAGAAGCACCAGCTCTGCACACAGGTGCGAAGAGACCAAAGCCAGCGGCAAACCGTATAGCAGCCAGGTGGCAAACGAGAAGCCTTCATACTCGGAGGCCACCAGAATCTGGCTGGTAATCAGGTGGGCACCGGCCCCCAGATAGGAGGCGACCGCGGAGAGCAGGATGACCGATGGGAAGAGCAGCGACAGGGCGAGCACTACCCGGCGGTGCGCACTGAGCGCCTTGGCCAGGGCGACGAACACCGGGATCGCCAGGGCTGCCCGCCCGGAGGTTGAGGGAACGGCAAAGGCCGTAGCCACCAGAACCCCGGTGCTCAGGTGCATCAGCTGCCTGGGGGTGTGCGCCCCGAAGACGATCCAGGCCGCGGCCCGGGTAGCCAGCCCGGTCGCGGTAATACCGGCGGCGATGACAAACGCGGCCAAGAGCAGCCAGATCGTGTCCTCACCCAGGGAAGAGAACAGCTGAGTTTCGGGGAGCACTCCCATGAGCACGAGCACCAGGCAAGCGCCCAAGGCGACGTAGGTGTCGGAGACCGGAGAGAAGATCCACAGCCAGATGGCCACTGCGAACACCGCGAGGGTCAGCGCACCCTGGGCGGACAGGGAGTTCGGTGTCCCCGCCGATGGCCCGAAGGCCGCATAACCGCAGCCCGCGATCAACCCCGCCAGCACTACGGCCGCAATGACCGCAGAGGTGTGTTTCGGCTTCCACCTGCTTCGAGGCTTGGTCTCCAGCTGCCGATCGCTGTTGAAGGCCGCCGGTGATTCGGTGGAATACCGGAACCCGGACTTTTCATTGATGGGCGTCAAACTCATGATTCGCTCCCCAGCATGCTGGCCAGTTGGTGCGGCAGCTGGCCGTCCTGCGCGCCCGGCGCATCGTGGTTGTCCATCGGAAGCGAGAAACCGAATCGTGCTCCGATCCCCTCGCCTGATTCGACCCACGCGGTACCGCCATGCGCCTGCGCGACGGCCTTGACCACCGCCAAGCCAAGCCCCATGCCTGCGGCTCGATCTTCATTGCTCGGGGCGCTTCGATAGGTTTCAAAGAGCGCTTTCGCCCGTTCAGGGTCCAGGGCCGGTCCCTCGTTGGCGACCCAGAAGCTCACCTGGTCCCCGTCAATCGTTGAGCCGATCCGGATGCACTCGCCAGCAGCGGTATGCGCGACGGCGTTGTGGATCAGCTGGTGCATGGCCTCGGATACCCGGATGGGATCCAGCCATGCCTGGGCCCGCGCCGATTCCTGGATCCTGAATTGCCGGTGCGGGTAGGCTCCCGGCCGTGCTGCCGCCGCGGCCACATCCGCGGTGACTTCGCCGACTGAGACCAGGCTGGGCTGCACGAAGTCCGGATTGCTGCTCTGCGCCAGCACTTCCAGATCGATCAGCGTCTGTCCCATCTGGTCAATCAGATTCTGCGCTGTGGCAATCACTTCTTGCCTGCGCTGCGCGCCCACGGCGTCGCTATTGAGCTCGGACAGGGCGGCTGCCAGTTCCCGCTGGGGATTGTGCAGATGCTCGCGTGCCTCGGCGATGAAGTGTCGCTGGGCCAGATGTGCGGTTTCCACGCGATCGAGCATGGAGTTGAAGGTCTGTGCCAGCTGCGCCAGATCGTCGCGTCCCACCACCGGCACGCGGGCCGAAAGATCATTGGCGGTAATCGAGGCGGCGGTTTCGCTCATGGAATGGATCGGGCGCATGATCTGCCGCGATACGAGCCATGCGATGCCCGCGGTGAGTGTCAGTCCCCCGCCGGCAATGCCGAAGAGCAGCACCGCCTGCTGGTCAACCCGCTCCTGCGCGCCGGCGATATAGTGCGCGACGACCAGCTGCCCCTGCTGCTTCGGGCCATTCTGGCCTCCGGCTTCCTGCGCCACGGCCTTGGCCCAGCGCACGGTTCCGTGGTCGCTGTTCGAAACGCCCGAGGTTTTTTCGCTCGCCAGAATCCGGCCCAAGAGGACCGGGTCCTGTGCCAGCAGCCGGCCGGCGTGGTCGGCCGTATTGCCTGTGGTAGCTACCTTGCCTTCTGCCTTGGCCACGATCGCTTCGCCAGCCATGGGTTGCTGCCGGGCAAGGTAGCGTTCCATCAGCGAATGCATCGAGGTGAAGGGCTGGGCCGTTGTCGGGTCGAGCGCCTCGGCCGCAAAAGTCCTGAACTCGTCAATCTCCTGGGCGATGCCGACGTTGGCTGCCTCGGCGATCTGGGCCGTCATGATCGATCGCATGGTCGCCGTCACTGCGAGCAGTGCCACGGCAGTGGTCAACACGATCCATCCAACGATCCTCAGTCGGGCGGAGACTGATGATCCTTGCTGCGCTTCGGTGTCAGTCTGCATCTTCCTGCTCCCCCTTCTCCCGCGTTGTGGTTGCGGGTTGCGGGGCAGGGCTGAGCTTGACCATAACCGGTGGCTGATGGCCCATGGCCGGGTCGGCGTTATCGGCCAGGGCTTGGCTTGCGCTGGCGAGGCCCGCTGGAACAGCGAGCACCAGAAGAATGAGAAGTATGCGGCGAATCATGCTTTGAACATTAAAAGACCCACGTGAGCCGGTCATTAGCTGACCATGAGAGTTCCATGATGCGTCGATGAGAACTATATGAGACGCGCTTTTAACCGCGGATTCTTGCGGTACACCGGGCAAAAAATGTTAAAAACCCAGGCTCCATCACCCTTGAGCGGGTCATGGAGCCTGGGTTGCGCTATACGATTGAGGCCAGGTTACTTGGTTGCCCAGAGCACCGATTCATCGTTGAATGACATGGTTTCGGTCACTCGGATCTTGGCGTCCGCCACGGCTTCTGCCGGAACATCAAAGACCACCTGGTAGCTGGCTTTGCCGCCCTTGGACAGGGTTGGTGCGTCCGTCGCCGGCTTGGCAGGAACGACCATGGCGGTGCTGGTGTCATAAATACTCGCATCCGAGCCGACAAGTTCCGGGTTCAAATCGATCCAGGCGTCGCCTTCTTCATCTCCGTTGTAGACCACCGAAATATCAACCAGCACGTACTGTCCCTTGGCTTTTTCGTTGAACTCGTTGGCCTTGGCAATGGCCTTGCCGGCGTCCAAGTTCACGGCGCTGACGTTGACCGAGTACTCGCCGACGTTGGCGGCCTTGCCCAGCGCCAGCACCTGGGTCTCGTCCTCGGCCTGGTCTACGACCTCTGCAGGAGCGGCTACTTGACCATCCGCTGCGTCCTCGATGCCGCTGGCGACTTCATCGATGGCCTTGACGTAGAAGGACTGGGTCACGAAGACCAAGACGATGGCCACGATCGCGATCACGCTTGATGCAATACCCAGTCCCTTGCTGCCGTTGCGCTTGAGCGCGATGACAAGGGAGACGATACCCAGCACGAGGGCAATCACGCCCAGAATCGCTGCCACGTTGTTCACGATCGGAACCCAGCACAGGACGAGCGCGAGAATCGCGATCACGAGGGCGGCAATGCCCAACCCCTTGCCAGCAGTGCTCTTCGGGGCGGTGGACGGAAACGGCATTCCGGGATCTGTTGGTGTTTGAATGCTCATGAATCTTTCCTTCGAGTGATGACAGGGCCTAGGCCTCTGTAAGGATGATCGACCTGAATGGATGACAGTCCCAGGTGCAATCAGAGTCTTGGTTGACTCTTCAAAGATCATGTCATTCGATACCGACAGTTTGGCTTTCGCCCGTATTAATTCCGATTGAATACCCTGAATTCCCTTAAGATCTGGCCTGACTGGGCAAGTCTCTTTCCCTAATCCAATGCCTTCGTTACAGAATGCTGGTATGGCCCACACAATCCAACGCTCACAAGGTCGCGATACCCTGCGCTATGTGCGCCTCATGCTGCTCGTGGTCCCATTGCTTCTTGTGGTGGCCATCGTGATTTACGGCCTCGTGAATCAGGGCATCGAGGACTCGCTCAGTTCCTACTACCTGGGTCCTGCCAGAGATCTGTTTGTGGCCATGCTGGTGACCACCGGCGCCCTGCTGGTGGTGTACAGCGGCGAAGAACTGGAGGACTATGCCCTGAATTTGGCGGGGTTCTACGCCATGTTCGTCGCGCTGGTTCCCACCAAATTAGGCGAGACGCTCTCCACGCTTGCCCCGGGCGACCAAAGCAAATTGATTCTCTCGGTTCGTGTGGCCATCGTCGCCGTGTTGGTGGTGAGCGCGGCATTTGTCTGGCTGGGGTTCAAGACCGCTCGTACCCCGCACCAGGCCCTGGCACA
This sequence comes from Glutamicibacter mishrai, assembly GCF_012221945.1. Taxonomy (NCBI): domain Bacteria; kingdom Bacillati; phylum Actinomycetota; class Actinomycetes; order Micrococcales; family Micrococcaceae; genus Glutamicibacter; species Glutamicibacter mishrai. Next base: position 2,712,849 of record NZ_CP032549.1, on the reverse strand, counting down.
TAGCTCCTTGACCAAGACCTTGGGCTGGATCAGCACTGCCCTGCTCGCCGTGTTCGTCGCGCTGCTGCTCTTCAGAGCCATCGAAGGAAAGACTTTCGCGTGGGTCCATGCCAGCGCAGCGTTTTTGCTGATCTTCTCCATGGGCATCGCCATTGCCAGCCACTTAGGCCACGCACCCATGTGCCCGGCTGATACCAGCGGCGGCACTCCGAACCGCTATCGCGTCATTCTCGGACTGATGGCGCTGGGTTTGATCGCTTGGCCGATCCTGCTGATCGCCGGCGTTGATGAAGCCTTGTTCATCGTCGAGTGGTTCCAGATCGGGCTGTTCGCCTACTTCTGGTACGTGGAATCCCGGCGCCTGTGGGACTCCATCGGATAAAACAAAAAATCCCGACTCGCTTTCGCGAGCCGGGATCCTTCTATGAGCTCCTCCAACTGGACTTGAACCAGTAACCCTTCGATTAACAGTCGAATGCTCTGCCAATTGAGCTATGGAGGATTGCAACGAGATATAACTTTACCGAAGAATCCCGCTAATGCAAAATCGGCGCCCTAGGTGCCACGAAGGATCCTCCGTCGCATCTCCAGCTCCATCAATTCCCGGTTGATCTGGGCGTATTCCTCGCCTTCCGGCTCCATCTCGGCGCGCTGCAAACGCCCGATCAGCTCAGCCTTCCGGTGTGTGATTTGAAGCTCAATCAATCCATTGATGATGTCAGCGCAATAGCGGTTCAGACTGTGCTCATCAGAAGCCGGGATGCTGGTCACGGCCAGCTCCGAAACAAAGCTGCGCAGCTGCTCGGGCACCTCATCGCGGATCACTTCCACCCAGGAGGTGGCCGAAGCGCCGGCGCTGGAAGCCGCCACGATCCCATCATGCACCGCCGAATGGGCCGGAGCCATGAACCGCGCCTCGTAGAAGGCCTGCCACTGCTCATCCTGAAGACGCTGCGGCTGCTGGATCACCACTTCCAGGGCCTGACGCTCCAAGCGCATGACCGGGTCGCGATGATCCGGGCGCTCAAAAGCCGGAGCAGCCACCGGCTGCTCAGCGCCCTGAGCCGGAACCGGCATCTGCTGCTCGGCATTCTTGGGCAGCCGGGCACGCTTGATCGATGCGCCCACCGAGCGGTTGACGTCCTCGTTGTTCATGCCGAGCCAGCCAGCCAATTCGCGGGCGTAAGCCGGACGGATGGCCGAGTCGCGGATCTGGGCGACGATCGGCGCCGTCTGGCGCAACGCCTGCACACGGCCTTCCACCGTATTCAGGTTGAACTTCTTCAGCTCGGCGCGGATCGCGAACTCGAACAGCGGACGCTTGAGCCCGATCAACTCGCGCACCGCCTCGTCCCCTCGATGCAGGCGCAGATCGCAGGGGTCCGCCCCCGTAGGTTCCACGCAGACATAGGTCTGGGCGATGAAGCGCTGGTCTTCCTCGAAGGCACGCAGCGCGGCTTTCTGCCCGGCGGCATCGCCGTCGAAGGTGAAAATCACTTCGCCGCCGGTGCCATCATCCTGCAACAGCCTGCGGGCGATCTTGATGTGATCGGTGCCGAAGGCGGTACCGCAAGTGGCCACCGCGGTGGTGATCCCAGCCAGGTGGCAGGCCATCACGTCGGTGTAGCCTTCGACCACAACGATCTGCCGGCTCTTGGAGATCTGCTTCTTGGCAAGGTCCAGGCCGTAGAGCACCTGGGACTTCTTGTAGAGGGAAGTCTCCGGGGTGTTCAGGTACTTCGGTCCCTGGTCATCCTCGTAGAGCTTGCGGGCGCCAAAGCCGATGGTCGCCCCGGACAAATCGCGGATCGGCCACATCACCCGTCCGCGGAAGCGGTCGTAGATCCCGCGGTTGCCCTCGGAGAACATGCCGGTCAGCTTCAGCTCGTCATCGGCGAAGCCCTTGGCACGCAGGTGCTTGAGCAGCGCGTCCCAGCCCTTGGGCGCGTAGCCGACGGAGAATTGCGCGGTGACTTCCGGGTCGAAGCCGCGGCCGGCCAGGAACTCCCGCCCGGCGGCTCCTTCCTCGGTGGCCAGCTGCGCGCGGAAGAATTCTTCGGCGATCTTATGCGCGTCCACCAGGCGCTGGCGCTTGCCGTAGTCCTCGCGGCGCGGGCCCGGTCCCCCGTCCTCGTAGTGCAGCTCGTAGTTGATCCGGGCGGCCAGCAGCTCCACGGTCTCGGTGAACGAGGAGTGGTCCATTTTCTGGATGAAGGCGATCACGTCGCCCGATTCGCCGCAGCCGAAGCAGTGGAAGGTGCCTAGCTGCGGGCGGATGTGGAAGGAAGGGCTGCGTTCGTCGTGGAAAGGGCACAGGCCTTTATACGAGCCGATGCCCGCGGATTTGAGCGTGACATAGGATTCGACGACCTCGCGCAGGTCGGTGCGGTTGCGCACCTCGTCGATATCTTCACGCTTGATCAGCCCTGCCATGATTCCCTTCTAGAACAGTTGTGCTTCAGGGGCTACGCCCTTGACCAGATATGAATGCCACTCGGTGGCCGACACGTCGGTGAGCGAGGCGACCTGGTCGATCACCACGCGCAGCTGGGCGGCCTCATCGGCCGCATCTTCCCAGTCCGCCGCGAAAATCGGCTCCAGATTATCCTTGCCGGTCTCCACCAGCAGCTCCACCAGCTCGCTGAGCAAGGTGCGCTGGTCCAGGTACAGCGGCTGGCGCACTTCCGAAGTCATCACGTAGCTGGCGGCGATGCCCTTCATCACCGCGATTTCGTGCACGGTTTCCTCTGGCACGATCAGGCTCGCGTTATAGCGGGTCAGGTGGCCGCTGCCGTAGCGGGCGCGGGTGGCCTCCAGCGCGGCGGCCGCGAAACGCCCGATGAATTGGCTGGTCATATCCTTCAGGCCGGCCATGGAACGGCGCGACCCGTCGAAGTGCGAAACCCACTCGTCGCTGACCTCCAGGCGACGCAGGGCCGCCTCGATATCGGATTCGTCGGTGGATGGCAGGTACCATTCCTGGGTGACCTGCAGGGCCCGTTCGCGCTGCAGATCCTGCTTGAGCCAGCGCAGCTGCAGCTGGCCTCCGACGATCGCATCCTCGACGTCGTGCACCGAGTAGGAGATGTCATCGGCCAAGTCCATGACCTGACCCTCCATGCAGACCACCCCGGGGGCGGCTTCGGGAACATTGCGCAGCCAATTGAAGATCGGGGCATCATCCTCGTATACGCCGAACTTCTTGGTCTTCTTGCCGTTGACCTCAGGCGCATCGGCCTTCAACCACGGGTATTTGCAGGCGGCATCCAGCGAAGCGCGCGACAGGTTCAATCCGGCCGAATGGCCGTTGTGCCTGAAGGTCTTGGTTTCCAGCCGGGTCAGCAGGCGCAGGGTCTGCGCGTTGCCCTCGAATCCGCCGATGCCCGAGGCCAGCTTGTCCAACGCCTTTTCGCCGTTGTGGCCGAAGGGCGGGTGGCCCAGATCGTGCGCCAGGCAAGCGGTATCAACCACGTCCGGATCGCAGCCCAGCGCCGCCCCCAATTCGCGGCCCACCTGGGCCACTTCCAGAGAGTGGGTGAGCCGGTTGCGCACAAAGTCGTTCTGGTTCGGCGCGACCACCTGGGTTTTGGCGCTCAGCCGGCGCAACGCCGAGGAGTGCAGCACCCGAGCACGGTCGCGCTCAAAAGCAGTGCGATAGGACTTCTTGGCTGGCTCGGGCACCCACCGTTGCGAATCGGCGTCGGCATATCCGGGGATCTGAGTCATGTTACCTAGTCTAGTGACTTTTCGGGGGCTCGACGGTTATCCACGGCGAGCGGTTAGCCGCCGGAAATGTCCAGCTCTGCCGCCTTGATCATTTCGCGGTGTGCCTCGGACATCACGCGGTTATCCAGCCAGCCGTCAGGCACGTGGGTCTTCTTCGGGTGGCCGGCCCGTCCGCGGGTGCCTTCGGCGGCGTCCCCCGGGTACGGCAGGTCCAGATCCAGCTGATCGAGCAGCTCGCGCAGGACAGCCAAGGAAGGCACCTGGGCCAGCTGGGAGCGGATCTCGCCGCCGACCGGGTAGCCCTTGAAGTACCAGGCGATGTGCTTGCGGATATCGCGCATGCCCTTGCCCTCGTCCTCGAAGAACTCGGTGAGCAGCTGGCCGTGGCGGTACACGGTATCAGCCACCTTGCGCACGCCCGGGCGGAAGCGGTCTGCCCGGCCTTCGAAGGCGGCCTGCAGGTCGCCGAAAATCCAGGGGCGGCCCTGGCAGCCGCGTCCCACCATCACGCCGGCGGCGCCGGTCTGCTCGACCATGTTGATCGCATCCTCGGCGCTGAAGATATCGCCATTGCCCAGAACCGGCAGGTCGTCCATGGCCTCGCGCAGGGTGGTGATGGCGTCCCAGTCCGAATGCCCGGCGTAGTACTGGCCGGCGGTGCGGGCGTGCAGGGTGACGGCGGCGGCCCCGTGATCGCGGGCGATCTTGGCGGACTCCAGGTAGGTCAGGTGGTCCTTGTCGATGCCGGTGCGGATCTTCACGGTCAGCGGGATATCGCCCTTGGCGGCCTCGGAGGTCGCGGCCTCGATGATCGAAGTGAACAGGTCGGTCTTCCATGGCAGGGCCGAACCGCCGCCCTTGCGGGTCACCTTGGGGACCGGGCAGCCGAAGTTCAAATCCACGTGATCGGCCAGGTTCTCGTCAACGACCATGCGCACCGCGGCGCGCACGGTGCCCGGGTCCACGCCGTAGATCTGGATGGAGCGGATCTCTTCGTCCGGGTCGTGCGAGATGATGCGCAAGGATTCCGGGTTGCGTTCCACCAGGGCGCGGGCCGTGACCATTTCGGTGACGAACAGCCCGCCGCCGTACTCGCGGCACAGCCGGCGGAAGGCGCGGTTGGTCACCCCGGCCATGGGTGCAAGAACCACCGGGGTATCGATGGTGAGCTTGCCCAGCTGCAGGGGTGGCAGCTTCAATGTGGGGGTGTCATTCGGCGCATCAGTCAGGGTCGTCACCTATCTATTATTGCCGATTTCGCGCCGAAGGTAACTGAGATCTTCGTCAAGCCCCCAGCGCTACCGCCAAAATCACGGTGAGAACGACCACCAGCCACGGGGCGATCTTCCACACAGCCAGCAGCACAAAACCCAGCAGGGCCAGCACAAATGCCTGCGGACTGTGGATCGAGGTGGTGAACACCGGATCGTAGAGGGCGGCAGCCAGGATGCCTACTACCGCGGCATTCGCCCCGCGCATCATCGCCTGCCCCTTCGGCCAAGCGGCCAGACGCGAAAAGAAGGGCAGCACCCCGGCGAGCAGCAGGAACCCGGGCAGGAAGACCGCCGCCAGCGCGATCGCCGCCCCGAGGATGGAACCTGCTCCCCCATGGGACAGCACTCCCAGATAAGAGGCGAAGGTGAACAGCGGGCCGGGCATGACCTGGGCCGCGCCGTAGCCGGTGAGGAATTGGTCCTCGGTGATCAGCCCGGGGTCGACCAGCTCGCTATGCAGCAGCGGAAGCACCACATGCCCGCCGCCGAAGACCAGCGCCCCCGACCGGTAGAACGCGTCGATCATCTGCAGCACCGGCTCCCCGGTGGCCGCGGCGATCAGCGGCAACCCCGCCAGCAGCAGGACGAAGATGCCCAGGCACCAAATCCCGACCGAGCGCTTGACCCCGATATCCAGGACGCCATCCAGCGCGCTGCCCGGTGCGCGGCAGAAGAAGTATCCGGCCACTGCCCCGGCCACGATGGCCAGCAGCTGGCCGGCCGCCCCGCCGATGAGCATCGCCGATCCGGCGGCCAGCACCGCGATCAGCGCTCGGGACTTATCCGGGGCCAGGGTTTTGGCCATGCCCATCACCGCTTGGGCCACGATCGCCACCGCTACGATCTTCAGCCCGGCGATCACCGAGGTGCCCAGCGGCGTGGTGAACATCGAAGCGCCGAAGGCGATCGCCGCCATGAGCACGGCGGAGGGCAGCGTGAAGGCCAGGAACGCGGCCAGCGCCCCGCGCCAACCGGCACGCTGCAGCCCCAATCCGAAGCCGACCTGGCTGGAAGCCGGACCGGGCAGGAATTGGCTCAGCGCCACCAATTGGGCGTACTGCGATTCATCAACCCAGCGGCGCTTGACCACCAGCTCGTCGCGGAAATACCCCAAGTGGGCCACCGGTCCGCCAAAGGAGGTGACTCCGAGCTTGAAGAAGGCGCGGAACACTTCTGTGGCCGTGCCGCGATAATCGTGCGCTGTATGCATGGATTCGAACATAGGTCAGTAAAGTGAACAGCAGGTAAAGCAATGGGACCCGGAAAACCGGGTCCCATCACGTGCAGCAGCTTCTAGGCGTCGCTGGCCATGATGTGCGTGGTCGAAATGACCGTGGCCTGCTCAACGCCGGCCAGCGCATCAATCAGCGAAGCCAGGATGAACATGGACGAATCCACTTCCAGCTTCACCGGATACTGGTGGATCAGCATCGCGACCATATCGCGCACGGCTTCAGCCACCTGGTCATCGCTAAAGGCCGGGTTGTGGCCAACCAGCACATCCGAGGGAGCGTCCTCGCGCGCTGGAATGTAGCTGACCGCGAAGGCCAGCGGCACCCCGCCCTCGCGCTTGGGCTTATCGCGCAGCACCAGGGCCGCTTGGGCGCCGGTGTGCTCGTCGAGCAGCATGCGCTGGGCCGAGCCAACGGTCATCTGGGCTGGATCCCACTGCTCGTGGACCTTGTTGTAGAAGTCCATGACCAGCTTGGTCAGCTCGACGCTGCCCGTGGACAGTTCCTCGATCACCCGGTCGTTCGTATCGAACACCGGTTCCGCCAAGGCGCCCGGCTCCAGGATCACATCGCGCGAGACCTGGATTTCGCCCAGCCCCAGCGCCTTGCAGAAACCTGCCGCCGCGGTGGCCGGATCGCCCGGGGTCACCGTGTAGCGGGCCTTGAGCTGCTGGGCCTGATCGGCCGGGATCTGCTGGCGCAGCTGCCGGACCAATGCGGTGCCCACGCCGGAGCGACGCTGCTCAGCAGCCACCTCGACGTAGAGCCACAAACGCTGCGGGTGCAGCGAGGAGGCGAAGACCACGCCGGCGCCGATAGCTACGCCATCAACGCTGGCCACCAGCGTGCGGGAAAACGGCGCATCGCTGTTCTCGCGCAGCATGGTGCGGTCCTGGTGGGCCTGCGGCGAGCGCGGATCACCAAAAACCTGCAGCAGCTCCAGGTCATCCCCATTGCGCCAGGGCCGGAATTCCAGTTCGTTCATCGGGCTCTAGGCTCCGTTCAGACGCTCGGAAAGGTAGGCGGTGACCTGGTCCAGAGACACGCGTTCCTGGGCCATGGTGTCGCGCTCGCGAATGGTCACGGCCTGGTCGTCCAGTGTGTCGAAGTCCACGGTGATGCAGAACGGGGTGCCGATCTCATCCTGGCGGCGGTAGCGGCGGCCGATAGCTCCGGCATCATCAAAGTCGATGTTCCAGCGCTTGCGCAGCTCGTTGGCCAGCTCCTTGGCCTTTGGCGACAGGTTCTCGTTGCGGCTCAGTGGCAGCACGGCGGCCTTGACCGGAGCCAGGCGTGGGTCCAGCTTCAGCACGGTGCGCTTATCCACGCCACCCTTGGTGTTCGGAGCCTCGTCCTCGGTGTAGGCATCCACCAAGAACGCCATCATCGAACGGGTCAGGCCGAAGGAAGGCTCGATCACGTATGGGGTGTAGCGTTCGCCGGTGGCCTGGTTGAAGTAGGTCAGCTCGGCGCCCGAAGCCTTGGCGTGGCTCGACAGGTCGTAGTCGGTGCGGTTGGCAACACCCATGAGCTCGCCCCACTCCGAGCCGGCGAAGCCGAAGCGGTATTCGAAGTCGATGGTGCCCGCCGAGTAGTGCGCACGGTCGTCTTCTGGCACGTCGAACTGGCGCAGGTTTTCTTCCTTGATACCCAGATCCAGGAACCATGCCCAGCAGTCCTTGACCCACTGGTCGAAGTACTTCGGTGCATCCTCTGGAGCGGTGAAGTACTCGATTTCCATCTGTTCGAACTCGCGGGTGCGGAAGATGAAGTTACCTGGGGTGATTTCGTTACGGAAGGCCTTGCCGACCTGGCCGATGCCGAATGGCGGCTTCTTGCGGCTGGCAGTGAGCACGTTGGCGAAGTTCACGAAGATGCCCTGAGCAGTCTCTGGGCGCATGAAGGCCATGCCGGATTCGGAATCCACTGGGCCCAGGAAGGTCTTCATCAGACCGGAGAACATCTGTGGCTCGGTGAACTGGCCCTTGGTGCCGCAGTCAGGGCAGGCAATCTCGCTCATGCCGTCCTTTGGCGCGCGGCCCTTCTTCGCTTCGAAGGCCTCGATCAGGTGGTCCTGACGGTGGCGCTTGTGGCACTGGATGCACTCGACCAGTGGATCGGTGAAAGTAGCTACGTGTCCGGAAGCTTCCCAGACAGCCTTTGGCAGGATGATGGACGAGTCCAGGCCAACCATGTCTTCGCGGCCGCGGACAAAGTTCTGCCACCACTCGCGCTTGATGTTTTCCTTCAGTTCGGTACCGAGGGGTCCGTAATCCCATGCGGAACGGGAACCACCGTAAATTTCACCAGCCTGGAAAACGAAGCCTCGACGCTTTGCGAGGGAAATTACCTGATCTAGCTTGGACTGTGGCGCCATATCAACTCCAATGGAAATTACGAGGCCGCTGGTTGCGGTCCGTAGAAAAATACATACCGTTCAAGGGTATCGTTTCCAAGGCCGTGAGACTAAGTGAATGCGGGTAACGCGAAAGTGAACTTCCCCGCTCTTGCCCTCATCGTGGCGCGGCTGGCCCAGTTATAGGGAAGAATAGTAGCCATGAGTGCCAACGAAGCTTTTGACCTAGAAATCCGCGACGAATCGATCCGCTTGGGCCAGCTGCTTAAACTGGCTTCCCTTGCCGAAGACGGCATCCACGCCAAGGAGCTTATTTCCGAAGGCGTTGTCACGGTCAATGGCGCAGTGGATACCCGCCGCGGGGCCCAGATCCGCCCCGGCGACGTCGTCTGCGTTAACGGCGAGTGCGTTAAAGTGACCTCCCAGCAGTAGTTACTCCTGCCCAAGCACCACTTTCTTGAGGAACGCATCGACGTCTTCAAGTTCATCCATGCTGACCGAGTGCCCGATTTGCGGGTAGGTCTCGCTGGTCAGCTCGGCATGCTTGGACACCCATCCAAGCGTGAACGCGATCTTGTCCTGGGTAATCACCGGATCGGCAAGGTCCCTGCCCCAGAACAGCGGAATCGGGTTCTGCTGCAGTTTTTCGTCGTCGAAGATCTCTAGGTCTCGTGGTTCAACGGCAAAGCCTGATAGGCCAACCACTGCGGTAATGGCCTCGCGCTGATATCGGGCCAAGGATGTTGCCATTGCCATCCCCTGCGAGAAACCCAGCAGCGTGATCGAGGAGTGCTGCTTGCTCAGTGGCTCCAGCAACTGCCACAACGCAACAACGCTATGTGAAACGGCTTCACTCGAATAGTCGATTTCTTGCGTGAGCGGGAACCAGCAGAATCCTGGCCCAGCCTGCAGCGGTGCGCGCGCGGATAAGTAGGTGAACTCTTCGGGCAGGTAGCGCGATAGACCCATCAGGTCTTGTTCATTTGATCCATAACCATGCAGGAACACCAGCAACGGGGTGCCCAAGCGAGAATCGTCGTTGCGGGAAATGATGGCCACTGGCGCGGTATCGGATGAAGTCATGTGCTCAAGATTAGCGAATAGACATCGTCGAGGTTGGGCCTATTGCCCTATGTCCTTTGGCTAGTGAACGAAAAATCTTGTCATTCCATCTCGTGGATCACCACCTCTGCGGATGCACAGAAGTTCCCACCCACTCGTCTTCGTGACTGAAAAAACTTGTCAATATGGATCCGACCGTGGAGTAGGACCAATCGTCAGGCAGTTCCGCATCTACTGACTGAAAAAAATTTTCATTCACGCCGACAGGAATTCTTGTAGTCGGCATTCCGACGGTTTGAGGCCGCATGGATCTAAGGTCATCAGCTTCATCGCCGATACCGGTAAATGATTATGGGTGGTTTGAAGTCCCTTAATGACTGAAAATTTTTGTCATTCAACGAATCACTTTGGGTCCGCCAAATCAGGCGGAATTAAGATTTGATTCCGGCTGTTCCGGATAGCTGAGAACCCGAAGCGTATCCGCATTGAGCTGGACCTGCGGGATTAGTGGCGGTTCAGGCCTCTGAGGACAGTGATCATTTATATGATCCAGGTTTTCAACAACGTCAACGCTTTCCGGCGTGATGATGACATGCAGCCCATGCGGCGTGAGCCAAGACCTCGTCCCGTCGGGCCTTGCATGGATTTTCCACCCCAGTGCGTGCTTGAACATCTGATGCTGCTTGCACAGCAGATGCATATTGTCGCGGTCAGTCTCTCCACCATGCGCCCAGTCATCAATATGATCCATTTCCGAAACGTCAGCAGGGCGCCGGCATCCGGGGAAACAACAGTGAACATCCCTGTGCCGCAGGAGGTCCTTCATTCCTTGCGTTGGGGTGTACTTCCTACGTTCAACATCAATTACCGCGCCGGTCCACGGATCAGTGAGGACCCGCTGGAATGATGGAGCGTCTTTCGCCAGCTCAAGCGCTAATCCAACGGGGATAGGCCCAACGCCTTCCAAATCAGCAAGGGCTTTGTTGGGATTCGCCAGCATTTCCAACGCTGGAATAGTGATCGATAAGCGAGGCTTCAGCGGCGAACCGTCGCTACCAGGCCAGCCATTGATCAAGGCATCCGCATACACGTCTGCCATCTGCTGCTCAAGAGTGCGTTCATCTTTTGGATCATTATCTTGGCCCACCGTCCAACGAAGAGTGCTCATGATGGACTTGATGACGTCGGAACGGTGGGTCAGCTGGATGGTTCCCATACCGGAAGCGTCGTCGAACCAGTGCGTTACCTTACGCGCGGCCTCTGACTTATTGCGGCGTTCCTGCGCTGATTCCGGATTCATCCGATCATGTTGCCTGCGTGCTTTCTGATAGACAGTGTCGTCGCTGGCAGTCTTTGCAAGCGGTAGCAAGAGATGCTCCATGATCTCGATTTGCTCTGGTGCCAAGTCCTGCGAGAACTTCACAATGTAGTGAGCCGCCTTGACCGTGATTTCCCCGGCAGCAAGTGCTATCAAAGTGTCATTGCAGACATGGCGCAAGCCCTTTGCATAGAACATGCGCTTGCCCACCATTTGCGGAGTTTCCCTCAGCGCAACCGCGGCCTCGGCCACAAAATTGGCATTGATCGTCTGATCAGAGCTGGGGTCTACACGATAGAATTCGGCACTCCGCTCAGCTTCGCGAACATCGTCCGGGTTGGAAGCGCGCAGCTCAGCAAGGTTATCTACGAAGCCCACTCCAATCTGCTCAACAGTATCCGCCAGTAAGGTGGACGTCATAGCGTCCAAGGAGCCATGGAGCTGCTGAATGGTCCTCAGACGTTCTAGTGCATCAGAAGCACTTTGCACCGGCCCCGCGTTAAACAGGTCTTCAGCTCGCTTCATGACCGGTCCATAAAAAATCTGATGCGAAAGATACTGCGAAAAGATGGAGCGTGGACGAGACTCCTTGCGAGTGCCCGGAGGGCTCAGCGGTAGACGATGTTCATCGTCATAATCTTCAGAATAATTTGGATTGCTCATATCTAATTTTCCCGCGAGCGTCCGACAAAATAGCCCGGAATCATACGGATTGTGGACAATGATCTCTGTTTTTTGCCCGAAAATTTCAGCCGAGAAAAAGGATGGTCTTCAAGCCTGCGCAGATTCGAAGACGCGAACAGCCACTTGATGTTGATTGCGATTTGATAAAAGTTCCAGGTTCAGCAAGTTCTATCAAATAAACCATGCTTGACTAGTAATAAGATCTATTTGCCCAAACTAATGATTATTTCCCTGGCGATATTGCCAGGTGCCGACGAACGAAGGTGCAATGAGAAGCAGCGAGGTTAATTATGACTATGACAAGTCACTGCCAACCGATGAAGCCAGCTTTGGATACATGGAGGATGAATTTTCCACGAGTTCCGATCTTGTTGATGCCACATTCTCCGTGATGCCCATACTCTTAGGGTTGGTTGCCGTAGTTTTCGTCGCCGTCGTGATTTTCATTGTTTATGCCCAGGCACGGAATTCGCGCAAGATCAAAAGCGCGGGCCTGGATCCTATTACTTTCGAAACCGATTTGAAGACTAAATTGGCACAATCCAATCTATTGGCACCGAAGCAGTCGTTGGAAGCAAAGCTGGAGGAGCTAACGAGCCTGCGGTCCCGCGGTGTCATCTCGAACGATGAATATTTGCAGGCCCGCCAGGATCTGCTCAAAGGCTGGGGCGAGGGGTGAAGCAGATCATCCCCAAGACTGATTGACGGATAGTTACCATAGGGTAACAATGTAGATTGTGCCTAAAGATTTTGACCTTGAAACTCCCGAATCCGCAATAGAGTCGCTTCATCCTTGGCGTCGTTATGTCGCATTGGGTGACTCGTTCACCGAAGGAATCGGCGATCCCGATCCATCAAATCCCGGCCGGCACTTGGGCTGGGCCGATCGACTGGCTCAGGAGCTGAGCAGCACAGTTCCAGATTTCGCCTACGCAAACCTGGCAATCCGCGGCCGGCTGATCGGACAGATCGTGGCCGAACAGGTAGCTCCCGCCATTGATTTGAAGCCGGACCTGATCTCCTTGTGCGCCGGCGGCAACGACGTGCTGCGGCCAGGCGGGGATCCGGATAAGATCGCCGACATTCTTGACGGCGCGGTATCGAAGCTCAGCGCGACGGGCGCGACCCTGCTGATCGTCACCGGTCCTGATATCCGCGATACGCCGGTGCTGGGAAGCATCCGCGGCAAGGTGGCCATCTACAACGAGAATATTCGCACCGTGGCTGCGCGGTACGACGCGATTGTGGCCGACATGTGGGCGCTGCGCGAATTGCATCAGGCCCAGATGTGGGCGCCGGATCGCCTGCACTTCTCCCCCATGGGCCATCAGCGCATTGCCGCCATGGCGTTGGAATCCTTGAACGTGCCGCATTCGATCGACACCGAGGTCGCGCCGGCGGCAGATATCCGAAGCTGGCGCGAGGCGCGGATCGAAGACCTGCAGTGGGCTCGCGAGCACCTGGCGCCGTGGGTGCTGCGCCGGTTGCGCCACCAGTCCTCAGGCGATGGCATTACCCCCAAGCGCCCGTCGGCTGCGCCATTCACCGCGCCGAAGCCCAATGATTCGCTGGGCGCCGGCGACAGCGCGCAGTAACCGGGCATTAGACAGCACGAAGGGACAGCGTCCACCGATCACTGGTGGGAGCTGTCCCTTCGCTTTATGCTTCTAGCGGCTGAAAACCCGGCTGCGCAAGACTCCGTCGAGCTGGCTGGCATCGGTCAGGAAGCCATCGTGGCCGATCGGCGAATCGATGTAATGCACCGTCGTGGGGGTCGCCAAGTTGGCCGCAAGCATCTCGGATTGCTCCGGGAAATACAGGCGGTCCGAGTTGACCGCGGCAACCACCACGTTGACCTTGTCCAGGCGCGCCAAGGCGACCTGCAGCGACTCGTAGCCGCGGGCCACATCGTGGCTCATCAGCGCCTCGGTCAGCACCAGGTAGCTGTTGGCATCAAAGCGGTTCACCAATTTGGTGGCCTGATGATCCAGGTAGCTTTCCACCTGGTAGCGGCCGCGCGGGCCGTCCAGCTGGCCTGTGGGCTGCTCGCCGGGCTGCGCGGTGCGCCCGAAGCGGGCCTCCAGCTCGGCTGCCGAGCGGTAGGTGATGTGCGCAAGGCGCCGAGCCAGGCCGAGCCCGGCATCCGGACGAGCCCCGTTGCTGTAGTAATCGCCGCCGTTGAAGTTCGGGTCCAGCCTGATGGACTGGGCCTGCACCTGGGCGAAGGCGATCTGTTCGGCCGTGGCTTGGGCGCAGGAAGCCATCACCACCAGGTTCTTGACCTGTTCGGGGAATTCGACCGCGTACTCCAACGCTCGCGCGCCACCCATCGATCCGCCGATCACCGCATGCCAGGAGGTGATTCCCAGCAATTGCGCGAGGCGGGCTTCAAGGCGCACCGAATCCTTGATGGTGACGAACGGGAAGCGTGAGCCGTAGGGCACGCCGTGCTCGTCGAGCGAGGACGGGCCGGTGGATCCATTGCAGCCGCCGACCATATTCACGGCAAGCACGAAGTACTTATCGGTGTCGATCGTGGCCCCGGGGCCGACAAATCCGTCCCACCAGCCAGCGCTGTGCGCGTCGCCTTGGGCAACATGGGCGTCGCCGGTCAGCGCGTGCATTACCAGCACGGCGTTGGACCGGTCGTCATCCAAGGTTCCCCAGGACTCATAGGCCAGCTCTACCTGCGGCAGGTAGCCGCCGAATTCGAAGTGGTGCTCACCGACGGCACTACGGCGCATCATGCCGTCTTGGCCGCCGGCGAGCTGTGGTTCTTCGGTGGTTGCAATGGATGCCATTCCTAAAGGGTTTCCTGCAATTCCTTGTTATCGCCGGCCGCGGAATCCAGGGCGGCAACAGCGTTGAAGCCCAGTTCCAAGTCGGCGAGGATGTCCTTGATGTTCTCCAGGCCGACGCTGATGCGGACCAGGCCGGGGCTTACGCCGGCGGCGATCTGATCGGCCTCGGAAAGCTGTGCGTGGGTGGTGGAGGCCGGGTGGATGGCCAGCGAGCGGACATCGCCGATGTTGGCCACGTGCGAGTGCAGCTCCAGCGCGTTGACAAACGCCTGTCCGGCGGCAGCGCCACCGGCAAGCTCGAAAGCGATAATCGATCCGGCACCGTGCTCGGAATACTTCTTCGCGCGCTCGAACCATGGCGAGGAGGCCAGGCCCGCATAGGCGACCTTCTGCACCTCGGCGCGGGCTTCGAGCCAGCTGGCTACCTCGCGCGCATTTTCGCCGTGGCGCTCGATGCGCAGGGACAGGGTTTCCAGCCCCTGGGCGATCAGGAAGGCGTTGAATGGCGAGACTGCGGAGCCCAGGTCGCGCAGCAGCTGCACGCGCGCCTTGAGGATGTAGGCCAGGTTGGCGCCGAGGATGCCGTCCACGCCCAGATCGCGGGCGAAGACCAGGCCGTTGTAGGACTCATCGGGGGTATTGAAGCCCGGGAAGCGCTGCGGGTCCTTGGCGAAGTCGAAGTTGCCCGAGTCCACGATCACCCCGGCGATCGCGTTGCCGTGGCCGCCGAGGAACTTGGTGGCCGAGTGGATCACGATGTCGGCGCCGAATTCGATCGGGCGGATCAGGTACGGGGTGGCCAGGGTGTTGTCCACCAGCAGCGGCACGCCGTTTTCATGGGCGATCTTGGCGACTTCTTCGATGTCCAGCACGTCTTGGCGCGGGTTGGAAATGGTTTCGCCGAAGAACGCCTTGGTGTTCGGGCGGACCGCGTCGCGCCAGTCCTGCAGGTTATCCGGGTCGGCCACGAAGGTGACTTCGATGCCCAGGCGCTTGAGGGTGTGCTTGAGCAGGTTCTGGGTTCCGCCGTACAGGCTGGGGCTAGCCACCAGGTGGTCGCCGGCCTCGGCGAGGTTCAGGATGGCGAAGGTGGTGGCGGCCTGGCCCGAGGAGAGCAGCAGCGCTCCCACTCCGCCTTCCAGATCGGCGATCCGGGTTTCCACCGCGTCGGTGGTCGGGTTGCCGATGCGGGTGTAGATCGGTTCCAGTTCCTGCAGGGCGAAGCGGGCGGCGGCGCTTTGTGCGGTCGGGAAGACGAAAGATGTGGTCTGGAAAATCGGCAGCGCGCGTGCGCCGGTGGTCGGATCCGGGGTTTGGCCGGAGTGGATCTGACGGGTTTCAAATGACCAGTTGTTGCTCATGGTTTCCTCCAAATAGCGTTTCATGACTATGGGGGTACACCACTGAGAAGACACCGACAGGAAGCACCTCATCAAGAAGTCTTCCAGGGTTACCCGCGCTTGTCCTTAGCCGCCTTGTGCAGCTAAGGGCCAGGTCTTCACCCGGGGCACCCCACCGCGGTTGGAGGGTTGCCGCCCAGTAAGCCGGGGCTTGTTACTGGGACTCATGACCTGTTTCCAGTGTGCCCGAAAACCGAAGATCTTTGCAATGCAAGCGCCCTGAAATGGTCGCAATCGGTCATATTTCACATACTTCGCGCTTTTGCCGCAGAGAATTCGATTCAGCAAAAAAGATTAGGGTCGCCTAAGTAGAGACTGCGGTCACATGTTGCCATGATGGCTTCATGATGAGGCTAGATCACGTTAGTTATGCCTGTGGCCCGGATGGGCTGCTGCCAACCGCGCAAAGAATCTCCGAGTCGCTCGGCCTGGAGTTCGTCAAGGGAGGCGTGCATCCGAGGTTCGGGACGCGCAATGTCATCTTCCCGCTCAAGCATGGACAGTACCTGGAAGTCGTTGAGGTGCTGAACCACCCGGCCAGCGACAAGGCCCCCTTCGGCCAAGCGGTGCGGGCTCGTTCGGAGCTCGGTGGCGGCTGGATGGGCTGGTGCGTTTCGGTGGACGATCTATCCAGCGCCGAAGACCGGCTGGGCCGCAAGGCGGTTCCGGGCAACCGCAAGTTCCCCGATGGCCGCGAGCTGACCTGGCAGCAGATCGGCATCAAGGGCTTGATCGCCGACCCGCAATGCCCGTACCTGATCTCCTGGGACGAGGAAGCCAAGGACCTGCATCCTTCCAAAGCCTTGGAGCCGGCCGGGGCGATCAGCGAGATCACCATTGCCGGCTCCCGCGATCGGGTGCTGGAGTGGCTGGGGCAGCCGGAAAACGTGCACCTGGGGGCAGTGACCATGGCCTACCAGGCGCCCAATGGCACTCCGGGCATCATGTCGGTGACCTTCGAAACCGAGAACGGCCCAGTGGTGTTGTAGTACATTGGCAGGTGGGGACAATGGCGTCCCCACCTTTCATTTTTATGCGCCGGCATCCAGGCGCTTGCCCAGGGCAAGGATCTGAAGATCGGTGAACCCAAGACGCTCGTAGAAGCCACGCACCGCGGTATTCTCGCTGCGCACCATCAGCTGCACCTTGGGCACGCCCCGCTCGGCGAGCCAGGCGCAGGCGGCATCCACCATCGTGGCGCCCAGCCCGGAGCCCTGCCTCTGCGGGTCCACCGCCACGTAATACAGCCAGCCGCGGTGCCCATCGTGGCCGGCCATCACGGTGGCCAGAACTTGTTCATCTTCGATCATGGCCAGCACCGTGGAGGTGGGGGTTTCCAAAGCGCGCCTGGCATCGGCGTAGGGATCGTTCCAGGGCCGGGTCAACCCGGTGTTTTCCCACAGCGCCACAGCATCGGGAATCTGTTCTTCAGCCAGCTCGAAAATCTGCATTCTTGCAGTTTATCCGGGTTAGCCGCCGATCCCGATCGCCGGGCCGATCAGCGCATATCCGACAAATCCGATGGCATCAAGCAGGAAGTGCGCGATCACCAGCGGCATTACCCGACCGTACTTGTGGTAGACCCAGCCGAAGACCACGCCCATGAGCATATTGCCGATCATCGGCCCCACTCCCTGGTAGAGGTGGTAGCTGCCGCGGATCACCGCCGAACTGATGATCGTGGTCCACAATCCCAGCTGCAGTTTTTTGGCGTAGCTGAACAGGAAGCCGAGCATCAGCACTTCCTCGAGCACCGCATGGCGCACCGCCGAGAGCAGCAGCACCGGCACGCTCCACCAATAGTCCCCCAGATTGGCCGCGGACAGCGCCGTGGTGATGCCCAGCGCCCGGCCGGCTGCGTAGACCCCCAGGGTGCCAAGCCCCATGGCCAGGAAAAGCCCTGTGCCGGCCAGGGCGTCGCGGCCAGGTTTGCGCAGGTCAAAACCGATCTCGCGTGTGCCGAGGCCCAGGCTGCGCTTCATCAGATACAGGGCCAGCGCCACCGGCACCAGCGCGAAAAGGATATCTAGCAGCTGGTAGGACAGGTCGAAGAATTCGCGGGTGCTCAGCTGGTTGTTCAGCGAGGTAGTCTGTTCGCGCAGCGGACCCCGCGTGGCCTTATCGGCAAAACTCATGATCGAATAGATCGCGCTCTGCCCCAGCGACAAGGCAAGGACCAGGGCGATCTCGAACTTCAGGATCTTGGCATTCACGTTCTCGATCATAGGCTGATCAGGCTGTGTGCGGGCTTTGGTAGCCTGAAGGTAGCGAATTAAAGGAGCATCTGTGTCCCGTCCTGCCACGGAAGAAGAACTGTCGATCGCCCGCCGATTGCGCCCCGATCTTTCCTGGGAGCACGCGTCGGTCAACGAGGGCGGACAGTTCCACAAGGTGGTGATCGCCAATCCGGACTCGGTGATCCGCATGGCTCGCACCATCGACGCCACCGAAGAAATGCCGCGCTCGATCAAGCTGCTTGAGCTCGTGTCCGATCAGTTGGACTACCAGATCCCGGTGGCGACCTCGCAGATCCAGACGGTGGACTCCCTGGGCTCGGTAGCCATGTCCTTCATCCCGGGCAGCGCCCATGAACCGCACTACGGGGACCCCAAAATCTTGGGCAAGCTGGTCAGCGACCTGGCCCAGGTCGAGCTTGAACCGCTGCGCGAGCACCTGGCCTCCCCTTTTGCCTTCCGCGGCTCGTGGACCGATGAGCGCCAACAGCAGTGTTTTGATGCTTTGCCTGAAGAATTGCGCGGCCCGGCCAGCAGCCTGTGGGCGCAACTCGATGAGTTGGCGCAGGTGCCGCCGAGCCTGGTCCATGGAGATCTGGCCGGGCACAATATGCACTGGGTGGATGAAGAGCTGATCGGCATCCTGGACTGGGATCTGGCCGCCGCCTGGGATCCGGCGCTGAACACCGCGTACTTGAGCCTGTGGCACGGGCTGGAGATGGTGGATTTGATTGCGCCGAGCCCTGATGAAGCGCATCGGGCGAAGATCTGGCTCGGGCTGATGAGCCTGGAGCGACTCTCGGATACCCTCTCGCGCACCGATGACCCAAGGATCGATAAGCTCTTGCGCAAGATCGGGCCGCGGATTGAGAATGCCGCGCAGGCTGTGGGGAGCTGAACATTGCGAAGTAGGTCCGTGGTACCAGCCGCTTTGCTGGCGATGGTTTCCCTCTGCCTTGGCGGATGCTCCGCCAATGATATTCAGGCTTCAGCCGACGCCCTGCACCAGGAGCATGAATTGGTATCCATTGGAACTGAGGTGACGCAGCCGAATCAAGAGTTATCGTTGGGTTTCCCACTGAACGGTGGACAGTATTCTCTGGCCATGCAATGTTCTGGTGAGGAGAGGTCGTCCACGATTGAATGGAACACCAGCGATAGCACGGACCACGGGGAAATCAATGTTCCCTGTTCGTCCGACGGAAACGTGGTCCACCAGGAAATTACCTTGGGCAGCTATTCGCAATCTCTCAACTTTGTCGCTGCTGAACTGCAGGGGCAGCGATTACAAGTCTCAGTGGCTGATTCATAACGTGCAGGGGAATTTTGAGCCACCAATTACAAAATCAAATTTCCGTAGCCAACGGACAGGAAACAGATGTCTTACCCAGTAGCGATCAGTGCCTCGACGGCGGCCACGCGCCTGGCCAATCGACGAGGAGCGAACGACATATTCCTTGCTGGCGAGGGTGTTGAATTTCTGTTTTTCATCGCGGCCACGGAAAAACGGCGCGAAAGTTACCGTGTCCCGCGTGCACGAGTTTTTGATACCGCAAATAATCCGAAGATTCCGGCGCGAGACCTTCAGCATAAGGAGCTGAAGCTCAGCGCGTGGGCGGTAGATCACGGCGTGCCTTCTGCCCGTCCGGAGCAATTGGTTGTCCAAGATGGCTATCCGGTGTTGATCACAGAAATCATCGACGACGATGGAACGCCCTTAGATCAGCATGCCGTGGGCGCCGTGCTGGCACAGATGCATCAGCAGGAACCACCTATTGATGAAGCCAGCCAACACGCGAACATTTATCGTTACCTCGGCCAACGCATTTCTCATCGTTACTCGCGGCTCAGCGCACAACATCAGATGCCCTCGTTGCCCCAGGAAACAGCGCTGATCGCACTACTTGAAAAGTCATTACGTCGAGTCAGCTTGTTGCACATGGATATCCGCCGGCAGAACATCCGAGTGATAGACGGCGCACCCAAAGCATTAATTGATTGGAGCAACGCGCTGACTGCGGCACCGGAAGTGGAACTCGCCCGCATTCAGGAATACTCGGCCATCACGGAAAATGGACTGGACTACACGGACATCGTCGAAGGCTATCGGCGGGAATCCGGAGTGGTTGACGAATCCACCGCGGCATGGAGGATTCTGCGGCTGGACGCGGCCCTGATGTTGGCGGGAGTTTTCACGTCGGTGAGTCCAAGAGAAGAGTTGGCCCAACTGTTTTTAGGCAGGACCTGCGAACTGCTGCGCGAGCTGTAGTCTCGGCCAGGTACAGCAAAGGCCCATCCAAGCTCGAAGCGTGGATGGGCCTTTGTGCGGTTTAGCTCAGTGCTGCGATTGCTGCATCGTAGTCTGGCTCGGTGGTGATCTCAGGAACTACCTGGGTGTAGGTCACCTTTCCGGCTTCGTCCAAGACGATGACCGAGCGCGCCAGCAGGCCGGCCAGCGGGCCGTCGATCTGGGTGACGCCGTAGTCCGAACCGAAGTCCGAGCGGAAGACCGAAGCGGCGGTGACGTTCTCGATATCCTCGGCACCGCAGAAGCGGCCCAGTGCGAATGGAAGGTCAGCGGATACGCACACGACGGTGGTGTTCTCCAGGCCGGCAGCCAGTTCGTTGAAGCGGCGAACGCTGGCAGCGCACACGCCGGTATCAACCGATGGGAAGATGTTCAGGACAACGCGGCGGCCAGCCAGCGATTCGCTGGTGACATCTGCAAGGCCGGTGTCGGTGAGGGTGAATGATGGAGCCTGCGAGCCTACGGCTGGCAGTTCACCAATGGTCTGTACGGGAGTTCCCTTAAAAGCAGTATTAGCCATGGTTCTTGTCTATCACGAATGGCTAATTGACTGCCAGATTTTCGGCGAACCGGTCAGAACAAGTCGGCGGTTTGAACTGCCTCAGAACACCAATTGGCCAGCGCGGTACACGCTGTGGGTCAGGTTCATCCCGGGACGATATGCCAGGTGCGCGGCAGCCGGCGCATCAAGAACGAGCAGGTCTGCACGCTTACCGACTTCGAGAGATCCCACTTCGTCTTGGACTCCGAGGGCCAGCGCTCCCCCGTAGGTGGCAGCCTCGATGGCTTCGGCCAAGGTCAAGTTCATCTGCAGCACCGCGGTGGCCACGCAGAAGTTCATATTGCTCGTGTAGCTGGTGCCGGGATTGCAGTTGCTGGCCAGCGCGATAGGCACTCCGGCGTCCAAGAGCTCTCGACCTGGTGCCAGAGGCTGACGGGTGGATAGGTCGCACGCCGGCAGGCAGGTGGCGACGGTTCCTGGCTTTCCGGTTCTTCCCGCCCGGTCCCAGCGCTCCCAGCTTCCGGCAAGCGCCTGGATATCGGAATCATCAAGATAGTTGACGTGGTCGACCGAGTGGCTGCCGAATTCAACTGCCAGCTTTACGCCCGGGCCTGGACCCAATTGGTTGCCATGGACTTTGGTAGCGATCCCGCGGCTTTGGGCAGCGTACAGTACTCGACGGGTTTGCTCTTCATTGAAGGCGCCGCGCTCGCAAAAAACGTCGACGAAGTCGATGTGCTCGGCTACCGCTTCGAGCATGGGGCCTGCGACAAGTTCGGTATATTGATCGGCGTCGGAACCGGAAGGGACCAGGTGCGCTCCGAGGAAGGTCAGGGTATCCACCATCGGGCGGCCTAGCTGCGCGTGGCGCAGTTCTTCGGCCAGCTCCAGGCCATAGCCGGTTTTGGTTTCCATCCAGGTGGTCCCCATGGACAGGGCTTGGGCGCGGCGGGCGGAGACGAGATCGGCGAGCTGTTGATCGCCCAGGCTCCTGGTGGCTGAGGTGGTCACCGCGATGCCGCCGGCAGCATAGGATTGGCCGGCCATGCGGGCGACGAATTCCTCGGCGCGGTCGCCTCCGAAAATGAGGTGGCTGTGCGAGTCGACCCAGCCCGGGAGCACGCTGCGCCCCGAGAGGTCGGTGATGGCATCGGCCTGCGGGGCATCTGCTGCTGGACCGATCCAGGCGATCTTATCGTCCTCGATGAGCACCGCGGCATTTTCCAGCACGCGTCCGGCAGCATCAACGGTGGATAGTTGCTCGATATTCGCCAGCAGTGTTGTAGCCATGTTCCGAGCCTACTTCCCCGGCCCGCGCAGGTCTGCGTTCAGCATCGATTCAGATCCGGGATTTCAGACAGAGCGAGGGTCCCGGAAAAATTCCGGGACCCTCGATGTGCCTGGAGCTTGCCGCTACCCCTTGGTGGCACCTGCCAGCAGGCCACGGACGAAGTAGCGCTGCAGGGCGAAGAAGACCACCAGCGGGATGATCATCGAGATGAAGGCACCGGCGGTGAGCAGTTCCCAGGATTGCCCGTAGGTTCCCGACAGATCCTGCAGCGCCTTGGTGATCGGCAGGCCGCCGCCGGAAGTGAATACCGTGGCGACCAGCAGGTCATTCCACACCCAGAGGAACTGGAAAATGCCAAAGGAGGCGATCGCCGGCATCGAAAGCGGAAGGACGATTTTCGAGAAGATCTTGCCATGCCCGGCACCGTCCACGCGGGCCGCCTCGATCACTTCGTCGGGGATCTCCGAGATGAAGTTGTGCAGCATGAAGATCGCCAGCGGCAAAGCGAAGATCGTGTGCGCGATCCATACCTTCGCATAGGCCCCATCCAGGCCGTTGACGCCAAGGCCAGGCAGGATATACAGCCCGCCGATTTTCAGGCCATCGGAGAAGAGCTGGAGCAGGGGAACCAGGGCCATCTGGATCGGCACGATCTGCAGGGCGAATACCAGGACGAAGAGCGTGTTGCGCCCCTTGAAATTGATCCAGGCAAAAGCGTAGGCCGCCAGGCTGGCGATGATGATCGGAACGATCGCCGCTGGAATGGTGATGACCAGCGAATTCAAAAACGCCTTGGATAATGGCAGGCTGTCTCCCGAGGAGAAGGCCTGCACGTAGTTATCCAGCGTGAAGGAGGGGTTGGACAGCGCGGTCCACCAGCCGGAGCTCTTGATGTCATCTGCCTGCCTGAAGGAAGAGACAAAGAGGCCGAAGGTCGGAATGGTCCAGATGGCGGCGATGATGAAAGCCGCCACCGTGGCCCCGCGCGAAGTGGTGGCTTTGCGCAGCTTCCCGCTGGCTTTTTCGGTGGCCCTCATCAGGCGGCGAGAGGATTCACTGACGGTGCTCATCGGATTCCCCTTTGCTTTTTATGCTGACGCACGTTGTAGATGATGATCGGCAGCACCAGGATGAACAGGATGACCGCCAGGGCCGAGCTGTAGCCGGTGCGTGCGCCGAGCTGGAATTGGCGGACCATTTCGAAGGCCAGCACGGTGGTATCGGAGCGGCCGCCGGTCATCGAGGAGACGATGTCGAAGACCTTGAGCGAGGCGATGGAAATGGTTGTTAATACGACCACTACCGAGGAGCGGATCCCCGGCAGGGTGACGTTGGCGAACCGCTGCCATGGGCTGGCGCCGTCCAGGGCGGCGGCTTCGAGCTGTTCGGCCGGCACGCCCTTGATCGCCGCGGAGAGGATGACCATGGCGAACCCCGCCTGGGTCCAGATCAGGATGACCACCAGGAACAGGGTGTTCAATGGTTCCAGTCCGAGCCAGTCCACGGGCTTGGCGCCGAAGGCGGTGATGATCGCGTTCAGTACGCCGATCTGTTCGCCCTGGCGGGTGTCGTAGAAGAATTTGAAGATGATCGAGGCGCCCACGAAGGAAATGGCCATGGGCATGAAGACCAGGAGCTTGAAGAATTTCTCGCCGCGGGACTTGTCGATGAAGACCGCATAGGCCAGGCCGATGATGGTGGACACCACGGGGGCCACGAGCACCCACACCAGGGTGTTGAGCAGGGCGGTGACGCCATCGGGGCTGGTGAAGACCCAGATGAAGTTGCCCAGCCCGACAAATCCGGACCCGTCGTTGGCCATGAACGCGCTGATCGCGGTCCTGATCGTGGGGTAGATCAGGCCGATGGCCAGCAGGAGCAGTGCGGGGGCCAGGAAGCCGCTCAGCTGCAGCAGCGAACCGGCGCCTTCGCGCGATCGGCGGTCGGCGAGGTATAGCAGGGCTCCGAGCACCGCGGCGATCCCGGCCACCCACATCACCGAGTTGTACAGTCCCAGGGCCAGGAGAATGGCCACGGGAACGAGGACCGCGGCCAGCAGGCGCAGCACGGTGAATGCGCGGCCGCCCCTGGTGGCGGCTTCCACGAAGGCGAGGATGAGCGCGATCAGGATGGCGAAGGCCACCAGGATGATCGGCACCTGGATCAGCGGCGGCACCCCGGCCAGCCACTGGAAGAATTCAGACATGGTTCAAGCTCCTGTCATCACGCCAACGGCCGGGAGGCCCGGCCGTTGGCGATGTGCGAGGTGGTGGCTAGGAGTCGTATCCGGACTGGATATTTTCCAGTACTTCCTTGGTTGGCTTGCCGTCGATCCAGTCGACCAGGCCCTTCCAGAAGGAGTCGGAGCCCACGCTCTTTGGCATCAGGTCCGAGCCGTCGAAGCGGAAGGTGGTGTTCGGATCCTGCAGCAGCTCCACCGCGGAGCGCAAAAGGTCGCTGCTGGCGTTCTTCGGATCCAGGCCGGAGTTCGCCGAGATCACGCCGCCAAGTCCCACGCGGCTGTTGGCCCAATCTGCGCTGGCCAGGTATTCCTGGACCTTGGCGGTGTCCTCGTCGTTGGAGAAGGCCGCGACGAACTCGCCGCCGCCGACCACGGATACCGGGTCATCGGCCTTGGCTGGCGGGGCGACGAAGGCCCAGACATCTCCGTCGGGAGCCACGGTGGCCTTCTTGCCGTCGGCGTTCTTGGCATCAAGGACGTAGCCTTCGAGGAAGGAAGCCTGGTGGGTCAGCGGGCAGGTGCCCTTGGCTACGGCCGTTCCTACATCGCCGAAGGCGGTGGCGTTGATCGACTTCACGTCGCCGTAGCCGGCGTTGACCTGCTTAGGGTCCAGCAGGATCTTTCCGACGGATTCAAAGGCACTGGTGATTTCTGGCGAGGTGAATTCCAGGTCGCCGGCAACCCACTTGTCGTAGGCCTCGGTTCCGGCCTGGCGCAGTACAGCGTCTTCGATCCAGTCGGTGCCGGGCCAGCCCGAGGCCTCGCCCGAGGCGAATCCTGCACACCAGGCTGGCTCGTTGGTCTTCTTGGAGATCTCGGTGCCCAGGTTGGTCATCTCGTCCCAGGTCTTCGGTACGCTCACACCCCATTCTTCAAACTGCTTGGGCGAGTACCAGATGTAGCCTTTGACGCTGGCCATCAGCGGCACACCGTATTGCACGCCGTCAACCTTGCCGTAGTTCTGCCAGTCTTCGGACCAGTTGCTCGACAGCTGGCTCTGCACCGCTTCGGGGAGCTTTTGCACCTTGCCCTGGGCCACGGTGGCCTGCAGCAGGCCGGGCTGCGGGAAGACCGCCAAGTCCGGGGTGTCGCCGCCCTGGACCTTGATGCCGATCTGCGATTCGAAGTTCTTGTCTCCCGTGTAGCGGATCTTGATGTCGTTTTCCTCGGACCACTTGGCCCAGGACTTCTCCAGCAGTTCCGCTTCGATGCCGGTGACCGGGCCGTAGATGTCCACGACGCCGTCGGCCTGGCCTACCTGGGCTTCGCCTGAGCCTCCGGATGCGTTGGGGTCATTGGGGTCCGCTCCCCCGGAACAGCCGGCCAAAAGCAGGCTGATTGCCGCCACTGAGATCACCGGTGCGAGCTTGAGCCCGCGGTGCGCTTTCTTCATGATGCCCTCCACGTTGAGTAGTACCCGGCCGGCTTCGGTGGCCTGGCACGAATGATCCCTCCAATAGTGACGCAGGTCATCGACGCGCGTCAACACTTAGCGGCGAACCCCCGGATAAATTACCGCCGCAGCTCAGCGCGGGGCCGGGCCAGAACTGTCCCGCACCATCATCTGCGGGGTGATCAGTTCCTGCACCGCACCCGTGGTCCGGCCCTCGATTTGCTGCACCAGTGCATCCACCGCCGCATGGGAAATCCGCTCCCCCGACGGGGCCACGGTAGTCAGGGCCGGGGCGACCATCTCAGCGGAACGATCTCCCACGCCCAGGGCGATCACCGAAAGATCCTCGGGGATCCGCAGCGAGGCCATGCCGGCGGCGTTGACGAAGCCGGCGGTGGCGAACTCCTTCAGGGCCAGCACCGCGGTAGGCCGCGGATCCATCGCCAGGTAGATCTCCAGCGCCTCGCGGCCGCCGCGGGCATTATTCTCCACCGGGACTTCCTGCATGCGCAGGCCGCGGCCGGCCACCGCATCGCCGATGGCGCGGGCCGTGCGGGTGGCCGGGCCGTTGCCGGCCTTCTGGTCTTGGACCGACACGTTGATGTACATGAGCGAGTGGTGGCCGAGATCGGCCAGGTAGTCCACGGCGATGCGCCCGGCTTCGGCGAAATCATTGTCCACGTAGGACAGGTCCTCGCTGTCATCGGGGCGCCCGATGGAGGCGAAGGGGATGTTGGCCCGGCGCAGCACGTCAAAGCGCGGATCGTTGATCGACACTTCCATGAGCAGCACCCCGGCAACCAGCTTCTGGCCGACCAGGCTTTCGAGCCCCATCACATCGGTCATCGGGTTGGACCAGAGCAGCATGTGGTAGCCCAGCGCCCGGGCGCGCTCCATGGCGGCGGTGACGTACTCGAATTCGGTGGAGGAATAGCCGTCCACGCTGGTGGGGAAATGCAGGGCGAGGATGCCGCGGCGTGACCCGGCCAGGCCCTGGGCAAAGGCATCGGGTGTGTAATTCAGCTCCCGCATTGCCGACAGCACCTTGGCCTTGGTGGCATCGGAGATCGTGCGCCGGCCGCTGATCACGTAGGACACGGTGCTGGGGGAAACGCCGGCCAAGCGCGCCACATCATCCCTTGTCGCCATGAGTCCTCCGCCTTTGGTTATGCCAACTCGTAGTTCCTATTGAAACACGAGCACCGGCCGGCGGTTCGGTCAGCGGCTTGCGACGAAGGCCTGCACGCAGGCCTCGATATCCTCTGCCGAGTGGGCCGCGGAAAGCTGCACGCGGATGCGCGCGGCGCCCTTGGGCACCACCGGGAAGCTGAAGGCGGTCACGAAGACGCCCTGTTCCAGCATCTTGCCTGCCACCTCTGCGGCCTTGACCGCGTCACCGAACATCACCGGGATGATGGCGTGCTCGCCGTCGAGCAGCTCGAAGCCCTCTTCGGTCATGCGGTGGCGGAAGTGAGCGGCGTTCTCGAAGAGCTTCTCGCGCAGGTCCTTGGAGTCGACTACCAGGTCCAGCGCCTTGAGCGTGGCGGCCACGATCGATGGGGCCAGCGAGTTGGAGAACAGGTACGGGCGGGCCTTCTGGCGCAGCATCGCGACGATTTCGCCGCGGCCGGAGACGTAGCCGCCGGAGGCTCCTCCCAAGGCCTTGCCGAAGGTGCCGGTGTAGATGTCCACGCGGTCCGAGACCCCTGCATGCTCGGGAGTGCCGGCACCGGTGGCGCCCATGAAGCCCACCGCGTGGGAGTCGTCGACCATGACCAGCGCGTTGTACTTGTCGGCCAAATCGCAGATGGCTTCGAGCGGTGCCAGGTAGCCGTCCATGGAGAAGACGCCGTCGGTGACGATGATAGTGCGGCGTGCTCCGGCCCCGTCGTTGAGCTGCGCGGCGGCCTGCAGCTGGGTTTCCAGATCGGCCATGTCCTGGTTGGCGTAGCGGAAGCGCGCGGCCTTGGACAGGCGGATGCCGTCGATGATCGAGGCGTGGTTCAGCGCGTCGGAGATGATGGCGTCTTCCTTGCCGAACAGGGACTCGAAGACCCCGCCGTTGGCATCGAAGCAGCTGGAGAACAGGATGGTGTCGTCGGTGCCCAGGAACTTCGAGAGCCGGGATTCCAATTCCAGGTGCAGGTCCTGGGTGCCGCAGATGAAGCGGACCGAGGCCATGCCGAAGCCGCGCTCGTCCATGGCGGACTTGGCGGCGTCGATGATCTGCTGGTTATCGGCCAGCCCCAGGTAGTTGTTGGCGCAGAAGTTCAAGACCTTGCGGGCGTCGGTGCCCAGCGAGCCGGCCAGGATGGACGCGGACTGGGCCGAGTCGATGTGGCGTTCTGCCTTGAACAGGCCGGAGGACTTCAGCTCGTCGAGTTCATCGGTGAGCTGGTCCTTGAGATCGGTATACATGGGGATTGCTCCTTGTTGGTGCGAGAAATTCTTAGCTTGCGAAAACGGTCCAGTCGAGTACGACCTTGCCGCCGTGGCCGCCGCGGGCCGCTTCAAAGCCCTGCTGCCATTGCGTAGCTGGCAGGAAGTCGGTGACCACCGAGGAGATGCGTTCGCGCATGACATCCGAGCTGGTGAGCATGGCGCTCATGGCGTACCAGGTCTCGAACATTTCGCGGCCGTAGATGCCCTTGAGGGTGAGCATGTGGGTGACCACTTTGCCCCAGTTGATATCGATGGAGGAGCTTGGCAGGCCGAGCATGCAGATCTTGCCGCCGTGGTTCATGTTCTCGATCATCTCCGGCAGGGCGCTGGAGTGTCCGGACATTTCCATGCCGTAGTCGAAGCCTTCGACCATGCCCAAGTCGCGTTGTGCCTGCTTGATCCGGGTGGTCCCGACATTCACTGCCAGGTCCACGCCCATGGTCTTGGCCAGTTCCAGGCGCTGATCGGAAATATCGGTGATCGCGACCTTGCGGGCGCCAACGTGGCGGGCGACGGCGGCGGCCATCAAACCGATCGGCCCGGCGCCGGTGATCAGCACGTCTTCGCCGACCATCGGGAATTGCAAGGCGGTGTGCACCGCATTGCCGAAGGGGTCGAAGATCGCGCCGAGCAGCGGGGTGATGCGTTCGTCGCGGTGGATGTACACGTTGCTTTCGGGGATCACCACGAATTCGGCGAAGGCGCCGTCGCGCTGGACGCCGACCGAATCGACGTTGATGCACATCTGCTTGCGCCCGGCCCGGCAGTTGCGGCAGATTCCGCAGACCACGTGGCCTTCGCCGGAAACCCGGTCGCCGACCTTAACGCCGTGCACAAAATCACCGATGTCCACGACTTCGCCGTAGAACTCGTGACCGGGAACCAGAGGGGTGTTGATCATGGCCTTGGCGGCATCGTCATAGGCCTCGATGTGCAGATCGGTGCCGCAGATACCGGTGGTCATGACACGGATTTTTACATCGTGCACGCCAACTTCTGGTTCCGGACGATCAACCAATTCCAGGCCCGCGTGCGGCCCGGACTTGTACAGTGCTTTCATGCGTGATCCTTTGCAGATGGCCGTCGGTTCACACACGACGGACTGTGTTGCTTCCAGTGTGGCACCAGATCCGAAGGGAAAACATATTAGAAGAATTACGATTTACTGATCTGTTGATTTAGCATTTACTTCATGGAACTACATCAGCTGCGGATCCTGCGAGAACTCGCGGATTTAGGCAGCGTCAACGCGGTGGCGAAGGCGCTTTTTGTCTCTCCCTCGGCTGTTTCCCAGCATCTGGCTCAATTGCAGCGGGGATTCTCCGCGCCCCTGACCCAGAAGGAAGGCCGGCGACTGGTGCTGACTTCCGAAGGCAAATTGCTCGCTTCTGCGGCGGCGTCGGTGGCTTCCACCCTGGCTGAAGCCTCGGCAAGAATCCGCACCGTGGAGCAGGACAAGGATGTCCCGATCAAGATCGCCGGCTTCCATTCCATCGGCCAGACCATTTTCGCGCCGCTGCTCGCCCTGCCTCCGGACCAGCTGCCGCCGCTGCATTTCTTCGACGAGGACGTATCCCAGCAGGATTTCCCGGCTCTGACCTCGACCTACGACATGGTCCTCGCCCATCGCATGCCGCACACGGCGCCGTGGCCAGAGGACCGGATCACCGTGATACCTCTGGCCTTCGAGCCGTTGGACATTGCCATCCACCAGGATCACCCGCTGGCCGAATTTGATCAGCTCACTCCGCAGCAGGTCATTGATGAGCGTTGGGTGGTTTCACGCCCTGGCTACTCCCCCGCCGACGTGCTGGAAACCATTGCCGCTTTGGCCGGCAAGGCACCGAATATCGAGCATCGGGTCAACGACTACGCCACTGCAGGAGCCCTCGTGGAAGCCGGTGATTGCCTGGGCATCCTGCCGCGATTCACCGCGCGGAAGACCCTGGATGAATCGGTGACTTTACGACCAATTAAGGGACTGAACTCCGGGCGACAAATCGACCTTTTGCTCAGGGCAGAGCACCTGCACCGGAGCACCATCAATGATGTTATTGAAGCTATTCGCACGGCGGTGCAGGGACTGGTTACGGGCTAGTTAAAGAGCGAAGCCCGCCCTCAAATGAGAGCGAGCTTCGCTGGTGCGATGCTGTTAGCCGTTGAAGGTGTCCGGGTTTGGCCCGGTGCGGCCGTCGCGATCAAGCGCGTCGATGCTGTCCAGCTCATCGCCGGTCAATTCAAAGCCGAACAGATCCAGATTGGCAACGATGCGGGACTCGGTGACCGACTTAGGGATGATCACGCGGCCCTGCTGCAGATGCCAGCGCAGGATGACCTGTGCAGCAGTGACCTTGTGAGCATCTGCAATTGCGAGAATGGTTTCGTCAGTGAGCATTGCTCCCTGGGCCAGCGGGCTCCATGCTTCGGTGGCGATACCGTGCTCGGCATTGAAGGCAATGACTTCGCGGTTCTGCAGAGCCGGGTGCAGCTCAACCTGGTTCACTGCTGGAACGATGGTTCTCTCAGCGATCAGCTTGTCCAGGTGTGCTGGCTGGAAGTTCGAAACGCCAATAGCGCGGATCTTCTTCTCTGCGTACAGCTTCTCCAGTGCCTTCCAGGTCTCAACGTAGAGATCCTTTTCAGGAGCTGGCCAATGGATCAGGAACAGGTCCAGGTAATCCAGGCCCAAGCGCTCAAGGCTTGCATCGAATGCTTCGAGAGTCTGCTCGTAACCCATGTCTGCGATCCAGATCTTGGAGGTGATGAACAGTTCTTCGCGGGCAATGCCGGACTGTGCCAACGCTTTGCCGACGCCTTCTTCATTGCCGTAGATCGCAGCGGTGTCGATGCTGCGGTAGCCGGCCTTGAGAGCTGCGCTCACTGCGGCAGTGGTTTCCTCATTGGGAACTTGGAAGACTCCGAAACCTACCTGAGGCATTTCAACGCCGTTATTCAGGGTGATGGTTGGGATGGCGGTAGTCATATCTAACTCCTAAAAATTGGTTGATGGACTGAGGAAAACTGTTGATTAGCTAGCTGGAACCAGCTGCGGTGCCGCTGCCGAGGCCTTCTTGGCCAAGCCCATGGCGACTAGGATGACAATCAGCGCAACCAAGGTGATCAGCGCACCGATCCAGATCGGCGAGGTGTAGCCGAGGCCTGCTGCGATGCCCAGGCCGCCGGCCCATGCGCCCAGTGCGTTGCCGACGTTGAAGGCGCCGATGTTGGCACCCGATGCCAAGGTTGGCGCGTTGCCGGCGTACTGCATGATGCGGCTCTGCAGGCCAGGAACGGTTCCGAACCCGAAGCCGCCCATGAGCAGCAAGGCGATGACGGTGGCAACCTGGTTGCTTGCGAAGAATCCGAAGAGGACCAGGACGAGCAGCAGTGCCGAGATGAAGAAGAGCAGCGTGCGATCGATGCTCTTGTCGGCCATGCGCCCGCCGATCCAGTTGCCCACGAAGAGGCCAACACCGAAGAGCATCAGCAGCCATGGCACGGTGGTCGCATTGAAGCCGGTGATTTCGGTCAGGGTGTAGGCGATGTAGGTGAAGGCACCGAACATGCCGCCGTAGCCCAGGATGGTGACGCCCAGCGAGAGCCAAACCTGCAATGAGGTGAAGGCACCGAGTTCCTTGCGCAGCGAGATTCCTTCTGCTGCATGCTTGATCGCTGGGACCAATACGAGGATACCGATGAGCGCCAGGACGCCAATGCCGGAAATAGCCCAGAAGGTCGAGCGCCAGCCGGAGTGCTGTCCAAGCAGGGTCCCGAAAGGAACACCCAAAACGTTAGCGGCGGTCAGCCCGGTGAACATGATGGCGATAGCGCCGGCCTTCTTATTGGCTGGAACCATGTCAGATGCCACTACCGAGCCGATGCCGAAGAATGCACCGTGGCATAGTGCGGCGATGACGCGGCCGATCATGGCCACTTCGTAGTTGCCGGCCAGCGCGGTGAGCGAGTTGCCGACGATGAACAGAAGCAGCAGGCCGACAAGCACCGGCTTGCGTGGCAGGCGGACGGTAGCAGCGGTCAGGCCGAGGGCTCCGACAACTACGCTGAGTGCGTATCCGGAAATGAGCCAGCCAGCAGCGGCCTCGCTGACAGCGAAGTCGTTGGCCACGTCTGGCAACAGGCCCATGATGACAAATTCAGTAAGCCCGATGCCAAAGGCACCGATAGCCAACGCAATAAGACCGAGCGGCATAGCGTTACTCCTGATAGACTAGATAAATTAGTTGCACACGCTTGTTATTGCGCGATGGATACCATCGTTGCACACGCAACTAACCGGCGCAAGCAAGTATTTTTGGAGGAACCATGGGAATCGCAGATGATGCTGTCGAAATCCGTGCTCGTGGATGGCGTACTTTGGCGTCATTGCACGGATTAATCGATGCCGCACTAGAAAAAGATCTGACCGCTCAGGTTGGGCTTTCTGTGGTCGAGTACACATTGTTGGACGCCTTGAACCGCCAGGATGGCTGGCATATGCGCATGGCGCAGCTCGCCCGAGCCACCGCCCTGAGCCCGAGCGCAACGACGCGCTTGGTCACCCGGCTCGAAGACCGCAACCTACTGTCACGGGTGTTGTGTGCCGATGATCGTCGTGGCATCTATACCGAATTGACCCCGGTTGGCCACGAGCTGTACCAAAAGGCCAAGCCGATTCACGATGCCACCTTGGAACGCGTTTTGAAGCAGGCAGAAGAGCAGCCTGAGCTGGCTCCGCTGGCACGCATTCTCCACGAGTTCTCAGTCGCTTAGCCGAGTCGCAGTTCTGTAGTCCTGCAGGAAGGGTCAATCTTGTCGCGTCCAAAATTCTCCGCCGTGCTCTTCGATTGTGATGGCGTACTGGTCGATTCCGAATCCATCACCAACGCAGTGCTGCGCGAGATGCTCATGGAATTGGGCTGGAATATCAGCCAAGAAGAGTGCATCAGCATCTTCATCGGGAAGGCGCTCAAAGATCAGTGGGAACCGATCCTGGAGAATACCGGGGTGCGCATTGACGAACAGTGGATTGGCGGCTTTAGGCGACGCCGCGATGTGGCCCTTCGCGAAAATCTGCAGGCCATTCCCGGTGCCTTGGAGGTAGTGAAGGAAGCTTCAGCCCTCTACGGCGGCAAGATTGCGTGCGCTACTGGAGCGGACCGGGCCAAAGTCGAAATGCAGCTTTCGATTACCGGAATGGCGCCGTTCTTCGGCGGTCATATCTACAGTGGCATGGAGTATGCCCACAGCAAGCCGGCGCCGGATGTCTATCTGGCAGCAGCTTCAGGGCTTGAAATTGATCCGGCTAAAGCCGCAGTCGTTGAAGATACCGTCACCGGTGTGGCCGCTGGTATTGCCGCTGGAGCCACAGTCTTCGGATATTGCCCTGGTGGACCGATCAGCAGCACCAAGGAAAAGCTCTTGGCAGCAGGGGCTTCCGAGGTGTTCACCGGCATGGATCAGTTGCCGGGACTTCTCAGCCAGGACTGACTAGGGCGAGATCGATAGGAAGCTGTGGCAATCTTGCTCAGCCCCAGGGTTCCAGAGCGAAGTCCTCGTTCAGAGGTGAACGCCCAGCCAACCACGCGACTAGCTCGGTACGGGCCTTCGAACTAGCCAAACGTTCAGGGACACTGGCCAGTAAATTATCAAGATCCCATTCCACATATTCTTTGGGCCACCGGCTAGGGGTGTATCCCAACCCCAGATCAACGAGATGCATCTGCACTTCGCGTAAACGGTGGGCCGGGCATCCGCCAGCCCCGTAGTGGCCGCCTCCCACAAAATCTGCGTTGGGCCAGCGCTCCTGCTCGCACTGTTCAAGCAACATGTCCAATTGGCGATTGCTCGATTCCAAGTCAGCCAAAATTTCTGCTGCAGTCCTTCTAGCCCCGTCCTCGATTTCTTGTCGACGTTGCTCCGGACCGTTTGCGTATTTGGGAACGTCCTCACCATTCAGCGCTCCAGCAAGACGCCGTGAATGAGCATCCGCGTTTCGAGCGAGGTGCGTTAATACATGGCCCACAGTCCAGCCAGGTAGCCTGCTGTTCTTACACATGATCTCGTCGTCCAAACCGGATACCTGTCGCGATAATTCTGCGTGCGATTCCCTGCACAGTCTTGCAGCAATGCTCGGATTTTTTTCGAGATCCACAGCAGTCCTCTCGCTGACAAAGGTCAGCAGCTAATAGGTTGGCTGGTTTGAATTTAGCTTACGGTCTCGTGCACGTCACGGACTGCTTATTTATTGCGCATTAGATTCAGCAACGAGCACATCTAATGTCTCGCGCCCGACGATGCCCAGAAGATCCTCGGCTCCGAGATTCGCCGTCAGCATCGCGTATCGGAGTCCCCAGCCACGAGCTCGTATCCATGTTGGGCTACCAATCGAGATGCCGTAGTTCTCGAAGGCTCTGCTGATGCCCGCTGGAGTGAAATGCATCCAGAACATGCCGAGATCCGAGGCTGGATCGCCAACGCATAGATCCCCGTAATCGACCAAGGACACGGAAAGATGTGGCGATCGGTCATCAACCACAGTGT
Source organism: Glutamicibacter mishrai (assembly GCF_012221945.1). Classification (NCBI taxonomy): domain Bacteria; kingdom Bacillati; phylum Actinomycetota; class Actinomycetes; order Micrococcales; family Micrococcaceae; genus Glutamicibacter; species Glutamicibacter mishrai. The sequence goes on along the minus strand of NZ_CP032549.1, from coordinate 2,678,044 downwards.
TGTGCGGATGAGGATCTCCATGCAGCCATGCTGGGGCTCCCTGATATTCCCCAGCTTCCACGGCTTGCTGCCAAATCGCCAAGGCGGCGGGCTGCATCGATGATTTCAAGCTCGCGATTTGCTCACGAGTCCGCGCATCAACCAGCGAGAGTGCGCATCCACGAAATTCGCTTCGTGGCTCCGGCGTACGAGACGGTTGATGAATCGCTTTCAACAGATTTGAAAACTGGTCTGCATACTGATCACGGTCCTGGCGGGTCAGCTGGGCCGCGCTGACACCTGGAACGTATGGGCATATTGAAAAGGTGAAGGGGTAGCTCGAAGTGGGCTGTCCTTCAAAGATCGCCAGCCCGATGTCCACCCCACAGTCTTCTGCCAGTTGTGGAAACCAACGTCGCTCTTTGGCACCAGTGTCCTCCCCCATCTGCCGCCGAGGAAGCCGGACGAGCAGGGTCTCGCCCAGACGATAAACTTCGTTATCCCAACCTGTAGCCAGGTAGGTGATGGCTTCATGAGCCCATTGCGGAGCTTGGGCTGTGATCAGCTCGCGCACCAACTCAAGATCTATCGATACTTCAGCATCAGGCATGACTGATTTCTTAGCTGGTGGTTGGCTCATCGCTCCATCTTAATACTGGTGAGGGTGGTTGAACGCTATCCGCCGGGTTCCGACAGAACAGTCCGCACCATGCTTCTTCGGTCACGAATTAATTGGAATTGAACTCAGGTGGAATGATAACGACCAAAGCCACGTGAGCACACAAGGAAGCGAACCATCATGCCTGCAGCGCCCATCGTTCGATATGCAGATCTGCCGACTCAGCCTTGGAAGAACGGCAAAGGGGTGTCGCGCACGCTATTCAGCGATTCAAATTCCCAAGGTGCGTGGAGCTGGAAGGTGAGCATCGCAGAGATTTCTCAGTCTCAGCCTTATAGCCAATATCCGGGCATTGACCGAGTGCAAGTTGCCCTGGGGCCTGGCGAGATCGATCTTGAAGTTGACGGCGAGAGGCATCGCCTGCGCGCCGGTGAACAGATCGCGTTTGCTGGTGAAGATGAAGTTTCAGTTGCGCCATTGGGAACGGGATTTCTGGCACTAAATCTCATGTTCGTGGGCGAACATTGGGATGCGAAGGTGTCCACCACCCACGATTCCGAGCAAGAGTGCAGTATCGACCAAGTGAAAATCCTGGTTGCACTGAACGATCATTGCCAGGTTGGCAATGATCAGCTCAACCGACTGGATGCACTCATGGTGCCCTCGCAATCCCGTCTTAGCATCTCAGGATCCTTTAATCTGGTGACCTTTACGCCTTCAGGCGAAAACAGCAATTCCAAAATCTGACGTGATTAGCGGTGAGTTCCGGTCAAGTACCGTTGGATGGTCGGGCATTCCATGCCAAGGAGTCGATGCGCGTGCCAGAAAGTACACTGGAATCGCACCACGTTGGGAAGCATTCCACGTAATTGAATACCTTTCCAGGGCACAGCGGATCTTCTCCGCTGCACCCTGGAAGTGTTTCAAGACCTTGCTGGGATGAGCTGTTCTGCGACTGGGGATCCGGCGCATGACTAGAATCGAGGCATGAATTCATTGGCGCCCAACGAGCAGATCCTCGTCAGGCTCTTGCTCGAAAAGTTCGACCAGATTTTTGAAACCGTCCAGGACATTCCCGAGGATTCGGTCAACGGTTGCCTGCCGATGCATGGCAGCAATTCTCCCGTGCAGATCCTGCTTCATTGTTGCGGAATGATGCGCCGCTGGTCCTCAACGGTAAACCTCGGTGTCGAAATTCCCCGCGACCGGGATGCCGAGTTCAGCACCACGATGGATAAGTCGGACGCCCTAAAAGTGGCCTCCGAGGCGAGAACTGCATTCGTTGCCGATCTTGCCCGCACCCAACTGCAGCAGGCTCCCGCCGTATTGCCAACCGGTCGCAAGGTCGAATATTGGATGGCCACCTGCGAAGGCGTCCTCCTGCATGTGTACGAAGAGTTTTGCCAGCACTTGGGCCATCTGGAAATTACTCGGGACTACTTGAAACTCACCACAGACTAAAGATCGGACAATGAAGGCTCAGACTTCCATGTCATTCCAGTCGAAGTTGGTTGTTTCACCGCTCTCCCAATCTTGGCGGAGAATTGCGTAGGCTACCGAAGCCAACTTCTTGCCATCGTCGGCTGGCCAACCCATCCGGTAGTGTGCTTCCTTCAGAAAACCAGCCTTAAGGAAAGTTTTGCGCATCGCAATATTGTCTTCCCTGGTTTGTCCTTCAAAGCGCAATGCCTCTGGGTAGTCGGTGAAAACCTTGGCGCAAAGTTCTTTCAATACATTTACGCCAAGCCCTTGTCCGCGATAGCTCGTCGCCATGCGAAGGTCGAACATCGGGGTATCGTCTTCCAAGTCTTCGAGTACCACCATTCCAAGGGACTGGCCATCACCATCGATCCAGAATCCTTGGCTCTCTTCGTTCCAATATCGTCCGTCATCAACGCTCTGCTTCAGTTCTCCGTCTTTCCAGTCTCGCCGAACATGAAACGGGAAATTGTTTGTGGATAGAAATTCGACGATGGCGTCGCTGTCTGGCGGGCCCATTGGCGTGAACGAGATCTTCATAGCACGAACCTATAGGGAACATTGTGGCTGCGTCCAGCATATTTACCGTTGTGAGAAATCAATCCTTCTAGCTCCTGCCTGCCACTGCCCTGTCACACCTGTTTCAATGAGTGCAAAACGTCTTGAGTCGAAACCACTTGCGCGAACCCATCCCCATGTAGATTTGTCGCCGTAACTTGCATTAAAGTGGCCGCCGGAATGACAGCGCCATCAGGTCCGGCTAAATCGAAAGTTCGTGTAGCGTCGAGCGGCACGATGACTTCAAAACCAAGATTTCCTCCCATGCGGGAAGTTGTCTCCACGCATAAATTGGTTTGGATCCCACAGACAACAATCCTGCTGATCTCCTTGGACCTGAGCCACTGTTCCAAATCTGGCGAACCATAAAAGGACGAGTTCACCGTCTTAGTCACGATGAGATCGGGTGTGACGGCTTGTACTGATTCCTGAAGATTGTTGCCGGGTCCTTCAGCAAACAATGGCGACATTGGATTCCGGCTATCGTGCCTGACGATCACTATCGGCAATTGGAACTCGGACCACGCCGACAGAAGTCGATCAACGTTGTTTTCGCACCCAGGATAATTCGTGGTTTGTCCCCACGACTCTTCGTAGAAACCCTGTTGCATATCGACCACGATCAGCGCTGGTTCATTATTCCTAGTCATACCTATAGTTCATCAGTGATCTAAAGGCATCAACAGCGGCATTAATGCCATGGTTCGATAAGATTGCGCCATGATGATCGTCGGAATTCTCATCGGCCCGGGACGGCGTGCATTTGATATTGCGGTTATTCGAGAAGTATTCGATGACCGTTCAGATCGAGGACTCCCCCGGCCGACAATTCGCCTCATTGCAGCCGAGAACGTCACTGATTTGGACCCGTTCCAATCGATCCGGAGCACCCATGACTTCACCTCCGTGGAGGAACTCGACATCCTGGTGGTCCCAGGCAGCGAAGATCCGCTGTCCGAACCGAGTCAGGTAGAAGTCGATGCGGTCGCGAGGGCTGCATCTGCCGGTGTAACTGTAGCTTCGTTATGCACCGGCGCATTCACACTTGCTGAAGCCGGACTGCTCAATGGGCGCGAAGCCACAACACACTGGCGCTTTGCCGACGAACTAGCCCGCCGCTACCCAGGAATTCATGTCAAGGCCAGGGATTTGTATTGTGGCAAGGACAAAGTCTGGACGTCAGCAGGTGTCACCGCCGGGGTTGATCTCTTGTTGCACTTGGTTCGCGAGAGTTGGGGCGTAAACGCCGCACAGACCATCGCCAAGGCAATGGTCACACCCGTGTTCAGACCGGGTACTCAAGCCCAATATGCAGATACCCGTCTTCCTGCCAGCTCGTTGCCGTCTGTCGAGCACCTACATTTGCAAGTCAGCAAGGATCTCCAACGACAGTGGAGCGTCAAAGAGCTCTCAGCTACCTGTGCAATGTCTCCACGAACGTTTCACCGATGGTTCTCTGCGAATCTCGGAACTACACCCGTCGCTTGGCTCAATGATCTCCGCGTGCAAGAAGCACAACGCCTCCTTGAACAAACAGACCTGTCAATTGGTGCCATAGCTCGTGAAGTCGGATTCACTTCGGATGATCTGCTGCGTAAGCATTTTATAGCTCGCTTAGGAATCACACCGACAAGTCACGCGGCCACTTTCCGTCAACAACGTCCTTGATGAACTGGGATTTGCCTGCTGAGTAGGCAAGCCGGTCATGCCCGACGCTTCTAGCCAGTCCTCGTTTCAAATTGGCGTAGGCACCGGCTAACGAAGCGTCTGCCCGCAGCCGATCTCGAAACACCAAATGCTCTTGTTCCCAAAGCGAACCGGCCTCGCACACGTGAACATGCACTGTTCTCAACTCACCCGCTGGCGGCCGAAAGAAACGATGGTCCGTTTCGCGTTGTCGCAGTACCAGCCCGAGGCTTTCAAGGCTATGTCGGTAGACAGGCTCGTCGGCGATATTTGGAACAACTACTAAAAGGTCGAGAACCGGTTTGGCCACGAGGCCAGGAACCGCAGTCGAGCCAATATGCTCGACGGATTCAGCGATAGAGCCAATGGCTCTTTGAATGCGAAGTGCCCAATCCAAGGCTTGAATTGCCCAATCGGGGTCGTGCTCAACAAGCCGGACTGGCTCGTTACCTGGGCTACCAAACCATTCACTCTTCACCAGTTCATTATGCATCGACGACGAAGGTGCTAAATCGTGTTCCCTTCAAGTAGTCGTGTTTGCTCCGGTGAGTGTCGGATCGGACTTAAGAACAGGAACTTTCCTCTGCCTGTTCTAGGCTGCCGCTTCATCGTATAGTACCTACTATAGGTACAAAGGATGTGAGCAAAATGAGCAAGACCATAACGAGCCGAGAATTTAATCAAGACGTCTCAGCCGCAAAAAGAGCCGCGATGAAAGAACCAGTCATGATTACAGATCATGGACGTCCGTCGCACGTGCTACTTAGCGCTGAAGAATACGATCGCATCACAAAGAGCGAACGGCTCGTTGGCGATTTCCTATGGGCCGGAGAAGAAGTTGACTACGAATTGGATATTCCCGCCAGAACCCTAGAAGAACGAGACATAGACCTATGAAATTTTTGGTAGACACAAACATCATCAGCGATTCGCGAAGAACACTCCTTTCCCCTGCACGCACTTGGCTATCAGCACAGCGAGAATCTGACATCCAGATAAGTGTGATTACCCTTTTTGAACTTGAGGTCGGAGTACAGAGGGCAGAACGCGAAGATCCACTACAGGGCAAAAGATTGCGAATATGGCTAGACAACAATGTCAAGCGGAATTTCAAGGGCGCCTTCATCCTCGTCGATGATCGCATTGCTCAGGTCGCTGCAAACCTACAGTTCCCCGACCCGCTGCCACATATGGATGGACTCATAGCCGCCACTGCCCTAGTTCACGATTTAGTTCTGGTAACGAGGAACGTGAAGGATTTTGATCAAACTGGTGTCTCGCTCTTCAACCCATGGGAATGAATCAATTCGCACTTGCTGATACTTCTCAGCATCCATGTCACGCAACGTACCCGTTCGCGACCGCACCAACCGTACACAATTCAGAACTCATTGTTCTTGCACTACCCCACCGGTTTCCCGTTTTCTCCCAACACCGCTTCGCCTTCGGTGTGCAACGGGTTCTTGGTCGTTGGGATCCACGCGCAACGCGTCTTCATTCCGGTTGCCGATTTCTCATCCCTGATCAGCACCGCGCCTAAGGCCCACTGTCCATCCTTGGTGACGGTACCAGCAGCTTCCGGTCCGGCCATGTAGCCCATCATTTCCTGGCGCTGCAATGGCATCTTGCTTCTGGAATTTGGAGCTGAATAGACCGGGATCGAGACTGAAATCGTTTCTCCCTGCACTTCTGGATGGCAATATCCGCCGTAGCCACCCAGTGCATCCGTGCGCACGAGGTAGTACTGGTCATCGCCGGCATACTGCTTTACGCCAACCGTTCTAACTTGTTTCAGTGGCCCGTTCTCGGAACAGGCAGTATTTTCAAAGTCGCTGCGCAGATATTCAGTGACCTTGACTCCTTGCTTCGCTGGCGCCACGCTTTCAACAGTGGACCCGCAATTATGCGAGTAGGCGATCTCTCCAGGTACCTGAACCGGGCCATCAGCCGTCGCTACCCATGCGACAAAGTGTTCCCAGTAGGCATTGCCGGAAGTGCTGGTGAAGGTCGCGACTGCGTCGTCTACTCCGTCGGCATTCAGATCCGCATAGACGATCTTCCCCAACTTGTAGCTGTTGAATTCATCGCTGCCTTTTGAATTCTTGAGACGAATTTTCGAGGCATGGCCATCAATCGCCATCGGATCAGTCCACTCCGCATTGGCAAGATCCGCATCTCGCAGGGACTTGATCTTGGGCGCTTCCTTGCTCGGCGATGGGCCAACCGTCGGAGTCAAGGTCTTCAGGTCACTCTTCGGTTCGCTGCAACCAGTGAGCAGCAACCCTAGTGTTGCGACGACACCGAAAGCTTTCAGTCCACGAGATGCGTTGATCATGTTCAGATACTAACTGAATATAAAAACGACTCATAAAAACCTGTGCCATCAAGATCATCTGTGCGTAATGCTCGTTAAAAACGCCAGCCTCGGACTTCACAAGTGGAAGTCCGAGGCTGGTGTCTGGCTTTGGATTCTGCGGAACTAGAGTCCCAGCTTCTCCATCACGATTTCACGAACGCGGCCGGCGTCGGCCTGTCCGCGGGTAGCCTTCATAACAGGGCCCATCAGCGCACCGATAGCCTGCATCTTGCCTCCCTTGATCTTCTCAACCACATCAGGCATGGCAGCCATGGCGTCATCCACGGCCTTGCCCAGCGCGTCATCGTCGTTCACAACAGCCAGGCTGCGCTTCTCAACGATTTCGCTTGGGGTGCCTTCGCCAGCAATGACGAATTCCAGGACCTGGCGGGCGATCTTGTCGTTGATCTTCTTGCCCTCGATCAGCGAGTTCAGCTCAACGATGGTCGCAGGAGTAACGCCCAAGTCGGCGATGTCCTTGTCCGCGGCCTTGGCCAGACGAGCGATCTCGCCCATCCACCACTTGCGGGCCACGGCAGCCGATGCGCCAGCAGTCACGGTGGCTTCGATCTCGTCGAGCACGCCGGCGTTGACCACGTCGCGGAATTCTTTGTCGGCGTAGCCCCACTCGGCCTTCAGGCGCTTGCGGCGCTCGGCTGGAGGTTCCGGCAGGCGGGAGCGCAGCTCTTCGACCCACTGCGCGGTGGTGACGATCGGCACCAGATCAGGCTCCGGGAAGTAGCGGTAGTCATCGGCGTCCGACTTCGGGCGGCCCGAGGTGGTGGAGCGGGTGTCCTCATGCCAGTGGCGGGTTTCCTGGACAATCTTGGCCCCGGAATCCAGTACTGCTGCGTGGCGTTCGATCTCGAAACGCACCGCGTGCTCCACTGCGCGCAAGGAGTTGACGTTCTTGGTTTCGGTACGTGTACCGAACTTGTCAGCGTCCTTTGGCATCAGCGAAACGTTGGCATCGCAACGCACGTTGCCGCGTTCCATCTTGGCGTCGGAAACACCAAGATTCTTCACGATTTCACGCACTGCGGCCACGTAGGCCTTGGCCAGTTCGGGCGCACGCTTGCCGGCGCCAACGATTGGCTTGGTGACGATCTCGACCAGTGGCACACCTGCGCGGTTGTAGTCCACCAGCGAGTAGTCGGCACCCTGGATGCGGCCGGTGGCGCCACCCATGTGGGTCAGCTTGCCGGCGTCTTCTTCCATGTGGGCGCGTTCGATCTCGACGCGGAAGACTTCGCCGTCTTCCAGCTCGATGTCCAGGTAGCCGTCATAGGCAATCGGATCATCGTACTGGGAGGTCTGGAAGTTCTTCGGGGTGTCCGGGTAGAAGTAGTTCTTGCGGGCGAAGCCGCACTTCTCGGCGATCTGGCAGTTCAGTGCCAGGCCGATCAGGATGGAGTACTCCACGGCGGTCTTGTTGACCACTGGCAGCACGCCAGGCAGGCCCAGGTCCACCGGGGTGACGTTCGTGTTCGGCTCGTCACCGAAGGCGTTCGGGGCGTCGGAGAACATCTTGGTCTTGGTGTTCAGCTCGACGTGGACCTCGAAGCCCAGGACTGGGTCGTAGCGATCCAGGGCTTCGTCGAAGTCAACCAATTCATCGGTGTAGTTGCTCATGATCTCTAGGCCTCCTGCGCGATCGAAGCGGTGTTGATGGCTGGTGCCTGCGAGATCAGCGAGTGGCCCCACTGCTTTTCCAGCAGGGTTTCCAGGGCAGCGCCGGCGCGGTACAGGCGGGCGTCCTCGAAGGCCGGAGCCAGGAACTGGATGCCAACCGGCAGGTTCTCGGACAGGCCGCCAGGCACGGTGATGCCCGGGACGCCAGCGAGGTTGGCCGGGATGGTGGCCACGTCGTTGAGGTACATGGCCAGCGGGTCGTTGTCGTTGGCGCCCAGCTCGAAAGCCACGGTAGGCGCGGTTGGGGAAACCAGCACGTCTGCCTGTTCGAACGCGGCATCGAAGTCGCGCTGGATCAGTGTGCGGACCTTCTGAGCCGAGCCGTAGTAGGCGTCGTAGTAGCCAGCAGACAGGGCGTAGGTGCCCAGGATGATGCGGCGCTTGACCTCATCGCCAAAACCGGCGGCACGGGTAGCACCCATGACGCGCTCGATGGTCATTGGGCCCTCTTCTGGCAGCACGCGGTTGCCGTAGCGGACACCGTCGAACTTGGCCAGGTTGGAGGAGACCTCTGAAGGCATGATCAGGTAGTAGGCGCCCAGCGCGTACTTGAAGTTCGGGCAGGAAACCTCGACGATTTCAGCGCCGGCAGCCTTGAGCAGTTCCAGCGACTCGTTGAAGCGCGCCTGGACGCCCTCCTGGTAGCCCTCGCCGGTAAGTTCCTTGATGACGCCAACGCGCAGGCCCTTCAGGTCTCCGGTGGCGCCGGCCTCAGCGGCGGCAACCAGGCCTTCAAGGTCCTTTGGCAGCGAGGTGGAATCCTTCGGGTCGTGCCCGCCGATCAGTTCCTGCAGATATGCCGAGTCCAGCACGGTACGGGAGACCGGGCCGATCTGGTCCAGCGAGGAGGCCATGGCGATCGCGCCGTAACGCGAAACCGCGCCGTAGGTCGGCTTCACGCCCACGGTGCCGGTGACAGCACCTGGCTGGCGGATGGATCCACCGGTGTCGGTGCCCAGTGCCAGAGGAGCTTCGTAGGAAGCCACGGCAGCGGCCGAGCCGCCGCCGGAACCGCCGGGAATGCGGTTCAGGTCCCATGGGTTGCGGGTCACGCCGTAGGCGGAGTGCTCGGTGGAGGAACCCATGGCGAATTCATCGAGGTTGGTCTTGCCCAGCATTGGCAGCTTGGCAGCACGGATCTTTTCGATCACGGTGGCGTCGTACGGGCTCATCCAGCCTTCGAGCATCTTTGATGCCGCGGTGGTTGGCTGGCCCTTGGTGACGATCAGGTCCTTGATCGCGATTGGCACGCCGGCCAGCGGGTGCAGTGCTTCTGCTTCGGCGCCGCCTGCGGCACGGATGGCGTCGACTTCTGCGGCTACTGCCAGGGCTTCTTCCGCGTTCACGTGCAGGAAGGCGTTCAGTGCGCCGTCAACCTCGGCGATGCGGTCCAGGTGGGCCTGGACGGCTTCGACGGAGGTGACTTCGCCGGCGCGCAGCTTGGCGGCCAGTTCGGTGCCGGAGAGCTTGATCAGTTCGTTCATGAAATTATTCACCGTCCAGAATTGCCGGGACCTTGAAGCGGTCCGAATCCGAATCCGGGGCGTTGAGCAGGACTTCGTCGATGCTCAGCGTCTGCCCCACCGTGTCTTCGCGCAACACATTGGTCAGCGGGATCGGGTGGCTGGTGGCTGGGACGTCGGAGGAGGCGACTTCGCTGACGGACGCGATGGCACCGACGATAGCGTCGAGCTCACCGGTCATTTTGTCCAGCTCTGCGCCGCTCATCTCGATGTGGGCAAGGTGTGCCAGATGCACAACGTCCTCACGGCTGATGGCAGACATGTATCTCCCTTTGAATGGCGGTTGGGTTTCATAGACAAGTCTATCCCTTGCAGGCCCGCCATCAGACCTTTATGTGGCGCAGTAGTTATGCTGTTCGCAATACCAATCCGGTCAATTCCTGGCCCAGCGCGTTTTCCCAGTAGCCGATGACCCCGTCACCGGCGGAGGCGGACGAAACGGGCTTGCGGATAATCACCGCATCCTTGCCAGCGGTTTGGCCTTTGAGCTTGATCCGCGGCTCGTCGGTGAAGGACTCCGAATGGTGCTGCGCTGTGGTCTTCCCGGCCAGCAGTTGGCGGGCTTGGGCGATGAATACCGGGTCCCCGGCGGCGTCGTAGATGTAGCGCTTGCCCAGGATGGCATGCTCGCTGGTGCCGATCAGGTATTTTTCGGCGCCCGGCAAGGGGGCATCCCGGTAGGTCAGAGGCAGGTGGTAGACCACGTCCGAGGTGTCCGAGTGGTCAGCGTAGATGCGCAATTCCACACCTACTTCGCCCTGCGGGTCCTCTAGGCGGAAGCCTCCAATGTGCTGGAGTTTTGGGGTGCCTTTACCGGTATAGAAGTCCTGCTTGGGCAGCCAAGCGGAGACCAGCTCGTTCTTGCTTGGCGACATACTGGTGTTGTAGACAATTCCCATGAGCTTAGTCTGTCAATTGTGCCATTGCCGCACAAGTCCTACTTGGCCGCGGCCTGAAGCATTGCCTTGACCAGTGGTCCGGCGCTTTGAGCTCCGCCGTCGCCATCTTCGACAAAAGCAGCCACGGCGAGGTCGCCCTGGGCGACGATGGCCCAAGCGTGGGCGTTGCGCTCGCTGTCGTATTCGGCGGTGCCGCTCTTGCCGATGATCTTGGATCCGGAGAGCGAGTTCAGGTCCTTGAGCGTTCCGTGGTCGATGACTTCACCCATCATGGTGGCCAATTGCCCAGCTTCTTTTTCGGTGAGTTCAGAGGCCGGCTTGGCTGGCGCCTTGGGTTCCGGGGACACCACGAGCTTTGGCTGGACGGTCGACTTGGCCTGGACAGAGGCGGCCACGGTGGCCATGCCCAGAGGCGAGGCCTGCACCACGCCTTGGCCGATCATATTGGCCGCCTGCGTGGTTCCTTCCGAATCATCGGGGACCGAGCCGAGCACCGAGCCGATCCCGGTGCCATCTTCCCCGGTCAATCCGAGCGCTGCGGCGGCTTCGGCCAGCTTCTTGCCGCCGATTTCCGCTCCCTGGTTCACGAAAACGGTGTTGCAGGACTGGGCGATTGCCTCGGAGAGCGGGATGGTGCCGAGCTTGGCCGCCGGGTAGCCGTCGTAGTTCTTGAAGGTCTTTCCATCGACTACCGTGGTGGCCGGGCACTGGACCTTGGAGTCCGGGGTGGATCCTTCGCGCAGCATGGACAGCGCGCTGATCACCTTGAAGGATGAACCCGGGGCGTAGGCTCCCTGCAGGGCTGTATTCAGCCCGGAGTCCACGGGGCCCGACGCGGCTGCGAGCACGCTGCCGTCCGAAGGGCGGATGGCAACGATGGCCGAGTTCGAATCCGCATCTTCCAGCAGCTCGTCGGCGCTTTGCTGCAGATCCATGTCCAAGGTCGTTTCCACGTCCTTGCCGGCGACCGGCTCAGCGGTGAACAGTTCACCTTGCGCTTCGTTGTCCTTGGTGTAGCGGGAGACCACGATGCCGTCGGTGCCCGAGAGCGTGTCGTTGTAGGCGGACTGCAGGCCGGACATGCCGACCTGGTCGCCGCTCTTGATCTTGCCCTCGGACTTCTTGATGATTTCCTCGGTGGCCTCCCCCACTGATCCCAGCAGCGGGCGGGCGAATGAGCGGGTGGGCGCCAGCGGGATTTCATCTTCCTGGTAGGTGGCACCCTCTATGGCGTGGATCTGGGCGTCTGTGACCTCGCGGGTGGAATCATCTCGCAGCACGATGGCCTGGACCCAGGCCTTGTCGCCGGCGGCAAGCACGGTCTTGGCGTACTGTTCTTCGTCGATGTCGACCAGCTTGGCCAGCTTGGTGGCTGATTTTTCCCAGTTGGCTTTATCGGTGTGGGTCTTGTCGATGCCCACCCGGATCACCGGGCGATTGGTGACGATCTTCTTGCCGCCTGCCGCGGTGATGCTGCCTCGGTCGGCGGCTTGGTAGCTGGCCTTGAGGTAGCCGCCGTCTTCCAGTTCGGGGGCGAGCACCGATGGGTCAAAGCGCAATTTCCACGCTTCGGCGTCCTTGTCGAATTCCCAGACGGCCTTAGTGGTGTAGCTCAGGTCCTTGTCGGAGTCATCAACATCCCACACGGTGGTGATGTCGGCAGTGGCGGTTTTGACGCCGTCGGTTTCCTCTTCGTCTTCGGCAACCGCGCTGACGGTGCTCTGGTGCTTGATATCGCCCATTGGCCCGAAGGCGGTCTTCTGGGCCTTCGCGGCGGCGGCCGCATCGGAGCTGGCGAATTGGACTTTGCCGAAGTCCCCGGAGTTGATGGCCGCGGCCAGGTCATCGGCCACCGGAGCGGGGTCTGGTGTGCCGGCGCTGCATGCGCTCAGTGAGCCTAGGGCCAGGGCGGCAACGGATAGGGCAACAACAGAACGGCGAAGGGCACTCATAGCGCCATTCTATTCATCCGGGGAGGACAGTTTGCAAAAAACGCTGGGATGGCACCGCATTATTTCCTGCGTTCGGGTTTGTTTCCTTGGCCGGGCGCTGGGTCTCAGAGCTTTCGCGCATACACCACCAGGCTGATGTCGGTTCCTGGCACCACCCAGTCGCGCTGCGGGACATGGACAAAATCCATGGATTCATACAGGGCCCTGGCCGAATGCCAGGTGCTGCCGGTGGTCAAGCTGACCGCATTGATGCCCGGCAGGCTGCGGGCACGTTCAATGGTTGCGCCCACCATGGCCCGGCCGACGCCGCCACGCTGGGCGGCCGGATCAACGCTGAGCATCCGGATCTCCAATTCACCGGGCAGGGCGATGTCCGCATAGTCGCTGCCTACTTGGATCAGCGTCATCGATCCAACGATTTTTGCCTCGCGGCGCACCACATAGATTTCTGCCTGCTCTGCCCGCTCACGCACTTTGCGCACGAATTGCAGGTAACTGTCTTCCGGGGTTTCGAAATGGCCTGCCGCGAAGTATGACTGCGCGGTCAACTCCCCCACGCGCTCGTAGTCTTCGGGCGCTGCCAATTCGATGACCAGATCTTTGGTGCGGTAGCTGAAGGTGTCTGCCTGATTCATGATGCTCTTAGTGTGCCAGAAATTTCCAGGGGCAATGTTTGATGAATTTTGGCCCGGGGGCTTGCAGTTAGGTTTGTTAGTAGAGTTAACTAACCGCATGACTACTCTGCGCCGGGAATGGAACCTGCTATCGCATGGCAGCGCCGTCCTGCCCTCCCACGGCAGACAGCAGAACCTCTCCCTGGTGCTTCAAACGCTGCTGGAACAAGGGCCGCAATCCCGGGCGGCGCTATCAAGAGCCACAGGACTGACGCGAGTGACCGTCTCCGAACTCGTGGCTGAGCTGCTGCAGCGCTCCCACGTCATCGAAGTCGGCCAGCAGGAAGGCAAGCGCCCGGGAAAACCGGCAACCCTGGTAGACCTCAACCGGCCCGGCCTGCGCATCGTCGGCGTAGACCTCTCGGGGATCCTCCCCTTCAAGGCGGCCATCATGGACCTGGATGGCCAGCTGCTCAAGACTTTCACCCTCACGGACAACGACGCCGGGGCTACCGGCGAGCGCGCCATCGAACAACTGCTGGAGCTGCTGCATCAAGCACTGGGCGCATGCACCGAACCGGTGCTGGGCATCGGCATCGGCACCCCTGGCATCATCACCGACCAGGGCGTGGTGAAGACCGCGGAAAAATTCGGCTGGAAGGATCTGGACCTGCGTGGCCGGGTCCAGCAAGACACCCGGATTGCCACCCACGTTTTGAACGACGCCGACTGCGCCATCCTGGCCGAGCACACCTTCGGCCAAGGCAGCGAGCACATGATGCTCTTGCGCTTGGGACGCGGTGTCGGCTGCGGCGTGATCACCCACAACACCCTGGTGCGCGGCTCCGGATTCGCCGCCGGGGAATTGGGGCACGTCAGGCACGACGCCGCTGATCGCACGCCCTGCGCCTGCGGGAACTTCGGCTGCCTCGAAGCCCGCGCCTCGGTGCCGGCCATCCGGCAAGCCATCGCCGAAGGGCAGAGCGCGGCGCAGGCCGGAGCGCAAGCCGCCCAGGCCCTGGCCTCGGCCATCGCCCCGCTGATTTCAGTGCTCGACATCCGCAATGTCGTATTCACCGGAACGCCGGAAGTGGTTCACGAGGATATGGCCGAATGGCTCTTAGGCGCCTTGCGCCAACGAACCGACACGGCGCACGCCGAAAACTTCACGCTGGGCATCAGCGAAGATCCCGAGCATCTGGTCTTGCGTGGCACCGCGGTCAACGTGCTGTTCCACCAACTCGGCATTTCATAACCACCGATTCCCCTTAGTCCACCCACTGCAGAACGGAGAGTACAGATCATGCGCGTACTCATTGCCAACACCGCCGACGATGTCGCACGAATCGCCGCAGACAACGTCCTTGAAGGCTTGGCGAACCACGGCGCCGGCGCCGATCCCGTCCTGGGCCTGGCCACCGGCTCCTCTCCGCTGGGCCTCTACCGCGAGCTGGCCCGCGCGGTGACCGAGGGGCGTGCCGATTTTTCCCGGGCCACCGGCTTCGCCCTGGATGAATACATCGGCATCCCGGACACCCACGAGCAGTCCTACCGGCAGACCCTGGTCAATGAAGTCTGCCAGGTCATCGGCCTGCCAGCGCAGCAGCTGCACACGCCGCAGGGCATGGCCAGCTCGCTTCAGGCCATCGAAGAAGCCGCGCGCAACTACGACCAGGGGATTGCAGCGGCCGGCGGCATCCACGTCCAGATCCTGGGCATCGGCTCCAATGGCCACCTCGGATTCAACGAACCGGGCAGCGCCCTGCGCAGCCGCACCCGCGTCAAGCGCCTTGCCGCCAAGACCCGGCAGGACAACGCCCGATTCTTCGATGGCATCGAACACGTGCCAACGCACTGCGTAACCCAGGGGCTTGGCACCATTCTGGAAGCCGGCCGGCTGGTGCTCGTGGCCACCGGAGAAGGCAAGGCAGAGACGATCGCAGCCTGCGTGGAAGGCCCGCTCACCGCATCCTGCCCCGGCTCGGTCCTGCAGCTGCACCCCGACGCGGTCCTGGTTCTGGACGAAGCCGCCGCCGCGGGTCTGAAGCTGCGCGAATACTACGATGACGCCGCCGCAGGGCTGTCCGACATGCAGCTTCGCGTTCTCTAGGCCAGGTGCCCAGAAGCTGGCCTGTGGCAGACTGATCGCATGGCTGTCTACTTTGAATGCGTGACCATCACCGATATGCCGAGGCAGGAGCTCTTCGAGAAATCCCTGAACATCGACGCGCATGCCGGGTCCATGGCCGACTCCGGCGAGCAGGCCGTCGGCGGGGTCACCAGCGGACAGATAGGCCTCGGCGAGCAGGTCACCTGGCGTGCGAAGCATTTCGGAATTCCGCTGCGCATGACCTCGGAAATCAGCGAACTGATGGAACCCTCAGGTTTCACCGACCAGCAGGTGCGCGGACCGTTCAAGAAGTTCCATCACGTGCATGAGTTCCATGCCGCCGATGCAGGCACCATCATGGTGGACAGGATCCAATTCGAAGCGCCGCTGGGGCCGCTGGGTTGGCTGGCCGAGCGTTTGGTGCTTAGCTGGTACATGCCGCGACTGATCCGGGTGCGCAATGCGTTCCTGGTGAACACTTCAGCAAGATGAGCAAGGCTTGAGAACTTTGATGCAGGTTTCCTCCCCCGCCACCGGCTCCATGGCCGTGCGCCGGATCGCGCTGGGCATTTCGCATGTGCTCTCGCCCATTATCCTGGCCACCTTGTTGCTGCTGCTCTCGCCATTGCGCGATGCATCAGTCAGCTGGGCCGAAGCCGTGGTGGCGGCGCTTTTCACCACCGTGATCCCCTGGCTGCTGCTTGCGGCGGCGAAACTGCGAGGCAAGGTCACGGACCTGCACGTCACGGTGCGCCACCAGCGCCATCGGATTTACGCGATGACGGCCGGGCTGATCGTCTGCGGACTGGTGGTCCTGTGGCTGATGGATGCCAGCGCCGGGATCTTCCGCGAGGTCTATTGCATGCTCTTGGGGCTGATGGTCGTCGCTATCATCAACATCTGGTGGAAAGTCTCGGTGCACATGGCCGTGGGCAGCTATGTCATCCTGCAGACCGCCGGGCAGAATCCGCAGCTCATGCCCTGGGTGCTGCTGTTCATCGCGGTGCTCTCATGGTCCCGCGTTCGCAGCTTCCAGCACACCGCCACACAGGTGTGCGGCGGTGTCGCAGTTGGCATAGCCATCCACTACGCGCATGAAGCGATGGCCCTGGTGCTGGGCTAGTTTCCCGGTTCGATCAGTTTGGCGGTATCCACCAAGCCGGCATACTGCCATCCGGGATTGCTGGCCGGACGGCCCACCTGGCACCCGGCTTCCTCGGCAATCAATGCGCCGGCGGCCCAGTCATACTCCTGGGTGCCGTATTCCGCATAGGCATCCAGCGCGCCTTCGGCAACCAGGCACAGGTCCAGGGCTGCCGAGCCGATACGGCGAACGTTGACGTAGTCTTCGAGCATGCCTTCCAGGACGCGGGCCTGGAATTGGCGGCGTTCAGCGTCATAGCCGAAACCGCTTCCAAGGATCTTGGCTGGCGAATCCACCGGGCCGGTCAGCTGCGTCAGTTTTCCGGTGCGCAGGTCATGCTTCCACGCGCCGAGGGACTTGCCCGCGAAATATTCCACCTGCAGGGCCGGGGCCACAATGGCCGCAGCCACCCAGGTTTCGGTGCCGTCTTCCTCCAGCTGGCACGCGCCCACCGAAGAACAGTAGTAGGCGATATTGCGGACGAAGTTGGTGGTGCCGTCCAGGGGATCGATGCTCCAGCGCACGCCGCTGGGGTTCGCCGGCTTGGCACTGGGGAACTCCTCGCCGGTCAATTCGTCGCTGGGGCGCGAGGTCAAGATGGTGGCGCGGATGGCCTCTTCTGAGGCCCGGTCGAAGTCGGTGACCCAATCCCCTGCCGCGGACTTGTCGCTGAGGTTGAACTGCGATTCGTCACGCCGTGCGAGCACCTCGGCTCCGGCGGCTGCGGCGCGGCGCGCCACCAATACCAGCGGGTCGTGGCTGATTGCCTTATCCATGTCTTAGCCTTCCGTAGGTGCGGCGAGGGCGACCTCGCGCGCTGCGTCGGGTCCCTGTTCGAGGAGCACGCCGAAGCCTGCTTCATCGAGTACCGGAACGCCTAGTGATTGCGCCTTGTCCAGTTTTGATCCGGCGGATTCGCCGGCAACCAGGAAATCTGTTTTCTTCGAAACGCTGCCAGTGGCTTTGCCGCCACGAACAATGATGGCTTCCTTTGCGGTGTCCCGGGAGTAATTCTCCAGTGTTCCGGTCACGACGATGGCGAGGTTTTCGAGATTTTTCGTGATGTTCTCGTCTTGCTCATCTTTCATTTTCACGCCGGCGTTCTGCCACGCGGAGACGATCTCGCGATGCCAGTCGACCTTGAACCATTCGACCAGGGCCTCGGCGATGATCGACCCGACCGAATCGATTTCGCTCAGTTCGGTGACCGCATCCCCGGAGTCCAGGACTTCGAGCAGCGCATCCATGGAGCCATAACGGGTGGCGATGGCGCGTGAGGCGTTGGGGCCCACGTGCCGGATGGACAGTGCCACGAGCACGCGCCACAGCGGGTTTTCCTTGGCCTTTTCAAGCTCGTCGAGCAACTTCAGCGTGCTGCGCGTGGGCGCCGACGGCTTCTTCGCGGTGGCCTTGGAGTAGAAGTACGGAACCAGTTCGAACTTTCCGGTGCCTTCGCCCTTGGAACGCTTTTCACGCCAGACCTTGACCTCGCCCAGTTCCTCCAGCTTGTCCTTGAGATTGAACAGCTCGGCCTCGTTGTGCAGCGGGCCAGGACCTGCAGGCAGGACGATGCCGCCTTGGGTTGCCGGGTCCTCCCCCGGTCCGCTGGTCAATGCGGCTGCCGCTTCATAGCCCAGCGCTTCAATGTCCAATGCGCTGCGCCCGCCGAGGTAGGCGACGCGTTCGGTCAGCTGGGCTGGGCATGATTCGGCATTCAGGCAACGGATATCCACGTCTCCTTCCTTGGCAGGAGCCAAGGGTTGGCCGCAGGATGGGCAAACGGTAGGCATCACGAAATCACGCAGGCCGGTGTTGCCCTCGCGCAATGGCAGCACCGGTCCGACGATTTCAGGGATGACATCGCCGGCTTTGCGCAGGATGATGGTGTCGCCGATTTTTACGTTCTTGGCTTTGACCACTTCCTGGTTGTGCAGGGTCGCGCGCGCCACGGTGGATCCGGCCACGAGCACCGGCTCCATTACGCCAAAGGGAGTGACGCGGCCGGTGCGGCCGACCTGCACCTGGATATCAAGAAGCTTGGTGTGCACTTCTTCAGGAGGGTATTTGTAGGCCACGGCCCAGCGCGGAACGCGGGAGGTGTAGCCCAGTTGCTCCTGGGTGGCCAGGTCATTGACCTTGATGACAATGCCGTCGATGTCGTGGATCAGGTCATGGCGCTTTTCACCGTGCTCGGCGATGTAGTCCTTGGCTTCGGCCCGGCTGTCCACCACCCGGCCATACGGGGAAACCGGCAGTCCCCAGCCGCGCATGAGCTCATAGGCTTCGGACTGCTCGGTCATGTTGAAGTCGCGGCTGCGGCCCAGACCGTGGACGAACATGCGCAGGGGGCGCTTGGCGGTTTGTTCCGGGTCCTTCTGGCGCAGGCTGCCGGCGGCGGCGTTGCGCGGGTTGGCCAATGGCGCCTTGCCCTGGGCAATCAGGGTCTCGTTGTAGGCGTTGAAGTCGTCGGTGGCGATGAAGACTTCGCCGCGGACTTCGAATTCGGCGGGCCAGCCGGAACCGGCCAGCTCCTGCGGAATATCGCTGATGGTCAAGGCATTATGGGTGACATCTTCACCGGTAGTGCCATCGCCGCGGGTGGCGGCGCGGACCAACTTGCCATCACGGTAGGTCAGGTTGAGCGCAAGTCCATCGATCTTCACCTCGCAGAGCCATTTGACCGGGGTCTGCGGGTGCAGGCGTTCGGCGTTAACCTGGGCTCGTTCCAGCCAGGCGTCGAGTTCGTCGAGCGAGAAGACATCTTCCAGCGAGTACATGCGGCTGGCGTGGGTGACCGAAGCGAAAGCCGCGGAGACTTCGCCGCCGACCTCTTGGGTGGGTGAGTCCTGTCCGGCCAGGATCGGATATTTCGCTTCGAGCAGCTGCAGCTCGTGGAAGAGCGCGTCGTATTCCACGTCGGAAACCAGCGGAGCGTCATTTTGGTAGTACGCGTCGCGGTGGGTGCGGATCTGTTCGACCAGCTGTTCATAGCGGGTCTTGTCAGCTTCCGGCGGAGCATTAGTCGTCTCAACTGGGGTTACGGAATTTTCACTCACGTATCCAATTGTGCCCCACCGGCCGGCAGAATCGCAGACTTGGAAGCCTAGTTCTCTTCTGCGTCTGGCGTCGGGTTTTCCGCAGCAACCACGTCGATCACGATCACCGCGATATTGTCCCGGCCGCCGGCTTCCAGGGCCGCCCCGGTCAAAACCCGCACGGCTTCGGTCCGGTCCTTGAAGTTCACCAAAATGGTCTGCAGGATGTCTTCGGTCAGCTCGCCGGAGAGGCCATCGCTGCACAGCAGGTAGCGGTCGCCGATGCGCGGCTGGAGCACGGTCACGTCGGGCTGGCTCTCGGCGCCGGCCCCCAGGGCGCGGGTGATCAGGTTGCGATGCGGATGGTTGCGGGCCTCGAATTCGGTGATCTGCCCGGCATCCACCATTTCCTGGACGGCCGAGTGGTCCCGGGTCAGCTGCTGCAGGGCGCCATCGCGCAAACGGTAGCCGCGCGAATCGCCCACGTTCACGAGCAGCAGGTTGGGGATTTCCTCGGTGACCACCGGCAGCGGAGCGGTGCCCGGAGTTGTGGAGTCGCGGTGCACCTTGAGCATTTCAGGGGTGATCTTGGCGATCACGTCCGTGTTGACCTTCATGGAGAAGCTTGAGGTCCAAGGCGGTACCGCGGAAATCGGCGCGGTGACATTATCCCTGCCCTGGTCGGGGGCCTTGATCTGCAACAGGGCGCAGAGCGTGGTGCCTCCTCGGGCTTCGAGGGCTTCGCGGATCCGGTCATCGGCAAGCTGCACCTGGCGCTGGACTTCAGCCACGGTGGGCAGCTTGCGCACCGAGGTCTTGTTGGCGAAGGTGCAGATCTCCTGCATGGTTTCCACCGCCAGCTGGCTGGCCACTTCCCCGGCTTCGTGCCCGCCCATGCCGTCGGCGACGGCATACACGATGTCGTGCATCAAGATCCGGTCCTGGTTTTCGGTCCGGCGCCGTCCAACGTCCGTCATTCCGGCGGCGGCAAGGTTGAACGGCACGGGTGTCGGTTCATTATTCATCAGTCAATCACCAGTCCGGCTCCCTCGCCAGGCGAGAGTTCGTAAGGTTGGATGTCGCCGAATCCGCGTACTGCCGTGATTTCCTGGGCAGTGAGAACAAATCGGGCATCATTGCGCAGGGTATTGGCGGTCAGTGCATCGGTGAGCACTGCCCCTGGTTCTGCCAGCGAGGTCAAGCGGGCCGCCATGTTCACGGTCGGTCCGTAGATGTCGCCAAGGCGCGAGAGCACACGGCCCCACACCACAGCGCCTCGGGTTTGCGGGAATAGCTCGTCCTGCGCCAATTCGCGGGAGAGCGAGAGCGCGATGCGGGCACCGGCTTGCGGGGTTTCGGCCACGTAGAGCACTTCATCGCCGATGGTCTTCACCAGGCGTCCGCCGCCGACGGAGATGATTTCCGCGCACTTGGCTTCGAAGCGCTGGACCAGCTGCGCCAGCGTGCGCTCGTTCATGCGGCGCGAGAGCGAGGTGTAGGAGACGAGGTCGGCGAAGCCCACGGCACGGGCCAAGGGCAGCGGCGTGCCGCCATCGGCTTCCGGGCTGTCCTGCTTATAGGCGGCGACGCCGGTTTCCACGCGCAAGGCCATGCGGTGCACAGCGGAATTCAGCTGGCGGCGCCAGGAGTACAGCAACAGGTCTTCAATGGCCGGAATGATTTCCGGCAGCATGCTGAACAGCTGGCGGCGGGCCTGGCGATCGGACATGTTCTGGTTGGCGATCATATCCTCAACCAGGGCTTCGATCTGCCAGACCACCATTCGGTCGGTCATCTGGCCTACCGAACGCATCAGCGAGATGGCGGTTTCCTCGGTGAGCTTGCCTTCGCGCACCATGCCCACCATGGTGCCCAGCGCTGCCTTGTCGGCCTTGGTGAAGAAGACCTCGTCATCGCCGAGTTCCGGGAAGCCGATGGCGCGCCAGAGCTTGCGGGCGGAGTGCAGCGAGATTCCTGCTTCGGCCGCGACTTCGCGGCGGCGGAATTCGCGTTGCCCGCCAATCAGCCGGTGTTCCAGCGAGGCGACGTTATCGCGCACTGCGTCCGGGGTGTGTGCCGGGATGCGCAGCGGGCCTTCCATGGCCTGGGCCAATTCGAGGATTGGATCGGCCAGGTCCGGGCTTTCGGCGGCAGGGGCTTGACGGGCTTCGCGAGCGGCCTGCGCGGCAGACTGTGGGGAGTCAGCCCGGGGTGAATTGGTGTGCTCGGTGCTCATGCCCCCATGCCCTCACTGTTCGTCGTTTCGGTGTGTGCCGCGCCTTGGTTGTTGCGCAGATTCGTCATAGCTTCCATGGCCAGCGACCGGAAATACGGGACGGAAGGAACGTGCGCGATTCTTACGTATCCCTGGTTAAGGACGATGTCCAGGGTTCCCGCACGAGTCATCGCATTATTCTGCTTAGCGTAGGCGACTAGGTCGCGAACCGTAAATAATCCTACAGATTGCAGCTGCCCCTGGCTGTAGGTCGAGCGGAACATGATGCGTTCGGTGGTCAGCACGATCAGGCTGCGCGTCCAGCGGATCCAGGGAACAATGCTCCAGATCAGGACCAGTGCGGCCCAGAGAACCACGGCCACGATCATCCATACTTCGGCGTTGGCGGCCAGCCAGTCAGAGAGGTCATCACGCGAGAGGTAGCCGACGGCGAAAGTGCACAGCGCGGTGAGAATGAGGAAGGCGCTGATGGGCTGTCGCAGTACCCGGGAGTGCTCACGAGTCTTGATGATCACTCGTTCCCGTTCATGTAGCGGCAGCTTCATCGTTTAGGTCCTCGCCCCTCCCCTCTGGACACAGTTCTTCGGTCTGTACATTCAATAATAGTCCCGGTGCTAGGCACGATGCTGGTTAGGCATACTTTCCATCGGCGCGCCGCACATGGTGCACATCCCCCGCCAGCACGTGGGTGCGCTGCCCTGAACTCTCCTCCAAAACCAGCGCGCCGTCAGCGGCCAGCTGAACCGCGGTGGCTTCCAGGCTCCTGCCGTCCGGGAATTCGACGCGGACGACGTGCCCCAAGGTGGCCAGTTTTTCGCTGACCAGCTCCTGCAGGCTGCGGCCCTCGAATCCGGGCAGCGGCATCTGCGCGGAACCGGAGACCTGGCGGAATGCGCGATCAAGGTTCACCAGTTCCTTGAGGTACTCGGCCAGCAGCTCGGTGCGGTCGATGGCGCGGGAGCTGGCCAGGCGCAGCGAGGTGGCGGTAGGGACCGGCAGTTCTTCGCGGCTTTGATCCACATTCATTCCGGTACCGACCACAACCCCGTATCCCGAGCCGGCGGGAACCATCTGGGCGAGGATTCCGCAGATCTTGAATTCGCCGGCCAGCAGGTCGTTGGGCCACTTGATCCGCACGGGCACTTCGCCAACGCGTTCGGCGGCCCGGCTCCAGGCCAGGGCTGCGAGCATGGTGTACCAGGACAGTGTTTCGGTTGGGATGCTGGCTCCGGGAACCATCAGCACGCTCACGGTGATCGATGAGCCCAGGGGTGTCACCCAGCTCCGGCCAAGGCGCCCCTTGCCCGCTTGCTGATGCTCGGTGTAGTAGACGCTCAGGTGCCCAGCCGTGCCAGTGGCGGCCAGCTGCGCCAGCTCGGTGTTTGTCGAACCCGAGCGGTCCTTGAACAGCACCGTGCCCAGTTCAAGCTGCTTTGTGAGTTGCGCGAACCGGGCTGGGTCTATGGCCGCGCGGGCGGTGCCATCAGAAGTGTTCATAGCTAAAACCCTAGAACACCGCCGCGCTGCCAGCCTCTTTGCGTGGATTCTTTAAAGGAAAATGTCCTCTACTAATGGCACCTGCGGGTTCAGCGCGTATTTCTCCAGATCCGTGACTCCTGCCAACTTCAGGACCTGGCCGTCGGTGAAGAAATTGCCGCTGAGCTTCTTCGGATCGCTGCCCAGGATGGCCATGGCGGCGTCGGCAACGATTTGCGCGTCACGGGCGCCCTGGATCATCTTCTGTCCACCGGGCAGGTTGCGGATGGCTGCGGTATCGATCAAGGTTTCCGGCCATAGCGAGTTCACTCCCACGCCCTGGTCCTTGAGCTCTTCGGCCAGCCCCAGGGTGGTCATGGACATGCCGTATTTGGCCATCGTGTAGGCCAGGTGTTCTCCGGCCCAGCGCGGATCCAGGTTCAGCGGAGGCGAGAGGGTGAGGATATGCGGGTGCTGCGAGGCGCGAAGGTAGGGCAACGCGGTTTTCGACAGCAGGAAGGTTCCGCGCACATTGATGTCCTGCATCAGGTCGTAGCGCTTCATATCCACTTGATCGGTTTTGGCCAGGTTGATGGCCGAGGCGTTGTTCACCACGATGTCGATGCCGCCGAAGGCGGCGACCGCTTCGTCCACGGCGCGCTGCACGTCCTCGTCGATGCGCACGTCGCCGACTACAGCCAGGCCTCGGCCTCCGGCCTGGTTGATTTCTTCCACGGCGGTATGGATGGTGCCTTCGAGGCTCGGGTGCGGGTCTGCGGTTTTGGATAGCAGGACGACGTTGGCGCCAAGGGCTCCGGCCGCCTTGGCTATGGCTAATCCGATACCGCGGCTTCCGCCGCTCATCAAGATGGTGCGGTTCTTGAGGCTCGCTGAGACCGGAGCGATTTCAGTGCGGGATTCACTAGTCATGTGATCTAGGTTACGCGAAGTTCCCCGGCTAAGCTACTGCAGAGTAACTTATTCTGGCGTGCCACCCACTCGATATCGTGCCATTTTGTAAGTTTCCTACAACCAGAAGTCCTGTTTCCCCAGCTAGACTGACTTAGATGGCATTTTTCTTGTGCTATTCCTACACATTGAAGACAACTCGAGGGAGTCGAAGGCATGACGCAGGGCAGAACCGAGGCAGCCGAGTCAATCGACCTGTCCACCACCGCCGGCAAACTTGCTGAATTCCGCCGCCGCCAGAAGCTCTCCGAAGCACCAAGCGGCCAGGCAGCAATCGAAAAGCAGCACTCCCGCGGAAAGCACACCGCCCGTGAACGCATTGAAATGCTCATGGACGAGGACTCCTTCGTAGAATTCGATGCCCTGGCCGTTCACCGTTCCACAGCTTTCGGAATGGAAAAGAAGAAGCCGATGGGCGACGGCCTGGTCTCCGGCTACGGCACCGTTGACGGCCGCCTTGTCGCCGTCTACTCCCAGGACTTCACCGTTTACGGCGGCTCGCTCTCCCAGGTGAACGGCGAAAAGATCGTCAAGGTCCAGGAATTCGCCCTGCGCAACGGCTGTCCAGTGGTCGGCATCCTGGACGGCGGCGGCGCACGCATCCAGGAAGGCGTGGCCTCCCTGGCCATGTTCGCCGATATCTTCCGCAACAACGTTCACGCCTCGGGCGTCGTTCCGCAGATCTCCTTGATCATGGGCCCATCGGCCGGCGGCGCCGCGTACTCCCCTGCGCTGACCGACTACGTCATCATGGTCGACAAGACCAGCCACATGTTCATCACCGGACCAGATGTCATCAAGACCGTCACCGGCGAAGAAATCGACATGGAAGCCCTGGGCGGCGCACGCCAGCACAATGCCAACACCGGCACCGCGACCTACCTGGCCAGCGATGAAGAAGACGCCGTCGAATTCTGCAAGGAACTGCTGGACTTCCTACCTTCCTCGAACCTCGCCGACGCGCTGATCGCCGAATTCGATGAGGAGCTGGAGATCACCGCTGATGATCTGGCCCTGGATACCATCATCCCGGATTCGGCCAACCAGCCCTATGACATGCGCAAGGTCATCGAATCCGTGGTCGATGACGCCCACTTCTTCGAGATGCAGTCCCTGTACGCGCCGAACGTCATGATCGGCTATGCCCGCGTCGAGGGCCGCACCGTCGGCATCGTGGCCAACCAGCCGATGCAGTTCGCCGGCACCTTGGATATCGCCGCTTCGGAAAAGGCAGCCCGCTTCGTGCGCAACTGCGACGCCTTCAACATCCCCATCCTCACCTTCGTGGATGTCCCGGGCTTCCTGCCGGGCAAGGACCAGGAATTCCAGGGCATCATCCGCC
This sequence comes from Glutamicibacter mishrai, assembly GCF_012221945.1. Lineage (NCBI taxonomy): Bacteria > Bacillati > Actinomycetota > Actinomycetes > Micrococcales > Micrococcaceae > Glutamicibacter > Glutamicibacter mishrai. The sequence goes on along the minus strand of NZ_CP032549.1, from coordinate 2,652,375 downwards.
GCGGCGCAAAGCTGCTCTACGCCTACGCGGAAGCCACTGTGCCGAAGCTGACCGTGATCACCCGCAAGGCCTACGGCGGAGCGTACATCGTGATGGGTTCCAAGAAGCTTGGCGCCGATTTGAACCTCGCCTGGCCTACCGCGCAGATCGGCGTGATGGGTGCCCAGGGCGCAGTCAACATCCTCTACCGCCGAGATCTGGCAGCAGTTCAAGCCGAGGGCGGAGACGTCGAGGCACGCCGCAAGCAGATCATCGACGATTACGAGGCCGAGCTGCTCAACCCTTACCAGGCTGCCGAGCTGGGCTACGTGGATGCGGTCGTCGCACCGAGCGACACCCGCGTGCAGCTGGTGCGCGGCCTGCGCGCCCTGCGCGAGAAGCACGCAGTACTGCCACCGAAGAAGCACGGCAACATCCCGCTGTAAACGCCGCTCGCACCGCCGATTCGAGTACTACCCAGGAGCAAAGCCAATGCAACAGGACACCGCGACACCTGCCGCCCCACAGATCCGCGTGACCAAGGGCAATCCCACCGCCGAGGAACTGGCGGCAGTCACCGCATTGCTGTGCGCCATGGGCAATACTCCGGTTGAGCAGCCCGAAGCAGCGGCGCCGGCCAAAAAGCGAGTCACCCGCCTGCGCAAGCGCCGCGCACTGACTCCGCGACTGGGCTGGGCCATCGGGCGCCGCTAGCTTCGCGGCGCCCGCTCCGCACATCCGGCGCGCCGGCTGGCTGGCGGCACTGCGCAAACCCCAATCCCCAAACCCATAGCAGTGCGTAAAACTCTTCAACAAATCTTTCATATCAACTACTGTTAGCTACATGACATCCTCCGCACCGCACCGCGACCCTTCGGCGATCGATCAGATCGCCGAAGGCTTCTACGCCAAGAGCCTGGAGCTCACCCCTGAATGGGGAGTATCGCTGGGCATTCCCGGCTACGAATCCGCTTATGGCGACTACTCCCCGGCTGGCACCACCGGGCAGATCAGGCTCCTGCGCGACACGTTGAGCGCCTTGGCCAATGCCACGCCCGTTGACGCCGTGGACGAGGTGACGCTCGATGCGATGACCGAGCGCCTCGGCCTGGAACTGGAAATTCTTTTTACCGGGCGCACGGAACTGAACAACATTGCCAGCCCGGCCCAGGAGATCCGCTCGATCTTCGATCTCATGCCCCAGGACAGCGCCGAGGATTTTGCCTTCATCGCCCAGCGCCTGGAAAACCTGCCGGCGGCCATCGACGGCTACATCGCTTCCCTGCGCGATTCGGCCGCCAACTCGATGATGCCAGCCAAGCGGCAGGTGCGGATCGTTGCCGGCCAATCGGTCGACTACGCCAAGGACGGCGGATTCTTCGACCAGCTCGCCAGCTCCGGCAGTGCCATCGATTCCGCCGCGGCTGAACGCTTGGAACGCGGCGCCGAGGGCGCAAAATCCGCCTACCGCAAGCTGGCCCAATACCTCGAAACCGAGCTCCTGGAACAAGCGCCAGAACAGGATGCCGTAGGGCGTGAATACTATTCGCTGATGTCCCGCCGATTCCTGGGCGCCACCATCGATCTGGAGGAAACCTACGCGTGGGGCGTCGCCGAACTTGATGCCATCATCGCCGAGCAGCAGCGCGTGGCCCAGCAGATCAAGCCGGGCTCGACCATCGACGAGGCGAAGCGGGTCCTGAACGAGGACCCTGCGCGCAAGCTGAACGGGACCGATGCCCTGCGCGAATGGATGCAGGGCAAAGCCGACCAGGCGATCGCGGACTTGTCAGGCAAGCACTTCGAGATCCCGGCTCCGATGGATCGCATTGAATGCATGATCGCGCCGACCCAGGACGGCGGGGTGTACTACACCGGACCGTCCGAGGACTTCACCCGGCCCGGGCGCATGTGGTGGTCGGTGCCGCCAGGCGAGGACCAATTCACCACGTGGGCGGAATTGACCACGGTGTACCACGAAGGCGTGCCCGGGCATCACCTGCAGATCGGCACGGCGCAAATGCAAGCGGCGACCCTGAACAGCTGGCGCCGGCTGATGTGCTGGGTCTCCGGCCAGGGCGAAGGCTGGGCACTGTATTCGGAACGGCTCATGCACCAGCTGGGCTACCTTGATGATCCCGGCGACTACATGGGCATGCTCGATGCGCAGCGACTTCGCGCGGCCCGGGTCGTTTTTGATATCGGCGTGCACCTGGGATTGCAGGTGCCAGCGCAGTGGGGCAAGGGCATCTGGGATGCAGAGAAGGGGTACGAGTTCCTGGAGCGGAATCTTGATTTGTCCAAGGGGCAGCTGGACTTCGAGTACAACCGCTACCTGGGCTGGCCCGGCCAGGCGCCGTCGTACAAGATCGGCCAACGGCTGTGGGAGCAAATCCGCGATGAGTACGCTGCCGCCGAGGGCGATGCCTTCTCACTTAAGGATTTCCACACCGCAGCCTTGCGTCTGGGCTCGGTGGGCTTGGATACCCTCAAGCGCGCGCTGCTGAAATAGCCTGCTGGAAAGCCGGGCCCCAGGGCCCGGCATTTTTCATCCCTTGTAGCTGGAAATCTGGATCAGGTTGCCGCAGGTGTCATCGAAGGTTGCCACCATGACCGTGCCGGCATCGGTAGGGCCCTGCGTGAATTCAACACCCAATCCACTCAGGCGCTCATATTCGGCTTGGACGTCCTCAACAGCAAAGGATGCCACCGGAATCCCGTCGGCCTTGAGTGCATCACGGTACGGAGCGACGGCCCGGTGCTCGGCTGGCTCAAGCAGGAGTTCGGCGCCGCCTTCATCTTCGGGCGACACCAGGGTGAGCCAGCTGAATGGCCCCATGGGAATATCGTGCTTGACCTTGAAGCCGAGGACTTTGGTGTAGAACTCTTTGGCTTGCGATTGGTCAGAGACAAAAACGCTGGTGATATAAACACGCATTGACAGTGATCCTTCTGATTGATCGGCACTTTCATCGTTCGGTGCCAAGGTACGACGTGGGCTTGTGCCCCACTCTTCCATACCGGGACCCCAGGTCAAGGGGAGCCAACCTTGCAGATCAGCCCATTCGACAGGACTTGCCCCAGCAGCCAGCGGCGGGTTCCAGCCCTCCTTGCAACGCAGCTGCGAGTGCGCCATGAAGTTCATGCCATAGTCGGCTTCGAGAGTCCAGCTGACAGGCGAAACAGTTGGATAAGCATCGATGCCGCAGGCGGTCTGCAGATGACAGGATGTGACCAACCATTGCGGAATATCACCGGATCCATGCGCCACTTCACACCGATTTGGTGTTCAAAAACACAATTACGGCATATTCGTCATCTTGCGTAATATCAACTGCGCCCAGCGGTGAAAACCGACCTAGCCTTGAAAGCATGTCAAACGCCGCACCTTCATCTAAACTCCCCCGTTGGATGACCAGCTTCGGGCCGCAGATCATTGCGGCTCTCATCGCTGGCCTCATCCTGGGTCTCGTCGCCAAGTACACCGGCAGCACCGCCGACGAACCTAACGGCCTGGGCCGCGCCCTGTCGATCATCGGCTCCAGCTACGTATCGCTGCTCCGCACAGCGGTCATCCCGCTGATCTTCTTCGCGGTGGTCGCTTCCATCGCCAATCTCTCCAAGGTCACCAATGCTGCCCGCCTGGCGTGGCAGACCCTGCTGTGGTTCGGAATTACCGCGCTGGTTTCCGTAACCATCGGCATGCTCCTGGGCGTGGTGTTCCAGCCTGGCGCAAATACCGGGCAGGAAGCTCCTGCAGGCTACGACGGCAAGACCGGCGACTGGCTCGGCTTCCTGACCGGACTGGTCCCGTCGAACTTCCTTGGCCTTGGCGCCAGCACTTCCATTGAAGACGGAGCGGCTACCACTTCGGTCAGCTTCAATGTGCTGCAGATTCTCGTGGTCGCCATCGCCGTCGGCGTGGCAGCTCTGAAGGTCGGCAAGGCCGCCGAACCATTCCTGGCATTCTCCGCTTCGGCTCTGGCCATCATCCAGAAGGTGCTGTGGTGGATCATCCGCATTGCGCCGATCGGCACCGTCGGCCTGATCGGCAACGCCGTGGCAACCTACGGCTGGGACACCATCGGCGCCCTGGGCAAGTTCACGGTAGCGATCTACGTGGGCCTCGCACTGGTCCTCTTTGCCTTCTACCCTGTTTTGGTTCGCAGCCACGGCCTGTCGATCAAGCAGTACTTCTCCGGGGTCTGGCCAGCAGTCCAGCTGGGCTTCGTTTCCCGCTCGTCCATTGGCACCCTGCCGCTGACCCAGCGCGTGACCGAGCGGAACCTCGGCGTGCCTTCGGGCTACGCTTCATTCGCTGTGCCCCTGGGCGCGACCACGAAGATGGATGGCTGCGCAGCGATCTACCCTGCGGTTTCGGCCGTCTTTGTTGCCCAGTTCTTCAACATTGATCTGAGCCTCACCGATTACATCCTGATTGCGATCGTTTCGGTGCTCGGCTCGGCGGCTACCGCCGGCACCACCGGCGCGGTGGTCATGCTGACGCTGACGCTGTCCACCCTGGGCCTGCCGCTTGCCGGTGTTGGCCTGCTGATGGCTGTTGATCCGATCATCGATATGGGCCGCACCGCGGTGAACGTTGCCGGCCAGGCGCTGGTTCCAACCATCGTGGCCAAGCGCGAAGGCATCCTGGATATTGATATGTACAACGCACCACGCAACGGCAATCCGTTTGCCGACGAGTCAGTGGCGGAAGGCGGCACCCTCGTGGAATCCGCATCTGCGAAGTAGCACATATCGCTGAAATTGGCGTCCGAGCATAATTGCTCGGACGCCAATTGTCTTTAAGGGTCCAAAAGATCTTGCTGGCCAACCACATCAACTTGCACAGCGTGCAAGTTTGCACGTAGTGTAAGTATGTGACTTCCCTGAGTACCGGCACGCGCCGAGAACAAAATAAACGAGCCACTAAACAGGCCATCGTCGACGCCGTCGCGCAGCTATTGCACCAGGGCGCCGACACTGCGCTCACGGCAAATCAAATCGCTGACGCCGCCGGGATTTCACGGCGCACCCTGTTCAACTATTTCCCCACAGTGGACGCCATCTATTCCTATCCCCTGCATCAGGTCCTGGACACCATGGTCGAGTCCATGGGCGAGGCCGCCGACTCCGTGCCCCTGCTGGACTCGATCATCCAGGCGCTCAAATCCGATGAAGTCGCTGAGCAGCTGGGACAGGTGGCCCATTTCGGTGCCTACATCATCGGCAACGAACCCAATGGCTGCATCACGGCGAATATGAACGAATGGCAGCAGGCCACCGCCGATGTCCTCGACAAATTCGGCCGCCGCTACCCCCACGCCGACAGCTTCTCCATCCGCGTCCTGACTCATGCGCTCCTGGGGGCAGGCCAAGCCGCCTTCGATGAGTGGATGGAACACATCCCGGCTCAGCAAAACCAGAACATGGATATCTCCCCGGAACTCATTGCCACCTTCCACACCCTGGTGACCAAGGCAATGCACACCCTGGAACAAGGCTTCAAACACTTCCCGCTGAACAGCACTAGCATCTCGAAGGACATCTAAGCTCATGGCATCAATCCTTTACCGTCTGGCACGATGGGCTCACCGCCACCGCATGCGCGTCATCTCGATGTGGCTCGCTGCCTTTATCTTCATTGGTGTTTGCGCCAGCTTGTTCATGGGGCAGCTCTCGAATACCTTCACACTCCCGGGAACTGAAACCCAGCGCACCTTGGACCGCATGAAACAAGAATTGCCGGATCTTGCCGGCGGTTCCGGTTCCATCGTGTTCCGCGAGAGCACCGACAAGCCGCTGACCGAAGGACAGCAGAAGTCCATCTCCGAAGCGCTGGAACAGCTCTCGCTGCACCCGCAGGTTGTCGACGCGATGAGCCCCTTCGATCTGCAGAAGCAGCTTGACAAGGCCCAGCCGGAGATCGATAAGAACGAGAAGAAGCTGGTCGATGGCCAGAAGAAACTCGACGATGCCAAGAAACAGATCGCTGATGGCAAGGTCCAGCTCGAAGACGGCCGTGAGGACCTGACCAATGGCTGGGCCCAGTACTTTGATGGCGAAAAGAAAATCAAGGACGCTCAGCCGCAGATCGACGCCGGCGAGAAGAAGCTGGCCGACAGCCGCGCACAGCTGGAAGCTGGCCAGAAGGAGCTTGATTCGGGTGCGGCACAGCTGGCTGCCGGCGAAGCCAAGTACAACGACGGCCTGGCGAAGTACAAGTCCGGCAAGAGCACTTACGATTCCGGCCAGGCGCAGTACGATGCCGGCGAGAAGAAGCTTGACGCTGCCCAGAAGGAAATCACTTCCGGCGAGCAGCAGTACAAGTCGGGAATGCAACAGCTTCTTGGCGGTTCGTCCCGCTCGGAGTTCGAGTCCTCGCTTGCCACGGGCAAGACCAAGGCAACGACCGGCCTGAAAGAAGCAGAGGACGGCATGGCCCAGGCCAAGGCCGGGATCTCCCAGGCCGAATCCGCCATTGCCGCGCTGGGCGCGCAGATCCAGTCCACCGAGCAGGCCCTTGAACAAGCCAAAGCCGATGGTAATGAACAAGCCGTAGCTGATTACACCAAAACCCTGAACGGACTCAAGACCAGTCTGGCCGAGGCAGAAAAGGGCAAGGCCGCCGCCGAAGCTGGACTTTCGAAAGCCCAGGCTGGCAAGGACCAGGCCACGGCAGCGCTGGCGAAGATCGCCCAAGGCGAGGCCGGCTTGAAGCAGCTCGATGCCGCGCGCAAGAAGCTCGATGACGGCCAGGCCCAGGTGGATGCCGGACGCAAGGAACTGAAGGCGAACAGCAGCAAGCTCGGCGCCGCGAAAACCCAGCTCGCCGATGCGAAGAAGCAGCTTGATCAGGCAAAGTCGCAGATTGACGCCAACAAGGCCAAGCTGGCTGATGGCCAGGCCGAGTTGGACGCCGGACGTGCCCAGCTGGATGCAGGCCAGAAGGAATTCGACCAGAAGAAGGCCGAGTTCCTTCAGGGCAAGGCTGATCTGGTCAAGGCCAAGGAAAAGCTCGAATCCGGCGAGAAGACCATCAAGGAGAAGACCGCCGAACTTGAGCAGGCCGAAAAGGATGTTGAAAAGGGCCAGAAGGAACTTGAAACCGGCCATGCCGAACTGCAGTTCGCTGCCCGCCAGGTGGGCGCCAACTCGGACATGCGTTTTGTCTCCGAGGATCGAAGCACCGCGGTCTCGCAGGTAAGTTTCAAGATCCAGACTGACGCGTTGACCCCTGCTGATCGCGAGCAGATCAAGGCCATCGCCGCCGGTCCCCAGGCCAATGGCGTGGAGGTCCTGTTCTCCAAAGAAATCATGCAGGACATGTCCCAGGTCTTCGGATCATCGGAAGTCATCGGCGTTGTCATCGCCGCGATCGTCCTGATCATCATGCTTGGCACATTGATCGCCGCAGGCCTGCCATTGCTCCTGGCGCTGCTGGGTGTTGGCGCCGGTGTCGGCACCACCATGGCCTTCTCCTCGGTGATCGACATGGCCTCGATTACCCCGGCCCTGGCCCTCATGCTGGGCCTTGCGGTGGGTATCGACTATGCGCTGTTCATCATCCATCGACACCGCACGCAGATGCTGGCCGGCATGGAGGTGGGCGAATCCATCGCGCGCTCCGTGGGCACCAGCGGCAACGCCGTGGTCTTCGCCGGCTTGACCGTGATCATCGCGCTGGCGGCGCTGGCCGTGCCAGGACTTCCGTTCCTGACGGTGCTGGGGCTTTCGGCGGCCTTCACCGTTCTCTGCTCGGTCCTGCTGAACATCACGTTGCTGCCCGCTTTGCTCTCGCTGGCTGGCAATCGCCTGGTTTCCCAGCGCGCCCGCCGCAAGGCCGCGGCCCAGGTGGAGAATCCGGAAATCAAGGAGCCGTTCTCGGCACGCTGGGTTCGCATGGTGACCAAGGTGGCCGTGCCCGTCACGCTGCTGGTGGTCATCGTCCTGGGGGCTATCGCATTGCCGGCAACCCAGATGCGCACTGCCCTGCCTGATGGCAGCGCGGAACCCGCCGATTCGCAGGCCTTCCAGGCCTTCGAACAGACCAGCGACAAGTTCGGCGCCGGATACAACGGGCCGTTGCTGGTACTGGCTGACCTGCCAGAAAACCTCACCGAGCGCCAAGCCGAATCCAAGGCATTGGACGTGGCCGACAAGCTGCGCGAATATGACGGTGTTGTGGCCGCGATTCCGGTCGCCTTGACCGACAACCACCGGCTCTCTGCCATCCAGGTCATTCCGACCGATGGCCCGTCCTCGGAACAGACCGAATCCCTGGTCCATCAGCTGCGTGGCGATTACGCGGAATTCTCCGAAGCCACCGGAGCTGATATCGCGGTCACCGGACAGGTTGCCGCCCAGATTGACGTCTCCGAAAAGGTGACCGCCGCCCTGGTTCCGTACCTGAGCATCGTGGTTGGCCTGTCGCTGATCCTGCTGTTGCTGGTCTTCCGCTCCGTCGTGGTCCCACTGCTCGCCACCGGTGGCTTCCTGCTGTCCCTGGCGGCGGCCTTCGGCGCCAGCGTCATGGTCTACCAGTTCGGCTGGTTCTCCAGCTTCTTCGACGTCAATGTCCCTGGCCCGTTGCTCAGCTTCCTGCCGATCCTGCTGACCGGCATCCTCTTCGGCTTGGCCATGGACTACCAGGTATTCCTCGTCTCGGCGATGCGCGAGCGCTACGCCCACGGCGAGCCTGCCAAGGATGCGGTGCGTTCAGGCTTCTCCATGGCCGCTCCTGTGGTGACCGCCGCGGCGCTGATCATGATTTCGGTCTTTGCCGGATTCGTCTTCTCGCATCTGGCGATGATCCGCCCGCTGGGCTTCGCGCTGGCCTTCGGTGTGCTCTTCGATGCCTTCATCATCCGCATGACATTGATTCCTGCAGTAATGCATCTACTCGGAGACAAGGCCTGGTACCTGCCCAAGTGGCTGGATAGGATTCTTCCGGACGTTGATGTGGAAGGATCGAAGTTGAACGAGCTGCTTGATTCTGAGGAATCAACCGCAGACGATGACTACGATCAGGATTACACCAAGGAGAATGCCACCGTATGAGCACGCAGCCTCGACCTTCCGCCCGGCTAGTTCTGGCCTCCGCGTCATGGGGACGCAAGAAAGTGCTCTCCGATGCAGGCCTGGAATTCACAACCCAGGTTTCGGAGGTGGATGAGGATGCAGTGCTCGCCCAGGCAGTAGCCCAGCACGGCGCGCAGTCCCCTGCACAGACCGCACAGCTATTGGCTCGGGCCAAGGCCGAGGATGTCGCCAGCGGCCAGCACCCTGCGGGAACCCTGGTGCTTGGTTGTGATTCGGTCTTCGAGCTCGAGGGTGTCGCCTACGGCAAGCCGCATACCGAGCAGGTGGCGAGGGAACGCTGGCAGCAGCTCAGCGGCGCCACCGGCGTGCTGCATTCGGGCCATTGGCTCATCGACACGCAGCAGCCGGAAAAGCCGGTCGGCCAGGTGTCCTCGACCGTGGTCCACTTCTCGACGGTCAGCGATGCAGAGATCGAAGCCTATGTCGCCAGCGGTGAACCGCTGCCTTGCGCCGGCGCATTCACCATCGATGGCCTGGCAGCATCATTCATTGAATCCATCGAGGGGAACTTCCAGAACGTGGTGGGCTTGGATGTCTTCGTTCTCCGGAAGCTTCTGGCCGAACTCGGAGTAGGGATCATTGATCTCTGGAAGTAATCGCCGGATACGCGCCTGGGAACACCGTTTCTAGGCGCGTATTTCTTTGCTCGCTTTTGGCACCTGGCAGTCGAATCCGATCTGACGCATCTGCTGGGTTTTGCACGTAAGGCACTGCAGGTACTGGACGATTCCGGTCGAGGTGTGGTGGCTTGACCGGGTCTGCCAGCTGTGTTCATGTTCGCTGGCGGGAACTGCTTGTCTGGCCATGGCGATGTACTTTGAAGTGGTCATGGCTTCAGCATGATGTAATGTCCTTATGCAACTCAACCCTTACGGCGAATATGCCGTGCTGCTGGCCGCATCCCTTGCCAATAACTGGCCCGGGGATCGCGATCAGATTGAGCAACGCACCAGGGATGTGGGAATGACCATGCCCTTCCCTCGGCACCTCGATGACCATGAGCAGACGCGCCGGGTCATCGACGATTGGCTGTGCATCGTTGATGCCACGTCCGATGGGCACCGCGCCGAACTGCTCAATGAGCAGATGGCCCGCGCCGCGGCCTACCCGCGCATGGTGGATCATGATGGCGAAGGCTGGCATCTGCACTACCGCGATAACGGGCAAAGCCTGCCGCAGGTCCTAAGGTCGGTGATCGCGGTGGGCACCGCCCTTCATCTGACCACCCGCGGAATGCATCGGCTGCGCCGCTGCGAAGCCGAACCGTGCAGACAAGTGGTGGTGGACGTGACGCGCAATGGACGGCAACGCTACTGCTCGGTGCGCTGCGCCAACCGCGCGGCTGTGCGGCGGCACCGAAACCGGCAGTCCTAGCAGCTAGGCGACCACGATATTCTCGTGGATGCGGGTCCAGCCAGATTCTTCCAGCTCGGCGGTATCCGCATCTTCGCGCACCAGCATCATTTTGGAGGACGGGGTCTTCACCTCGACAATGATGCCCGATCCACCGGCGGCGCCGCACCCTCCAGCGCTGTGCTGGGCGGAATCCTCCTTGAATTTGTAGAGGCAAGCGGTCTGCTGGTCCTTCGAGGCCACGACAAAATACTTGGCGCCTTCATTCGAGGCCAGCAGCCGCACCGACTGCTCATCGAGCCCTTCGAGCTGCCCGCTCTCCCCCCGGCCATTGATCCCCCTCGCCCGCCAGATGGCCCAGGGCGGCAATGCCCGCAGCAGGCGAGCAAGCGGTGATCGCCATCAGCCCAGCCAAGGCCAGCACAACGGTCATGAGCATTCGACGTTTTGCTTGCAGGTCCTTAGCCTCGGAGTTGCTCCAGCCCTAATTCAGGATGTGCTCTGGCGCTAGACCCACCCGGTGAGGAGCGCAAGCGCGATTATTTTGTAGGATTCCTCCAAACTTTTCAGGCAAACACCCGGGTTTGACCGTTTAACTACATATAGTTCCCACAAAAACGATAGGCTCCTAGGTGAGAAACCCTATTTTTGAAGACAAGGTTCATGATGAATCAATTGACGAAGGTGCTTATCGCCAACCGCGGCGAGATTGCCGTGCGCATTATCCGTGCCGCACGCGATGAAGGAATCGAGTCCGTAGCGGTCTACGCTGACTCCGACCGCGATGCACTGCATGTGCGCTTGGCTGACGAAGCCTATGCACTGGGCGGCACTACCGCAGCCGAGTCGTACCTTCGCATTGAGAAAATCCTGGACGCCGCCGAGCGCTCCGGCGCAGACGCCATCCACCCGGGCTACGGCTTCCTTTCGGAAAACGCCGAATTCGCCCAGGCCGTGATCGACGCTGGTCTGACCTGGATCGGCCCTTCGCCGGATTCCATCGACCAGCTCGGCGACAAGGTCAAGGCCCGCCACATTGCCGAGAAGGTTGGCGCTCCGCTGGTTCCGGGCACCAAGGATCCGGTGGCTTCGGCTGATGAAGTCTACGCCTTCGCTGATGAGCACGGCCTGCCACTGGCCATCAAGGCCGCCTACGGTGGCGGCGGACGCGGCATCAAGGTCGTACGCAATAGCGAGGAAATCGGCGAGCTCTACGATTCCGCAGTTCGCGAAGCAGTGGCCGCCTTCGGCCGCGGCGAATGCTTCATCGAGCGCTTCCTGGACGCGCCACGCCACGTGGAAACCCAGTGCCTGGCCGACGCCCACGGCAATGTCGTGGTCGTCTCCACCCGCGACTGCTCGCTGCAGCGCCGCAATCAGAAGCTGGTCGAGGAAGCTCCGGCTCCATTCCTGAGCGAAGAGCAGACCACCCGTCTGTACGAGGCATCCAAGGCGATCCTGCGCGAAGCAAAGTACACCGGCGCTGGCACCTGCGAGTTCCTGGTCGGACAGGATGGCGTGATCTCCTTCCTCGAGGTCAACACCCGCCTGCAAGTGGAGCACCCGGTTTCCGAGGAAGTCACCGGACTGGATCTGGTCCGCGAACAGTTCCGCATCGCCCGCGGCGAGGAACTCGGTTATGAGGACCCTGAAGTCCGCGGACACTCCTTCGAATTCCGCATCAACGGCGAGGACGCCGGCCGCAACTTCATGCCAACCCCAGGCACCATCACCAAGATGGCTCTGCCTTCCGGCCCGGGCGTCCGCGTTGACTCCGGCATCGAACAGGGCGAAAGCGTCTCGGGGAACTTCGACTCGATGATCTCGAAGCTGATCATCACCGGCAGCACCCGCGAGGTCGCCGCCGCCCGTGCCCGCCGCGCCTTGGAGGAATTCCAGGTCGAGGGCATGGCCACCGTTCTGCCATTCCACCGTGCCGTGATGAGCGACCCGGCCTTCGTTCCTGCCGAGGGACCTTTCAAGGTCCACACCCGTTGGATCGAAACCGAGTTCAAGACCGCCATCGAGCCCCACCCGATGCCAGGCGCAGAGGCTGAGGACGAAGACAATGAGCGCACCAGCGTGACCGTTGAGGTTGATGGCAAGCGATTGGAAGTCACCCTTCCATCTTCGCTGGGCTCGATGTCCGCCAACGGCGCTGACCGCGGTGCAGGCAAGAAGAAGCGCAAGTCCAGCCGCAAGACCGCTGCAGGAAGCAGCGCCAACAGCGCTGAGCTGCGTTCGCCAATGCAGGGCACCATCGTGAAGGTGGCTGTGGCCAATGGCGCTGAAGTGGCCGCGGGCGATCTGATTGTCGTTCTGGAAGCCATGAAGATGGAACAGCCGATCACCGCCCACCGCGCCGGTGTGGTCAACGGTTTGGAAGTTGCTCCGGGCGAGACCTTGTCGTCCGGTGCGGTCATCGCAACCATCGACGACGCCAGCTAGATCCGTTCTTCAAAGGCCTGAGGGGCCCTGCCGCACAATCGCGGCAGGGCCCCTCAGGCTTTTTGCTTGCTCGGACAACCCCGCAGGTTCGCGGCTACTGCCGGGCGAGCCAGTCGGTGAAGGTCTCCTGGCCGAGGCGCGCCGAGGTGTCCGGCAGGATTCCGCCCTGGCGCATCGCTTTGCCCATCGCCCCGGGAACCGGGACTTCAATGATCTTCGGGGACTTCCCCTCGTGCTGGAGATACTGCGCGAAGAGCTCTGGCATATTCTCTTCTTTCGGGCCGGCAAGATCCTGCACCAGTCCTTGGGCGGGGGCCAGCGCCAGATCAATCAGCGCGTCGGCGACTTCGGATCCGGCAATGGGTTGCAGCCGCATTTTCGGGGCCACCTGCACTGGGCCGGCGCCCAGCCGGTTGATATTCTGTCCGACAAATTCATGGAATTGGGTGGCGCGCAGGATCGTGTAGCCGCCCTCGAGGATCTGGAGCATGCGTTCCTGGGCCGCTTTGCCTGCATAGTATCCCGAGTCGATGTCGGCCGCGCCGACAATGGACAGCGCCACATGGTTCTGCACCCCTGCCTCTCGCCCGACGCGAATGAGGTTGGCGGTGGATTGGGTGAAGTAGCGCATGGCGGCCGAGGCACTCGTCGTGGACGAGCCGGACACATCGATGACCGTTTGGCAGTCAACCAGCCATTGCTTCACCGAGTGGAAGTTGGTCAGGTCGCAGCCGGCAGAGCGCGCGAGCACCACCGCTTCGTGGCCCAGAGCCGCGAGTTTCTCCACGACTTGGCGTCCCAGGACTCCGGTGCCTCCGGCAACTGCAATGCGCATGACTACTCCCCTGCGAAAGATTTCGGTTACCTGCCCATAGTGGCACACATATTCTTCGATGCAACGGGCAAAGGCCGGGCAGCTCACCATCCAAGGATGAGCTGCCCGGCCTTTGCGCTTCGAAAGAGTTCGGCTTATTCGACGAATTCTTCCATGTCGACATCCGAGGTATCGCGGGTCATGAACAGTGCCACCAGGGTCAGCACTGCGCCCAGGGCGAGGTAGAGCCCCACGCCCAAGGTGTTGCCGTTGCCGGCCTTCCACAGCGCCACAGCGACGAAGGAAGCTGGTGCGGCACCGATCACCGAGGACAGGTTGTAGGCAACTGCCGAGCCGGTGTAGCGGACGTTCGAGGGGAACAGTTCAGGCAAGTAGGCGGCCATCGGACCGAAGGTCAGGCCCATCAGCGCGAAGCCGATGATCAGGCCGGCCATGGCAGCGCCCTGGCCCGGGCCGAAGAAGAGGGTCCATGCAAGACCGAAGACCAGGATGCCTGAGGTGACCCAGATCAGGAACTTGCGGCGGCCGAACTTCTCAGCCAATGGGCCGGAGACGACGGTGAAGATGCCGAAGAAGACAACACCGATGATCAGCATGGTCAGGAAGGTCGGGCGTTCAATGCCCAGGCCCGGGACGAAGCCGGCAGCGTCGAAGGTCTTGCCCTTGGCTTCGGCCGCCGCGGTAGCCTGCTCCACGCTGGCTGGCTGGGTGCCGTAGGTCAGGGTGAAGGAGGTCATCAGGTAGAACAGCACGTAGGTGGCCAGCATGATGAAGGTACCGGCCAGGGTTGGGCGCCAGTGCTTCTTCATGGTCACCGCGAATGGCGACTTCACGACCTTCTTCTGGTCCAGAACCTTCTGGAAGGAGGAGGATTCGACCAGCTTCAGGCGTACCCACAGGCCAATGATCACCATCACTGCCGAGAAGTAGAACGGAACGCGCCAACCCCACGCCATGAACTGCTCGGCAGTGGTCCAGGTCTGCAGGGCCACGAACATCAGGTTTGCAATGATGAAGCCGATGGGAGCGCCCAGCTGCGGGAAGGTCCCGTAGATGGCGCGCTTGTTCTTTGGAGCGTTCTCGGTGGCCAGAAGCGCAGCGCCGGACCACTCGCCACCCAGGGCCAGGCCCTGGGCGAAGCGCAGCAGCACCAGTGCGGTTGGCGCCAGCACCGTCCAGCTGCCGGCAGCCGGTGGCAGGAAGCCGATGAGGAACGTCGCAATACCCATCAGGAGCAGCGAGGCGACCAGGGTTCCCTTGCGGCCCAGCTTGTCGCCGTAGTGGCCGAAGACGATCGAACCCAGCGGACGAGCCACGAAGGCCACACCGAAAATCGCGAACGAGGAAAGGATCGCGTTGATTGTGGTGGCGTTCGGGAAGAACAGTGCGGGGAATACGAGAACCGACGCGGTGGCGTAGGCGTAGAAATCGAAGAATTCGACCGTAGTGCCGATCATGCTGGCAAACAGCACGCGTCCGCGTGAGTTTTCCTTTGGCACCACCGTCTGGTTAGCCTGCGACATTGAGGCTGCTCCTTAGAGTGAAAGTACGAGTGAATCGTTCATTTACGAATGTCACAATCTTAAACCTCAATGCCCAGTATTCGGATATTGATGTCCACTATTTGGACATCATTAAGCCACCAACCAGCCACCAGCACGCCATTTGCCATCTAACTAGCGGGAATTCGCTAGTTCACATAATGAGACGTGACTAGTTCAAAGAGGAATCCGGCTTATACCAAAAGGCAGATTGAATGTGAACATCATCACTATATTTCACCAATGGGCGGTTAATAAAGCAACGACGGCATCTGCATTGAATGCGGATGCCGCCGGTGCTGAAAAGCGATAGCTAGATGTGCCGATGCAGACGGCGCGCGGCCTCTGCCAATGAGCCAGACAGCGATGGGTACACAGTGAAGGTCTCTGCGACGTCATCCACGTGCAGGCCGTTCTGGACAGCCAAGGCCAGTGAGTAGATCAGCTCGCTGGCTCGCGGTGCAACCACCACGCCGCCGATGACGGTGCCCGAGCCCTTGCGCGAAACGATCTTCACGAAGCCGTGCTCCACGTTCATCATCTTGGCGCGGGCATTCGCGTTCAGATCAACCTTGATGATGTTCGCTTGGTACTTGCCCTCGGCAACAGCGCGCTGGGTGACACCTACGGTGGCAATTTCAGGGGAGGTGAAGACGTTGGAAGCCACCAGATCAAGATTCAGCGGCTTGACCGAGTCGCCGAGCAAGTGGGCTACGGCAATACGGCCCTGCATCGCGGCCACCGAGGCGAGCGCGAAGACGCCGGTGCAGTCACCGGTGGCGTAGATATTGGTAGCGGTAGTACGGGATACGCCGTCGACCTTGATGTGGCCGGATTCGGTGAGCTGCACGCCAGCTTCTTCCAAGCCGAGGTTGGCGGTATTCGGAATGCCGCCGACGGCAACCAGGCAGTGGCTGCCTTCCAGCACGCGGCCGTCAGCCAAGGTGACGAGGACCTTGTCGCCCTTGCGCTCCACGCCTTCTGCGCGGGCCTGGGATACGACGTTCACGCCGTTTTCCTTGAACGCGTCTTCCAGCACGCCAGCTGCATCAGCATCCTCGCCGGGAAGAACGCGGTCACGCGAGGACACCAGGGTGACTTTGGCACCAAGCAGGTTGTAGGCCGAAGCGAATTCTGCACCGGTGACACCGGAGCCAACAACGATCAGGTGCTCAGGCACCTCGTTCATGTTGTAGATCTGGGTCCAGTTGAAAATGCGTTCGCCGTCCGGCTTCGCGGTAGGCAGCTCACGCGGGTGCGCGCCAACAGCGATCAGGATGGCATCGGCATCAATGGTCTGCTCCGAGCCGTCCGGGTGGGAGACCGCCACGGTGTTCTGGTCAAGCAGGCGGCCTTCGCCGATGACAATGCGAACCCCGTTGCGCTCCAAGCCGGTGCGGATATCCGAAGACTGCTCCTTGGCAAGGTCCAGCAGGCGGTGGTTGACTACCGAGAAGTCGGTCACCGCGGAGTCCAGTCCATCAACATGGACACCGAAGGCCTCGGCCTGCTTCACGCGGCGCACAGCGTCGGCGGTAGCAATCAGGGTCTTAGACGGCACGACATCGGTCAGCACTGCTGAACCGCCCATGCCGGCACGTTCCACAATGGTGACATTGGCGCCCAACTGGGCCGCTCCCATGGCAGCTTCATAGCCGCCCGGTCCGCCACCGAGGATCACTAAACGGGTTGCTTCATTACTACGATCTGCGCTCACGGTTTCTATTGTTCACCATGTCGGTTCAATGCGCACATTCAAATGGCCGTTTCCGGACGTGATATTGATTCTGAAGCACTAGCTTCACCTGACAAAGCGCCCCTGTACCGGTAGCGTATTGCCCGTGACTGATATGCATAATGACCCACAGGCTCTAGCAGCACAGGCTGCACAGGTAATCGCCGAGCAGACCAACGTTGAAAAACACGATATCGCGCTAGTGCTGGGCTCCGGATGGGGCCAGGCCGCCGAACTGATCGGCGAAACCACCCACACCCTGGATGCCACCACCATCCCCGGCTTCCACGCCCCGGCCGTACCCGGCCACAAGGGCAGCATCTCCTCGATCCTGACCTCCACCGGCAAGCGCGTTCTGGTGCTCGGTGCCCGCACCCACTACTACGAGGGCCGCGGCGTACGCTCAGTAGTCCACCCCATCCGCACCGCAGCGGCCACCGGGTGTGAAACCCTGGTGCTGACCAACGGCTGCGGCGGCTTGAACGAGCACTGGACCCCAGGCACCCCGGTGATGATCTCGGATCACATCAACCTCACGGCCACTTCCCCGCTGGAAGGCGCTACCTTCGTAGACCTGACCGACCTGTACTCCTCGCGCATTCGCGGCATTGCCCGCGAAGTGGACTCCAGCCTTGATGAAGGCGTCTACGCCCAGTTCACCGGACCGCACTACGAAACCCCGGCCGAGGTCCAATACGCCAAGCGAATCGGCGCCGACCTGGTGGGCATGTCCACCGCGCTGGAAGCCATTGCCGCACGCCACGCAGGCATGGAGATCTTCGGCATGTCCTTGGTGACCAACCTGGCCGCTGGCATCAGCCCGGTTCCGCTGAGCCACGAAGAAGTGATCGAAGCCGGCCAGGCCGCCGGCCCGCGCATTTCCAAGCTGCTCGCGCAGATTATCGCCAAGCTCTAAGCCGAGGCGCAGTACCGGGAATCAACGGCGTTCTTCTCAGAGGGAAAACAGTGAATCACACGCAAAAGATCCAGCTCCTTGATGCAGCTGGCAAATGGGCGGCCCAGGATCCAGACCAGGAAACCCAAGCCGAATTGCAACGGCTCATCGAGCGGGTCACCGAAGGCGACGCACAGGCCTTTGACGATATCGCCGACCGCTTCAGCGGCGTGCTGGAATTCGGCACCGCGGGCCTGCGCGCCGAGCTCGGCGCCGGGCCGATGCGCATGAACCGCGTTGTGGTCATGCGCACCGCGGCGGGCATCGCCCGTTTCCTTGCTGAGAAGGCCGCCGGCCAGTACATCCCCAAGGTCGTCATCGGCTTCGATGCCCGCTTCAACTCGGATGTCTTCGCCGAAGATTCCGCAGGGATCTTCGCGGCCGCCGGCTTCGAGGTCCTGCTGATGCCCTCGCCACTGCCCACCCCGGTGCTGGCCTGGGCCGTCCGCGAATTCTCGGCCGAGGCCGGAGTCATGGTCACCGCCAGCCACAACCCTCCCCGTGATAACGGATACAAGGTCTACGTCGGCGGACACATCACCGACGACTCGGGACGCGGCGCGCAGATCGTATCCCCCATCGACGCTGAAATCGCTGCCCTCATCGACCACCAGCAACCGGTCGCCCAAATCCAGCGGGCCACCGAAGGCTGGGACGTGCTGCCGGCACCCGGTGCCCCAGGCGACATCGAGGCCGCCTACCTGGCAGCCATCACCCCGGTGATCCCCGAAGCACAGGGCCAGGAGGCAGCCCGCAAGAACCTGCGTGTTGTCGTCTCAGCCATGCACGGCGTCGGCGGGCACACCATGAAGCAGGCATTGCTCAACGCCGGATTCAGCGACGTCCACATGGTTGCCGAGCAGGAACAGCCGGATCCGCTGTTCCCCACCGTGAAATTCCCCAACCCGGAAGAGCCCGGAGCCATCGACCTGTCGCTGGCACTGGCACGCACGGTGGACGCTGACCTGGTCATCGCCAATGACCCGGACGCTGACCGCTGTGCCGCCGCCATCCTCGATGGCGGAACGTGGCGGATGCTGCGCGGCGACGAAGTGGGATGGCTGCTGGGCGACCAGATTTCCAAGAACCTGCCAGAAGGCAAGAAGCTGGCCAATTCGATCGTCTCCTCCCGCATGCTGGCTGCCATTGCCAAGGATGCCGGACGCGAGCACGAGGAAACGTTGACCGGTTTCAAATGGATCTCCCGTGTCGAGGATCTGGGCTTCGGCTACGAAGAGGCCCTGGGTTACTGTGTCGCCCCGGATCTGGTCCGCGATAAGGACGGGATTTCCGCCGGCATCGTCTTGGCAGACCTCGCCGCACAGCTGAAGGCCGAATCAGGGTCCTTGGCGCACCGCCTCGATGAGCTGGCCGCCAAGCACGGGGTGCATGTCACCGACCAGCTTTCGCTGCGCTTCACCGATCTGGCCCAGATTCCAGTGCTAATGGACAAGTTCCGCCACCAGGCCCCCGAGACGCTGGGCGGTTCCGAGGTTTCCGAGGTCACCGACCTGTCCGTGGGAACCGAAAAGCTCCCGGCCACCAACGCGATCATCCTGCACACCTTCTCCGGTGTGCGGGTCATCGTTCGCCCCTCCGGCACGGAGCCAAAACTCAAATGCTACTTGGAAACCATTGAACCGGTAGACGGCCTGGAAGGCGTTCGGGCAGCTCGGACGCGAGCCACCGAACAGGTGCAAGCCATCAAGAAGGAATTGGCAGCCTACCTGAATGCCAACTAGGCTTGCCCTTTCGAGACTTTCATTTGAACTGCTTGAGATCTTAACTGTTAGAGGAAAAGATGACTGAACTTACCGCCCGCGAGATCGCTGGCTACATTGACCACACCCTGCTGGCTCCAAATGCTTCGCGGGAACAGATTGTCCAGATCTGCGAAGAGGCCAAGAAGTACGAATTCAAGTCGGTCTGCGTCAACCCGCTGTGGGTCTCCACCGTGGCTCGCGAGCTCGAAGGCTCCGAGGTCTTGACCTGCTCGGTGATCGGATTCCCTCTGGGCACCTCGGCCACTGACACCAAGGTCTTCGAGACCAAGCACGCGGTGGCTGACGGCGCCAATGAAATCGATATGGTCATCGATATTGCCGCTGCTTTGCGCGGAGACCGCGATTCCCTGGTCAATGAGATCTTTGCCATCGCCCAGGCAGCCCATGAAGGCGGCGCGATCTTGAAGGTCATCATCGAAACCTGCCTGCTCACCGAAGAAGCCAAGGTCCTGGCCTGCGAGGCTGCGAAGGCTGCCGGCGCTGATTTCGTGAAGACCTCCACCGGATTCTCCACCGGTGGTGCCACCGTTGAAGACGTGGCTTTGATGCGCCAGACTGTCGGACCGGATATGGGAGTCAAGGCCTCCGGCGGCGTGCGCAGCGTTGAAACCGCTCGTGCCATGATTGCTGCCGGTGCTACCCGACTGGGATCCAGCTCAGGAGTTGCTATCCTAGAAGGAGAGCAAAGCGGTTCCAGCTACTAGGACATCGCACCTATCAGTTTCCTCAAGGAGAAAAAGTGTACTCGAACGGCAAGAACACTGCCCATTCCGGTGAAGGCCGCCTTGTCGGCAACCTCATCAATTTTGTGATCTTCTTCGTGATGTTCGCAGCCGGCATCTACACCCTGGGCTACTGGGAATTGGACAACGCCTGGTGGCCAACCCTGGCGGGCTTCGCGCTGATGTTCCTGGCTTTTGCCATTCCGATGCACCTGATGGGCCGCTCGGAAAAGTCCGAGGACCTGGTTGCAGCCAGCGCTGCAAACCTGAAGTAGCTGAGATTTCAGAAGGTTGGGAGGCCCACTTGGGCTTCCCAACCTTTTTGTTTAACCCCAGTACCAGGACCCTGTCGATGGGCCTCTAGACTGGGGCTATGGATGAGTCTTGGGAATACCGCGTAGAAACCTTCTGGAATACCAGCGCCGGGAAGAATGCTGCGCAGCTTCATGCGGAACTTGCAGAACTGCTTCATGGCCTTGATCCGCAGGACCCGCGAGTACTCTTCGAAATCGCGTCACTCCATGACTTCCTCGGCGAAGAAGAACACGCAGTGAAGCCCTACCAGCAAGCGCTGGCAGGCGGGCTGCCTGGCCAGAAACGGGAAGAAGCGCTCATCCAGCTGGCCAGCACCCTTCGCAATCTGGGGCAGTGCGAGCAAGCCATTGAGCTTCTCACGCAGATTCCGGCAACCTCGAATTTGCATGCCGACGCCCAAGGGTTTTTGGCGTTGGCCCTGCTGGATGCCGGCCGCAGCACGGACGCGGTGCGTACCGCGCTGACCGCCTTGGCTCCGTCCACCCAGCTCTATGGGCGTGCCCTCACGGCCTACGCCCAGGACCTGTCGGCCCCGGGCGCAGCCCAACGCTAAGGCGTCTCGGCGGCTACTTGGCAGCAGTGGCCGGGGTAGGTTCGAAGATCGCGTAGATCAGCTTTTCAGCCCACTCGAGGATCTCTTCATCCGCCAGATCCCGTCCGCCAATAGGCGAAGTCTTGGGCTTGGGCAGGAATATCGAATTCAATGCCGGCTTGTTCGCGGCCCCTGGGTAGAGGCGTTCCAGGCGCACCTGGCGCGAGGCTGGCAGGTCCTCGATCTTGGCCGGCGACAGCTTGATGTTGTTGCCGATCTGCTGGATATCGTGCAGCCCCACAGCGCGGGCGCGGATACGCAAAGCGGCAACCCTCATCAGGTTTTCCACTGGCTGCGGAAGCTTGCCATAGCGGTCCACAAGCTCCTCGCGCACTTCGGCGAGCGCCTCGTTGGTTTCCGCCGAGGCAATATTGCGGTAGGCCTCCAGGCGCAGCCGCTCGCCGGGGACATAATCATGTGGCAGATGGGCGTTGACCGGCAGGTCGATTTTCATCTCGGTGGCTTCTTCTTCGCCTTCGCCCTTGTAGTCGGCCACGGCTTCGCCCACGAGGCGCAGGTAGAGGTCGAAGCCCACGCCGGCAATGTGGCCGGACTGTTCGCCGCCGAGCAGGTTGCCCGCCCCGCGCAGTTCCAGGTCCTTCATCGCCAGCTGGTAGCCCGAGCCCAGTTCATTGTGCGCGGCGACTGCCTTCAGGCGCTCCAGGGCGACCTCGCCCAGCGGCTTTTCCACGTCCCAGAGGAAGTAGGCGTAGGCGCGTTCACGCCCGCGGCCTACGCGTCCGCGCAGCTGGTGCAGCTGGGAGAGGCCATAGTTGTTGGCCCGGTCCACAATCAGCGTATTGGCATTGGAGATATCCAGACCGGTTTCGATGATCGTTGTGGAGACCAGGACGTCGAACTTCTTTTCCCAGAAGTCCTGGATGATCCGTTCCAGCCGTGATTCGCTCATCTTGCCGTGCGCGACTTCCACGCGGGCTTCCGGAACGAGTTCACGCAGTTCCGCGGCCACGCGCTCGATGGAGCTCACGCGGTTGTGCACGAAGAACACCTGCCCGTCACGCATGAGTTCGCGCTTGATAGCTGCGGAGATCTGCTTATCGCTGCGCGGGCCCACGTAGGTGAGCACAGGGTGGCGTTCTTCCGGCGGTGTTGCCAGGGTGGAGGTTTCGCGAATGCCGGTCAATGACATTTCCAAGGTACGCGGAATCGGGGTGGCGCTCATGGCCAGCACGTCCACGTTGGTGCGCATCTTCTTGAGTTCTTCCTTGTGCTCGACACCGAAGCGCTGTTCCTCGTCGATAATGACCAGGCCCAGGTTCTTGAACTCGACATTCTTGGACAGCAGGCGGTGGGTGCCGATGACGATATCCACGCTGCCGTCCTTCAGCCCGGCCATGATTTCCTTTGATTCCTTGGCGGTCTGGAAACGCGACAGGGTTTTCACGCGGACCGGGAAGCCGGAGTAGCGTTCGGTGAAGGTCTGGTAGTGCTGGGAAGCCAGCAAGGTTGTGGGCACCAGCACGGCCACCTGCCGGGAATCCTGCACCGCCTTGAAGGCAGCGCGCACGGCAATTTCGGTCTTGCCGAAGCCCACGTCGCCGGAAATCAACCGGTCCATCGGGATTTCCTTCTCCATATCGGACTTCACCTCATTGATCGCGGTGAGCTGATCTGGAGTTTCAATGAACGCGAAGGCTTCTTCCAGCTCGTTCTGCCACGGAGTGTCCTGGCCGAACGCGTGGCCGCGGCTGGCCATGCGTGCTGAGTACAGCTTGATCAGGTCCCCTGCGATTTCCTTGACCGCTTTTCGGGCCTTGGATTTGGTGCTGGCCCAATCCGAGCCGCCCATCTTGGACAGGGTGGGGGCTTCGCCGCCCACGTACCGCGTGACCATGTGCAGCTGATCCATCGGGACGAAGAGCCGGTCCCCCGGCGCTCCGCGCTTGGATGAGGCGTATTCCACCACAAGGTATTCGCGCTTGGCGTCCTTGCCCGAGCCGTTGACCTTGCGGGCCATCAGCTCCACGAATTTGCCGATGCCGTGCTGCTCGTGGACGATGAAGTCCCCTGCCTGCAGGCTCAGTGGATCAACCGCGTTGCGCTTGCGCTTGACCGTGAGCTTGCGGCCCTTGCGGTTGGGGTACGCGCTGGAGCGGCCCAGCAGGTCGGCTTCGGTGAGCAAGCCGAGCTTGAGGTCTTCAAAGACGAAACCACGCCCGGCGGTGGCCTGGGTGATTTCGATCAGCCCCGGCGTTGGCTCCTGGTCGATGCTCTCGACCCGATGCGCGGGGATGCTGAATTCCGCGAAGAGTTCAGAGAGCCGCTGGGCCGGGCCAGGGCCTTCGGTAGCAACGACAAAACGCCATCCGTCCTTGACTCGTCCGGCGATGAATTCCATCATCGCTTCGATATCGCCCTGGTAGCCGTGGGGTTCGCGCGCCGGGATGCGGATGGTCGAAGCACCAAGATCCAGTTCTTCATCCGCGCCCATGGCGGTCAGCGCCCACCAGGAGACCTTGGCTGCCTTGGCATGCTCCAGGGTTTCGGCCAATGAGGCGAAGTCGCCGGTGGCGAGCTTGCGCTCGGAGTTCGCGGTGTTCAGGTCCAGCGGAGCGGTGGCTCCGTCGGAGGCCGAAGCCCAGGCGGCGGCCAGGAACTCGGCGTTGGTAGCGTTCAGATCCTGGGCGCGGGCGCGAACGCGTTCAGGCTCCATCACCAGGGCGATGGAGGACTCCGGCAGCAGCGAGAGCAGGGGAACCATCTTGTCGACCAGCAGTGGCGCGAGGGACTCCATGCCTTCCACTGCGATGCCGCCGGCAATTTTGGTGAGCATTTCCTGGGCTGCAGGGAATTGGTTTTTCAGGTTCGCCGCCCGGCTCATGACCTGCGGGGTGATCAGCATTTCACGGCAGGGAGTGGCAATGATTTTCTGCGGTCCGGCGTCATCGGTGGAGCGCTGGTCTGCGATGGCGAAGTAGCGCATGGAATCGATCTGATCACCGAAGAAATCAATGCGTACCGGGTGGTCGAGCGTCGGCGGGAACACGTCGATGATGCCACCGCGCACAGCGAATTCGCCGCGGTGGGTAACCATATCCACGCGGGCGTAGGCCGCGGCGGCCAGGTCCTTGATGACCTGGTCGAAGCCTGGTTCGGCATCCAGTTCCAGGGCCACCGGACGCAATTCGCCCAGGCCTGCCACCAGCGGCTGGAGCACGGCGCGGATCGGTGCGATGACGACGCTGAGGCTGTCATCGCGCTGGTGGAGCCGGCGCAAGACTTCGAGTCGGCGGCCGACGGTATCACTGCGTGGCGAGAGGCGTTCGTGCGGCAGGGTTTCCCACGAAGGGAACTCGGCAATCCGCTCTGCTGGCAGATATGCGCTCAGCGAGCTGGAAACCTCTTCCGCCTCGCGTCCGGTGGCGGTGACGATCAGCGTCACACCCTCATTCTTGCTATCGTCCAGGGATTGGCTGATATGCGCCGAGAGGATTGCGCGCATGCCCTGCGGGGCCGCGATTTCCAGTTCTTCGCTTCGCGTGGAGAAGCTGTTGGCTGCACTCGTACGGATGCGGCGGAAGGATGACTCCTCGCGCAGGAAGTCATGAAGTCCGTTCAGGCTCATGGGGATTTCGTATCCTCTCGTGCAGGCGCTTGGAGCAGTGTGCCCAGTGGTAGTTCTGGGGCGAAACGACACCACGAACACCGACCGCAAATGTTTTCCGCGGCCGGCTCAACGCCAATATGTTGTTTTAAGTGCAGTTCTAGCCTACCTAATACATCGCACCGGATAGGGTTAATACTGTCCGTCCCCGGGCCAGCTCTTTTTGCTTGCCCGGCCAGCCAAATTTCCAGATTGGGATCCGCTTTCATGGCATTGAATGCAAGCACTCAGATCAGCCACCCTGCCCAGCAGGTCATCGCTACCTTGAGCGACCGTGGCTTCGCCGAGCATCTGACCAAAGTCGCCAACGGCACTTTGAATGAATTCACCGTAGATGGCGATATCGCTGGTGCTTTCACTTTGACGACGGTCCGTGCGGTGCCTACCGACCGCGTTCCTGATATCGCGCGCAAGTTCGTGGGTGCTTCCATCGAGATCACCCAGGTGGAGAAGTGGAGCGCACCGGATGCTTCCGGCAGCCGTTCTGCGACGGTGCAGATCACCGTTGGCGGTGTTCCCGTCACTGTTAGCGGAACCGAGCAGCTGACCGGCCAGGGCGAGGTCTCGGAGCTTGCCGTGGATGCCAAGGTCTCTTCTTCGATTCCTTTCATCGGCGGCAAGCTGGCATCGGCGGCTGAGCCATACATTGGCAAGGCGCTGAATCTGCAGGCTGCCCAGGTCAACGCTTGGCTCTCGAAGTAGGTTCTTCCGCCTTCGCTAAGTGAACTTCTTCGATCCCCGGATGTGCGTTTTTCGCAATACATCCGGGGATTTGTGGTCCCCGGCACTGATCGCGATAGGGTGGAAATAGGTGTGCCGGGAAGTCTGGTCGGCGAGAAATATTCATTTAACGAAGTAAGCGAGTTAAACGCATGAGCCAAACTCCGTCTTCGGGTTCCGGCAAGAACCTGTTTTCACGCCCAAGCTATAAAGAGTCAGTGCGCA
Source organism: Glutamicibacter mishrai (assembly GCF_012221945.1). Classification (NCBI taxonomy): domain Bacteria; kingdom Bacillati; phylum Actinomycetota; class Actinomycetes; order Micrococcales; family Micrococcaceae; genus Glutamicibacter; species Glutamicibacter mishrai. The sequence goes on along the minus strand of NZ_CP032549.1, from coordinate 2,626,444 downwards.
TCGGAGATATCCTGCGCAAGGAAACCGTCGGTGGCATGGTGCTTATCGCCGGTGCATTGCTGGCTTTGATCTGGGCCAACACTCCCCTGCGCGAATCCTATTTCGCGCTGCGTGATTTCCACTTTGGTCCAACGATCTTTGGCGTTGACCTGAACCTTTCCATCGGCCACTGGGCCGCTGACGCGCTGCTCGCGGTGTTCTTCTTCCTCACCGGTCTTGAGCTGAAAAAAGAATTTGTCATTGGCGACCTGCGCAATGTCAAAACCGCTGCGGTCCCGGTGGCTGCAGCCTTTGGCGGTGTGCTGGTCCCAGCATTGATCTTCATGGCCGTTGCCGCCGGTTCCGGTGGTGGCGCGGAACTGCTGCGTGGCTGGGCCATCCCCACGGCCACTGACATTGCTTTCGCCGTGGCTGTGCTCGCGGTGATCGGTTCCGCTCTGCCTGCAGCTTTGCGCATTTTCCTGCTGACTTTGGCGGTGGTCGATGACCTGATTGCCATTGTCATCATTGCTGTTGTCTTCACCGATGAACTCAAGCTTTCGTACTTGGGTCTCTCCCTAATTCCGATCATCCTGTTTACGGTCTTGGCCCGCTACCTCGGCAAGTTCTTCGCCAAGAACGCCTGGGCCGCGTGGGTCATCTTGTTGCCACTGGGCATCATCACCTGGATCTTCGTCTTCGGCTCCGGCATCCACGCCACCATCGCCGGCGTGGTCTTGGGCTTCTGCGTCCCGGTCAAGCGCACCGATGGGCGAGAAGGTGCCGGTTTGGCAGAACAGTTCGAGCATCGTTTCCGCCCGCTCTCCTCAGGTTTCTGTATCCCGATCTTCGCCTTCTTCGCCGCCGGAGTCACGGTGGTTTCCTCGGAGTCCGGCAGCGGCAATGTCCTTGCCGATCCGGTCTTCTGGGGCATCGTTGTGGGCCTGGTCGTCGGCAAGCCGATTGGCATCTTGGGGTTCACTTGGTTGCTGACCAAGTTCACCAAGGCTTCGTTGGACAAGGACGCCCAGTGGGGCGACCTGCTGGGCGTGACACTGCTTGCCGGCATCGGCTTCACGGTTTCGCTACTGGTTTCCGAGTTGTCCTTCGGTCTGGAATCCCCGCATTATGAGCACGCCAAGGTGGCCATCCTCAGCGGGTCCTTCATCGCAGCCATTCTGGGTGCCCTGTGGCTGGTTCCCCGCAACCGCCGCTACAAGGTGATCAACGAGCGCGAGACACGCGATGAGGACAAGGACGGCATTCCCGACGTATATCAGCAGGATGAGAACAACAGCTAGGCAGCGACCGAGCTAGCGGATATTAAAAGACTGTGGCGCTTGCCCTCCGTAAAGGAGGACAAGCGCCACAGTCTTTGCCTGTCGACTACTTGTTAGCGCCGAGCATCGCAGCTTCAGCGGCGACCCAAGCGAGCATCGCGCACTTGACGCGTGCCGGGAACTTGGAGACGCCGACAAAGGCGGCTGCGTCTTCCAGGACTTCTTCATCAGGCTCGAAGGTTCCCTTGGAACGCATCATTTCGCGGAAGATCTCCAGCTTGTCCAAGAACTCGTCCTTGGTCATCTCTGGGAGCATTTCGCTCAGGACCGATGCCGAGGCCATGGAGATGGAACAGCCATCGCCTTCCCAGCTCATGGCTTCGAAATGGTCATCGTCATTCAACTCGACGCGGACGCGGATCTGGTCGCCGCAAATAGGGTTATGCTGGTGCGATTCGCCATGCAGGAGACCCTCGGTGACGTCCACCAGCGGCGAGCCGATGCGTCGCTTGGAGTGGTCCAGAATGACCTGTTGGTATAGCTGATCTAACTCGTTCACTTAGACTCCAAAGTATTCACGCACGGAACCCAGGGCTTCGAGAAGCGCCTTGATGTCGTCTTCCGTGTTGTACAGATAGGTGCTTGCTCGGGTGGTGGCAGTGACGCCCAAGGCCCGGTGCAGCGGCTGGGCGCAGTGGTGGCCTACGCGCACGGCGATGCCACGAGAATCGAGGTACTGGCCCACATCGTGCGGGTGCACTCCAATGACTTCAAATGGCACGGTGCCGATACGGCGGGCGTCGCTCGGGCCGAAGACGCGCACGCCCTCAATCTGGGACAGGCCTTCGTAGAGCATTGCGCCGAGGTGTTCTTCCCACTGCGCGATGCGGTCCATGCCGATTTCCTGCAGGTAGCTGACTGCGGTAGCCAGGCCGTGGGTCTGGGCAATGCGCTGGGTCCCTGCCTCAAAGCGCTGCGGCGCTGGCAGGAATTCTGCGTGTTCCATATCCACGACGGTGATCATTGATCCGCCAGTGAGGAATGGCGGCATGGCGTTGAGCAGTTCTTCGCGGCCGTAGAGGGCGCCGATGCCGGTTGGGCCGAGCATCTTGTGGCCGGAGAAGGCCATGAAATCAACGTCGAGTGCTTTGACGTCCACTGGCAGGTGCGGCACCGACTGGCAGCCGTCGAGCACCGTCAAGGCTCCAACCTTGCGCGCTGCGTCGACAAAGCGCTGAGTGTCGGTGATGGTGCCGAGCACGTTGGAGACGTGGGTGAACGCTACCAGCTTGGTTTTCTCGGTTACCAGTTCATCCAGCAGGTCATAGCGCAGTGCGCCGTCTTCGCCCACTGGCACATAGCGCAAGGTGGCTCCGGTGCGAAAAGCCAGTTCCTGCCAAGGGATCAGGTTGGCGTGGTGCTCGATTTCGGTGGTGAGGATTTCATCGCCCGGTCCAATGCGGAAACGCTCGGCGGCTTCGCCGCCACGTCCCAAGGACGCATTGGAAATCGAGTAGCTGATCAGGTTCAGCGCTTCGGTGGCATTCGAGGTCCAAACCAGTTCGTTGGTGCGTGCACCGACGAACTTGGCTACGGTCTCGCGGGCCTCTTCATAAATCTCGGTCGCTTCGACGGCCAGGGTGTGAGCGCCACGGTGCACAGCGGCGTTGGCGTTCTCATAGAAGTGCTGTTCCGCTTCGTAAACGTAACGCGGTTTCTGGCTGGTGGCGCCTGAGTCCAAGTACACGACGTCGGTACCGTTGACTTGGTGCTCCAGAATCTCGAAATCTGCCTTGATACGCTGAACCTCTACGGCACTGAGCGATACCTGGGCGTCTGGCTGACCGGTCATCGTCTGCACGTGGTCCTCCGAATAATTGTCATGGGTTGCCTTGTCACCACGGGGATCTAGCGTCAATGATGGATTAGGCAAGGTGTACATTGGGTAATTATTCCACTCCGCACCGAGATGCACATCTAAGTTTGGCCTTAGTAAGTAACACCTCAAACGGTGCCTATTTAACGGTTCAAGGACCGCGGTGAGCCGGCTGAGCCGTCCCGCGATCCTTGATAACTCACTCTTGCCGCGTTGCCTGGCAACGATTCAAGAATCAGTTGGTATGAAATTTAGATTGCGCTGCTTCGAGCCCTGAACTCATCAGCAGCTCAACTGCATCGGCGCAGTTATCAATCAAGAACGGAAGATCCTGCTTCTCCGTTTTGGAGAAATCCTGCAGGACCCACTTCGCGGTATCCATGCGTCCCGGCGGGCGTCCAACGCCAGCGCGAACACGCAGATAATCTTTGGATCCCATCGCCTTGGAGATATCCCGCAGGCCATTATGGCCGCCTTCTCCCCCGCCGCGCTTGAGCTTGATGGTGTCAAAAGGAATATCAATCTCATCGTGCACCACGATCAGATGATCAACGTCGATTCCGTAGAATTTCGCTGCGTTAGCTACCGGGCCACCGGAAAGGTTCATGAACACCATCGGCTTGGCCAGCACGATACGCGGACCACCGACGCCCATGCGTCCTTCAACAACTTGCGCGCGTGACGAGTGGGTTTTGAATTTCGAGCCGATCCGATTGGCCAGCTCATCGAGCACCATCTGCCCGATATTGTGTCTATTGCCAGCGTAGCCGGACCCGGGATTCCCGAGTCCGGCTACGAGCCAAGTGCCATCACTCATGATGCTTAGCTAAAACCTAGTTCGCTGGAATTAGGCAGCGATGATCAGGTCAAGGTGATCAACGGTGCGGTTCAGCGCGTGGATCTGGATGTCCTTGATGGTGGTCTTGACGGTCTTGCCATCGATGTTCAGAACCAGCTCAACACCGCGGTCGCGAACGGCCAGGGTGGTTTCGCGGGCTGGAAGCAGTACGTGCTGTGGCTCGGAGCCTGCACCGTAAACAACTGCTGGGATCTGGCCGTCGCGGCGAGCCTGGCGAGCAGCGCCCTTACCGAAATCGCTACGTACAACGGCGTCAAGGTTGACAGATGCCATGATAATTCTCCTTAGGAAATGAATGCTTCGTTAAGGCCCTTGCGTGGACTCGGGAAGCATCCAACATCTAAGAGATGAAAGAGCTTGTCCGGCCTTGTCGATAACGGTCCCACCATTACTGGTGTTTCCCTCGCCTGGGCACAGTCAACAATTCTACCAGTTGCTATCCTCAACAAGAAAACCTGTAGCGAACGCCACTTAAGCAAGCGTTCTGCCGCTCAGCTCAGCTGGAAGATAAAGGTGTCGTCGAGCGAAAAACCATGCGTGTCATCGCAACGATACCCACGTAGCCAGGGCACCCCATCCACTACTCGCAGATAAAATCCTCGGGGAAATTCCTCATCACCCAACGCCGAGGAGGCAATGGTGAGTGAATCGACCGGAGACTTACCGGCACTGAGCACTGAATCGCTCGAAGTACCTTGAGTCAGGTATGCCAACCGAAGATAGGGGCCGGTTATTGGTGAGCATAGTTGCAGTCCATGGCTAATCGCTCGGTCAAAAATTTGCGGCAACGTAGCTCCGGCGTCCAGATCAAGCTGTTGCAGGTTACGACTTACCACGGTCAGCTCCTGTACTGGCACAATCTCATCGAAAACCCGGTGGGCCAGCAACATTTTTGCATATTCGTTAAGCTGGACCCCAGTACGCACCAATCGATGCTGCAGCTGAGCACGAACGAGCCCGCCGATAGTGACTTGTCTGGTTCCAAAATCCATGTTGCCCCTCCCGGTCCTTGATCCACCATAAATAATAGTTTTCCGTGTCCGTATAAGGCACCTTCACCGGGCATTTTCTCGGGCGGGGTACACGGGAATCTGAAATCTTTGAAAACCTGGAGTTTCGAAAATTTAGCATGTCAACGGACCGAGTGACCCGTATGACGACCGTCATACGGGACACTGCAAATCTCTTATTCGGACAGACCCCTTGTGGGACAGTGCCACTGATACCGTAGCCAGAAGAAGTGCCCTACCTAGAGTTCCAAAGCGACAAACTATTAGCGCCTTCAGGCTTTGTTTTCCACACATCGGCCACAATCCCGTTCTCTAGTTGGCGATGTAGACGTGTTGCCTATCTAGATCATCGCGTTCAATGATGTCTAGCATCGCGGTTGCCATGTCGACTGCAGTGATCATCCACCCGCGCGGTAGCGGCTGGCCTGCGAGTCGGTACTTACCTTTGCCAGGTGCAGTCCTGATTCGCGGTGCACGAATTGCCGTCCACCGCGCACGACTTTCCCAGAGTACGATGTCCATGCGGCGCATATCGTCGTAGGTCGCGCCGAGGAATTTCTGTAGCAACGGAAGCACAACCCAAAGTTTGAGTGGCCTCTGATGAGCCCAGTGTTCAGCGACTTCGGAAGAGATGACTACGATTCGCTGAACCCCGTAAGTACTCATCCCCTCAAGCAGATTTCGTGTGCCCTCCGAGTACAACGTCGTGGGAGTCTTTGATGCCCCCATCCCAACAGTGCTCAACACGGCATCCACTCCGGTCAGATGCGACTCGACCGCTTGGGCGTTAAGGATATCGACCTGTCTCTTTGTGAGGTTTGGATGTTCGAGGGCGAGCTTCTCCGGGTTGCGGGCTATGGCGATCACCTCGTGGCCACGCGCGAGAGCTTGCTCCACGACATGTCTACCGACCGATCCTGTTGCTCCTGGAACCAAAATTTTCATGCTGTTGTTCCCCGTCGGGTAAAATGAAACCACATCGGGATATTCCCGATACGGTACTAAATGTATCAGGAAGGGTTCTGATGACCGCCAACGAACTGGTGCCACGAGTCCGCGGCGCATTACAGCGGCAGTTGGTGAATGCGATTCTGGGTAACGAGAGAGTTGCACGCCAGCATGGACTGCTGGTCACCGACTTGCAAACGCTTCACCTCTTGGTGCTGCGCGAGGATGTGCGAACCCCTCGCCAGATTAGCGAGGTCACAGGCATGCCAACCAGCACTGTGACCAAACTAGTCGACCGATTGGAAACGGCAGGTTACCTTAGTCGAACGATTGATGTGGACGATCGACGCAAGACTGTGCTCGAATTGATGCCGGAGAAAATCGCATCTCTTCAGGTTCTCTATGGCCGTACCGATGATGAGTTCGATGCATTGACGCGAACCTTCGATCATCGCGAACTAGAGACGATCGTTCGATTTTTGGAGAGTGTAAGCGACTTCTATCAACTCGGGAATTTTGATCGCTCGTAGACCAGAGCCATCAACCAGAAGAACGCGGCGGATACCCCGGTACCCGAGAGCGGGCAACCGACAAAATATCGTCCCGTAGAGCGTTCCTCTTACGGGTCCTCCTATAGCGGACCGGCTTGAGGGACAACAAGAATGTTCTACGTTGGGATGGCATGGCGCAGGGTAATCTCGAATCATGACCCCAAAAGACACCGCGCGACTTCGCTTCCGACAAATGACTGATTCGGACTTGGAAAACATGCTCCGTTTGCTCGGCGATCCAAAAGTCATGCAGTTTTATGGGAACCCTTTTCTCGCAACGAGACTCAACATTGGATTGATGACAACCTGAACCGTTACAAACAGGATCGCTTTGGGCTTTGGATCATTGAGACTAATTCTGGAGAGTTCATCGGGGACTGCGGCCTAGCATGGCAGTTTGTGGACGGGCGGCAACAACTTGAAGTCGGATATCACGTCTTACACGGACAGCAGGGACGCGGTTATGCGACCGAAGCGGCCACAGCCTGCCGCGACTACGCAGCTCAAAAAGGGCACCACTCATTGATTGCGGTCATTTACCCTGGCAACACCGCTTCCGAGAATGTTGCTAAGAAGATCGGTCTAACCGCGATCACATCGTCAACCGACAGCAAAGGAAATCCATTCTCTATCTTCCAGGGATCACTTTCTCAGACATGCCCGTAGGTATTTGCGTGCTTTCGAACCGTTGCGCGCTCCGCGCACGAACATGCGTTAGAGGTATCGAAGAGCGCCAGATACCGGTGTGAGAGTGCATGATTCCAGTGGAGCGTTCAGGTCGCTGTGTTCGATTTCGTACTCGCACTCTCCGCAACAGTAACCGTCATTTTCAGGCGTACGCTCTTGCCATATACGACTTCATCGCACACACCTGCTTTCTAGAACACAATATTTGCTGCACGTCTTCTTCGCACCCAAGACTGTACCTCCAAGTCATGGCTACAAAAACTGGCTTCGTTGGTATTCAAGCACTGGCCAGTACTTAAGAGTCAGTGCGTTGAAGCATCGTTACGATTCTCTTGGCAGTTGTCTCGGGTGATTCGCTACCTGTAATCAGGGTTGCAGTGGCCAGGCACCGTGTTCCTTGGTCATCGAGCCATTCAGCAAGAAAATCATGTCCTGAGCTGATCCAGTCCGTTCCTTTTGAAACCAACGACCTGTTGCGTAGAGTGCGCAGTGCTTCGGACCTGTCTGCCGAAGGCAAGACGAGCAAGACGCAGGGCGCATCCTTCAAAGCGGTCCTCACGCGTTGGAGATGATGCTCATTTTTATACGAGGTGTGGCCCGCGCCTAAAGCGATAACCGCATCAGGGTGGTCATCCAGTACGCGACATACAGCGTGCGCGCGAGCAGCTTCCCATTCTCGTTCGGCGGCAACGCGCCCGACTATTGAACTTCTATGAGAGAGTTTTTCGAGGTTCCAGCCGGATTCCTCGTAGTAGGGTTCGGCTATTTCATCTATATCGACAAACGGAACGGACAAGCTGGCCGCAACTATTTGGCCTAGGGTAGTTTTTCCTGTGGCGGCCGGACCAATCAGAATTAATGGCGTATCGAGGCTCATGAGGCAATTCTGCCATTGGGAGGACTGATGTAAATCCTCGATTTGAACAAGAGAGGCATTAGTGTCCCGCAGAGGGTTCCTCTTGCGGGCGTTTCTTTAGTGGACCGGCTTACGGAGCAACGTGCATATATCAGCACAGAGCAACGCCAGAAGAACCTGCGCCGTGAGTCCGCTCGGCCGAATGTAGCATTGCAAACAACTGCCTGTCCTATGGGAACTGAGCTGCCCATCATCTCGAAAACCAGCAGCCACCACTCATCTAAGTCACGAGGAAATTAACATGCAAACTCTCGAAGCTGCACAACGCTGGGCGCGGACATGGGCCAAGGCATGGCCACTCAAGGACGCAGACGCAATTGTCGAGCTGCAGGCCGAGGACGGCGACCACTGGGCATCGATGTTTAGGCTATTGCACGGTTCCAACGCCCTTCGCGCTTATCTAGTGGAATGCTTCGCAGAAGAGACCAAACCGGCAGAGACATGGTTCAGTGAACCACTTGTTGATGGAAGTTCCGCCTCCGTCGAGTACTGGGTCATCATGTTTATCAACGACAAGCCAATGACGATTTCGGGGTGCACAGTACTTTCATTCGACGATTCCGGCTTAGTAACAACGGCACGAGACTACTCACACGTCAAAGATGGGTACCACCAGCGGCCCGGCTCTCCGCTCAGCATCTGAGACCGCGTTCGCCCCGCTCTGCCCGGTAACCGTTCCTCCTAAATGACACCGTAAACGATGGTTTAACCGCCTCTGGCCGGCACCCGAAGGTGCCGGCCAGAGGCGTTGCGAAACGAGGGCTGCTAGGCGCGGCCGTCAAACAGGTTCGTGACCGAACCGTCGTGGAATACTTCCGAGATCGCGCGAGCGATGGTCGGGGCGATGGAGAGCACCGTCAGGTTCTCAAAACGCTTCTCTTCAGGGATTGGCAGGGTGTTGGTGACAACAACCTCGCGGGCACCGCAATCAGCCAAGCGCTGGGCAGCTGGATCCGAGAACACTGCGTGGGTCGCGGCGATGATGACATCCTTGGCGCCGGCTTCCTTCAGCACGCGCACAGCGCCTGCGATGGTTCCACCGGTATCAATCATGTCGTCAATCAGAATCGCGGTACGGCCTTCAACCTGGCCCACCACGGTCTTGGACTCGGCCTGGTTAGGCACGGTCAAGTCGCGGGACTTGTGCACGAAGGCCAGCGGAACGCCACCCAGACGGTCGGCCCACTGCTCAGCTACGCGAACACGTCCGGTATCTGGGGAAACCACGGTAGCTTCGTTGACGTCGATCTTGGTCTTGATGTAATCAGCCAGCATCGGGAAGCCAAACAGGTGGTCAACCGGACCATCGAAGAAGCCCTGGATCTGCGCGGTGTGCAGGTCGCAAGAGATGATACGGTCTGCACCGGCAGTCTTGAACAGGTCGGCAACCAGACGGGCCGAGATAGGCTCGCGGCCACGGCCCTTCTTATCCTGTCGGGCATATGGGTAGAACGGAGCGACCACGGTGATACGACGAGCCGACGCGCGCTTCATCGAATCGATCATGATCAGCTGTTCCATCAGCCAGTTGTTCGTTGGCGCTGGGTAGGACTGCAGCAGGAAGACGTCCTTGCCGCGGACCGACTCATCGGAGCGAACGTAGATCTCGCCGTTGGCGAAGTCGTAGGCGTTAAGCGGCAGCTGTTCGGTGCCCAGTTCCTTGGCGACCTCGGCGGCTAGTTCCGGGTGTGCGCGACCGCTGGCCAGCACCAGCTTTTTGTCGACGTTATGGCTGATTTCACTCATTGGGTTTGCTTTCTCGCTCGCTTCGCTATCACGTATGAGGTTGTTGTCGAGGAAATTAAGTCCGTGACCGGATTACTCGGTGCCCGAGGAATTCAGAGAGGACTTGAATGCGGCGTCAGCCGAAGGGGTGCCCGGACGCTTTTCAAGCGTCCAGCCCTCGGTATTGCGCTGCGGAGCCACAGACAGTGCCAGAGCACCGGCCGGGACGTTCTTGCGGACGATGGCGCCTGCACCAGTGTATGCGCCATCCCCGATTTCAACCGGGGCGACAAATACGGTGTTGGAGCTGGTGCGAACATGCGAACCGATCTTGGTCCGATGCTTCTTTTCGCCATCGTAATTCGCGGTGATATTGCCACACCCGATATTGGTGAATTCACCGATTTCAGCATCCCCGGCGTAGCCGAGGTGCGAGAGCTTGGAGCCACGGCCAATCGTGACATTCTTGGTTTCGTAGAAAGCACCGATCTTGCCATCGGCACCCAGCTCGGTTCCCGGACGCAGGTAGGCGAAGGGGCCCACCGAAGCACCGGCGGAGATCCGCGAATCGGTGGCATCGGTGCGCTTGACGGTGGCCCGCTGGCCGACAACAACATTGGTCAGCGTGGTGTCCGGGCCAACGGTGGCGTTATCGCCGATGATGGTGGTTCCGTGCAGCTGGGTTCCCGGCTTCAGGGTGGCGTCGCGGCCGATAATGACCTCTGCGTCGATCCAGGTGGTTGCAGGATCGATAATGGTCACGCCTTCGCGCATCCAGAATTCGGCCTTGCGCTGGTTGTAGATGCGCGCCAGATTGGAAATCTGGACGCGATCATTCGCGCCTTCGATCTGCCAGCGGTCGGCGATCTGCGAGGAAGCCACGCGGCCGCCGCGGGCACGGGCAATAGCCAGCACGTCGGTCAGGTACATTTCGCCCTGCGCGTTCTCGGTGGTGACCTCGGTCAGTGCCGAACGCAGCATCTTGCCGTCGAATGCGTAGATTCCGGAGTTGATTTCCTTGATCAGCAGTTCTTCAGCCGAGGCGTCCTTCTGCTCGCGGATGCCGGCGACATCGCCGTTCTCATCACGCAGGATGCGGCCGTAGCCATTGGGGTCATCCAGCGAGGTGGTCAATACGGTGACCGAGTTGCGGTTGGCTTCGTGGGTGGCCACCAGATCCTGCAGCACTTCGCTGGTGAGCAATGGCACATCGCCATAGGTCACCACGACAGTGCCTTCAAGGGCAGGGTCGATAGCTTCCAGGCCCTGCTGCACGGCGCGGCCGGTACCCGGGATTTCGTCCTGGTCGGCGATGGTGATGGAGGGGAACTGGCTGACGATATGTTCGGCAACGAGGTCACGCTGGTGGCGGACTACGGCCACCAGGTTCTTGGGCTGCAGCGCCGAAGCGGCATGAAGTGCATGAGCAATCATGGAGCGACCTGCGATTTCGTGCATGATCTTCGGCTTGGCCGACTTCATCCGGGTACCAGCCCCGGCGGCAAGGACGATGACAGCTACTGGTGCATTGACCTGATCGCTCAAGTGCGTTCTCCTGCAGATTAGATTCAAGGTTTTGGGCAGAGAAGAAAAACCCTTAGACAAGTCTAACGTGCGCAGCGAGCAGGCCTGAACTGGTTAAAGAATAAAAGCGCCACTTGCGTGACGCTTTTTCCGTGGTTCCGCCCCTAGGATTCGAACCTAGAATACACAGCTCCAAAGGCTGGAGTGTTGCCATTACACCAGGGCGGAAAATGGCTTATGCAGGTTATCCCGACAAGCACGGTAATTATTCTGCCATGTTCGGCCCCTATGAGCGAAATCGCAAAACGCCATAGCTGCCAAGAGGTACTTCCCTCCTGGTGGAGCACCTAGATCCGCGCCGATTTGCACTCGGAACGTAAAATGGAAATCGTGGCTCATTTACTCGGGGGCGAAGCCCTACATCTGGAATATCCCACCCATACTGTCTTCGACTCGGTGACCATCGGCATTTCCGATGGAGACCGTATCGGCTTGGTGGGACGCAACGGCGAAGGCAAATCCTCGCTGCTCGGCATGCTCTCGGGCAAGATCGAGCCCAACTCCGGACGCGTCACCCTGCGTAATGGGCTGCGGGTCGGCGTTTTGGACCAGTCCGACACCTTGGATCCGGAAGCCACCGTGCACTACAGCGTGGTGGGCGAAATGGAAGACCATGAGTGGGCTGGCGAGGCCCGCATCCGCGACATCATTTCCGGTCTGGTCGCGGACCTCGACTGGGAAGCAACCGTCGGCACCCTCTCGGGCGGACAGCGCCGCCGCGTCGCACTGGCCGCGCTGCTGGTTCAGGACTGGGATGTCATCATCCTGGACGAGCCCACCAACCACTTGGACGTGGAAGGAATCTCGTGGCTGGCCGGGCATATCAATAACCGCTGGTCCAAGAATTCGGGCGGCCTGATGGTCGTCACCCACGACCGCTGGTTCCTCGACGCCGTTTGCACCACCACCTGGGAGGTGCACGACCGGCTCGTTGAGCCTTTTGAAGGCGGTTACGCCGCCTACGTCCTGCAGCGCGTGGAACGTGACCGCATTGCCGCGGTGACCGAGAACAAGCGCCAGAACATGATGAAGAAAGAACTGGCGTGGCTTCGCCGCGGCGCCCCGGCCCGCACGTCCAAGCCGAAGTTCCGCATCGAAGCGGCCAATCAGCTGATCGCTGATGTGCCGCCGGCGCGTAATCCGCTGGAACTGCAGAAGATGGCCACCAGCCGTTTGGGCAAGGACGTCATCGACCTGCTGGATACCGAAGTATCCTTCGGCGCCAAGCAGGTGCTCAAGCCATTCACCTGGCGCATCGGCCCAGGCGAGCGCACGGGCCTGCTCGGTGCCAATGGCGCCGGCAAGTCCACCCTGCTGGGCCTGATCGCCGGAACCGTGGAGCCCACTGGCGGCAAGATCAAGCGCGGCCAGACGGTGAAGCTGGCTGTGCTGGACCAGCAGTTCCGCGAGCTGGAGCAGATCGGCCAGGACAAGGTCCGCGAAGTCCTCGCCCGCTACCGCACCACCTTCAACGTGGATGGCAAAGACCTGACCCCGGCACAGCTGCTGGAACGCCTGGGCTTCTCTTCGGCGCACCTGTCCACCAAGGTCGCAGAGCTCTCCGGTGGCCAGCGTCGCCGCCTGCAGCTGCTGATGATCTTGATGGATGAACCGAATGTCATGATCCTCGATGAGCCCACCAACGATGTTGATACCGACATGTTGGCAGCCCTGGAGGACCTGTTGGACTCATGGCCGGGCACGCTGATCGTGGTCTCCCACGACCGGTACCTGCTCGAACGCGTCACCGACCAGCAGTACGCGATTCTCGGCGGGCAATTCCGCCACGTCCCAGGCGGCGTGGATGAATACCTCAAGCTGCGTGCCGCGGAAGGCTCCACCGGTGGTTCCAACCCTTCGCAGTCTCAGGGCGGATCGTCGGTGGCCAAGCCTACTGGCCCATCGGGTGCCGAACTGCGTGCAGCTCAGAAAGAGTTGAATGCCAACGAGCGCAAGGTATCGCAGCTCAACGAGAAGATCGCCAAGGTCCATGCAAAAATGGCCGATCACGACCAGAGCGACTACGAAGGCTTGGGCAAGTTCACCGCGGAAATCGATGAATACCAAACCCAGATCGATGAGCTCGAAGAGCGTTGGCTGGAACTGACTGAAATGCTTGAGTAATCATTTCTAGCCCCACCGTGTAGTTGTTGGCCCGGAACCAGGAGGTTCCGGGCCAACGTCGTATTCTGCCTCTGGTGCCACTGATTCGAGGGCTGCGTGGCAGACTCGGATCATGGGAATTGTTAGCCTGACCGGGCGCCTTATATGCTCCAGCCAATCAGAAGCAGATACCGTGAATCAGCTCCTGCCTGCCCACGTGCAGCTCACGACGGCAGAAGCTGGCTGCCTCTCGTTCCACGTGACTCCCACCGAGGATCCTTGGATTTGGAATGTCGCCGAAGAATTCACCGATCCGTCAGCCTTCGAAGCGCATCAGGTGCGGGTCCGCGATAGCGCGTGGGGCCAAGGAACCGCCGGCATCAAGCGCGAATATCGCATCGACGGTTTGCCGTCTGCCGCCCGGTAGCCCGCTCCCCCTATGGTTTGCCGGTGATCTTATCGGCGATGAGGGCCAGAGTTGACGACTTTTCCCGGCCCTTGAGCTCGCTTCGATCCGCTTGGCCGTAGGCGGCATAAAGCCCTTTAGTGGCCAGCCATCGCAGCGGCTCCGGCTCCCATTTGCGCACCTCATGATTGACCCATGGCAACCGGGTTAGCCCCGTCTCCTGCCCCAAAATCAAGTCGCGCAAGGTCCTGCCGGAAAGGTTGGTGGTGGCCACACCGGTGCCGACGTACCCGCCGGCCCAGCCGATGCCGGTCTGCTGATCCAGACCCACAGTTGCTGCCCAGTCACGTGGCACACCGAGCACACCGGACCAGGCATGGGCAATTTTTGCCTGTTGTGTTTGCGGGAACATCCGTTGCAGGATTTCTTGAAGCCCAGTGATGGTGCTCTGCGGTGTCTGTCCATCCATGTCGGTGCGCGAACCATATTTGTAGGGCACTCCGCGTCCGCCAATGGCAATCCGGTCATCGGCGGTGCGCTGGGCGTACATGTACACGTGGGCGTAGTCCCCCAGCACTTCGCCGGCGCTCCAATTCAATTCATCCCAGACGGATTCAGGCAATGGTTCGGTGACGATCATCGAAGAGTTCATGGGCAGCCACAATCTCTTGTGGCCGGCCAACTGAGCGGTGAAGCCTTCGGTGGCGCGGACGATATACGTTGTATTGACCGTTCCGCCATCCAACTCGAGTTGCCGAGGACGGATTGCCTTGACCCGCGTATCTTCATAGATTTTCACGCCAAGACGTTCTACGGTCTCGGCGAGTCCGCGCACGAGTTTTGCTGGATGAATTCTCGCGGCGTGCGGATGCCACAGGGCCGCGCGGGTCCCGGCGACGTTGATCTTGTTTAGCGCCTCGGCTGATTCCAAGAGCATGGTTCCGGTGTGTTCCCAGGACTTGTTCGCCTCCGCATGGGCGCGAAGGCGCCGTTCCTGTGCCGGCGTGTAGGCGACTTCGAATTCTCCGCCACGAAGAATATCGGCATCGATGGATTCGGCTGCGCAAACGTTGATGACTTCATCTACGGTGCGGTTCATGGCCAGCTGGAAATCGTTGATCTGCTGGACCGAATGCGTTTTGAGGTAGTGGTTCGCGCCTGCGGTGATGGTGTTGGTCAACCATCCGCCATTGCGCCCGGAGGCTCCGTAGCCAACGTGGCGGGCTTCGAGAATCGCGATGTCCAGGTCCGGATTGGCCTTGGCCAGGTAGTAGGCGGTCCACAGGCCGGTGAACCCGGCTCCCACGATAGCGACATCCACGGTGCTGTGCCCGCGAAGTTTCGGCCTGGGCTCTGGGACGCCGATTTGTTCCCACCAATGCGATACCTGGCCATTGAGCATGCGTGGACCACCTGAATTCCCTAAATGAATCGCTTTCAATTAGCGCTTGGAACTCAGCCTATGAGCAGTCTTATCGCACGACAAGAGCAATCAAGGAAGTTAACTTTGTGGTTACACGCAGCGATGGCGGGTTCACTTGCTCCCGCTGGGCCCTACTCGCTGAGGGTGATACGTGCACCAGCAGCAGGTGCAGTGACATCAATGGTGGCAACGCCCACCTCGTCGCCGAGCTGGGCCATCACTTCTTCGGCGTGCTCGCCATCGCGCACCAGCAGGGCCAAAGTCGGCCCGGAGCCCGAGACCATGGCGCGCAAGGCGCCAGCGCCTTCGGCAAGATCCCGCATAGTGCCCAACTCCGGAGCCAAGGCCAGCGAGGCCTGGGTCAGGTCATTGGCAAGCACCTGCGCCAAGGCCGGAGCGTCGGAGGCCATCAATGCCTCGATGACCGCTGGGTCGATTTCCTTCGGAACCTCGATGTCCATGCCGGAGCGCAGGCGATCCAGCATTCCATACACCCGTGGCGTGGACAATCCATAGCTGGCAGGAATCAGTACCCAGTGGGTTTTGGCACGGGTTAGCAAAGGCGCCAGCTGGTCTCCGATGCCCAGGCCAATGGCTGCGCCGCCCATCAGCGCAAAAGGCACGTCCGCTCCGAGCCGCGCACCCAGGCGTCCCAGTTCCTCGCGGTCCAGATGGGTCTGCCACAATTCGTTGCAGGCGACCAGGGTGGCAGCGGCGTCCGCAGATCCTCCGCCCATGCCGCCAGCGATGGGAACACGCTTTGTGATGTGCAGGTCGGCGCCCAGCGTCGTCCCGGTGTGCTCGCGCAGCAGCTGGGCGGCCTGGTACACGAGGTTGCCTTCGCCCAGCGGAAAGTTTTCAGGGTCGTGGACCACAGGCGAATCAGGTTCAAGGCTCAGCTGCAGTTCGCCATCGGTACGCAGCGTGGCTTCGATTTGCTCGGTCAGGGATACCGCAACGTAGAGGCTTGCCACTTCGTGGTAGCCGTCTTCACGTGGTGGGCCCACTCGGAAGTAGCAGTTGATCTTTCCCGGGGCGGTGGCGATAACGCGCTGTTGTGCCACGGTTAGCCCTCGCTGTCTGCTACGTCTGCAGGAACTTCTTTGGCTGCCCGGGCGATATTGATGTACTGCTCGATATCAAGCTTTTCGCCGCGTTCCTTGGGATCGATTCCGGCGGCCACCAAGATCTTTTCAGCGCGGGTGCCCGAACCGGCCCAGCCGGACAGGGCGGCACGCAGGGTCTTGCGACGCTGGGCGAAGGCGGCATCGATGATGGCGAAGACTTCCTTGCGGTCCGGAGCGTCGCTGCGGTCCTTGTCGCGGGTGAAGCCAACCAGCCCGGAGTGGATTTTCGGCGCTGGCCAGAAGACGTTCATGCCGATCACGCCGGCCTTGCGCATGGTGCCGTACCAGGCGCCCTTGACCGATGGGACTCCATAAATCTTGTTGCCCGGCGTAGCGCTCATGCGGTCGGCTACTTCGTCCTGGACCATGACCAGGCCATTGCGAATGCTCGGGAAGTGTTCCAGCAAGTGCAGGACCACCGGTACTGCGACGTTGTATGGCAGGTTGGCTACCAGCGAGGTCGGCTCCCCCGGCAGCTCGGTGACCTTCATGGCATCACTGAGGATGACGGTCAGGTCATCTTCGCGGCCTGGCCGGAACTCGGCCATGGTCTGCGGCAAGCGCTTGGCCAGCGGCGGGTCGATTTCCACGGCAACGACTTTGGCGGCCGCATCCATGATGCCAAGGGTCAGCGAACCGAGCCCCGGACCTACCTCCAGAACTGTTTCAGCTGGGTCGACATTGGCGGCGGCGACAATGCGGCGGATGGTGTTCCCATCAATCACAAAGTTCTGCCCCAAGGTCTTGGTAGGGCGGATTCCCAGCTCTTCGGCTAGTCGACGGATTTCGGTGGCCCCAAGCAGCGGCAAAGATTCCTTAGACATCACAAGTCCAATTCTAGTTCAGTCAGTAAGATCCAAACATAACAACGCGACGCGTCCACCGTGATGGTGAACGCGTCGCGTTGTTAGGCTTCTTAATTTCTAGCGCAGGCCCAGCTTCGACGAGCAGGCTGGCCAGTGGCCCCAGCCACCGGAAGCGCGAAGCTTCTCAGCTGCTGCAATCTGTTCCTGAGGGGTGGCCTGGTGTGGCAATGGCGCATACTTGGTGCCGCCCACTGCTCGCCATGACGAGGCCGAGAACTGCAGGCCGCCGTAGTAGCCATTGCCGGAGTTGATGGACCAGTTTCCGCCGGATTCGCACTTAGCCAGCGCCTTCCACGTTGCGGAGATATTGCCGGTGTTGGTCGAAGGCTTCGAAGAGGATTCTTCCTTCTTCTCTTCCTTCTTTTCTTCTTCCTTGGTGCCCACGCGGATTACTTCAGCGACAGGTTCCTTGGTGACCTTGGACTTGAGGACTTCTTCCTCGCCCTTCTTGCCGTTGCGGGTTTCCTGGCGCAGGGTCAGTTCGCGTTCGCCCTTTTTTCCTTCGGTCTTGACCTCGGTATCGCCCTTATCCAGGGACTTGTCCTTGACTTCCTTGGTCTCGAAATCGATGTCGCGGGTTTCGTCCCAGGTCTTAATGTTGACCTCGATGACCTCAACCTCTGCGCCAGCGTCGATCGCGGTGCTGTCCTTGACGTTCTTTTCAGTCTCGTCGTCAACCTTGACGTTGATTTCATCATTGTCATCAACCTTGATTTTCTGCTCGGCGAGCAGTTCCTTGACGGTCGATGCGGTGGTGGAGATGTCCTTCTTCTTGTCGCCCACAATCAGGGTGAAGTCTTTAGGAGTGATCACTTCGAAGTCGTCACTCAAGGCGGTCAACTGCATGTTTTCGTCAAGGGAGACCTCGGATCCCTTTTCGAGATCCAGCTGGTTGACAACGTCAGCCACGGTCATGCCGGTGGTGTGAACAACGCGTTCGGTGCCGTCAACGGTCACCTCAACGGACTTGTTGCGCTTGATATCAATCTTCTGATCATCAGAAAGCTTCGAATCGAGACCTGCGGAGATTTCATCGCGTTCATCCAGAGAGATCTCCTGCTGCTCCAGCAGCGCGCTGACAGTCGCAGCGCGAGTGCTGACTTCCTGGTCTTCTCCATCGACGGAGATGACTACCGACTTCTGGCCAGCAACATAGAACACGGCGCCGGCGATAACCACGGCCACGGCGAGCGCCTGAGCCAGGTATTTCACCCAGCTTTTCTTGAGCAAGTGAGTCACGGTAGTGAGATCCCCATCGTTTATTGGCCCAAGCCCCGAAAATATTTCAGTCATTCGCATCGAGCCCAGCAGCACATGCTGCCTACTTATCAATCAGATTCATGCCGTCTTTCCCGGACGCAACGATGTGCGAGGATCAGGCTGCCAAGGCTTTCGCCGCCCCATAAAAAGGCAGGAAGAACCTCAAACATCTCATCCACCGTAACCGAATTGTTATATTCATGGCAAGTGTCCTGTAATGAGAGGCACAGCTCGCGGGTCTAGAATGCTCCGTACACTTCACGGGTATTGGCATCGATTTGTTCGCAGAATTCGGCAAGCTCCACACCCTTGGTTTCTGCCATGAACCTAGTCGTATAAGGAATCATGTAGCTCGCGTTGGGCCGTCCACGGAATGGATGCGGCGTCAAGAACGGGGCATCTGTTTCCACGAGCAATAACTTCGGGTCCGCCACGTCCAGTGCGGCACGCAAGCCATGGGAATTCTTGAAGGTCACTGTTCCGGAGAATGACATGTACCAGCCATGGTCGTTGCAGATTTCCGCCAATTGCTCATCTCCCGAGAAGCAATGGAATACGACTTTCGGCGGCAATTGGGAGCTTTTGAGGATCCTCACGACATCATCATGCGCATCACGGTCGTGGATCTGGACAGCCTTGCCCTGCTCCACGGCGATCCGCAGGTGTTCGCGGAATGAGTGTTCCTGGGCCTCGCGCCCATCTTCGCCAGTGCGGAAGTAATCAAGGCCGGTCTCCCCCAAGGCTCGCACGCGAGGGTCCGAGGCAAGTTCTTCGATGCGATTCAAGGCATCGGCAAGTTCACTGCGCTCGGCAAGTCGTGCCGCGTCGTTCGGATGGATGGCCACCGCAGCCAGGATATTAGGGTATTCATTGGCCACCTGCACTGCATATTCAGAGGAAGGGACATCGCAGCCGACCTGGATCAAGCCTTTGACTCCTACTGCGGCAGCAGCTGCCAATGCGTCAGCGGCAGAGACCTTGACCGTGCCATCAAGGAAGTCCAGATGGGTGTGGTTGTCGACCACCGCAACCGGCAGGGCTTCCGGCGCTTCGGGATAGTGCAGGTTCCGCTTGCTGCCGCCATGTTCGTTCTGGGACTTGCGCGCGCGCCCTTCAGGACCGGTTGAATCCTCGACTTCACTGGGACGGTAAGCCTCAGGAACACGGGTGATGTCGGTGTCCGACTTCTTCTTTGACACGGTAATCCTTTTCGTTCGTTCACTGCTGCCTGCTGCTTGTTTTATTGTGTCACCAACACAGAGTTCAGCCCCAATCATCCTCCCGCTCGGCCAAGATTAGACTCTTCTGTTGGACAAAAGATCCCCATATGATAGTGATCAAGAGTCTTTTGAATGCCTCAGGATGCGAAGTGTCTCGCGGCTGACCCATTGCGCAGGAGGAACTTCGAATGAGTGCGAACCCGACGATGCCATCGCTGGATTCAACGTTCCAAGCGAATTGCCAACGCATCTTCGATGCCGTGCAGAGCGTGATCAACGGAAAACCCGAGGCCATCACGAATGCGCTGACGGTGCTTCTGGCCCAAGGCCATCTGCTGCTGGAGGATGTTCCCGGCGTGGGCAAGACCATGCTGGCAAAGTCCCTAGCCAAAAGCGTGAACGGGTCCGTCCACCGCATCCAGTTCACTCCCGATCTGCTGCCCAGCGACGTGACCGGCGTATCAGTCTATTCGCCGCAGACCCATGAATTCACGTTCCATCCCGGCCCGATTTTCGCCAATATCGTCATTGCCGATGAAATCAATCGCGCCAATGCAAAAACGCAATCAGCGTTGCTTGAATGCATGGAAGAAACCCAAGTAACGGTCGATTCGATCACCCACCCGCTCGAACACCCCTTCATGGTGGTTGCGACCCAGAACCCCATTGACTCCGAGGGGACCTTCGCGCTGCCCGAAGCGCAACGCGATCGCTTCATGGGCCGGATCTCCTTGGGATATCCGCAACGTGAAGCCGAGATATCCATGATCACCGGGCACCATCATCACGAGCCCTTGGAAACGTTGGCCTCGGTCTTGCAACTGGCTGACCTGCAGCAGATGATCGAACAGGTCAGCTCGATCACCGTTACCGAACGGCTGAGTTCCTATGTCGTGGACTTGGGCCGTGCTTCGCGGAATCATCCGCACATCGAGCTCGGCGCTTCACCTCGTGCCCTGATCCAGTGGGTGCGGGCCGCCAAAGCGCACGCTGCGATTAATGGCCGCGACCATGTTCTGCCCGAAGACGTGCGAAGCGTGGCCCAAATGGTCCTGAACCACCGGTTGATCCTTACCCGACGCGCACTGGCTGATGGGGTGGACGTCCAAGACCTCATCCAAGAACTGCTCTCCAGCACCCCCGTCAGCTAGCTGGCATCGCATGGAGAAAACACCTCGCTTCGACTCCCGCAATGCCTTGTCGTGGGTTCGCTCGGAACGATCGACACCGGCCACGTTGCGCAGGCTGCGCCTGGACCTGCTCACGGTGCGCGGATGGTGCACCCTGGGCGCCGGGGCCCTGCTCATGTTCTTCGCCTATCTCTTCGGACGGCACGAGCTCATGGCCCTGGGCATCAGCCTGATCGTCTTGGCGGCTGTTAGCTGGGGACTCGCGCTGGGTCTTCGCGGGCGCACAAGAATCCAGCGGCAAGTGCTCTCCACGGTGCCTAGCGTGGGTGAAGTGTGCAGGGTGAGGCTGAGTTGCGCGGAATCGGCAACCATCCAAGAGCGGCTTCCAGAGAGCTTCGGCCCCGGACCCAAATTCGAGGCACCGGGAGGCTTGGACTACGAACTGGTCTTCGGCACCCGCGGCATCCACCAGCTCGGTCCCGCGCAGCAAATCGTCTCGGACAGCCTGGGCCTCATCCAGGGGATGGTCAACACCGGTGAAACCATGGATGTCCCGGTCCGCTCCGAACTCATTGATCTGCACCGCTTCGCCTCCCTTGGCGAGCAGATGCTTACCGGCGACGCCCGGCACTCGCTCAGCACCACCGCGGATTATTACGACGTCGCCATTCGCGACTACCAGCAGGGCGATTCCATCCGCCAGGTCCATTGGAAGGCCAGCGCGCGGCAAGGCAAGCTCATGGTCCGACAGGAGAATCATGTCGCCACCGCCCAGGCGCTGCTGATCCTGGACACCGCATTCGATCATTGGTGCCACAGCGGTGTGGATCTTCGCCTGTCCATCCCCGCCGGGGCGAAGGAAGACCTGCCCAGCAGCCGTCGTTTTGAAACGGCCTTATCCCTGGCCAGCAGCATCGGGCTGTGCTACGCCTCCAGCGGCTACCAACTATCTGTCCGTGATCTCAGCGGCGCGCCACTGATCAGCGAGCATCCGCAAGCAACCTCCGATGTCGCGGCCCAGTCGAACTTCGAATCCTTCCACGCAGCTACCGCGGTGCTAGCACTGAGCACCGGCGGGACAGAGATGGCCGCCTCGGAAATCTTCGGCGACGGCTTGCACAAGGAATTATTGGGGTACCGGGACGAACCGGTCATCATGATCCTGGGAGAGCTCACCATGATCCAGGCTCGATGGCTTGCCACCTTGGCGCGCACGGTACGCCATGCCGAAATCTTTATTCTGGTAGCGCATCCGGAACGATATTCAGACGTGCACCAGGAACTGGCCGGAACCGGGTGGAAGATCCATCTGATCCCGGCAACCATGGGCGCAGAACAGATGTGGGGCGGAGCATGAGCATCAAGCTAACCGACGCCCCAGCACCGAACCGGGCCGGCGATCCAGAAGGACCGGGCATGAACCACACACCGGTAGTCGAGAATTTCCTCGCGCGCGTGCTGGCCTCGTTATGCATGGCGGTGGCGGTCCTTGCAGGGACAGCATCACTCACCGGTGTTGTCGAGGGCAGTTCCTGGTTCCCCTATCTTCTACTGCCCATCACCGCCATGCACCTGGCGGCCGGGGCAATACGAAGCGTTCGAGCCCTGCGCTGGCTGGCGCTCCCGGCTGCCATCCTCATCGGCATTCTCGCTATCGCCAGCCACGACGCGATGACCGCCAATACCTACGGTTTTTCCACCGCGCAATGGTTCTCCTCCGCATTATCCGAGGCGGGCATCCAGCTGGCCACCCAGGTTCCGCCAGTGGCCAGCTCCATCTACGTGGACTTCGCCATTCTGGTCTTGGCGCTGGGCGTGAGCCTGGTAGTGGAATTGCTTTCCAGCTTCCGGCGCACCGCCTTGCTGGTCATCATCCCGCTATCGTTCGCCCCGATTATCGCTTCCTTGTTCAAGCAAGAGGGCGCGGGCATCGGCTACCTTGCACTGCTGGTTCTGGGGGTATTGGGATACGCGGCTTTGGTGCCGCGCATCTTCGCCAAGCCCTTGCCTCGCGCCAGCGGAGTTCGTCTGCTGGAGCCGAAGACCCTTGGGATCTTCGGCCTCACAGCCCTGGCCTGCGTGGGGTCCTTGATCGCCGCGAGCATGTGGATGCCGGGCTTCCGCACTGGGATGTTCCCCGAAGGGCAACGCCCATCCGGAGACCTGCTCGCCAATAACGTTGATCCGCTGATCAATCTGGGACGAGATCTTCGCTCCAACGGGTCGGATCCATTCTTAACCTATTACACCAGCGCCGAGCAAGCGCCTTACCTTCGCACCCAGGTCATCAAGGACCTGACCCAGGAACGCTGGGAGCCCACCGAGGGCCTCTTCCATTCCGATTACTACGGCGATGTCGCGGTCAACAACGATTTCACGTCGTTCGGCAGCTCCGAAGAAGTACTGCAGATGACGTGGCCCAGAGGCAATAGCAATCCGCTGCTGCCGCTTCCAGACCGAAGTTACCTGGTCAATGGAATTGTTGGCGATTGGCAGTGGACCCATGAAACCTCTATGGCCCGGCTCAGCGGCGACGCTCTAGGAGCGACCAACGAAATTTCGGTCGCCTACGCGCAATTGGACATCACCCCGGAGATGATCGACTACCTCGCACAGCTAAACCTCGGAGCGAATGACTTCATCAATGATGACTACACCCAGCTGCCCCAGGATCCGGAGAATGCACTGCAGCCGTTGCTCAGGCGCACGCTCCAAGAAGCCTACGGGCAGGAGGGCACACCAAGCAGCGATTTGGAGAAGGCCGTAGCACTCCAGGAATTCTTCCGTTCCGGGAACTTCGTCTACTCCGAGCGCACTCCCCTGCGCGAAGGCTACGACGGAGCCAATGCCGAAGTAGTCAAGGCATTCCTTGACCGGCGCCAGGGCTACTGCGTCCACTTCGCCTCGGCGATGGCATTGCTCGCTCGAGAAGCAGGGATTCCCTCGCGGATTGCCGTGGGCTACGCGCCCGGTGAAGCCACCGGAGAATCCCTGGTGGTGGATGAATCCGAAGAAGCAGGAGCGCTGGCCAGAGGCCTGGAGACCGGGACCGAACTGACCGGCTACAGCGTCAGCGGGCAACAGGCCCATGCCTGGCCTGAACTCTACCTTGACGGCATCGGCTGGGTTCCCTTTGAACCGACCCCCGGCCGTGGCTATACCCCGACCTATGCGCCGGAGCCGACCGCGTCCGCTGCGCCAGCAGAAAGCACAGCACCTGAAGTGCCCACCGCGCGCAGCACCCCCACCCGCTCCGCCGCGCCGACTCCCACCCCGCAAGCTACCGAGGGGACGTCGGCAAGCGAGGCAAGCGGTGCCTTCTGGCTGATTCCCCTGGTGGCCCTCGTGGCGGTTGCAGGACTGTGCATTAGCCCGTGGCGCCGGCAGCGCACTCGGCAAAGGCGGCTGGAGCTGGTTCGTTCAGGCACTCCCGACGCGGCACAAGCGCTCTGGGCCGAGCTGCTGAGCATCGGAATGGATGCAGGAACCAAGGCGGGAGACCACGAATCGGTCGGTGATTACCTGGTGCGGCTGGCAGAAGATCATCCGCAGCTTGTCGAACCATTGCGGTTGCTGCAAAGCGCCATCGAGCAAAGCTTCTATGCCTCGCGTCATCCGCAGGCGCACGATGCCCCGATGCTCTTAGACGCCCTGCACGAGATCGAGCACCAGTTGCGAAGCGAGTTGCCCTTTGGACGCCGGATCCTCGGTTTCCTCTTCCCGCGTTCCCTGGGCTCTGCCCTGGGGCAGCGGACCACCGTGAAAGATGCCGCAGATCATTAATCCTTAGGACAGTTCGAGCCCAGCCAAATGGCTGGGCTCGAACTGTTTCTGCGGCATCCTTGGATGCTTTGGATTACTTCTTTGCTGCGTATGGATCGGCGATGCCGATGTACTGCACGGTGGTGTACTCGGCCAAGCCTTCTGCGCCGCCTTCACGGCCAAGGCCGGACTGCTTAACGCCGCCGAATGGTGCTGCGGCATTGGAGATGACACCGGCGTTGAAGCCGACCAGGCCGAATTCGATCTGCTCCGAAACGCGGAACATGCGGTTGAAGTCCTGCGAGTAGATGTAGGAGGCCAGACCGTATTCGGTGGAGTTGGCCAGCTTGATGGCTTCTTCTTCCGAGGTGAAGGTGGTGACCGGTGCTACCGGGCCGAAGATTTCCTGGGTGAGGATCTTGGCGTCGTTAGCCACATTGGCCAGCACGGTTGGCTGGTAGAAGTAGCCTGGGCCCTCAACTGGAGCGCCACCGGTGACGGCGGTTGCGCCAGCGCTGACGGCGGCCTCGACCAGTGCGTGCACTTCGTCGCGAGCCTTCTCTTCAACCAATGGGCCAACGGTGGTGTCGGCTTCGGTGCCACGACCTGGCTTCAGGGCCTTCATGGCTTCGGCGAACTTGGCGGTGAATTCTTCAGCCACATCAGCGTGAACCAGGAAACGGTTCGCCGCGGTGCAGGCTTCGCCCATGTTGCGCATCTTGGCAGCCATGGCGCCTTCAACAGCGGCATCCAGATCAGCGTCTTCGAAGACGATGAACGGCGCGTTGCCGCCCAGCTCCATGGAGGTACGCAGGACCTTGTCGGCGGCGTCCTTCATCAGCTGCTTGCCCACTGGGGTGGAGCCGGTGAAGGAAACCTTGCGCAGGCGGTCATCCTGCATCAATGGGCCAGAGATCTTCGAAGCCGAGGAACCCGAAACAACGTTCAGCACGCCGGCTGGAAGGCCGGCTTCCATCATGGTGGCGGCGAACAGCTGGCTGGTCAGCGGGGTCAGCTTGGCTGGCTTGAGCACCATGGTGCACCCTGCGGCAACAGCCGGGCCGACCTTGCGGGTAGCCATGGCCAGCGGGAAGTTCCATGGGGTGATCAGCAGGCATGGGCCTACTGGCTTGTGGTGGACCAGGACCTTGTTCTTGCCCTCTGGGGTGGTGACGTAGCGGCCGTAGTGGCGCACGGTCTCCTCGGAGAACCAGCGCAGGAATTCGGCGCCGTAGGTCACTTCGCCGTAGGCCTCGGCCAGCGGCTTGCCCATTTCCAGGCTCATCAGCAAGGCGAAGTCATCCTTGCGTTCGGTGACCAGATCGAAAGCGCGGCGCAGGATTTCGGCGCGTTCGCGAGGAGCGGTCAAGGCCCATTCGGCCTGTACTGCATCCGCGGCATCCAAGGCGGCCATAGCGTCTTCGCTGGTGGCGCTGGCCAAGGTCAGCAGCTTTTCCCCGGTGGCTGGATCGAGCACGTCAAAGGTGCCGCCATCCGAGGCGTCGCGCCATTCGCCATTGATCAAAAGACCGGTTGGAACCTTTGCAAGCAGTTCTGCTTCACGCTGGGCAGTGATCGACATACGCGCATCTCCTGAAACTCTAAATGAAACTAATCGTCGTTGATGCCTACGCTATTCTCGGCACAAGTGAACTGTAAATCGCCCTGTGCACTATAAAAGCGCAGATTCATTGTGCAATCAGCCTATGCGAATTTCGCTATTTATCCGCTTCGTGACGTTCGGCCAGAACAGCCTCATAAAGATCGCGTTTCTTCACTCCGAACTTTTCGGCCACCTCAGCCACCGCTTGCTTCATTCGAGTGCCCTGCTCCACCAATTGCGCAACCTTGGGTAACAACTCTTCTACGGTGGCTGGCTCGGCTTCCTCGGCACCGTGGATCACCACCACGATCTCGCCGCGCACGCCTTCTTGCGCCCACTGCAGCAACGAGCCGAGCGAGTCGCGCCGGACCTCCTCGAACTTCTTGGTCAGTTCGCGGGCCACGGCCGCCTGGCGGTCCTCGCCGAAGGCTTGGACCGCGGCTTCCAGGAAGTCAGCCAGTCGGTGCGGAGCTTCAAAGAACACCATGGTGCGCTCTTCGGTGAGCAGCGAGTCCAGCCGCTTGCGCCGCTCCCCTGCCTTGCGCGGCAGGAATCCCTCAAAGGTAAAACGACCTGTGGGAAGACCGGAGAGCGAGAGCGCCGTGAGCACGGCGGATGGGCCCGGTACTGCGGTGACGCGGATTCCGGCGCTGAGTGCTGCTGCCACCAGCGGGTAGCCCGGGTCGGACACCGCGGGCATTCCGGCATCAGAGACGACCAGGATCGTGGCACCCTGGGCGGCTAGGTCGATGACTTCCGACAGCTTGTGCGCCTCATTATGCTCATGGAGGCTCATGACCTTGGCGGTGATCTTGACTCCCAGCGCGTGGGCCAGGTGGTGGAAGTTCCTCGTATCCTCCGCGGCGATGATATCCGCGGTGGCCATCATCTCCCGCAAGCGCGGGGATGCGTCGGATAGGTTGCCAATTGGGGTAGCGCCGAGGACGATGACGCCCTCATTCTCTGAGATCTGCACATTCTTAAGCCTACGCGAAGTACGAAAAGCCCACATTCCACCCTTTACGCCGGTAGCATGATCTGGTGATGGGCATCTCGACTTTCAACTCCGCGGATACTGGCCACGTCCGCTCAGCGCGTCAGGCCTTTACTTTCGAGAGCCTGAAACAGCGGCTTCTCCCCACAGTTGCACTCAGCGGACCGCTGATGTGGATCATCCCTTTGGCGGTGACCCTGCTGGCTGGGCTACTGCGCTTCATCAATCTGGCGCACCCGCACCTGCTGATCTTCGACGAAACCTATTACGTCAAGGACGCGTTCTCGCTATTGCAAAGCGGTTATGAACGCGAATGGGCCGATGACAGCGACGCCCAGTTCATCGCCGGCGATCCGCAGCTGTCCAACGATTCATCTTTTGTCGTCCATCCTCCGCTGGGCAAGTGGCTCATCGGCTTGGGGATGCTGCTCTTCGGCGACTTTAATGGCTTCGGCTGGCGATTCAGCACAGCGCTCTTCGGCACGCTCTCCGTGCTTCTGGTGACCCTGTGCGCCCGGCTGCTCTTCGGCTCGCACACCTTGGCTGGCATCGCTGGACTGCTCATGGCCATCGACGGCCACTCCATCGTGATGTCCCGTACCGCGCTGCTGGATATCTTCCTCATGTTCTTCGTCCTGGCAGCGTTCTACGCGCTGCTCAAGGATCGAATCCAGGGACGCACCCAGCTAGCGAGAAAACTCTCGGTGCCGCCGGGCAACAGGCCCGACGAGTTCCTGCTCGCCAATGGCCCGATGCTGTGGTGGCGCCCTTGGCGCCTGGTAGCAGCCGTGATGCTCGGCGGAGCTGTCGGCATCAAATGGTCGGCGCTGTCCTTCGTTGCCGTCTTCTGCATCCTGGCGGTCCTCTGGGATTTCGCCGCACGGCGCACCGCGGGCATCCACCGCTGGCAGCGCTCGGCCTTCATCCGCGACGGAATCTACTCGTTCTTCACGATGATCCCCATCGTCTTGCTCACCTACCTGTCCACGTGGACCGGCTGGCTGGTCACCGCTGGCGGGCGCTACCGCCAGTGGGCCGTGGAGAATCCCGGGGAAGGCATCAGCTGGCTGCCGGCCCCGCTGCGTTCGCTCTGGCACTATCATCAGGCCGGCTACGAATTCCACACGGGGCTCAGCTCGGAACATGGCTGGCAGTCTTCGCCATGGACCTGGCCCTTTGCCGGCCGTCCGGTGCTGTTCTACTTCGAAGGCTATGACCAGGGCGTCAACGGCTGCGATCTGAAGCGCTGCACCGAAGTGATCACCGACCTGCCTAATCCGCTGTTGTGGTGGGCCTGCTCGATCAGTATGTTCCTGTTGATCCTGTGGTGGCTCGGCGCGCGCGATTGGCGGGCAGGAGCGATCCTTTCCTCCGCCGTGGCCGGTTTCCTGCCCTGGCTGATGTACCCGGAACGCACAATGTTCTTCTTCTACACCCTGCCGCTGGTTCCGTTCATGGTCCTGTCGTTGACGTATATGATTGGCAGGTTCATTCCACGTGAGCCGAATACCGGGCTCATGTACCGCTCGCGCATTATCGTGGTCACCCTTGTAATAGCGTTATTCCTAGTCACTTCGGCCTTCTTCTGGTCGATTTGGTCCGGGCAAATGATCGCGGATGAACTCTGGCGTCTGCACGTGTGGATCCCCAGCTGGGGCTAAGCCGTCAAGCTCATCGGTGCTTGAAGCCATGAAATAGGCCACTTTGACGATTTTCGATTCCCGAAGGATTTAGCTTCCATGCAAGAAGTAACCGTCGAGCTGCTCACTGAATTAGCGCCAGAGTTCAATACGACGAATCTTCTGATCGACCGCGTCGCCCGCGGCGCAGATCAACCCCTGTTCAGCGTGCAGCGCGACGGCTCCTGGCACGACGTCAGCGCATCGGACTTCCTCACCGATGTGAAGCGCCTGGCCATGACCTTGATCAATGACGGGCTGCAGCCTGGCGACAAGGTCGCAATCGTCTCGCGCACGCGCTACGAGTGGGCGCTGGCAGAGGAAGCCATCTGGTTTGCCGGTGGTGTCTCGGTGCCCATCTACGAGACCTCCAGCCCCTTCCAGATCGAATGGATCCTGCGCGATTCCGGAGCCCGCGTCGTCTTCGCCGAGGATCACGCACTGCGCGCCAATGTGCGCCAGGCCGTCGCGCAGCTGGGCGAAGAGGTCCGCATCCACATCTTTGAAGGCTACGATCAGGCCGATAAGTCGCTGATCCCCTCAGCAGGACTGCACCAGCTGCTGGTTGATCCGCAACGGGTCAACGAAGAGCTCATCGAATCCCATCGGACCAGCATGAGGCTCGAAGATGTAGCCACCATGGTCTACACCTCGGGCACCACCGGCCGCCCCAAGGGCTGCAATATGTCCCATTCGAACTTCGCCATGGTGGCCCATAACCTGGCCGGGCATATGCTCGATATCCTCGGAGACCAGCGCCGCACGCTGATGTTCCTGCCGCTGGCCCATGTTCTGGCGCGCGCCGTGCAGCAGACCTGCATCCACGGCGGATCGATCATCGCCCATTCCAGCTCCATGGCCAATCTGGTCCAGGACATGGCTGCGGTGAAGCCCGGATTCCTCTTGGCGGTGCCCCGCGTCTTCGAGAAGATCCGCACCACCGCCCTGGCCACTGCCGAGAGCAGCGGCAAGGCCGACTTGTTCTTGAGGGCCGAGCAGACCGCCATCGAGGTCTCCAAGATCCGTGACGCCCGTGCTCGCGGCCAGAAAGCGCGCATGCCGCTGGGCCTGCGCGCCCGCCACGCGCTGTTCAACAAGGTCCTCTACCCGAAGCTGCGCGGCGTCTTTGGCGGCGAGTGCGGCTATGCGATTTCCGGAGCCAGCGCGCTGAACCAGGATCTGGCGCATTTCTTCCGCGGCGCCGGCATCGAGCTGGTGGAAGGCTACGGACTGACCGAGACCACTGCGCCTGCCACGGTGAACCAGGCCTCGCGTACCCGGGTAGGCACCGTGGGCCGTCCTATCCCCGGTACCAGCGTCAGGATCGCCGACGACGGAGAGATCCTGATCAAGGGCATTGGCGTCTTCTCCAGCTACCACAACAACCCCAAGGCCACCGCGGAGGTCTTCGACGCCGATGGCTACTTCAAGACCGGTGACACCGGCGTCCTGGATGAAGCCGGATACCTGAAGGTCACCGGCCGCAAGAAGGAATTGATCGTCACCGCTGGCGGCAAGAACGTTTCGCCTGGCCCGCTGGAGGAAATGGTCCGCGCCGGCCGCATCGTGGCCCAGTGCGTCCTGGTCGGTGAACAGCGACCGTTTATTTCCGCCATGGTCACCTTGGATCCCGAGGAGCTGGTGCTCTGGGGCAAGGCCAAGGGCCTTGGCGATTTGTCCCTGGCGCAGGCAGCGGTGCATCCCGAGGTCATTGCCGAAGTCCAAAGCTATGTGGACACCGCGAATCTGACGGTGTCCAAGGCCGAGTCCATCCGCAAATTCGTGGTCCTCGATGAGGAATTCACCGAAGCCTCCGGACACCTGACCAATTCGCTCAAGCTCAAGCGGCAGACCGTCCTGGACCAGTTTGAGGAGCAGATCCAGGCCTTGTACACCAAATAGCATCACGATTAAACAGTTCAGGCGCCGCTTTCGCGGCGCCTGAACTGTTTAATGGCGTTGCTGGCTAGTTGCCGATGCCGAAGGCCCGTGCCTCCTGGCGAAGCCGGGAGGCCTCTCGGCGGCGTCCGGTCGGCCAGCAGCTGACCAGCACGATGGCGATGGTCGCCAGGACCAGCACGGCGATGCCGATGGCGCTGTCCATCCAGAACTGCTCCGGGTACAGGCGGATCAGGGTGTCCCTGACGCTGAAGGTCCAGGATCCTTCGGAGAAGAACAGGGCGTGGAACTGGGTGAAGAAGGTTTCCCAGCCCAGCAGCGCGGCCACCGCGAGCGCGGCGATCATGACCAGGGTCAAGATGGCCCCGGAGAACAATGCCCGGCGCACTCCCCCGGCGTAGCGCTTGGCCAGGTACCAGACGCCGATGACCAGGATGAGGGCGAGGACCGCGCCGAGGATGTAGGCGAAGCCGATCAGGTTCTTCACGTCGACCATATGCTGCACCTCCCCGTCGGTGAACATCGCCGATCCGGTGGAAAGCTTGAGCCCGGCCAGGTATTCGGGTCCGGCAAAGTTGTTCAGGTAGTCCACGCCGTAGCTGCCGTAGGTCAGGCGTTCGGCATCGGTGAAGCCGAAGCTGTCGCTGGGGAAACCCGGGCGGGCATAGGACAATGCCAAGAAGGCCGGGGTGGCGATCAGGCGGATGGCTGCGATCAAGGTCAGCAGCGGGAAGGCCAAAGCCACGATGACCTGTGCGGTGCGGCCCAATGGCGGCTTGGAGTTCAAGGCGCGTTCCCGGGCGACCCGGCGCTGGACTGCGGCTTCGGATCGTTCGGGCTCTGGCTCATAGCTGCCGAAGACCCGGTTGCGTGCCTGGGCGACGGCTGCCTTGGTGGTGGGCAGCGATCCGGTCTTGGGCGCTACCGATACCGGCGGTACTTGCTGGGCGGTGTTCGTGCCCTGGTCCTCCACCTGTGGCTGGACACTGGTGGCCGGTGCTGGCGACTGGCTCTTGGCCTTCTTCTCGGCTTCGATCTCGTGTGGCAGCTTAATGGCGCGGATCACGTCTTCTACTGGTTCTTTGGCTTTCGGCTGGGCAGCTGGTTTCGCTGCTGCTGGTTTTGCTGCTGCCGGCTTGCTCGCGGCGGCAGGAGCCGCGGTTTTGGCTGGGGCGTCTTGCTGCGCAGGCGCGGCAGGAGCGGCCTGCTTGGCCGGTGCAGATTTCTGTGCCGGCGGGGCCGCGGGGGCTTTGGCCGCTTCCGGCTTCTTGACCGTGGCCTTGGCGGCTTCGGGCTGTGCAGGAGATTCGGTCTTGCCGGACATGGCTCGCCGGACCGCATCCTTGCGGGCAGCTTCCTTGGCAGCGGCTTCCTTGGCCGCTTCAGCCTGCGCCTGGTTCTTGTGGGCTTCCAATCGCGCAGCAAGCTCTTCAGCTTTTTGGCTCAGCGATGCCTTTGGTTTTAGCGCTCCTTCAGGGCTAGCCGATGCGGGCTGGCCCGCATTTCCTTGCCCTCCGGTAGGGTTCTTCGCCGCCTCAGCCATGAGCAAACCTCCTGCAATTCGCGCGATGGTGTGATGTTTTGGGGTCAATGGCAAGCCGCTGAGGGCTCACGCGCCTTCAGCATATCCACCGGGACGGCACATGCGACGGATTACCACACCTAAAACACGTTTCGGCTAGGACACAAGCTGATATGCCCGCAAAAGGTTCTTCGAGCGGAGCTTACTGTTCCTCATCGGGCAGGACGGCCAAACGGACGCGGGAATCGAAACGCTGGCCCCGGTTATCGCGGGCCCGCACCGAGTCCACCGGGGAGCTGGAGGCGTGGCGTGGTTCGCGGGACTGCGGCTGCTTGTCACGCACCGCATCAACCAGGGCATTGAGTTCGTCTTCGGGTTCCAGCACGTCAGGCATGACTCCGCGAATCAGGTTCCAGCCGCTGGGCACGGTCAGGCGGTTGGCGTGCCGTGCGCACAGGTCGTAGCAATGCGGCTCCGGGTAGGTCGCGAGCGGACCCAGCACTGCGGTTGAATCCGCGTAGACGTAGGTGAGGGTTGCACGAGCTGCTTCACGGCAAGCTGGGCGAGAACAAAGACGAAGACCTTCCACGCGCTCTATTCTACTCGCGGCATGCTCGCTAACCGGGGATCTAGGGGTGCTTGCGGGCCGATCCGCCCTGGGTATCGAGCCAAGCGATAGGCTGGGATGATGAACTCCAAGTTGCCGGATCAGCCCAGCGGGCCACGGCGCAACCGCCATGGCCGGGGACGGCGCGGGCCGCTGGTGCCGATGCACCTGCCTGCCTACCGCTCCCGCCAGGAGCGATTCGACGACGCGGTGATGGCCAGCGCCCAGCGGCTGTCCGAGCGATGGGCGCAGAAGATCGAGATCATCGACTTCCTGATTGAGCCGGTTCCCAGCGACAAGCTGATCAACCAGGCCCAGGCCATCGGCGACCGGATACCTTTGGCATCCTCCGTGCCGGCGACAGCCCATGAGCGGGCCAAGATCATCATCTTCCGGCTGCCCATCGAGCAGATCGCCGACAGCCCCGGGGAATTGCTGGACCTTGTCCACCAGTGCATTGTGCACGAGGTGGCGCAGCTGTGGGTCAAGCCGATCAGTGAGGTCGACCCGTCCTATTTCCCGGACGACCCCGACTACGAGTGAGCCCGGGCGGCCACCGTGCGCTGTGGCGCGTGGGTGGCCAGCATCAGGCGGACCGCTCCGATCCAGACCAGCGCCGAGCCCACCAGGTGGCAGACCACCAGCAGCTCGGGAAGGTGGGTGAGCGCCTGCACGATGCCGATCGCACCCTGGCCGGCGAAGACCAGCACATACATTGTGGCTTTGCTCGAGACATTCGGAACCTGTTGCTGGTTCGAGGTGCGCCAGATGACCAGCGCCATCACCAAGGCCAGCACCGCCGCCACGGCATGGACCACGGTGATGCCCAGCCAGTCAAAGCCCATGCGCGGCACATCGGCAGAGTCCCCGGCATGCGGGCCGGAGCCGGTGACCGCGGTGCCAAGGATGACCATCACGGCGTTGATCGCCAGCATGCTGGTGCCCAGCGTCTTGAGCTGCGGGGTGCTCTCCGGCTGCTGCTTGGCCGTCAGGTTCTGGGTCTTATCCCAGGTGATCGCCGCCGCGGTCAGCAGCAAGGTCGCGGCCAAGAAGTGCCCGGCCACCATGAACGGGTTCAGCTTCACCCAGACGGTGACTCCGCCGATCACGGCGTTGAGCACGACGAGCCAGAACTGCACCCAGGCCCAGCGGGTAATGCCTGGCACCGGTTCGCGTTGCAGCCGGGCTGCGATGATGACCCATCCCACCGCGGCGCACAGCACCGTGGTGAGCAAGCGGTTGGCGAATTCGATGGTCGCGTGGATGCCCATTTGCGCCGTTGGCGCCAAGGATCCGTCGGTGCAGGCCGGCCAGTCCGGACAGCCCAGGCCTGAGCCGGTCACGCGGACCACTCCTCCGCCGACAATGATCAAGATGGCAGCGACCATGGCGGTCAGGCTGGCAGCGCGCAGCGAACGGCGCTCCAGGGCGATTCGGCTGGCGAGCCAGCCGAAGGGGGTAACCATAAAACTATTCCTTGGTGGCGGGAGGCTACCCGCCGATATTCACCACAATGCCGTCGCGACCGGCATTAGCCTGAGGCATGGCAGCCCAGGCGATAGAACGTTCAGAGCTAAGCGTCAGGGCTCCGATGTAGGTGTTCGCGTCGGTAGAGAAAATCACTGCCTGCGCGTCATCCGCCACGGTTTTCGGATCGAAGACAATGCTGGATCCAGCATTGATCTCCAGCTTCCTGCCCTTGCTGAGCTTCCCATCCTTGCGCACCACCGTGGCTTCCACGGAGGAATCCGCGTCGACCGCGGCCAACGAGAATTTGCCGGTGCCATTGGCCGGGAGCGGCATGGCCTGGGTTCCGGCCAAAACGTTGGAGCTGGCGGCCCATGCGGTATCCGAGGAGTCCTTCGGGTTGCTGCCTCGGACCATGCGGACCGCAGCGGTCACCGGAGCGTCCGATTCCACCACGATGGTGTAGTAGCCGGCAGCAAGCTGCTTGAGGCTCTGCACATCGGTGGCGTTGGAGGCCACCGCAAGGTTGTCATCAAAGCTGGCGGCTACTTCGCCGTCCTTGCCCAGGACCTTGACCTTGTAGCCGGCGCCGGAGGAACCGGTGGCGGAAACGTGCAGCTGCGGCACCAGGGAGCTATCGTCCTTGCTCAGGGCATCGGCATTTGATTTCTCATCGATCCAGACGCCCGGGATCACCTGGGTGTTGGATGCCGAGGCATTCGGAGCCACGAAGTCCACGCCGGATGGGGTCAACCCGCGCAGTGCGGCTTGCTGCACCGAGGCGGTGATCTTGCCGCCAACGCTGGTGACCTCTGCAGAGACCGAATCCATGTTCTGTGCGTAACCACCCAGAACCAGGGCGCGGCTCTCCCCCGGCGCCAGGACGATGCTCTGCAGGGTCGGGGTGTCGATCAGGCCTTCTGGCCCGCGCAAGCGGACGGAAATCTGAGCGGTGGTATGGGTCGGATTCGACAGGTTCATCACGCTGGTC
Source organism: Glutamicibacter mishrai (assembly GCF_012221945.1). Taxonomy (NCBI): domain Bacteria; kingdom Bacillati; phylum Actinomycetota; class Actinomycetes; order Micrococcales; family Micrococcaceae; genus Glutamicibacter; species Glutamicibacter mishrai. Next base: position 2,590,970 of record NZ_CP032549.1, on the reverse strand, counting down.
GAACCGGTGCTGGTCTGCAAGCCGGTGAATCGCCAGTTCGATGCTGGCGCCTGGCAGGTGGCGGTGGCCAATCCTGCAAGGTCGCCGTCCTTGGCCTGGTAGCTGCGCAGCGCGCTGCCTTCCGAGGCCAGGCCGCCAAGGGGCTGCAGCGAATAGACCTGCGCATCGTCAGCGTCATTGATGGTCGAGATCTTGCTCGTGCGTCCGGTCTGTCCGTCGTCATCTGAACCGCGTGCTTCCAGGGCTTCGGCTTCTGCGATGCGCTTGGTCAGCGAACGTTCCGATGAGCCGTCAAGCTTGGCGAACGAGGATCCGGGGATGCGCTTGGCCAGGTCCGAAACGGCAATGCTGCGCAGATTGCTGGAGATCTCTTTGGCACCGGCGGCGAACTGCGGGTCGGTGCCGTCAACGCCCTTGAGCAATTGCGGGGTGGGCGCGCAGATGCTGCTGGCATCGCCTGCCGGCAGGTTGGTCACGGCCGCTGGCAGCGTCTTTTCCGCGGCCTTCGGAGCGATCACGGATCCGCCAGCAACCACTGCGCCGGCAGCGATGACCGCAGCCAGGCTCAGCAGCACGGCACCGGTCTTCTTGCGGGTGGGCGCGGTGGCCGCGTTCTTGCTCGCGGCGACTCGTGCCTTGTCCAGCTTTTTGCGGCGCGCGTTGACCTTGCCGTCGGTGGACTCGCTGGCCGGGCTTGCTTCGGTGGCCTGGGCTTTGTGGGCCTGCTCTTCCTTAGCTGCCTCGGCTGCGCGGATCTTTTCCAGCTTGCGGCGCCGCTTGGTGGCCTTGGCGTTTTCCGGTTCCCCGGCGGTGTCCTTGGACGCAGCTTCTGGGGTTGTTGCTGCAGGGGTCGCTGCTGCGCCAGTTGCCGCGGCAGCTGCCGAAGCACCAGCGGTTTGTGCGGCCTGGCTCTTGCCCTCGGCCGGCGTTTCAGCCTTGCCAGCAGAAGTCTTGTCCGATTCGGATTTCTCCGGTTCTGCCTTGTGGGCAGCCTTTGGTTCATGAGCGGCAACAGGCGCCGGCGGGGTCGATGTGTTGGCGGCCTTGTGCGCCGGATGGGCCTCGGGCGAGACCGGATCCTGCGCCGGCGCTACAGCTGGCTGGTCCTTGGCCTCAGAGGCAACCTCTGGCTTGGCGTCGGATGCTGGTTCTGCGACTGGGGTGCCCGCTGCCTTCGATGGTTTCTCGCTGGCAGGCTCGGATTCCTTGGCCGGCTCGGCCTTGGGCTCGGCCTTGGCATTGGCCTCAGGCGTAGAAGCTGGCGCAGCCGCAGGCTTGGCAGTTTCCTTGGCCTCAGCCTTCTTCTCGGCCTTGGCCTCGGCCTTGGCTGCGGCTTCTTGCTCAGCCTCGCGAGCTTTCTGCTCCTTGGCCGCGTTCTTCGCATCGGCCTTGGCACGCTGTTGCGCTTCTTTGGCGCGCACCTTTTCGAGCTTTGCATCGACCTTGGCTTTGGCCTTGGCGGCCTTCTGCTCAGCCCGGGACAGGGCGGCGGATACAGGTTGCGAAGGTGCCGCCGATTCCTGCGGGCTTGCCACTGGCTTTGGCGCAGGAACCTGCTCGGCTGGCTTGTCAGCAGAATCCGCTGAGTTCACGTTCTTCTCGTCGCTCACTACTTCTTCTCCTGCTCGGCGTCATCGTCCGAAATTCGGTCGTTGAGCTTCGGGGTCAAGTTCTCTCGGATCTCGCTGGCACGCTCACGGGCCTCGCGTCGGCTCTGCGGAAGCACGCCGGTAGCCGTGGAAGGGCTCTGTACTTCAGCCGCCGCCAAAACCTCGGAACCGTCTGCCAGTTCTTCGTCTTCTGCCCGTGGTTCACGGAACCGGTAATCGCTATTGCGGTAGTTCGCGAAGCGCCGGGAGCTTGGAACCGGGATGGCCAGCAAGATGGTGATCAGCAGGACTAGGCAGCCAAGAATCAGGACTGGGGTTGCCATGACTTCCTTGTGCGACAGCGTCAGTTCGCCGCCTTCGGCGGGAACTTCGAAGGCTTGTGCCCAGCGAGTGTCCGAATCCTCAGGGTAAGCGACGGAGCGCAGCGCGTCACCGTTAATACTTGCCCGCAGCTTGGCATCGGCGGGCGTAGCCAGGACCAGGGTGCGCTTCGAATCGGACGCAGGGATTTCCACCTTGCTGTTCTTTCCGCGTTCGCTCGGCAGCACCGTGACTGTGCCATCTTCACTGACCAGGCGTGCGAAACCGGTTCCTTCGGCGCCAGCCGAAGTTCCGTAATCCACGCGCCAGAGCCAGCCGCTGTCGGTTTGGCCTACAGACGCCAGGCCAGTGGCAGCGTCAAGGGTGCGCACAGTTGCGGGAACGGATTCGCCGGTTTCGTTCAGGACGATGTAGCCGATGCCCAGTTCGCGCAGCGACTCGCGGGAATCAAGTGCCGACTCGGAGAGCAGCATGGCCACTGCCTTGCTCTGCACCGAAGCGGTGATGGATCCTTCATTGCGTTCTGGATCCAGCAGGCTTCCGCCCAGCGCCTTGACCTGCGAGAAGCGGCTGATGCTATCCAGGGTTTCGCCAGAGCCGGAGACCAGCTGGCTGTCGATTTCTCCGGAAGACCGCGGGCTGAGCACCAGGGTGCGTTCCTGGAATTCCGAACGTCCTGCATCGGCCGCCGTGGCTGGCAGGGTACGTGGCTGCGATGAGCCCACCTGCTGGGTGTTGACCAGCTTGGACAGGGATTCCGAGGTTGTAGCCGGGTTCAGCTGCGTAGCCAGGAGCACCGAGCCGGAAGCCAGAACTGCCACAACGCTCAGTGCGGCCATCAGGCCCAAGAGCGGCCGAGGGGCACCTGCGCGAATGGCTCGTGGCTTGTCCTCGTGGCGCAAAGCGGCCAAGGCATTGGCTGCGGCAGCCATCAGGGCGAATACCGCGAAGGAAACAAATGGTCCGGTGTACGCGGTTACCGCGGTATGCGAATCCATGGTGACCGGGATGAAGCCGATGGCCCATCCTGCGGCCACGGCGATCACAGCTGCCCAGAGCAGCCGGCGGGAGTTGCGGCGCATGACGGCATTGAAGCTGAATGCGGAGCTCAGGGTGCCGAAGACCGCCATGAAGATGATTGGCGCGCCGACCAGGAGTGCGGCAACCAGTGCCCATGGGCCGGCAGGCAGCATGTCCCAGCCGACCAAGCCGACCTTGGGGTCGAAGGCCTCCGGGAAGCCGAGCAGCATTTGCCATGGCGATGCCGGCGAGAATGCTGTGGCAGCACCTGGCTCGGTGAAGAGCAGTCGTGGTTCGCTCAGCGAAGCCACCAACAGCGGAAGGTTCCACACCACGGCCGGCAACGGGATCCACCACAGGCTGCGTGCTCGCTGCAGCGACGACAAAGCCAAGGCGTAGATCAACACGGTGGCGGTGAGGAAGAATGCCATCGATCCTGCGGAGATCGCCCAGAGCAGCAAGGCTGCCGAAGCTGAGGCCGTCCAGGCCGAAACCGACTGCTGCTTCGCAGTCTTGGGCTTGGCCCCTTCGACGGCTACCTGAGCGTTCATGGAACGCAGGATTGCCAGGACAAAGACCGGCAGGAGGATATGCACCATGGCTGAACCGACGCGGCCGGAGGCCAAGGACGAGGTCAGCGATGGCAGCAGTGCCCAGATGAGCGCCGCGAAGAATCGTACGGCTCGGGAGCGGCTGACCGCTCCAATGCCCCACCATGCGGTCAGTGCCGCTAATGGCATGGCTGCGAGGAAGAGGTAGGGCGAGGCCTGGTTGGCGTGGCCAAAAGTCGCCAGCGAGAACAGCCAGAAGAGGATATCGGAGTTGTCAGGCGGCGCGCTCACACCGGTGCCGATGCTCTGCCACCAGGACAGGGCGTTGGCGCCGACTTCCTGGGTGCTCTGCGAGAACGGGCGCAAGGCGCCACCGGAAAGAGCGGAAGCGCCCAGCACGTTGCGCCAAGCGATCAGCGAGGCGGCGACGGAAAGCAGCAGGGCGAAGATCAGGGACAGGACCGCGGTGGTGCGTGGCGGGCGGGCGATACGGACGAAGTCCGAGAAGTTATCGCCGCTGGGCTCCACCATGGCGTCAGCTCCGCTGCCATCGCCATAGACTTCAGCATCGTCGCGTCCGGTATTCAGGTTGCGGCGGTATTCGCGCACTTGGGCAGCCGAGGTCATCAGCTTGCGCACCTGCCGGCGGGGAACCTGTCGAATCTGGGAGACGTTGCGACGCGAGGCCGCCAGCTTGCCCGGGGTGAACAGGCCACGCAGGGTCGCGCCGAGGTGGCTGAACCCATGGCCGGGGTCCTTGGCCAGCAAGGCCATCAGGAAGTGGCCGATGGCTCCGAAGAGCAGCCCGATCCATAGGAATGGCAAAGCCAGCGGCGAAGCGAACTTCAGTCGCTGGAAGACTTCCGAGCGCTTGGCTTCGCGCGGTCCAGCCAGGGAGTCGACTACCTCGACCTGGTGGTACATCTTGGCGGTCGGGACCACTACCACGCGGTGCCCGGCCAAGCGGTTTCGCCAGCACAAATCTACGTCGTCGCCGCGGCCTGGAATTGCCGGGTCGAATCCGCCGAGGTCTTCGAAGACTTCGCGGCGGATGAACATGCCTGCCGAGGACACGGCAAAGTAGTCGCTGCGTCCGTCATACTGGCCCTGATCGACTTCGTCGGTATCGATCATGGTCAGGCGCTGGGCCTTGCGGTCTACGCTCAGGCCCACTTCGGCCAGGTGCCGCGGGTTGTCGATATCCAGCAACTTGCAGCCAGCGATAGACACCGACTCGGAAGCTTCGACGGCTCGCGTCAAGTTTTCAAGAGCATCGGGTGCCGGCATGGAGTCATCGTGGATGATCCACAGCCACTCATCTCGGTCGGCGCGAGCTTCTGGAAGCTGCGAGACAGCTACTTCCAGGGACAGGCCCAGGGATCCTTCCTCGGCCAGCAGCAGGGCTGCGTTGGAGGGTAGGTTGGCCCGAAGTACTTCAAATGAAGCATCGGAGGAAGAAGCGTCGACTCCGACAAATCGTTCAATAGGCCGCGACTGGTTGCGCAGCGCGGCCAAAGTGCGTGGTAAAAAGTCAGCGCCATCGTGCGAGGCAACGATGGCGGTGACGTGAATTGGCGGACGAATTAGATTGCTCGTTTCCGTAGACGGCGACGTTCGCGCTCTGAGAGCCCTCCCCATATGCCGAAGCGCTCATCATTGCTCAAGGCATATTCTAGACATTCAGAGCGGACAACACATGCGCCGCAGACGCGTTTCGCGTCGCGAGTCGAACCACCCTTTTCAGGGAAAAACGCTTCCGGGTCCGTTTGGGCGCACAGTGCGCGGGCTTGCCAGCCCAGTTCGCCTTCATCAACTTCGCCGCCAACACCGAGCCATACGGCCTTGATGGTGTCGCGTACTTCTTCGTCCTCATCCAGTTCCGGCGCCCAGGATCCGACTGAAGGAATTTCTTCAGCGTCCGGTGCCGTGTCGTGCTCTTTAAGGTAATTGTCGGCCGCGGTCTCCAGATCGGCTGCTACTGCAACACGTGCGGACTCACCGGCTTGAGGGTCGACAAACCAGTCAGACGGTGCGTCTTCAAGCCCGTACTGAGCGGACGCCACAGCCGAGGTCGAAAATTCGGAGTACCCCTGCTCCAGATTCGCCATGGTGATGTTGACCTTTCGATTGGTTTGAGTGGATTGGGCCTTCTCTGGCACCTACCCATCCGGCAGCATTTATTCCATCAATCTAGAGAATGTGATGGATTCCGCCGGACTCACCCTCTAATTACATCCGTGTAACTCCGCTAGAGTCAAGTGGGGAGGTCATTCTAAGAAGACTTCTCAGGAAACTCTCGGCACAACACGCCGTCAAAACAGGCAGATGAGACGGGCGAGTCTCGATTTGCTTGAATTCTCGGTGAATTCTCAGTATCTAGTTTTAAAGGACGTTCAATGAGCAGCATTCAACGGCAAGGAACTTTCACAGAGGAACTACTTGCGCCACGACGGGCCTCGGCTTCCCCGTGGCTGACGTGGCACTCACGCAGCGGTGAGCGCATCGAGCTCTCCGCGCGAGTATTTGACAATTGGGTAGCCAAAAGCGCCAATTTGCTCAGCGATCTTTTCGACCTGGATGAAGGCTCCACCGTCGTTATCGATCTCGCCCCGCACTGGAAGTCCCTGGTGCTCGCGCTGGCCTCATTGCATCATGGCGCGACCCTCGTCGACGCCGGACATGAGAACGCCGCGCAGGCCGCGCTGTGGATCACGGCCGAGCCCAACGATGAACACATCCCGGGAAGCAGTGAAATCCTCGCCGTGAACCCGGCAGCTCTCGCGCTGTCCTTCGGCTCGGATCTCGGCCCCGTCGCCGAGGACTTTAATGCCTCGGTACGTTCTTATGGTGATCAGTTCTACCCGTCGGCCGTTTCTTCCTCGACAACCGCTCTGGCAAGCAGCACCGGTTCGGCTCTGACGCTCAATGAGCTCTTTGGCAGTTCCGTTGAGGCGCAGGGCACCATCCTGGTGCGCGTGCAGCAGCCGCTGCTGGCTCTTCTGCCTTATTTGATCGGCCAGTGGACTGTCGGCGATGCAGTGGTGCTCGTGGAAGATGGCGTGGAAGTCACCGAGCGCTTGCGTGAGGGCGAGCGCATCAACTTCGACTATGAGCCTGCCTGCTAGCGCATGACCTTCGGCGTTGAACCGGTATCGGTGGGACCGGTGGATCCATCCACCGCTGCACCGGTATCGGTTTTAGGCCGCCCGAGGAGTTCGTGATCGTGGGCGAATTCTTCTTCCTCATCCATTTCGTTGCCGAAGACCCAGAAGCGGTAGGCGAAGAAGCGGAAGATGGTGCCCAGGATCAAGCCGACCACCGAGCCGGCGATGAACACCGAGGTCGGATCGGTCAGGCCCAGCCAGTACTTGGTCACCCAAACGCAGGCTGCTGCGATGCCCAAGCCGATGGCGTTCATGATGATGAACATCACCAACTCGCGGACCACGTTGGCCTGGCGGCGGTGGCGGAAGGTCCAGTAGCGGTTGGCTACCCAGGAGAAGATGGTCGCAACGACACCGGCGATGATCTTTGCCTTCACCTGCGAGTCGCTCATGGAACCGTGCAGCAGCCAGACGTAGATGCCCGAGTCAATGATGAACGCGATGCCACCAACGACGCCGAACTTCGCAACTTCACGCCAGAACAGCGAGATGAGTCCGGCAATTTTTGATTTGATGCGCTCGAGCAAATGGTCCTCCAGGGAATCAAGTTCCCGTCTGGCTAGCAGTAACAGGGCGCGCGGAGCCGAACTCCGGGCACGCGATCTAGCTATTTTATCCGTATTTTCTGGAGATTGACCGAATTGTGAGAGTAATCAGACATCTCGCATGCGATTCTGAACCGCGCTTTCGATACCCTAGATATCGTGAGCTTTCCAAAAATTGGTGTGATTGGTGGCGGGCAGCTAGCCCGAATGATGGCCCCCGAGGCCCTGAACCTAGGATTTGAACTTCATATCCTGGCCGAAGGGCCTGACGTTTCGGCCGCCCGCAGCGTTCCAGATGCGCCCGTGGGCGACTACAAGGACCTCGATACCCTGCGCGCCTTCGCCCAGGGCAAGGACGTCGTCACCTTTGACCACGAGCATGTCCCCAACGAATTCCTGACCACGCTGATTGATGAAGGCGTCAACATCCAGCCTCGTCCCGCAGCGCTGATCCACGCCCAGGACAAGCTGGTCATGCGTGAAGCCATTGAACGCCTGGGCCTGCCCAACCCTGCCTGGGCAAAGGTCGAGACCGTCGAAGAGCTGATCAGCTTCGGCGAGGAAACCGGTTGGCCGATCGTGCTCAAGACGCCTCGCGGCGGGTACGACGGCAAGGGCGTGCGCATGCTCGATAACGTCCAGGACGCCAAGGATGCCGCCGATTGGTTTGCCAACGGCCCGCTGCTGGCCGAGGACAAGGTCGATTTCTCCCGCGAGCTATCCGCATTGGTAGCCCGCACTCCTTCCGGTGAAGCCAAGGCGTGGCCCGTGGTCCACACGATTCAGGTTGATGGCGTCTGCGACGAGGTCATCGCTCCCGCGCAGGACCTCGACCAGGCCACCGCCACTGCAGCCGCCGAGGCCGCCCTGCGGATCGCCAACGAATTCGGTGTCACCGGCGTGATGGCTGCCGAGCTTTTCGAAACCCCTGGCGTCGGTGCCGGATTCGTCATCAATGAATTGGCGATGCGCCCGCACAACACCGGGCACTGGACCATGAACGGTTCGGTCACCAGCCAGTTCGAGCAGCACCTGCGTGCCGTCTTGGATCTGCCCTTGGGCCAGACCCGCGAACTCGGAGTCACCGTCATGAAGAACTACCTCGGTGGCGCCAACGAAGACCTGTACTCCGCCTTCGCCGCCGCCCTGGCCGCGGCCCCCGAGGTGAAGGTCCATGCCTATGGCAAGTCCGTTCGCCCTGGCCGCAAGATCGGGCATGTGAATGTGGTGGCCGATGCCGGGCAAAGCGTGGATGAACTGCGCGAGCAGGCCAATAAGGTCGCCGCGCTGATCCGCGACGGCGTGGACGCCAAGAACTAACCTTTATTCCAGCAAGAGCCACTGCACCTTCGGGCAGTGGCTCTTACCAATGACATACCCAAGGAAAAATCTGATGTCTGATGCACCTCTTGTCGGCCTAGTTATGGGTTCGGATTCCGATTGGCCGGTCATGCGCCTGGCAGCCCAGGCACTGGCCGAGTTCGGCATTCCATTTGAAGCCGACGTTGTTTCGGCCCACCGGATGCCCACCGAAATGATCGAATACGGCAAAAAAGCGCATGAGCGCGGACTGCGCGTGATCATCGCCGGCGCTGGCGGCGCCGCCCACCTGCCGGGCATGCTCGCAGCTGTTACTCCGCTTCCTGTCATCGGAGTTCCAGTTCCACTGGCTAAACTTGATGGAATGGATTCTTTGCTGTCCATCGTTCAGATGCCTGCAGGAGTCCCCGTAGCAACCGTTTCCATTGGCGGTGCACGCAACGCAGGTTTGCTTGCCGTGCGCATGCTCGCATCGGGAACCGACGAACTTGCACAGTCGTTGCAGGTAAAGTTGCTTCAGTTCGCAGATTCACTGCGCGAGTCAGCCCACGCCAAGGGCGCTGCGCTGCGCGACGAAGTTGCCAACGAGAATTTCGCTTCCTAGGGAAAGTCACACAAGTACATGGGTTCTGCCAGTCACCGCGCACCAAGTCCGTTGCGCCAGCCGGAGACAATAAGCGCTCCGCAACGCAGCAAACGTGCGCTGATCTTGGTTCTTCTGACCATCTTCTTCCCGGGCAGCGCACAGCTGGTTGCCGGTAACCGGAAACTCGGACGGCTTGCGGTCTCCATTACGATGCTGTGCTGGGTTGCCATTCTCGGCATCCTGGCAATCTACTTCATCAACCGCTCGGTCATCCTCGGCTGGGTGGCGCACCCGAACTTCCAGATGTTCCTGATCATCGTGCTCGGCACGTTGGCCGTCGGCTGGTTCATCATGTTCATCAACACCTTGGTGATCATCCGGCCCGGCATGCTGGCCCCCGGCATGCGCGCGATCGTTACCGTCTTCACCCTGGCCGCGGTGGTCGCTACCAGCGGCGTATTCATCTACGGCGCGTCCTTGCTGAACACCGGTCGCGAGACCATTGTCTCCGTCTTCGACGAAGGCCCGGCCTTCGATCCGATCGATGGCCGCTACAACATCGCGGTATTCGGCGCCGACTCCGGTTCCAACCGCGAGGGCGTGCGCACCGACTCCGTGGCGCTGCTTTCGGTGGATGCCAAGACCGGCAAGACCCTGCTGATCTCGGTGCCGCGTAACTTCCAGGGCGCCCGCTTCACCGATGATTCGCCGATGAAGAAGATCTGGCCTGACGGCTACAACTGCGGTGACGAATGCATTTTCAACGCGATCTACCGCAACGCTGCCGACGAGCACGCTGATGCCTTCCCGTCTTCGGTGAAGAACGTCGGCGCGCAGGCCGCCATGGACGCGCTGGAAGGCACCACCGGGTTGCCGGTACAGGGCTACGTCATGGTGGACATGGCTGGCTTTGAGCAGTTTGTCGATGCCTTGGGCGGCGTCACCATTGATTCGGGTGGCTGGGTACCTTACAACGGCAAGCGCTACCCCAACAGCACCGTGCGCACCCACTGGTTCGCTCCGGGCACCCAGACCTTCACCGGCAAGCAGGCCCTGTGGTTTGCCCGCTCGCGTGACTTCACCGATGACTACCACCGCATCAAGCGCCAGCAGTGCTTGCAGCAGGGCATCATCAAGCAGTTCACCCCTCAGACCATTCTGACCAACTTCACCAGCATCATGTCCGCCGGCGAGCAGCTGGTGGAAACCAACATTCCGGCAGGCCAGCTCGGCTCCTTCGTGTCCTTGGCTGAGAAGGTCTCTTCACAGCCAATGGCTCGCCTGACCTTGGGCGCGCCGGACTTCGAACGCACCTTCTCGACCTATCCCGACTTCGACCGGCTTCAAGAGAAGATCCGCACCCTGATTGCCAAGCAATCGGAGAGCGAGACGAAGAAGTCCGAGAAGTCTGAAGCCCCGAAGGAGGATGAAGGCTCCTCCAAGTCTTCTGAGCCCGCCAAGAGCTCGGAAAGCGCTGAAGAGAGCGAAGAGACGTCGGATGCCACCGACATCAACAACGCTCCGAAGCTTTCCAATGGTGGTGACCAGGAGTTCACCCAGCCTGATGGAAGCCCGATCACCGAGGAATACCTGGTGCAGCTGGAAATGGCTGGATACACCACCCGCATTTCACAGATCGCCGCCAACAACGACGAGTGCTCTGTTCCGTAAACGGTTAAGCCCCCCGACCGCAACGCAACCCAATCACTGTTCCTGAAAGGCTATGGTCAAACAACGTGTTCGAGTTGAAAAACGCGATGAGGGATTACCACTGGGGATCTGAGTCTCAGATTTCCGACTTGCTGAATCTGCCTGCGGAAACTTCCCCGCAGGCAGAGATGTGGCTTGGCGCCCACCCGGGTTGCCCGAGCCGGCTGGCCGATGAAGACATTGCGCTCAATGATTTCATCGCCCAAGACCCTCAGCACGTGCTGGGGGCAACGGTCGCGCAGCGCTTTGGCCGCCTCCCGTACCTGTTCAAGGTGCTCTCGGCGACCCAGCCGCTGTCGATTCAGACCCACCCGACGCTCAAGCAGGCCCAAGAGCGTTTTGCCCTGGAGAACGCCAGCGGCAAGCCACTGGAGGCGGCCGACCGCAACTACCGGGATGATAACCACAAGCCGGAAATGCTCTACGCGCTCACCGACTTCGTGGCCCTCTCGGGCTTCCGCCAGCCGGGACAGATCATCAAGGATCTGCGTGTGCTGGCTGCAGAATTGCCTGCAGGCCAAACAAGCGAGATCGAGACGATCGTCCGGTCCCTGCAGGGAACGGATCCGCTGGCTGCCGCATTCAAACTTGTCCTGACCGCGGGCGAGCCGATTGCCCGAACCGTCGACCTGATCTGTGCTGCCATCGAGGCTTCGCCGCAGTTGAGGGCCAACGTCCACTTCGCCGAGCTGGTATCGATCAACAAGATCTACCCATCGGATCCGGGCGTGCTGGTCGCGTTGCTGCTGAACCTGGTGTTCCTGGAACCCGGCCAGGCGATCAGTCTGGGCGCCGGAAACGTCCATGCGTACCTGCGCGGATTGGGCATCGAGGTCATGGCCAACTCGGACAATGTCCTGCGTGGCGGATTGACCAGCAAGCACATCGATGTCCCCGAACTGCTGGACGTCACCATCAGCGAGCCCTCCCCCGCACCGATTCTTGCGCCGGTGGCTTTGGGTTCCCACGACCGCCTCTACAAGCCGGACTTCGAAGAATTCCAGCTGCAGGTTCTGGATCCCAAGAGCGCAGGATTGGCCTCCGAGCTCCAGCTGCATGGCGCGGCGGTTCTGCTGTGCACCTCGGGTGAATTCCTGATTCAAACCCAAGAAGGCCAGCGCAGAATCGAACGCGGGCAGTCGCTCTTCATTACCGCTGCAGAGCTTCCGGCTACCGCAACCCTGCAGGGCACCGGTGCTGGACAGCTCTTCGCTGCCAGCGCCCAGATCGACTAGCGCCGGACTGGATCCAGGCTTGGAATAACCCAGCCCATAAACTGATGGCCATGAACCTATGCAGGTTCATGGCCATCAGTGCGTTGTGCCCGGATTTAGCGGGTGTAAGCTTCCCACTTATCCTGGTGGTGCTCGCCCTCGACAAAACGGATGGTGCCGGACTTGGCACGCATCACGATCGACTGGGTGCTGATGCGGTTGCCCTTGTATCGAACGCCGCGCAGCAGGTCGCCATCGGTAATCCCGGTAGCTGCGAAGTAGCAGTTATCGGAGGTTACCAAGTCGTTGGTGGTCAGTACGCGGTCCAGCTGGTGTCCTGCGTCCAGGGCCTTCTGCTTTTCGTCGTCATCGGTTGGCCACAGTCGACCCTGGATGACGCCGCCCAGCGCCTTGATGGCGCAGGCGGTGACGATGCCTTCAGGAGTGCCTCCGACACCCATCAAGGCGTCAACACCGGTACCTTCGCGGGTTGCCGCGATAGCACCGGCAACATCGCCGTCCATGAGCAGCTTGGTGCGGGCACCAGCTGCGCGGATCTCTTCGATGAGCCCGGCGTGGCGTGGACGGTCCAAAACGGTGACGGTGATCTGGCTGATCTTCTTGCCCTTGGCCTTGGCGATCAAGTGCAGATTCTGCTTCACCGGCAGACGCAGGTCAACAAGGTCTGCGGCTTCCGGACCGGTAACCAGCTTTTCCATGTAGAAAACGGCTGAAGGATCGAACATGGATCCACGGTCAGCCACTGCCAAAACAGACAGTGCGTTATTCAGGCCCAGGGCCGTCAAGCGGGTTCCATCAATAGGGTCAACAGCGACATCGCATTCGGCACCGGTGCCGTTGCCGACTTGCTCGCCGTTGAAGAGCATTGGGGCTTCGTCTTTTTCGCCCTCGCCGATAACGACAACGCCGTTGAAGTTCACGGTGGAGAGCAGACCACGCATCGCATCAACTGCAGCGCCGTCGGCTGCATTCTTGTCGCCGAATCCAACCCATGGCGTGGAGGCGATGGCAGCGGCTTCGGTAGCGCGCACCAGTTCCAGTGCTAGGTTGCGGTCCGGCTCCGCGTCGGTTACCGACAGTCGCGGAGAAAGGTGGGCATAATTGTTCTTTTCGGTCACGAAAGATCCCATCACTGAGTCGTAGTCATTGCGCCTATGCAAACACCCACATTCTATCTTGTTCGGAATTTCCGTGACAGTTCATGTCGCCATGGCTTTTCAGCAACCCAACGTGGGGTTGGGCACGCTGGTTCGAATTACACAGAATCATCGGGGAGAATAGAAGACGTGCAACTTGAGAACAACAGTGGGAACACCGTGCCTGTGAACGAGCCTTCGGACCAGCCAGCTGAGACAGCTCCTGGACAGCGTCGTGATCTGAATGATCCAGAAGCCACCTTCGAGGATCTGCCGTTCAAGCCACAGCTCACCGAGAAGCAGGCCAAGCGCGCCAACCAGACCTTTAAGGGCATGGTGCTTTCGGTTGGCTTCACTCTCGCAGTTGTCATTCCCCTGGTCCTGCTGAACCCTGCTCCCAAGGACGAGGCATTTGAAAGCAAGGTCAACTTGCAGCAGACCGCCGAGCAGACCGAGCAAATTGCCGGGTTTGATGTCTTCGCTCCGGATCTGGGTGATGGGCAGTACGCCAACTTCGCACGCTGGCAGGCCAACACCGCGCAGGGTGTCCCCTACTGGGAATTCGGCATTGTCACCCAGAACAAGGATTTCGTGTGGGTGCGCCAGGCTGCTGAAGCCAACGACACGTGGATTGCTTTGACCACGGATACAGCCGTGCCCTCGGGCACCAAGAAGATCGGTGGCTGGGAGTGGGAGGTCCGCGTCAAGGACGAAACCACATACCTGATTTCCAAGCACAAGGATTCAACGCTGATCCTCTCGACGGATACCTCCGAAGAGCAGCTTGAGAATGTCGCCAAGCTGGCTGAATCGACGCTTAGCTAGTCAGTATTATGACTTCGCACTGACGACATATATTCGATATTCGAACATCTTCCCGTAGACTTTGGCATATGCCATCTGAATCTTCCACTCAGTCCCTGTCGCCTAACGAGGCCTGGGAAAAGCTTAGCGCGGGAAATATCCGCTTCGTCAACGAAGAAACCGAGCACCCCAACCAGGACAGCGCACGACGCGAGAAGCTGATTTCCGGCCAGGAACCCTTCGCTGTCATCTTCGGCTGCTCGGATTCCCGGCTTGCCGCTGAGATCATTTTCGACGTGGGATTGGGTGACATGTTCGTGGTGCGTACGGCGGGCCACGTCCTGGACCCGGCTAGCCTCGGTTCGCTGGAATTCGCCGTCGACGTCCTCAACGTCCCATTGATCGTGATCCTGGGGCACAACTCCTGCGGTGCGGTCACCAGCGCCATCAAGGTCAAGGAATCGGGCAACATGCCCAAGGGCTTTGTGCGAGACCTCGTTGAGCACATCACCCCGTCGGTCCTGGCTGCCGAGCGCAAGGGCATCACCGACGTGAACGGCACCGTCGTCGAGCACGTTAAGCAAACAACGGACCGCCTTGTGGACCTGTCCACCATCATTGCTCAGGCCATCGAAGAAGGCCGCACAGCCGTGGCTGGCGTGACCTACCACCTCCATGACGGCCGTGCCCAGCTGGTATCAAGCTTAGGCCTGGACTAGACGGCAACTCGTCACAAGAGTTTCCTTGTAGATCGGTATTTATTCCCGTTTGGTGAAGCGTCACTGCTGGTTGTGATATTTACGTCAGGGTTCTGTCTTTTAATTGCCTTCGAGGCGTAATCTGGGCGCATGACTAACAGTGACGATTTCCGCATTGAACATGACACCATGGGTGAAGTCCGAGTTCCAGCTCAGGCTCTGTACCGCGCACAAACCCAGCGCGCCGTCGAGAATTTCCCGATCTCAGGCAAGACGCTGGAGTCATCGCACATCAAGGCACTGGCGCAGGTAAAGAAGGCTGCGGCCCAGGCCAACCTCGCGCTCGGCGTCTTGGACGCCGAGCGCGCTGAGGCGATCACGGCTGCTGCCGAGGAAGTTGCCAGCGGCAAGTATGACGAGCACTTCCCGATCGACGTTTTCCAGACCGGCTCGGGAACCAGCTCGAATATGAACACCAATGAGGTTCTGGCCGAGCTGGCCACCCGTGCATTGAAGGCCAAGGGAAGCAGCACCGAGGTCCACCCCAATGACCATGTGAACGCTTCGCAGTCCTCGAATGACGTCTTCCCCACTTCAGTCCACGTCGCGGCCACCGGCGCTCTGATTAATGACCTGATCCCTGCGTTGGGACAGCTCGCCACCGCGCTGGAAGCCAAGTCTGCTGAATTCAAGGATGTCGTGAAGTCCGGCCGCACCCACCTCATGGATGCCACTCCGGTGACCCTGGGACAGGAGTTCGGCGGCTACGCCGCGCAGGTGCGCTACGGTATTGAACGCGTCGAGGCAGCCTTGCCTCGCGTTGCCGAGGTCCCTCTTGGCGGCACCGCAGTGGGCACCGGAATCAATACTCCCGACGGCTTCCCGCAGAAAGTGCTGGAGTTCCTTCGCCAGGATACCGAGCTCCCGATTACAGAAGCCCGCAATCACTTCGAGGCCCAGGCCAACCGCGACGGCCTGGTCGAAGCATCCGCTGCCCTGCGCACCATCGCGATCTCGCTTATCAAGATCGCCAACGATTTGCGTTGGATGGGCTCTGGCCCCAACACCGGTTTGGGTGAAATCTCCATTCCTGACCTGCAGCCGGGCTCGTCGATCATGCCTGGCAAGGTCAACCCGGTAATTTCCGAAGCTACAATTCAGGTTGCAGCCCAGGTCATCGGCAACGACACGACCATCGCGTGGGCCGGCACCAATGGCGCCTTCGAATTGAATGTCGGCATTCCGGTGATGGCTTCAAACCTCCTCGAGTCCATCCGACTGCTGGCCAATACCACCAGCGTCATGGCAGAGAAGATGATCGATGGAATCAAGGCCAATGTTGAGCGTGCCCGCTTCCTCGCCGAAGCATCACCGTCCATTGTCACCCCGCTGAATAAGCTGATCGGCTATGAGAACGCAGCCAAGATCGCCAAGAAGGCCGTGGCCGATGGACTGACCGTTCGCGAAGCCACCATTGCCCTTGGCTTCGTTGAGCGCGGCGAAGTCACCGAGGCCCAGCTCGATGAACTGCTGGATGTCTCCACGATGGTGGGCAAGCACTAGGCATCGCCCAAAGAGGCAGGTGGCCCGTCACCATCCGGATCAATGATCACGGATAGTGGCGGGCCGCCTGTCATTCAGTCCAGGGTAATCCAATAACGGCGCACATCATCCGGGCAGCCGAAAAGTGGCCCGACTACGCTCCGGGGCTTGATGCTTTCAAGTACTCCGCCGCAGGATTCGATGGTCTTCGCTGATCCGATGTTGGAATCATTGCAGGTAATCATGACTTTCGGCATTCCCAGTGCTCGCGCTTGCTCCAACGAGCCGGCGAGCGCCAGCTTGGCTAGTCCCCTGCGCCTGGCACTTGGCCGGATGCCGTAGCCAATATGGCCGCCGACTTCTTTTAGATAATCGTTGCCTAGTTCATGCCGCAAACTCACTGCGCCCAGATACTGCTCGTTTTCCACTACCCACAGGGTGCTCTGCAAAACGAAACCGGGCAGGGGCGTGAAGTCCGGCGTTGCCAGATCCTTGAGCAATTGCACCCACAACGCAAAATGCGCAGGGTCAGCCAGATCCCAGCCATATTTATCGGCAAAGAACATCGAGGCGCCGTCTTGGTCCACGCCGTTCCATTCCGCAGTGCTCTGCATAAATGATTGATGCAGGTCAACGGTGGGTTCGCGAAGTTCTATCTGACTCATGACGCCAGCCTAATACACTTGGCGGTTCATGCCGATTCCCCGCTAGTCAGCAACTGGAAATGTTGCAGATCACTTAAGTTGCACCCTGTACAGCATAGTGCAATACTGCACTATATGGATGATAGTGCAAAAGATGAAGCTGGGGTGCCTAGCCAGGCGCCAACGTTGAGCGGACGCATGCAAAAAACCCGCACAGCCATCACTCGCCATAGCCGCGAGCTGACGGCGGAGTTCGGCTTTAACGGTTTCACCATTGAACAGGTATGCGAGCGCGTCGGCATTTCTCGCCGCACCTTCTTCAACTACTTCCCCAGCAAAATCGACGCGGTCTTCGGACACGACTCCGACGCCATGCCAGAAGGCATAATCGAGCGTTTCATGGCCGCCCGGCCCAAGGACATCACCGGCATTTCCCCGACATTGCTTGCGGATTTGACGGCGATGACTGCCGAACGACTGAGCTTTGACGAAGCCGAAATCATCAGCACCCACGGCTTTTTCACCGCTGCCCACCGCGACCCCGACCTGTTGCAGCACATGGTGCAGACCGGGCCCAAAAAAGAGGCGGAATTCCGTGAACTCATCGCGTCACGCGAAGGAATGGATCCGCAGGATCCACTGCTCTCAAGCCTCTTGCACATCATCAAGCACACCTCCCTCCAAGCCATCGAAGCCTACGTTGAAGACTCCGGCAAGCGCCCGCTGGCCGAGGAGTTCATGGATCTGATGAGCAGGATCCAACACATCATGGGCCAGCCCCTGAAACGCAGCGACGACTAACCGACTTTTCTACCCCATCTCGCAAGGATTGCCATGTCAACAACCACCAGTTCCCGGAAAACCCCGGGCGATGCGCCACTGGTACTTACCCAGCGGCGCATCTGGATCATCTTCTCCGCGCTGATCGCAGGAATGCTCCTGTCATCACTGGATCAGACCATCGTCTCCACCGCCATGCCGACCATTGTCGGCAAGCTCGGCGGCGTAGAGCACCAGGCCTGGATCACCACCGCTTACCTGCTGGCTACCACCATCGTGATGCCCATTTATGGCAAGTTCGGCGACGTACTCGGACGCCGCAACCTGTTCATGATTGCCATTGCCCTGTTCACGCTGGCTTCGGTTGGCGCAGCATTCTCCACCAGCTTCTGGATGTTCGTGATCTTCCGTGCCATCCAGGGCCTGGGTGGCGGCGGCTTGATGATCCTCTCGCAGGCCATCATTGCTGATATCGTCCCGGCTTCCGATCGCGGCAAGTACATGGGACCGCTGGGTGGCATCTTCGGTTTGTCCGCAGTCGCCGGCCCGCTGCTTGGCGGCTTCTTCGTTGACCACCTGACCTGGGAATGGGCTTTCTACATCAACATTCCGGTAGGCATCGCCGCCTTTGCCATCGCCTGGTTCGCTCTGACCCTGCCTAACAAGAAGGCAGAAAAGAAGATCGACGTCCTCGGCGTGCTCCTGCTGTCGATTGCCACGACCTGCCTGATCTTCTTCACCGACTTCGGCGGCTCCTCCGCACACGGCTGGGCAGCAGTGGAAACCTGGGCTTGGGGCGCCGGCCTGGTTGTCGCCGCGACCTTGTTCGTCTTGGCTGAAGCCAAGGCCGAGGATCCGATCATCCCGCTGAGCCTGTTCAAGAACAAGGTCTTCATCAACGCCACGGCCATCGGCTTCACCCTGGGCATCGGAATGTTCTCGGCAATCGCCTTCGTGCCAACCTTCCTGCAAATGTCCTCGGGAACCTCCGCTGCCGTATCCGGCCTGCTGATGGTTCCAATGATGGTCGGCATGATGGGTACCTCGATCTACTCCGGTATGGCAATCTCCAAGACCGGTCGATACAAGGGCTACCCGATCGCTGGCACCATCGTCACCCTCGCGGCCATGCTGGCCTTCACCACCCTGACCGCGCAGACCCCGCTGTGGCTCATTTGCGCCTACCTGTTTGTCCTGGGCGCCGGCATGGGCCTGATCATGCAGGTTGTGGTCCTGGTAGTCCAGAACGCCGTTGGCCCGGAAATGGTCGGTACGGCCACCTCCACGAACAACTACTTCCGTGAGGTCGGCGCATCGCTGGGCGTCGCGATCTTCGGTGCATTGTTCACCAACAACCTGTCCGAGAAGCTCCTGAATGTCTTCTCCGGTGCGGGTGCCAGTGCCGCTGATGCCGGCCAGGCTGCCGCCACGCTGGATCCGCAGACCCTGTCTTCGCTGCCTGATGCGCTGCGTGACGGCATCGTTGATGCCTACGCCAGCTCGCTGGCTCCGGTCTTCTGGTACCTGATTCCATTCCTGGTGGTGGCCTTCGCCCTGGCCTTGTTCCTCAAGCAGATCCCGCTGTCGGACACCGCCGGCATGGTCGCTCGTGGCGAAGCCATCGGCGGCGATGACGCCATCGCTTATGAAGAAGCCCAGCGCGCGGCGCACACCGAGCCTGCTGGAAACGACATGGAATCTGAAGGCAACGTGCTGGTCGCTGAGCGGACCGGCGACGAGGGCATTCCAGAGGAAACCAAGTAGCACTCAGGTAGCTGCAGCCCACTGCAGCCCAAAAAGCATCGGGGCGCGAACCATATGGTTCGCGCCCCGATGCTTTTTGTTGATGGGCTATGCGAAATAGCCGCCCGGGCGTGGGGCCAGAGCCCACGACAGGGCCCGCTCATGCAGTGGAGGAAGTTCCGGACGATCCTGCAGATCGAAGTACCCCACCTCAAGATTTTCGTCATCGTTGATCACTGCATCGCCGCTCAGATGCCGGGCACGGAAGACAATATCAAGATATTGGGCGTTATCGCCATTGGGATAAACAGTTGGCGCAGTCACTCCCACGCCGATCAAATCCGTCACCTCGCATGAGACACCTGTCTCCTCAAGCACCTCACGCTGGGCGGTATGCGATGGCTCCTCGCCCGGGTCGATGATTCCGGCGGGCAAGGTCCACAAGCCGTTATCGGCGCGACGCACCAGCAACACCTGCTCGCCATGGAATACAACCACTTTCACCCCGGAGAGCCACAGCATCTCATGACCTATATGTGTACGCAGCTTGGTGATGAATTCAGGAGTTGCCATGAATTCATCGTGCCATAAGCAG
Source organism: Glutamicibacter mishrai (assembly GCF_012221945.1). Lineage (NCBI taxonomy): Bacteria > Bacillati > Actinomycetota > Actinomycetes > Micrococcales > Micrococcaceae > Glutamicibacter > Glutamicibacter mishrai. Next base: position 2,570,966 of record NZ_CP032549.1, on the reverse strand, counting down.
CACAGCGAATGCTCCAAGGATCATGAACGGGCCGAAGGGCACGGCGGACTTCAAGGTCAGCTTGCGCGCCGCTACTCCCCCGATCACCCAGCATGTTGCTGCGACAAAAGTCAGCAACGTCGCAAGGAACAGCGAGGACAACGAATAGTAGCCAAGGTTCAAGCCGAGCACCGCCGCCAGCTTCACATCGCCCATGCCCATGGCTCCGGCAGAGATGAGGCTGATCAGAAGATATCCCCCGCCCAGCAAGAGCATCCCCAAGGCTCCTTGCAGAATTCCGGGCAGCCCATCGCGGCAGATGCCCAAACAAAGAACAAAGACCAGGCTGGCAATGAACCACAGGCCCACAAGCCGATTCGGCAGTCGATGGCTGGAGATATCTTCCTTGGACAGCAGGAAACCAAAAACAGCAAAGCAGAGCACTTGGAGCATCACAAGGACCGCCTCGAAGGGACCTTCTAATGCAATGCTCCAGATCTGCGACATGTATAGAGCATAAACATCAACCACTGGCCGCGGGATGCCCGGCCCCTCCCTTGTGAATAATTCAGGCGCTTCTACAATTGGAGTATGGACGTACCATCAGCTCCGCTGTACTTCCCTGATTCTCCGATGCCAGACTCCACCGCTCGGCGAAAGTTCCGTGCGCTGGCCCGCTCCGCGCCATGGCTGAGCACCTCGTTGAACATTGAAATCGATATTCCCGAGGAACTAGGCGATCCTTCCCGAGGCCTTGCCGGCACCGTGACAGCCAAGCTTCGCCAACGCGAAGCCATCGCCGTGCACAATGCCGCCGGAGACCTGGTTTTCCAGGAGGAGACCTTCAGCGCCCAACGCAGCCGCGATTATGTTGCTGCCACCAATTCGTCGTGGAAATTGCCATCCACGCTGATCACGCCGGTATATACGGCGGATCATCTGGTGCTGCGCCGGCCGGAAATCGCCGGATTCAACGGGCTGATGCCCTTGGATTATTGGGCTGCGATATTGGACCCGGTCGAGATCGCCGGGCGTGAACCGGCTGCCCTGGATCTGGCTTTTGACCATCCCACCTATATCCATGAGCTGCGCGAAATATCCTACGAAGGACGTTCAGCGGTGGCCGCAGTGCTCAGCGCAGGGCACACCTACCAGCCGACCTTGGCGAACTTCGTCTTGGTTCCCGCTGAAACCCGCACGCTGTTGATCTTGGATCAAAATACCGGGGTGGTCCTCCTGCGCCAGGTGCTCACCGGTTCGGAGGCCCAGGCCGCTCCCGACTTGAAGCTGCGTATCCTGGCCCAGGATGAGTACTACATCAATTCGCACTTCCAGAAGGTTCATTGGCTCGACCAGCCGGTAGTGCGCTCCTAGAATCCACCGCCGCTGCTCGTTGAAAACGAACTGGCTTCCGCCCCTTCATTCAGTTGAAGGGGCGGAAGCCAGTCATGTTTCCGAGAATTAGCGCAACGTCGGCGAATCGAGCATTTCGGTCACCAGAGCGGCAATAGCTGAACGCTCGGAGCGGGTGAGCGTCACGTGCCCAAATAGGGAATGTCCCTTGAGCTGCTCCACCACCGCGGCAATGCCGTCATGGCGACCCACATGCAGGTTATCGCGCTGGGCCACGTCGTGGGTGAGCACCACCTTGGAGTTCTGCCCGATGCGCGAAAGCACGGTAAGCAGCACGTTGCGCTCCAGCGACTGGGCCTCGTCAACAATGACATATGAATCATGCAGGGAACGTCCGCGGATATGCGTCAGCGGCAGGACTTCGAGCATTCCGCGCTCCAGGACCTCATCGATCGCGTTCTTCGAAACGATCGAGCCGAGGGTGTCGAATACCGCCTGGGCCCACGGCCCCATCTTCTCGCCTTCAGAGCCCGGAAGGTAGCCCAGCTCTTGGCCGCCCACTGCATAGAGCGGACGGAAGACGGTGATCTTGCGGTGTTCGCGGCGTTCGAGGACCGCTTCCATTCCGGCGCACAATGCCAGTGCCGATTTGCCGGTACCGGCGTTGCCGCCAAGGGAGACGATGCCCACCGACGGATCCATCAGCAGGTCAAGGGCGATCCGCTGCTCTGCGCTGCGGCCATGCAGCCCAAAGGCCTGCTGATCTCCGCGAACCAGCTTCAGCGTGGTCTCATTGGTTTTGCGGGCCAGTGCGCTGCCGCGTGGCGAGGTGATCACGAAGCCCGTATTGATCGGCGCTTCGGCAACCGCGGGCAGGTTGGATAGCTGTTCGCGCTCGTAGAGCGTCGCCATCGATTCCTCATCCAGTTCCAGCTGCTGGATTCCGGTCCAGCCGGTGGGGGTGATCAGCTCGTTGCGATAGACCTCGGCGTGGATACCCATCGCGGAGGCCTTGATGCGCATGGGCAGATCCTTGGTCACCAGAGCGACGTCAAGCCCTGAGTCCAACAGGTGCTTGGCAACGGCGAGGATGCGGGCGTCGTTATCACCCGAGCGCATTCCGACTGGGAGAACTTCAGGAGCAATGTGGTTGAGTTCGATGCGCAGCGTGCCTCCTGCCGATGACACCGGAACGGCCTGGGCAAGTCCGCCGTGGCTGGCAATCAGGTCATCAAGCAAACGCAAGGCTTGGCGCGCAAAGTAGCCGAGATCGGGATCCTTGCGCTTGTTCTCCAGCTCGGTGACCACAGTCAATGGAATCACCACATGATGCTCTTCAAAGTGGAACATCGCCTTCGGATCAGAAAGCAATACCGAGGTGTCAATGACGTAGGTTCGTACGTCCTGTTCGGCAGTTCGGCTCATGGCAGCGCACCCATTCTCGAATCCGGCGTGGGGACTCTCCCCACGCGTCAGTGGGGAAGCCCAACACCGGATGTCCAAGGCGTGTCCGGTGTCTGTACCGGCTGGCGCTGCTTTTGGTCATCTAGTGCGGAACCCTTCGATCAGCCCGGGCTTTGATGCCCCGGCCTTATGATCACCATAGTCCTCGCAGGGTCACCAGCAGGCAACAGCTAGGTAACAATTGTTTTAACTCCTGTGCTGTCACCGGTGCTTGTTTGGGCTTAGGTTCCGAAACGGCGCTGGCGATCAGCGAAGTCGCGCAAGGCGCGCAAGAAGTCGACTCGACGGAAGTCAGGCCACAATGCCTCGCAGAAATAGAACTCGGAATAGGCGCTCTGCCAGGTCAGGAATCCGCTCAGGCGCTGCTCGCCGCTGGTTCGAATCACCAGGTCCGGATCCGGCTGTCCCTTCGTGTACAGCGCGGATTCGATATCGTCCGTGGACAGGTTTTCTGCCACTTCCTCTACGGTCCGGCCCTCCTCGGCCGCTTGGCACAGCAACGCCTTGAAGGCGTCGAGGATTTCGCGCCGGCCACCGTAGCCGATGGCCACGTTCACATGCACTCCGGTACGGTTCTCGGTGATCGTTTCCAAGACAGCCAGCTTCTGCGCCAAGTCTGCGGGAAGCAGATCCTTGGCGCCCACCTGCTGTACCTTCACCCGGTTGGTTTCCCCCAAGCGATCCAGCGTGGAGCCGATGACTTCCAAGAGGTCCCTGAGCTCGCCGGCCTCGCGGTTGAGGTTGTCGGTGGAGAGCATATAGAGCGTCACCATTTTGATGTTCAGTTCCTCGCACCAGTCAAGGAACTCCAAGATCTTATCGGCGCCAGCCTGATGCCCGGCCATGGTAGGAGAACCAGCCAGCTTCGCCCAGCGGCGATTTCCATCGACCATTACACCGATGTGGTGCGGGAGCTTGTCAGCAGGCAGTGACTTCGCCAAGCGCCGTTCGTAGTAACGGTACGCAAGGTTGGGAAGCTGCACCGTGGCACTGCCTTTCAATCGAATCCAAAAAAGTCTAGGTTCTAAATCTACCGCGAATCCCCCGGCGCTTTATCGATCTGCTGTTCGCAGCGTCGAAAAAACAGGAGGATTCCCAGTTTTGCTAGCCCTTGACCTGCAGCAGCCCCAGCAGCTGTTCGATGCCTTCAACCGGCATCTGGCATAGCTCTTCGCGGCACGGCTGGATCTTCAAGGTGTCCTCGCCGCCTAGTTCAGGTGCATGATGCACGCTGATCCCCAGAGCCCACGCCAGCTTGCGCACGCGCATGGCCTGCGCGGAGTCCCAGGCACCCAGGGCCAGGTAGTGCACGGGTGAACTGATCATGGTTTGGACTTCCAGGGCGGTCGCCACCTGAGTGGCGGCCTCGGAGGCGAGCGCCACGGCATGGGCCGACAGCACCCGCGCGCGCTCAAGATCGGCAGCATGCGACTCGGTGTAGTTCGACTCGGCCATGCCCTGAACCGCACGCATGGCCAGCGCCTTGGCGTAGAGCGCTCCGGCCGCAGGCAGCGCGTCGTCAAGCACGCTGACCGCTGCCACATCACTGCGCTGGGCAGAGATGCGGGCATCTACCTCGACCGCATCCCGCGGCACCCCGGTGGCTGGATCGACGAAGTCCTGGGCCCGCGCGAGCAGCCGGTTGGCGCGGTCCTCCCACAGCTGCTCGCCGGTGGCCCGTTTCAGCGACAGGAAGGCGACGGCCAGGGCTGCATAGTCCTGCAAGGTTCCTTCATTGTTTTCCGCGGGCCGGCCAGCGAAGCTCACCCTGGCCAAACGCCCCGATACCTCATCGAAGTGCACATTCCATAATGAGGTGGCCACACGCTCTGCCAGCGCCAGGGCTTTGGGTTCCTCCAGCAGGATGAACGCGTCGCAGAGCGCTTCGACGGCCAGGGCATTCCAGCCGGCAACGACCTTTTCATCGCGCACCGGGCGGATCCGCGCACTGCGCAGTGTCTTCAGGGCCGCGACCAGTTCGTCGACCACCGGCTGTTCGGCTGCTTCCGGCATCCGGGCCAGCGAGAAGCAGTAGTACTCGGGGTCTTCGGCGATCGGCGCGAAACGGATTATTCCTTGAGGCAGGCGCGCCAGCAGCGCTTCGGTGGCTTGATTGATCTGCTCGCGGTTATAGCTGTAGTAGGCGCCCTCGATCTGTGCGGCATCCCGGGCTGAATCAGCGTCCAGCGAGGCGGCAAAGGCAGGATTCGCAACTGACTCGATCAGCAGCTCCTCCTCGAGGAAGCCAATGATCCCTTCGGCGCTGCGCCTGGCCAGCCCCGCCAGCTTCTGCGCCCGTTCGGATTCATCCCCGCTGGCACGGCCCATCAATTCATCAGCCAGCACCGTGCTGCGTGCGGCGAGCGAGAGCAGGCCGGCATTGTCATAGAGCATTTTCTCGAAGTGCGGCACCGACCAGTTTTCATCCACGCAGTAGCGCGCGAATCCGCCGTCGATGTGGTCCTGCAACCCGCCGAGGAACATGGCTTCCAAGCTGGTAGCGGCCGCGTTGAAGGCTTCAAGCGCGCTGTCTTGGCGGGTGATCACCGAATGCCATAGCGTCTTCAACGCCCACGTCGGAGGGAATTTCGGGGCTTGGGTGAAACCGCCCTCGGGCTTGGTGGAAAGGATCCAGCGCTCGGTGGCCGAAGACAGGGCGGATTCGGCCGGCTCGCGGGACTCCAGGGTCAATAGCGCGCTCTGCCGGCTGCCGAGTTCCGCCAAATGCTCGGCGAGCATATCCGCTTGCTCTTCCAGGCCTTCGCGTTTGGTCTCCCAGGCTTCGTGAACGGCCTGCAGCACCTGGCTGAACCCGGGAGTGCGTCCGCGCGGCTCTTTGGGGTAATAGGTTCCTGCGTGCACGGTGCGTCCGTCAGGCAGGGCAAAGATGGTCATCGGCCAGCCGCCGGCACCGGTCAGCGCCTGGGTGGCCATCATGTAGGTGTCGTCAACCAGCGGATGCTCTTCGCGGTCGACCTTGATCGCCACGAAATTCTCGTTGAGCATTTGCGCGATCTGCGGGTCGTCGAATGACTCGTGGCTCATCACATGGCACCAGTGGCAGGCCGCGTAGCCGATGGAGAGCATCACCGGCACATCGCGCAAGCGGGCCTGTTCGAAGGCCTCATCCCCGTAGGGGAACCAGTCCACTGGTTGGTGCGCATGTTGTCTGAGGTATTGGCTGGCTGCGCCAGCAAGTCGTTGAGCCACGACTTCATGCTATCGCGTGGCTCACATGCTACCTACTGGGCTTCGTCGGTCTTCGGGTCGACCGGTCCCTCAGGTTCCTGCAGCTTGCGGGACTCGCCCTTGGCGACCATGTCCTGCTGCTTGGACTCGGCCTCCGAGGTGTAGCGCACGCGGCGCACGCGGCGGCCCATATCGCGGATCAGGAAGATCACCGCGATGACCATGACCGCGGTGAAGATGAAGCCGAGGAATCCGGGACCGTAGTCGCTACTAGTCTCCGTGCCCAGCTTGGTGGTCTGAGAAGCTACGGCCAAGGACGCGAAGATCGTACTCACGATGTACAGACAACTCTTTTCTAGAACGAGGAAGTGCTTATGACTATCTTAGTCCGGCGAAGAGGTCCGACTCGGGCAGGTCGGTGGCGACCTTGGATGAGATCAAGGTGTAGTCCTCCCATGGCCAGTGCTCCGCGTAGACATGTTCGGGGACCGCGAAGAAGAAACCCTCCGGGTCAATCTGGGTTCGGTGTGCCAGCAACGCCTGGTCGCGCTGCGAGAAAAAGTCCGCGCAGTGGATCTGCGTGGTGGTGGTATGTGGCGAAACCCACTTGAACATCTGGTTGTCTTCGTCGGCTTCCCACTGTGCCACCCGCTCTGCGTACGGCGAATCGTAGCCGGCTTCGATCATGGCGTAGTGCAGTGCGCGGAAGCGATCGGGTGCGAAGGCGCGGTCGTAGTACAGCTTGCTGACCGACCATGGCTCGCCCAATTCCGGATACATTTCCGGGTTGGCGGCATGCTCGAAGGCGAAGGTCGCGACCTTGTGGCTGTGGATGTGATCCGGGTGCGGGTAGCCGCCGTTTTCGTCGTAGGTCGTGATGACGTGCGGACGGAATTCGCGGATCAGCTTGATGACGCCGGCGGCGGCAACCTCTACCGGTTGCAGTGCAAAGGCGCCGAAAGGAAGGTCGGGCAGCGGGTCTCCCTCAGGAAGGCCGGAGTCAACGTAGCCAAGCCAGCGATGCTTGATGCCCAGCACCGCGGCGGCTTCGGCCATTTCGGTGCGGCGCACGCCCGGCAGGTCGCGGTGCGCGTGCGCGAGTTCTCCAGCCGCTGCGTTCAGAATGTCTCCACGTTCACCACCGGTGCAGGAAACCACCATGACTTCGGCACCTGCGTCGACGTAGGCAGCCATGGTGGCAGCGCCCTTCGAAGATTCATCATCGGGGTGCGCGTGAATAGCCATGAGCCGCAACCCCTGGGATGGGGCAATTTTCTTCACGTCGTGAATCTCCACTTATCTACTTTCCTTCGCCACTATGCTGAACAGCCGATCTTGAGGAAACTGTTCACCATTGATAACAACTGATACTCGACTGCTGGTTATTCCCATTTCAGCTCAGGCGGTAAACTTGTTGAAGGAACCAACCTACGGCATTCCCAGTTCAAATGCCGCCCAAGGCATAGAGAGTGGTGCAAGACAAGTAATGTCTGATCCAAGCTTAACGGCTCGCTACAACAACCCCAAGAAACGCAACCTGAGTAAATCCTCGCGTAATTGGCTGATTGCTTCGGCCATCACGGTTGGCGTAGCTGGCGCTGCGTATGTTGGCTTCAGCAATTACAGCGCCATCACCGCGCAGGACATCCACTATGAAGTTGTTTCGCCGACCTTGACCAAGACCACCATCGCTGTGGAGTACAACGCCAAGGACCGCGTCCAGTGCGATATCCGTGCGATGAACGAGTCGAAGGCTGTTGTCGGATACAAGACCATCCTGCTGGATCCGGGAGAGGCCAGCGGCCTGATCAACCAGCAGATCGACGTGGACTTGCATACCGATAATGCAGCAGTGACCTCCGGCGTCGAGTCTTGCTACAAGGTTCCCAAGGACTACAAGGGTTAATATTTCTGCCCGTTCATTCCCTAATAGCTGAATCTATTGGGCTTAAAGCGTTTTGGCGACTACTATCGTTGAAAAGATACGTTTCGCCCCGCATCCGCGATTGATCCAGGTTTGCACCAGATCATGAAGCTGGCGGGGTCTTTGCTTGCATCAACAGAACGACGTAAGCCCGCAGATCCGTACCGAATCCGACTTCGTCGACGCCACCGTTGAGGTGGCGTTCGGCTTTGAATGACTCTTTGCAGTCCACGAAGCAACAACGAAGTCCTAACTGACCAAAGGAAGTACAACGTGAGCACCAACAGCAACGAACCTGTCGTTTGGCTGACTCAGGAAGCCTTCGACCGGCTCCAGAACGAACTGACTTTCCTCTCAGGCCCGGGACGCGCCGAGATCGTTGCCCGTATCGAGCAGGCCCGTTCCGAAGGTGACCTGAAGGAGAACGGCGGCTACCATGCTGCCCGCGAAGAGCAGGGCAAGGCAGAAGCCCGCATCCTGTACTTGAAGGACCTGCTGCGCCGTGCCAATGTTGGCGAAGCACCAGCAGATGACGGAATTGTCGAACCAGGCATGCTGGTTGTCGCAAGCATTGCTGGCGACGAGACCACCTTCCTGTTCGGCTCCCGCGAAGTCGCTGGGGACACCGACCTGGAGGTCTACTCCGAACAGTCCCCTATCGGTGTCGCCGTTCACGGCGCGAAGGTCGGCGACACGCTGTCCTACGTGGCCCCGAACGGCCGTGACATCAAGGTCGAGATCATCTCGGCCAAGCCATACGAAGCTTCCTAATTTCCGCTTCGAGGCTTAAAGTCCTCGCCGGCCGCTACCTTGCGTTAGCAGCCGGCGAGGACTTTTTTATGCCTTAGGCGACGGAGCCGCCAGCGTTATTGGTGATCTGCGGGTCAAAGCCCTCAGCCCGGAGGTTGTTGAGCACGGTCTTGGAGTGCTCATGCCCCTTGGTTTCCAGATCGATCGTGATGGCCACATCGCCCATGGAGAGCGAACCGCCGATGCGCGTGTGGTCCAAGCGGGTCACGTTCGCATCCGAATCGGCAATGATCCGCGAGATCTGCGCCAAGGCGCCTGGGCGGTCCGGAAGCATCATGCGCACGGTCAGGAAGCGGCCGGCGGCGGACAGGCCGCGCTGGATCACCTTGAGCATCAGCAGCGGGTCGATGTTGCCGCCCGAGAGGATGACCGCGGTGGTTGCCGGATTGATCCCGTGCTCTTCCAGGCGGTTTTCCAACAGGGCTGCGACGCCCACGGCCCCGGCCGGTTCGACGACGAGCTTATTGCGTTCCAAAAGCACCACCAGTGCGCGGGCCAAGGCGTCCTCGGAAACGGTCACCACGTCATCAACGAGTTCCTTGATGATGGTGAACGGCAGCTGGCCTGGCTTGCCCACGGCGATGCCGTCAGCGATGGTATGCACGGTGTCCAGCGGGACCAGCGCATCGGCGGCCAAGGACGGAGGGTAGGCTGCGGCGTTTTCCGCCTGCACGCCGATGACCTTGATGTCACGGCCCAATTCGCGGGCCTTTTCCTTCAAGGCGATGGCAACGCCGGCGAGCAGTCCGCCGCCGCCGACACCCATCAATACGGTCTCCACCTCGGGAAGCTGTTCTAGCAGTTCCAGGCCGATGGTGCCCTGGCCGGCGATGATATCCGGGTGGTCGAAGGGGTGCACGAAGACTGCGCCGGTTTCATCTGCGTAGCGCTGGGCTTCGGCCAATGCTTCGTCCACCGTATCGCCGAAGAGCACGACTTCTGCGCCGTGATCCCGGGTAGCGGTGAGCTTTGGCAGCGCCACACCGCGTGGCATGTAGATGCGTGCCTTGATCCCCAGCTGGCTGGAGGCCTGCGCGACGCCCTGCGCGTGGTTGCCTGCCGATGCCGCGACAACGCCTCGTGCCTTCTCTTCATCGCTGAGCTTGGACATGCGCACGTAGGCGCCACGGACCTTGAAGGAACCGGCGCGCTGCATGTTTTCGCATTTGAGGAAGACTTCGGCGCCCAAGTGCTGGGAGAGCACGCGCGAATGCTCGATAGGAGTCAGCGCAATAACCGGCTTCAAGACCTGCGCAGCTGACTCGATATCTGCCAGGGTGACCGGCAACGTCGTTTCTGTGGTCATGGGTTATTCCTCATTTGCTGTTGTCTCAGGTTGCCGGTTCTCCGGCGAAGTTTGTGGTTCTGGGGCGGCGGGGGCTGGAGGCGCCGAGGTTTTTGCCGGCTGCTCTTGGGAGGGGTGAATGCCGTAATGCGCAAGCACGAATTCGTCGCGTTCCCAGGCTCGTCCGGAAAGATACTTCACCACCGCGTTGAGCACTGCCAGCAGCGGTACGGCAAAGAGGGCGCCGGGGATTCCGGCCAGCATGCTTCCGCCTGCGACGGCGAGCACCACTGCCAGCGGGTGCAGGCTGACTGCCTTGCCCATGATCAGCGGCTGGAGAATGTTGGACTCCGCCTGTTGGACCAGGAGCACTACAGCCAGCATGATCAAGGCATTGACCCAGCCGTTGGCTACCAGGGCCAGCAATACGGCCAGTGCGCCAGTGATCAAGGCGCCAACCACGGGGATGAAGGAGCCCAGGAAGACCAAAACGCCCAGTGGCATCGCGAGCGGCACGCCTAGGAAGAAAGCGCCAAAGCCAATGCCGATGGCATCGATGAAGGCCACCAGCATCTGCACCCGGACGTAGCTGACCAGCGAGGCCCACCCGCGGGTTAGGGCTCCGTCCATGGCCGGACGGGCCCGGCGTGGCAAGAGGTTCACGAGGAACAGTCCGATTTTTCGGCCGTCGAGCAAGAGGAAGATCAAGACGAACAGCGCCAACAGCGTTCCAGTGAGGAACTGGCCGATAAATGACGTCCAGCTGATTGCTTCGCTCAGGATGTTGGTGGCATTGCCTCGCAGCTGGACAATGGCGTCGTCCAGGACGCCTTGCAAGTCGTCATTGGTGAGCTTCAATGGGCCGTTGAACAGCCAACCTTGGACCTGTTCGATGCCGAAGAGGGCTTGGGTCCACAAGGCGGTGAATCCTGCGGACAAGCGTTGCCCGGCAAGGGATAATCCAGCGATCACCAACGCCAAGAAGCCGATCAGCGTAATGCCGACAGCGAGGCCTCGTGGCACAGCGAGCTTGCGGTTGAGCGCGTTGACTACAGGCGACAGCAGGCCGGAAAGCAGTGCCGCCACAAGGACCGGGATAACCAGCAGCGACACCTTGGACAATGCCCAGACCAGGACACCCAACGCCGCCACGATGATCAGGAACCGCCATGCCCAGCTGGCCGCTAAACGTACCGCGTAGGGCATATCTTCCGCGCCCTTAAAATCAACGGCTTCGACGCGGGGCTCCGCGGGTTTCCCTAAGGTCCTGCCCGGTAGGGAGACGCGAATACGTCGCAAACGTTCCAACCGGCTACTCTTCATGCAACTACGCTACCGCGTTTGAATCTTCGCTACTCGATCCATGTCGGAATTGTGACAGAAATCTAGGAGCAGTGCCCGATTTGGGCACCGCTCCCAGATTTCCACTTCAATATGTTTACCAACGTTCTAAGAAATGGCCAGATTGTTCATCCTGATCATGTTGATGCGGCTTTGGATACTTGATAGCTACTTCTGTCGTTCCCGCACGGCTTTCAGGGCCTGCTCCGCAGCAACAATCTGGGTGACAGCTTCTCTGCGCATGCCATTCCCGCCAGCCGCCGGTGAGGAAGAATCTGCCAAGACCAGGCATCGCTCCGAAGCGATGAGCCAGTGCGTCGAAGTAGTTGAGAATCTTCAAAGTCGAGGACCTCTTTCATCATTTCTGGTTTCGCCTTGATCCTGAGTTTGGCGGATTCTGTTCATCGGCATGTTCGAAATCAATGCAGCAAAGACGCACGGCTGGACTGAGCAGGCAAGGGCATCTGGGCACAAAAAAGACCAGCACCCGCAGGTGCTGGTCCTCCTTGGATCTATGAGGCTAGTCGTCGCCGCGCAAGATGGCGAGGATACGCAGGATCTCGGTGTACAGCCAGATCAGGGTCATGGTCAGGCCGAAGGCACCGCGCCAAGCCATGATGGCTGGGGCACCCTGGTTGGACAGTTCCTCGATCATGGTGAAGTCCGAAACCAGTGCGTAGGTAGCCAGCAAGACTGCCACAACACCGATGACCAGACCGAGCACGCCGCCGCGCATGCCGAACATGCCATCGATGACGCCGGTCATCATCAGGACCATGTTCACCAGCGAGAAGACAACCAGGCCAATCATGCCGACCATGAAGATCTTGTTCAGCTTCGGGGTCATGCGGTACTTGCCCGAGCGGTACAGCGCAAGGGTTACGCCGGCGACACAGAAGGTTGCCAGCACTGCCTGGATTGCGATTCCTTGTAGTCCTGGACGGCTGTCGAGGAACTGCGACAGGCCACCAAGGAAGAGACCCTGGGCTGCCGAGTACAGAAGAATCAGAACTGGCGATGGGCGCTTCTTGAAAACGTTGACCAGGCCGAGGACAAAACCGACCAGTGCGCCGGGGAGCATCAGTGCTGGCATGATCCAACCGGCAGCTGCGCCAATGACAACTAGGGCAAGGCAGAAGATGGTCTTGTTGATGGTGTCGCCGATGGTCATGCGACCCATATCAGCGCCGGTTGCGGCAGGCTGCTGATACATGTGCTGCAATTGGTCAGCACTCATATTTGCGTTGTCACGGAATCCAACAGGACTTCCGGGCTTGGTACCCCAAGCCTCGGATTGGCTACTAGAACCAAATACCGGGTTGCTCAACGTCATTCCCCCATAGGTTGCGATTGTGCAGCTCGCGGTGTGCGAGAGTTCGTTGCTGTCAATCCTATTGAGCATTGCTGTGAATTCACTCAGTCGGAAGGATGATATCCGCTGATTTTCCGGCGGTTAACTACTCTCTGAGCGATATTCTTGAAACTTTTATCATGCAGGTACCAAAAATGAGGAGCCATGTTCGACGTCAAACGCGTCCTGGAAAACACATTAGGCTCCTGCTCCCCGGGGAATCCGGAGTGCAGGAGCCTATTCGCTGGTACCCCCAGTGGGACTCGAACCCACAAGCCTTTCGGCAGCTGATTTTAAGTCAGCCGTGTATGCCAATTCCACCATGGGGGCAAGACTCTCAAATCTTACGTGATCGGGAAAGCAAATATAAAATCTGCTCCACGCAGGTGTGCGAGGGGTCGATTGACTCGACCCCTCGCGGCTTAGTCGATCACCTAAGCCTTGCGCCTACTTCTTTGGGCTTGCCGACTCTTCGAAAGCGGTGCGTGGTGCTTCGAGGTTGTTCAGCTGCAGTCCATCGCGCTTGAAGAACAGCGCAACCAGCCAGTCGCCGACAACGCGGAACTTGCGCTCGAAGGTTGGCATGGCCATACCGTGGTAACCGCGGTGAGCCATCCATGCTGGCCAGCCCTTGAGCTTGATACCAACAACCTTGGCAACACCCTTGTTGCGGCCGAAGCCGGCAACTGCGCCGAGGTTCGAGTGCTTGTATTCCTTGATGGTGCCAACGCCGTAGCGGGCAGCGTAAAGGTTCTTTGCCAAGAGCTTTGCCTGGCGCACAGCGTGCTGGGCGTTTGGAACGCAGGTTCCGTCTGGCAGGCCGCCGGTAACGTCCTTGACTGCCGAGATATCGCCGGCTGCCCAAGCGCCTTCCAGAGGTTCGCCGTTAGCGTCCTTGATGCGAAGGTCGGTGCGGGTTTCGATGCGACCGCGCTGCTCGATTGGGAAGTCGGTGGAGCGAACCATTGGGTTGGCCATAACGCCGGCGCACCAGATCAGGGTGTCAGCGCCGAACTCGCCCGCTGGGGACTTGTCAGCCATGTTGATCAGTTCAAGGTTGCCGTCCACTGCGCTGTTCAGCGAGGTGTTCAGCAGGACCTCCACGCCGCGGCTGCGCAGGTGCTCGACAACCCACTCAGCCTGCTCGGCGGTAACTTCTGGCATGATGCGGCCCATGGCCTCAACCAGAACGAAGCGGGCTTCCTTCTGATCGATGCGGTCGTTGAGCTTGATCAGGTCGCGAGCCATGTCTTCAAGCTCGGCGATGGTTTCGATGCCGGCGAAGCCGCCACCGACAACCACGAAGGTCAGTGCGCGCTTGCGAGCCACTGGGTCGGTCATGTTCGAAGCGGACTCGATGCGCTCGGCAACCTTGTTGCGCAGGGCGACGGCCTCTTCGATGGTCTTCAGGCCAATGCCGGTTTCTGCAAGACCGGTGATTGGGAAGGTACGGGTGATCGCACCGGCCGACATGACAACGTCGGTGTATTCCAGCTCGAACTGCTCGCCGTTGTTTGGAGCGATGACAGCCTTCTTGTTGGCGTGGTCGATGCTCAAAACGCGGCCGTTAACCAGTTCGGAGTGCTTCAGGTGCTGGCGGTGGGAAACCACGACGTGACGTGGCTCGATCTGGCCACCTGCAACTTCTGGCAGGAATGGCTGGTAAGTCATGTATGGGTTCGGGTCGACAACGGTGACGATGCCGCCGTGGGACTTGACCTTCTTCTGCAACTTCATCGCGACGTACAGGCCAACGTAGCCACCGCCGACGACAAGGATGCGCGGACGCTTCTGGGAGGATTCAATGATCGACATACTCTTGATTCTACGCGGATTTTCCGAGTTAGTGAAAACATTCACTAACTATTTACGTCAAATGTGTCACGTAGGGCCAGCTGCCCGGTTTCCCATCGCGAATCCGAACCTTTTATGACTTGCCAGCTACCGCGGAACCGGCAAAACAAAAGGGACGAAACCATAGGTTTCGTCCCAGTTGTTCATCAACTATTTGTCTTCTTCGGGAATGTCGTCGAACAGATCGTGGTCCCCCGCGCTCTTGCCGACCTTCAAGGAACTCAGGGATGCCGAAGCGACACTGGCTGCCAATCGCTCGCGCCGACGACGCACCAGGGTCTGGATGCTTCCGGCGCCAATCACCAGCAGCAGCAGTACGCCCGCTCCGATGACCAGGACCGGCTGAAGCACCGGAGTCGAGGTATCCGGCTGGATAGGCTTAGGGGCTGCAACCTGCTTGAGGTCCGACTTTTCCATCGAGACGCCCGGCGCTGGGGCCTCGGTCGACTTCGCGTTGTTCCGGCGGTGGACCCGAATCCATTCTTCGATGGTCCCCAACGGGTTCACGGAAACCGAGGCAACAGAATTATTCACAGCGGCGTTCGCATTGATGATTCCGTAACCATAGAGGTTATCAACACCGGACGCACCGGTATCGCGTGCAGTCTTCAAAATCCGGTTGATGACATCGGGCGCCTTCATATCCGGGTACTTGGATCGGATCAGCGCAGCAACGCCGGCCACCAGAGGCGCAGCGCCGGACGTCCCGGACCAGCGGGCGTAGCCGTTATCCGGAAGCCCGCCCACCAGCTGTTCAGCCGGGGCGGCAACACCAATGGAGATGCCTTCGGTGGACGAGTCCTGGGAAGCCTTCCCACTTTCATCCACGCCGGCCACGGTCAACACGCCTGGAATCGTCGCCGGGGCGCCAACCTGGCTCATGCCACCGGAACGGTTGCCCGCAGCGGCGACAACCACCACGTCATGGTCCTCCGCGTACTTGAACGCGTCATCCCAGCTTTCTGGCCAGGCAGGGCTGGTGGAGCCCAAGGACATGTTGATGACCTTGGCACCGGAATCCACGGCCCACTTCACCGCGCGGGGGATCTGTTCCTCAACCGGGATATTGGCCGGGTTGCCCTCGCCCATCCAGAGTGAAACGGATAGCAATTCGGCCGCCGGCGCGACGCCGAGCACGCCATCGCTGCCACCGGTCAGCTTGGGAACGTCTTGGTATTCAGGTTCCTTGGGGACTTCGACGTCTTTTTCGTCGTCCTTCTGCTTTTCGTTTTCTTCCTCGGCTTCGGCCTTGGCTTTCTCCCACGCGGCCTTGAGGCGTTCATTCTCGGACTTGACCCGATTGATCTCGCCCTTGTTATTGCCGCGTCCGGCCAGCAGCGTCGCTACCAAAGTGCCGTGCTCGCTCATGACGCCAATTGGCTTGTTGCCCTTGGCTTCGCCGGAACCGGACATGTCAGCGCCGCCGACGACGGCGCCCTTGAGATCCGGGTGGGAGGTATCAATGCCGGTATCGATGATCGCTACCTTCACGCCCTCGCCCTTGGTGCTCTGCTGGGCCTGGGTTACGCCCAGAGAGTCCAGCCAATACTCCGAATCACGCATGGTGTCAGCCTGAGCAGGGGTGAGAACGCTGAGCATCCCCATTGCGAGTGCCGCAATGACAAGCAGCGAGCCAGATTTTTTCAGACCCGTCGCTTTCTTAACGCGCAGAGCTGTGCTCAAGAGATCTCCTTGGTCGGTTCCGGATAAACGGACTAGGCGTTGGCAGCTGCAGTAGCAGCGATTCCGTCGAGAATATCGTGTTCCGATGCAATTAACCGCATCGGGCGATGGCCGCTAGCCGTTTCCAGGTATTGAAGAATGCGCTGAACGATCGCTGCGCCGGCGCGGATCACGTCGACACGGCCTGGGTGCATGAACCCAAGAGCTGCGCGTTCTTCCCTCGAATAAGCGAGCATGGCAGCGGTGGCCTCGCGCATCTTCTCGAAGCTCAACTGCGCGCCGTGGATCTTCTCCGATTCATATTTCTCAAGACCCAGGGCTTGCGCCGTCAAGGTGGTGAATGTTCCAGCCACCATGATCACCGCGTCGACTTCCGAGACATCGACAATTCCATCCAGTGATTGGAGGGTGCCATCCATGAAAGCGACGGCTTCTGCGGATTCCAGGCCCTGCTGCTCAAAGCGCTCGGTAACGCGCACGCACCCCATGTCAAGGCTCTTGGCCGCTACCGGACCAGATGCGTTGCCCAGTACGAATTCCGTGGAGCCGCCGCCGAGGTCGATGACCAGGCTGTGGCCTGGCTGGCCGGCGCGCACCGAAGCGGCGCCGCTGAAGGACAGCGATGCTTCTTCATCACCGCTAATGACCTCCGGGGCCACGCCGATGATCTTCGTGATTTCGTCGGCGAAGACTTCGCGATTGGAGACGTCACGGGCAGCGGAGGTCGCGACAAAGCGGATGGCCTGGACCTGGTGCTCATCGCACAGGGCCCGGTACTCGCGGGCCGCCGCAAAGGTGCGTTCCAAGGCTTCGGGTGCAAAGGCACCGGTGGCGTCAACGCCCTGGCCCAAGCGGACCACTCGCATGGTGCGAAGGACATCTACCAGCTGGGTGCCGTTCTCATCCTGCTGCACATCAGCGATCAGCAGGCGAATGGAGTTCGTTCCGCAGTCGATTCCGGCGACGCGCATTAGGCATCATCCTGAGCGGCACGTTCTTGTGCTTCCCGGGCCGCGCGCTTGGCAGCGCGTTCGGCGCGCTTGGCTGCCGGGTCCTGCATTTCCTGGGTCTTCACGTGGCGTGAACGGTCGCGGCTCGGAGCCTCGGACTCGGTGTCCCAAGCACCGACGCAGTAGCACTTGTCCTTGGTCCACCACTCGGAAATCGCTGCCAGCGCTTCATCGCCCAAAGGGTTGACGCCTTCGCCAGCGGCCAGCGAATGGCCAACCAGCACGTGCAGGCACTTGACACGGGTAGGCATGCCGCCGGCGGATACACCATCGATTTCGGGAACAGCACCCGTGCCGGAACGCTGGCCAATGGCATCGCGGTTGGCGAGGTACGACTCGTGGGCGGCCACATAGGCTTCAGCCAACGCGGTGTCGTCGCCCAAACGCTCATTCATCTCGTTCATCAGCCCCGCTGCTTCCAGTCGGGATACCGCAGCGGTGATGACCGGATGGGTCAGGTAGTACGTGGTCGGGAAAGGAATCCCCGAGGAAAGTCGTGGCGCAGTAGTAGCAACCAAAGGGTTTCCGCAAACGCAGCGCGCGCCGATCTCCACGACGTCGCGGGCGGGTCGGTTCAGCTGTCGGGACAGGGTGTCCAGGTCGGCTTCGCTTGGTACTCGTCCGGCAGCGTCAAGGGCTTCGCGGATTGGCTGTTCAGTCACGGGTATTGGTTCTCTTCATGTTCAAAGTGGTTAGTCAGTGGCGGAACGTCGGACCGAGTCAAGCAACGCATCAACCCATGGAAGTTCCTGGCGCACCTCGAAGGTGCTGCCATTGGCTTCGGTTGCCGTCTCTTGATCTTCCGGCCGGTCGCCGACGACCATGTATAGCTTTTCGCCAGGCATGACCAAGTTTATCCGCTCGCGCGCCTGCTGCTTGATGTACAGCGGGTCATCCCAGCGCGCGATCTCGGCTTTCAAATCGTCCCGCTGGGCCTCCAGCGAATCAATGGAAGCGTTGAGCTCATTGAGCTCCGCCATCTGGGTCCGGTAGTAATTCACGGTAGGCACCAGCATCACGGCGAAGAAGGCCAGCACCACGATCAGTGCGGCAATACGACCGGAAAAACGGTGTGCTGCTACCGGTTCACCCTCGGGGACCGGATTCTGGTCCACTGGCTTTTCGCCCGGTTTGCGGCGTACTGCGGCGGAGAATTTCAGGCGGTCGTCGCGACGGCGTTCATTCTGCTTTTCCTTGGCGCGCTCGCGTAGCGGCACCTTCGGCTTGGACGCGTAATTGCCAGCAAATTTCTTGGAGTCACGTGACGCATCTGACGCTGGGCGCGTCGGTGTTGCTGGCTTTGGCGCGGCGCTTGAAGTCTTCTTCTGCGAGCTGCCAGCGGATTTGGGGCGCGGCACGGCAGGGGCTTTTTTAGCTGGCGGTTGCGGTGCCACTACGTGCAATGCATCGGTGGGCGGTTCTGCAATTGTTCCAGGATCAGTGTATTCGGACTGGTCAACAGGATTATTCTGCGACTGCTCTTCCGGATCCGGAGTATTACGCCGAGGCATGCGTGGTGGTCGCTGTGCCATACTCCCCCAATTCCCCATCGTGCTTAACGTTCCGTGCTGCCGTGGAAACGGCGCATATATCCATTAAATAACGAAAAGCTCGCCGGTATCCACTACCGACGAGCTTATTCGCTATAACTGGTAATTAGCTGTTGAAACGCGGGAAAGCGTTGCGACCAGCGTAAACCGCCGAAGCACCCAGGTCCTCTTCGATGCGCAGCAGCTGGTTGTACTTGGCTACGCGCTCGGAGCGAGCTGGAGCACCGGTCTTGATCTGGCCGGCGTTGGTTGCCACGCAGATGTCAGCAATGGTGACATCTTCGGTCTCACCCGAACGGTGCGAGGTGATGGTGGTGTAGCCAGCGCGCTGAGCCATGGTCACAGCGTCGATGGTCTCGGTCAGCGAACCGATCTGGTTGACCTTCACCAGCAGCGAGTTGGCGGTGCCCTTGGCGATGCCGTCGGCCAGGCGCTCTGGGTTGGTCACGAACAGGTCGTCACCGACCAGCTGGACCTTGTCGCCGATGGCGTCGGTCAGGGTCTTCCAGCCATCCCAGTCGTTCTCGTCCAGTGGATCCTCGATGGAGACCAGTGGGAAGTCGGCAACCAGGGCGGCGTAGTAGTCGCTCATTTCCTTGGAGGACAGTGCCTTGCCTTCGAACTGGTATGCGCCGTTCTCGAAGAATTCCGAGGAAGCAACGTCCAGGGCCAGTGCGATGTCTGCACCTGGGGTGTAGCCGGCACGGGTGATGGCTTCGGTGATCAGTTCCAGAGCTGCACGGTTGCTTGGCAGGTTTGGAGCGAAGCCGCCCTCGTCGCCAAGGCCGGTGGACAGGCCCTTTTCCTTCAGTACGGACTTGAGGTTGTGGTAGACCTCAACGCCCCAGCGCAGGCCCTCGGAGAAGGTCTCTGCACCCAGTGGAACGATCATGAATTCCTGGATGTCAACGTCGGAGTCAGCGTGCGAGCCGCCGTTGAGGATGTTCATCAGTGGCACTGGCAGCACGTGGGCGTTCGGGCCGCCCAGGTACTTGTACAGTGGCAGGTTGGAGCTCACGGCTGCAGCGTTGGCTACGGCCAGCGAAACACCGAGGATCGCGTTTGCGCCCAGCTTGGACTTGTTGCTGGTGCCGTCCAGGTCAAGCATGGCCTGGTCGATAGCGCGCTGGTCGGTTGCGTCCAGGCCTTCGAGCTCATCAGCGATCTCGTCGATCACGGACTCTACGGCTCCGAGTACACCCTTGCCAAGGTAACGGTCCTTGTCGCCGTCGCGACGCTCAACTGCTTCGAACTGGCCGGTGGATGCACCGGATGGAACTGCTGCACGGCCGTGCGATCCGTCAGATAGCAGGACCTCAACCTCAACGGTTGGGTTACCGCGGGAATCAAGAATTTCGCGCGCGTGGATGGCGTCAATCAATGCCATGAGTATGGACTCCTTGAAGAAAGGGGTGGTCTAGGGGAAGGTCCGCCAGCGGTGCTGAGAAGACCGTCGGCGCCTTTGCCAGTCTCTAGCCTAGCGCTTCGAAGGTGATTTAGGCGATATCGTTGCGTCGATTTCCGAACCGTACTGTTTCGACAAGGTTGCGCGCAAAACAGATTCTGCATCTAATCCGAGCTCTTCGGCCCGTGCTGAGAGCTCCAGGAGCGCAGCGGCCAGGCTTTGCTCGTCGGTGATTTTCGTACGGGTTACGTCGGAAACCTGATGACCATCGGCCTTCTCAGAGCCGGCTCGGGTGTGACGGTCCAAGAGCTTTTGAGCCAAGGTGAGGGAAGGCAGGCCAGCTGGCAACCCGGCATTCTTGCGCGCCTTGGGTTTGCCTTGGCGTTCGGCCTGCTTCGCCGCGTCCCAGACGCGAATAATTTCCTGGACGTCCGTGGTGATTTCTTCTCGGATTTGTCCCTCGGCATCGAAGATATGCCGATTACGCCGCAGCAGCTTTTCGTTCAGGGTCTGCGAAACATCTTCAAGATCAAAGTTTCCCTGCTCGTCGGCGATCAGCGCATGCAGCAGGATCTGGAAGTACAGGTCGCCGAGCTCTTCTTTGAGCAGTTGGGGGTTCTGCTCGGAGATGGCATCCAAGACCTCGTAGCTTTCCTCGATCAGGTAGGTCCGCAGCGATTCATGGGTGAGTGCCTGGGTCCAGGCGCATTTTTCACGCAAGATCTTCACGGTCGTAATCAGCTGCTGCGTCGGTGTCGGGTTATGCGCCATGCTTCCAATGCTAGCGAAGCGGCGCAAGCTCTCCCTGGAGACAGCGAAAGACCGGTCCCCCACGGGGAACCGGTCTTTCGTTGTGGCAGATTAGCTGCGCTGCGAACTAGTCGGCGACGTTTTCGTATTCGTCTTCTTCGTAGTCCTCATCGTCGTCGTCTTCCAGCAGGCTGTCGTAGTAGTCGTTGATGTACTCAACGAGCAGCTCGCGCATTTCCAACGGAACGAAGGCCGCTTCAGCGGCATTCAGGGTCAGATCCAGCAGATCTTCCAGGTCGTAGTCGAAGGCTTCAACCAGAAGCTCGAATTCGTCAGACAGGCTGGTGCCTGACATCAGACGGTTATCCGGCGAAATGGTGACGTTGAAACCGGTCTGGACCAGCAGATCGATCGGGTGGTTGCGGATGCCCTCGCCGAACTTGGCGGTGGCACCGGTCTGCAGGTTCGAGGACGGGCAGACTTCCAGCGGAATGCCGCGCTCGCGCACCCAGTTGGCCACCGGGCCGAGGGATACCAAGCCGGTGTCGTCGCTGAGTTCCTCGCCGTTCTCGTCGATGGCGCCGAACTCGATTTCGATATCTTCGGCAACGCGCACGCCGTGGCCCAAGCGCTGCGCGCGGCCAACCAGGATTGCGTCCTTGATCGATGCCAGTCCAGCGGCTTCGCCGGCGTGGATGGTGGTTGGGAAGAGATTCTCGGCCAGCAGGTCGAAGGCTTCCTTCAGATTTGATGGCGGGAAGCCATCCTCCGGGCCGGCGATATCGAAGCCGACGACGCCGTGGCCACGGTGGCGCAGGGCCAGCTTGGCGATCTCCACGCCCTGATCGGACTGGCGCATGGCGCTGAGCACCTGGCCAACCTGCATGGGGTGGCCTTCGCTGTTCAGCTGCTCGCACGCCTGATCCAGGCCTTCCTGGACCGCATCAACGACGTCGTCCAGGCTCAGGCCTTCGCGACGGTGCTGTTCCGGCGCGTAGCGCACTTCACCGTAGATCACGCCGTCTTCAGCGAGGTCTTCGACAAATTCGCGGGCAACGCGGATCAGGCCTTCGCGGGTTTGCATCACTGCAATGGTGTGCTCGAAGGTTTCCAGGTAGCGTGGCAGAGAGCCGGAATCGGCAGATTCACGGAACCAGTCGCCCAAAGCTTCAGCTTCGGTCTCGGGCAGCTTGTGGCCAATCTCGGCTGCCAGTTCGATGATCGTTTGAGGGCGCAGGCCACCGTCGAGGTGGTCGTGTAGCGAAACTTTAGGCAGATCCCGGAAATCGAATTCGGGATCGTAGTCAGGATGAATCAATTCTTCAGTCACACCACTGAGCCTAGTCGCATTTCCCGCGAACTGACAGCTCCTGCAGGTAAAGATCTGCGAGCCACAATGTGACTCTGCTCAATACTGCAGGTTAACCCTCGTCGGTGGTTGGCGGCACCGTCTCGCGTTCTGGCTTTTCCCGGTGTTCCTTGGCCAGCTCAGCCCGTCGGTGGTAGCGATCCAGCGCCCAGCTGACGATGCGGTCGATGATGAATCCGAGCACCACAGCGATCACGATCGAGATGCCGATGCCCAGCAATTTATTGTCGTGCATCCAGTTCCCGGCCAGGGCGCCGATGCTGACCGAATAGATCGCCCAGGTAAGCACGCCGATGGTGTCAAAAAGGGTGAACCGCTTGTGGCTGAACCCGGTGGCGCCAGCCGTGAGGTTCACGGCCACGCGGCCCACGGGAATGTAGCGTGCGGTGAAAATCAGCAAGGCGCCGGAAGTTTCCAGCTTCTTCTCGGCGTAGTGCAGGACCTTCTGCGCTCGTTTGCCGCGCATCCATTTGAATCCGTGGGCGCCGATTTTCCGGCCGATGGCGTAGGTGATCTGGTCTCCCAGCAATGCGCCGGCGGCGCCGAGCGCACCAACAAGGAAGAGGTTGGGCGACCCGGAATGGATGCCTACCGCGGCCAGGGATACCAGGAAGGATTCGCTCGGGACCAGAGGGAAGATTGCGTCAATCAGGCAGAACAGGAACAACAGAGGCAGGACCCACCATGCACTGGCAGCCTGCGTAATAGCCTCGTTTACTAGTTCCATCAGGACTTGCATCTTCTTTCCCCAAAGCGCTCGATGCGCTGCTTGTCCATCTATTTTCACTCGAGCGGCCGTGAAGGCGCATCATACCCTTGTGGCAATGTGGACTACTTTCTACCCCGACCTTGGTAGGAGTCACCTGTCCAACGACCAGCACCGGGCAGATGGTTCCCATTGTGCGCCAAGAACTTTCAACCCGGCATTAATTCAGGAAATTCTTGCGGGCAAAAGGAAAGAACCGGAACGCGCCTGTGGCGTGTCCCGGTTCTCCAGTCTGGGGTCCGGCTAGGAAGCCGCGATGCGGTCCAGGATCAATCGCGTATCCGGGCGATCGCTCTCGGAACCGATCATGATCGCGCGTTCGACCAGTTCGATGGCACGGGTCATCTTCTCCGGGGTATCGGTCAGCAGGGTCGCGATCGGCTCGCCGCCGCGGACCAGCGCCCCTGGCTTGACGTGCATGCGCACTCCGGCGCCGGCCTGCACGCTGTCTTCCTTGCGTGCTCGACCCGCGCCCAGCGTCCACGCGGCCAAGCCGATGTCCATGGCGTCAAGCTTGATCAGCACGCCCTCGGCTGGCGCTACGACGGTGTGGGATTCCTTGGCCACCGGCAGCTTGGCGTCCGGGTCGCCGCCCTGGGCAGCGATCATTGCACGCCAGCTGTCCATCGCCTGACCATTCTTCAGTGCCTCGCGCACGTCGACGTCGCGGATGCCTGCACCGGCCAGCATTTCGATAGCCAGTGCGACAGTCAGCTCCACAACATCTTCCGGGCCGCCGCCGGCGAGGACTTCCACCGACTCCTCGACTTCAATGGCGTTGCCAGCGGTCAAACCCAGCGGCGTTTCCATATTGGTCAACAAGGCAACGGTGTTGACCCCTGCATCGGTGCCGAGGTTCACCATGGTCTCAGCCAGTTCCCTAGCCATGGCTTCGTCCTTCATGAACGCTCCGGAGCCCACCTTGACGTCAAGGACCAGGCTGCCGGTGCCCTCGGCGATCTTCTTGCTCATGATCGAGGAAGCGATCAGCGGGATGGCCTCCACTGTGGCGGTGACATCGCGCAGCGCATAGAGCTTCTTGTCCGCCGGGGCCAAGCCAGCGCCGGCAGCGCAGATCACTGCGCCTACCGAGGAGAGCTGGGCGAATAGCTCTTCATTGGACAGGTTGGCACGCCATCCCGGAATGGCTTCGAGCTTGTCCAGGGTGCCACCGGTGTGGCCCAGCCCGCGGCCCGAAAGCTGCGGGACGGCGACGCCAAAGCTGGCCACCAGCGGAGCCAGCGGCAAGGTGATCTTATCCCCCACGCCGCCGGTGGAATGCTTGTCGGTGGTTGCCAGCTTCTTGCCCGAGGCGGTGGCCAGGGTGGAGAAGTCCATGCGCTCACCGGAGTTGATCATGGCGGCGGTCCACCGCGAGATTTCGCTGCGGTTCATGCCCTGGAAGAAGATCGCCATATTCAGCGCGGACATCTGCTCTTCGGCAATGGCCCCGCGGGTATAGGCGTCGATGGTCCAGTCGATCATCTCGTTGCTCAGCTCGGCACCGTCTCGCTTGGCGCGAATAACTTCCACAGCACTGAATTCTTCGGTAGCCATCCTTGGCACCATCCGTTCTGCTTATGGCCGGCTCTCGCCGGCACTACACGTTGAGGTTTTGTGGCCCGAAAGCGTCGGGCAACAGATCTTCGATGCCCACGATGCCGCGGGCGGTCTTGATCTGGAGGTTGGCTCCGCGGTGCTCGAAGAGGATCTGGCGGCATCGTCCGCAAGGGGTGATCAGCTCCAGTTCCCCGTCGGCGAGCTGTCCGAAGCACAGGAAGTACTCCAGGGTTCCGCCGCCGGTGGCGAAGAGCTGGCCGACCATGGAGCATTCGGCGCACAGGGTGACGCCATAGGCGGCGTTTTCGATATTGCAGCCGGAAATCAGGCGGCCGTCGCTGGTCTGTGCCGCGGACCCTACACGGAATTTCGAGTAGGGTGCATAGGCCCCAGACAGCGCGGCCGCGGCCGCAGCTTCAAGCTGCGACCACGGCGCGGTGTTGGTAGTCATCGGTACCGGTTATTCCTTCACATAGGGTTCGCCGGCGGCTGCCGGGCCGCGGGAGCGTCCCACCAGTCCAGCCACGGCGAAGATGGTGACGAGGTAAGGCATCATGGCCATGAACTGGCTTGGCACCGGGGTGCCGATGATGGTCAGGATGACCTGCAGGTTATCGGCGAAGCCAAAGAGCAGCGCGGCCAGGAAGGCGCCGATCGGGTTCCAGCGTCCGAAAATCACCGCGGCCAGGGCGATGAATCCGCGGCCGCCGGAGATTTCCTTGGTGAAGGAGTCGATGGCCACCAGGGTGAAGAAGGAACCGCCGATGCCGGCCACAATGCCACCGAGGGTGACATTCCAGAAGCGGGTGCGGTTGACCTTGATGCCCAGGGTGTCGGCGGCCTTCGGGTGCTCGCCCACGGCGCGAACGCGCAGGCCCCACTTGGTCTTGAACAGGCCGAACCAGACGATGAACACTGCCAGGTACATCAAGTACCCGATGACCGACTGCTTGAACAGGATCGGTCCGAGCACCGGGATGGCCGAGAGCAGCGGAATCTCGATGACCGGCAGGTGCACCGGCGAGTTGAACAGCTCCGGATCTTCCTGCATCACGGTGGTGAACAGGAAGCCGGTGATGCCGGAAACCAGCACGTTGAGCACCACGCCGACGATGATCTGGTTGACCACGTACTTGATGGAGAACAAGGCCAGCACCAGGGAGACCAGCGCGCCGGCAATGCCTGCGGCGATCAGGCCCAGGAAGGCATTCTTGGTCAGCGAGGACACAAGTGCTGCGGTGAAGGCGCCGCCGAGCAGCTGGCCTTCGATGGCGATGTTGACCACGCCGGCTCGTTCGCACAGCACGCCCGAGAGGGAACCGAAGACCAGCGGAACGGCCAGCACCACGGCGCCAGCGAGCAGGCTGGCCAGCGAAATGGTGGTGATATCCGCGCCGGAGACGACCCAGATCAGGAAGGAGAGCACAAAGAGGATGGCGGCGATGGCGATCATCCAGGTGGCCAGGGACTGGCCCTTCTTGCGCTGGATCCAGGAGTAGGCGGCGATGCCCAGCAGCAGCAGGCCGATGACGATGTTGCTGGCTTTGCCTGGGAACACCAGTTCCGGCAGCTTGAACGCGTCGCCGGCGCTGTTGAGCTGGAAGTGGGCGCTTTCGCTATTGCCCATCAAGCCGAAGCACAAGAAGACGATCACTGCGATCACCGAGAGGATGATCGAGGTCTTTTTGCTCGGCAATACGCTGATTGCTGGTTGCAAGGTGGAAGAGGTCACTTGGCACCTGCCTGGGTAGTTTCGAGCTTGGAGCTGCGCTTCTTCTTGCGGTTCATGCCGAAGATCGCCTTGACCAGAGGTGGGGCGGCGATGAACAGCACGATCAGCGACTGCACGACCGAAACGATGTCGATCGGGGTGCCGGTGGTGATCTGCATGTTCACCGCGCCGGCCTGGAATGCGCCGAAGAGCAGGCCAGCAAAGAAGGTGCCCCACGGGGTGGAGCGGCCCAGCAGTGCCACGGTGATCGCGTCGAAGCCCAGCGAACCGGCGATGCCGCTGGTGAGCACCTTTTCGGTGCCTGCCACCTGGGCGACACCGGCGGCGCCGGCCAGAGCGCCGGCCAAAGCCATGGCGATGATGGTGCTGCGGGCGACGTTGATGCCGGCCGTCTTTGCTGCCTCGGGGTTATGGCCCACGGCACGGAATTCGAAGCCCACGGTGGAGCGCTTGAACATCCAGGAGACCAGGATGACCAGCAGTACGGCCATCACGAAGCCCAGGTGCAGGCGGGATCCGGGGATGGAGGGGAAGACCGCGGTGGAGTCCAGGATTGGCGAAATCGGGTTGGTTTCGCCTGGACGGCGGAATGCCTGGGTGTTCATCAGGAAGTCGATGAAGTACACGGCGACATAGTTGAACATGATCGTCAGGATCACTTCGTGGGCGCCGGTCTTGGCCTTGAGCAGGCCGACCAGGCCGCCCCAGATGGCGCCGCCGATCAGGCCGAAGACGATGACCAGCAGCAGGTGCAGGCCCAGTGGCAGGTGCCAGGCGAAGCCCACGTAGGCGGCCAGGACTGAGCCGATGATGATCTGGCCCTGGGCGCCGATGTTGAACAGGCCCGCGCGGAAAGCCACGGCCACGCCGAGGCCGGCGCAGATCAGCGGGGTGGAAACGGTCAAAGTTTCCAGGAAGGGCTTGAAGCCCTGGGCCGAGTTGTAGATGGCGCCGTTGAACAGTGCCACGTAGCTTTCGGTGGCAGCGCGCCACAGCTCGGAGAGGAAGTCGGTGGGCCGGGCGAAGAAGTACCCGGCACTCTGGGCGACCTTCTCATCGGTGATGGCGATCAGCAGGCCGCCGATCACCAGTGCGACGATCACGCCGAGAACCGAAACCAGTCCCGGTCCCTGGGTGATTTGTTTGAACAGGTCGTTGCCCGTTTTGCCGGAGTCGGGAATGACCGGTGTTTTGCTTTCGCTCACTGGCCTTCTCCTTCCTGGTGTTCGTTGCGCTCGCCAGCCGGTGTCGCTTCCACGGGCTCGTTATCTGACTTGGTAAATTCTGCTTGCTCTGCGGCTTCTTCGGCCGAGACGCCGGCCATCATCAAACCGAGGACCTCGCGGGAGGTATTGCCCGGGACGATGCCGTTGATCTTGCCCTTGTAGAGCACCGCGATGCGGTCGGCCAGTTCCATGACTTCGTCCAGCTCGGTGGATACGATCATCACCGGGGTGCCCTTGTCCCGTTCTGCGACAATGCGGCGGTGCAGGAACTCGATGGAACCCACGTCCACGCCGCGGGTGGGCTGGGAGGCGATGAACAGCTTCAGATCGCGGGACAGCTCGCGGGCCATGACGACCTTCTGCTGGTTGCCGCCAGAAAGGCTGGAGGCCGGGTTCAGCGGGTTATCGGTGCGAACGTCGAAGTCCTTGATCTGCGTCGTCGCGTTCTTCTTGATGGCATCCAGATTCATCGAAATGCCCTTGCCGAACGGAGCGCGGTCGTAGAGGTCGAGCACCAGGTTCTCCTCGATGGAGAATTCGGTGACCAAACCGTGCACGGAGCGGTCTTCGGGAACGAATCCGACGCCCGAGCGCAGCACCTGCTTGACGGACTTGCCGACCAGTTCTTCGCCGGCCAGCTTGACCGAGCCGCCGGTGACCGGCTGGGTTCCCAAGATGGCTTCGGTGAGTTCGGTCTGGCCGTTGCCCTGCACGCCTGCGACGGCGAGGATCTCGCCGGCATGGATCTCGAAGTTGACCGAGTCCAGCGTGGTGGTGCCGGCCTGGTCGACGACCGTGAGGTCCTTGACCTGCAAGACCGCCTCGCCCGGGGTGGCCGGGGCCTTGTTCAGGTTCAGTTCCACAGCGCGGCCCACCATCAGGTTGGCCAGCTCGGTGGTGGAAGATTCCGGGGAAACCGAGTCGATGACTTCGCCGCGGCGGATCACCGTGATGACATCGGAGACTGCGCGCACTTCACGCAGCTTGTGCGAGATGAAGACGATGGAGGTGCCGTTGGCCTTGAGCTGGCGCATGATCTCCAGCAGCTCGTCGGTTTCCTGCGGGGTCAGCACTGCGGTGGGCTCATCGAGGATGAGGATCTTGGCCTCGCGCACCAAGGCCTTGATGATTTCCACGCGCTGCTGCACGCCGACCGGCAGGTCCTCGACCACGGCGTCAGGATCGACGTCGAATCCGTAGCGGTCGGAGATCTCGCGGATCTTCTTGCGGGTGACCTGCAGGTCCAGCACGCCGCCGGCCTTGGTGGTTTCGGCTCCGAGGGCGATGTTCTCGGCCACGGTGAATACCGGGACCAGCATGAAGTGCTGATGCACCATGCCGATGCCGGCGGCCATGGCATCGCCTGGTCCGGAGAACTCGACGGGGTTTCCATCAAGCAGGATTTCGCCCTCGGTCGGTTGGTACAGACCGTAGAGCACGTTCATAAGCGTGGATTTTCCAGCACCGTTTTCGCCGAGCAGACAGTGAATCTGGGCGTCATCGACCATCAGGTCAATATTCTTATTGGCGTAGAAAGAACCGAAGGCTTTCGAGATTCCCCGTAGTTCGAGTTTCACGATTCCACCATCTTCATAGTTCGTTGTGCGAGGTAGTTTAGCCCGTTGGCCGTGTTGGCCTCTAGGCATTCATAAAGCGCGTCACCGGCTCGCCGTGCTACGGCAAGCGGTGACGCGCTCAATGGATTAGGTGCCAAAGGCTACTTTGGGCTGGCGGCCGATTCGACCTTCAGGTCACCGGAGATGATCTGTGCCTTCAGGGCTTCGATCTCCTTCTTGGTGTCCTCGCCGATGGTCGAGTCGAAATCGTGGAATGGCGCCAGTGCGACGCCTTCATTTTCCAGGGTGCCGACATATGGGGTGGGGTCGAACTTGCCTTCGGCGTCAGCCTTGATCACGTCTTCAACAGCCTTGTCCATGGTCTTCACGACCGAGGTCAGCATGTATTCCTTGTAATCAGGTGCGGTCAGGTAGCCATCGGAGTCAACCCAGATGAGCTTGGCCTTTTCGCCGCCCTTGTTGGCTTCGGCCACTGCAGCGCCAGCACCCTTGCCCACTGGGCCTGCAACAGGCATGATCACGTCTGCGCCGGCAGAGATGAAGTTCTTGGTGATCTGCTTGCCCTTATCCTGCTTTTCGAAGTCGCCGGAGAAGGTGCCGTTCTGCTTCTTCTTATCCCAGCCTAGGAGCTTGACGTTCTCGCCCTTGTCTTCGTTGAACTTGGCAACGCCATCTGCAAAGCCGTCCATGAAGATGGTGACGGTAGGAATCTGGATGCCGCCGAAGGTTGCGACGGTGCCGGTCTCGGAAGCAGCTGCTGCTGCGTAGCCGGCGAGGAAGGCAGCCTGAGCCGTGTCGTAAATGATCGGCTTGACGTTGTCGATGTTCTTTTCGTACTGGTTATCGACGATGGCGAAGTGCGAATCCGGGTTCTTCGCTGCGGCATCTGCGGTAGCGTCAGCCAGAAGGAAGCCCACGGTGACGGTCAGGTTGCAGCTTGCGCCCATCATGCCCTGGAGGTTGGTGGCGAAGTCGGCGTTGGACTTCGACTCGGCTTCCTTGATGGTGATGCCCAGATCCTTTTCGGCGTTCTTCAGGCCGCGGTAGGAAGACTCATTGAAGGACTGGTCGTCGAATCCACCGGAGTCGGAAACGATGCAGCCAACGTAATCGGGGTACTTGCCAGCTGAGCTGGACTCTTCCGGTGCAGCGCCGCAGGCGCTCAAAGCCAAAGCCGAGATGCCGAGCATGGCCGCGGCCACACCGGTCTTGCGCGATACGAAGCGCATCTATTCCTCCAAAAGTCGTGCGAGATCATGTGGGAGTTCAGACACCAGCCGCCCTTGTAAAGCATCGTTGCCTAGGCCTTACGCGAGCACACCTAAAGTCGTAGTTTCCCCATCGTTTCCATAGCCTATCGGAGATATGTCACAGGTAAAGACGATAAAGATTACAAACAGATAACTAAGCGGCTTCAAAACGGCAAGCGCTTAACGTCAAAGCCCAAGTCACTCAAAGAATTGCGAAAGTGTCAAAGACTAGTTAAAAAGTTTTGAGTTTACTGTGACCAACACGCTATTTGGCATTTGCTTCGCGAACGGCCTGCATGGCGGCCGCGGTCATGATACGCACGCCGATGCCAATGCAGGATTCATCAGGCATGTAATCCCCGCGGTGCAGGTCATAGGTCTTGCCACCCGGGGTCCGGGTGCCCAGGCGCAGCATGGCTCCGGGAACCTTCTGGGTCATCCATGCGAAGTCCTCCCCGCCCATGGACTGCGGAGTCAGCTCGATCGCGTCCGCGCCGAACTCACGACGTGCCGCATCCTCGATCAGCGCCGTCTCTGCCGGGGCGTTCACCACCGGTGGCACGCCTCGGGTGTGCTGCAGCTTGATTTCCACGCCGTACGGAGCGGCGATCTGGCGCACCGCGTTATCCAGCAGCTCGCCTGCCTCGTACCAGATATCCCCGTCGAGGCAGCGCATGGTTCCGGCAAGGTAGCCGGTGGCAGGGATGGCGTTCGGGGCGCTGCCTGCATGGATCTGGCCCCACACCACGGATACCGCCGAACGCACATCGACCTTGCGGCCGAGCACCGCGGGGACCTGCGTGGCGATCTGGCTCATGGCAAAAACGATGTCTTCGGTCAGATGCGGACGCGAGGTGTGCCCGCCACGCCCGTTGACTTCGATGCGGATGGTGTCGCTGGCCGAGGTGATCGCACCGATGCGGGTGCCGATATGGCCGGCATCGATCCGCGGGTCGCAGTGCAGCGCCAGCACGCGCGGCACCTCGTCGAGCAAGCCCTGTTCGATGACCGACAGCGCGCCGCCGGGCAGCTTTTCCTCGGCCGGCTGGAAGATGACGCGGACACGTCCATTGAGCAGTCCCGCCTCATCGAGCTTGCCCAGGGACAAGGCGACGCCCAGCATCACGGTGGTGTGGATGTCGTGGCCGCAAGCGTGTGCCACGCCCTCGACCAGGGAGCAGTACTCCAGGTCGGTTTCCTCGATGACCGGCAGGGCATCGATATCCGCGCGGAAGGCGATCCGGATCGGCCCCTGTCCGATATCGACAAAGGCGCCGGTGTTGGCCATCTTCTGCGGCGAGAGCCCAGCGGACTGCAGCGTTTCGAGGATGCGTTGAGTCGTTTGGTGTTCCGCGAAGGACAGTTCCGGGTTCCGGTGCAGCTCGCGCCGGAAGTCGATCAGCTGATCGATTAACGGCTCGGTGAAGTCGCTGACGGAGGCAACATTGTCATATTCATTCACGGTGGACACCTTTCGAAGATACTCGTCCAACAGCTGCAGATAACAGTTCTTCGTAATGTTTGGCCACAGCGCGAAACAGTTCGGCGCACGCAAGTGGTGGTGGCCACCGGTTTCCCGATGGCCACCACCACTGTTTCACGCCCTAGTTTTCGCGGATCAGCTCAGCGCAACGCTCGCCGATCATCATCACGGTGATATTCGGGTTGACCGTGACCAGCTCGGGCATCACCGAAGCATCGGCGACACGCAATCCGCTCACGCCCTTGACCCGCAGCTGCGGATCCAGCGGGCTCATCTCGTCATCCACAGCCCCCATGCGCACCGTGCCGGCAGGGTGGTACACGGTGTTGTGGGTGCGCTTGATGTAGTCGAAGATCTCTTCATCGCTCTGCGTCTGCTGTCCCGGGAACTGCTCTTCCCCGGCCCACTCGCCCAGCGAAGACTGCGCCACGATCTCACGAGCCTTGCGGATGCCGGCGATCATCACCCGGGCATCATGCCCTTCGGCGTCGGTGAAGTACCGCGGGTCGACCTTTGGCTTGTCGCGGAAATCGCAGCTGCGCAGCCGCACGGTGCCCCTCGACTTCGCGTGGGTGACGTTCGGTGTCAGGCAGAAGGTGTTCTCGCCGGTCGGGTAGCCCTGGCGCAGGGTGTGCATGTCAAAAGGCACCGAACCGTAGTGCATCATCAGATCCGGGCGGTCCAGCCCCTCCTGGGTCGGGGTGAAGATGCCGATCTCCCACCACTGGGTGGAGGTCTCCGGCATCGGCTGCTTCGCCTCCCACTGGATGACACCCTCGGGGTGATCCTGCAGGTGCTCGCCCACGCCCGGTGCGTCGACCAGTACCTTGACGCCCACCGACTCCAGATGCTCGGCAGGCCCGATGCCCGAGAGCATCAACAGCTTCGGCGAATCGATAGCTCCGGCGCTGAGAACTACCTCGCGCCTGGCGGTGAGCGTCTTGGTCCGGCCGAAGGCGCCGTCCACCACGTCAACACCGGTGCAGCGCTTGTCCGCATCGAAGTTCAGCTTTCGCGCCTGCAGGCCGGTGAGCAGGGTGAAGTTCTCGCGCTCAAGGATCGGGTGGATGTAGGAGACCGAGGACGAGGAACGGGTGCCATCGGCACGGCGGTTGATCTGGAAGAAGTTCGCCCCATTGAGCACCGTCTGGTTGTTGTTGAACTTGGCTCGCGGAATGCCCGCCTGTTCGCAGGCATCCAGCAAGGCCACGCCGCACGGGTCATTGGCCGGCACGTTCATCAGCTTCACCGGACCGCTGTCCCCATGGTGCGGGGCGTCGGGACCCGCATCCTCATTGGTTTCCAGCTTCTTGTAGAGCCGGTAAGCCATCTCGGAGTTCCAGCCGGCGGCGCCGAACTTCGACTCCCACTCATCGATGTCCTCGCGCGGGGCCCAGAAGGCGATGCACGAGTTATGGCTGGAGCAGCCGCCCATGACCTTGGCGCGGGCGTGGCGCATGAACGAGTTGCCGTTCTTCTGCTCTTCGATCGGGTAATCCCAGTCGAGGCCCGATTCCAGCAGCTCCATCCAGCGGTCCAGCTGGAGCACTTCGTCATAGTTGCGGTCGTCAGGGCCGGCCTCCACGAGGGCCACCTGCACCGATGGGTCTTCACTCAGCCGCGCTGCGACCGCTGCTCCGGCAGAACCGCCGCCGATGACGATGTAATCGAATTCCTGCACTGTGCTCTCCTTACTTGAACCAACCGGTGACCTGCGGGGCCAGGTTCTGGTAGATATGCTTGGCTTCCTGGTATTCGCCCAATCCGGTGGGGCCCAGCTCGCGGCCCACCCCCGACTGGCCGAAGCCGCCCCATTCGGCCTGCGGCAGGTAGGGGTGGAAGTCGTTGATCCAGATGGTGCCGTGGCGCAGCCGGGCGGCCACGCGCTGGGTCTTGGACGCGTCCTGGCTCCAGACCGCTCCGGCCAATCCGTAGTCGGTGTCGTTGGCGATCTCTACCGCTTCGTCTTCGGTGCTGAAGGTTTCCACGGTGACCACCGGTCCGAAGGCTTCGTCCACGACCACCGACATGCCGCGGGTGACCTGGTCCAGCACGGTGGGCAGGTAGAAGCTGCCCGACTCCAGGCCGGCGCCGTCTTCGGCGGTGGCCCGTCGTCCGCCGCAGCGCACGCGCACCCCTTCGGCAATGCCGGCCTGCACATAGGCATCCACCTTGGCCAGGTGGTCTTCGGAGATCAGCGCGCCGGTTTCGGCATTCTCATCAAACGGAAGGCCGATGGTGATCTCCTGTGCCCGGCGCACCAGTTCGTCGACGAACTTCTCGGCGATGGATTCTTCCACCACCAGTCGGGCGCCGGCCGAGCAGACCTGGCCGGAGTGGACAAAGGCGGCATTCAGCGCGTTGTCCACCGCGGCATCGAAGTCGGCATCGGCGAAGATGACATTCGGGTTCTTGCCGCCCAGTTCCAGCGCGACCTTCTTCACGGTGCCGGCGGCCGCGGCGGCCACCTTGCGGCCGGTGACCAGGCCGCCGGTGAAGGAGACCAGGTCGACGTCCCGGTGTTCGGAGAGGATCGCGCCGGCCTCTGCGCCGGTGCCGGTCACCAGGTTGGCGACGCCCGCAGGCAGTCCCAGCTCATCGAGGATCTCCATCATCAGGATCGCGGTGGAGGGGCTTAGCTCCGCCGGCTTGAGCACGAAGGAGCAGCCGGCTGCCAGCGCCGGGGCGATCTTCCACGCCGCCTGGAGCAGCGGGTAGTTCCAGGGGGTGATCATCGCGGCCACGCCCACCGGCTCGTAGCTGATCCGGCTGAGCACATTCGCGTCCCCCGCGTCCACCAATCGTCCGGCGTCCGCTCCGGCCAGCTTGCCGAAGTAGCGGAAGCAGGCGGTGATGTCATCCATATCGATTTCGGATTCCACCAGCCGCTTGCCGGTGTCCAGGGTTTCAGCCAGCGCGAATTCGGCCTTGCGCTCAACCAGCTTGTCGGCGACCTTCAGCAGGAAGTCGCCGCGTTGCCCTGCGGGCACCTGCGACCATACCCCGGAGTCGAACGACTTGCGGGCCGCGGCGATGGCGCGTTCGGAGTCGGCCTGGCCGGCTTCGGAGACCGTGGCGACCTTCACGCCGTTGGCCGGGCACTTGATCGCACGGGTGGATCCGCTGCTGGCAGCCTCGAATACGCCGTTGATAAAGAGCGTTTCCCCGCTGTGCAGTCGCGGATTCTGGTTGCTTGGAAAACTCATGCTTCCTCTTCTTTCGGGGTCGTTTCAAAATCTGATTCCCAGTCGGTCTTTGAGGCCCCGCTGGAGTTGATCTGGCTCGGTCCGGCAAGTTCGGTCTGCGTTTCGAGGAAGACCAGGTGGGCTTCGTACTGGTCCAGTACGTCGCCAATCAGTTGTTCCTTGGTCAGTCCCATCAGGTCGTAGCCGTGGCTGCCCTCCTGTGAGAAAACTTCAATGCGGAAGTAGTCATCGGCGCCGGCGGAGACTCGAGCGAAACTTGGGACCTGCAATTGCACCGGATAGATCTGGTACTTGAAGGGACGTTCCGCGCCGTTGGCCACCACCAGGTCCAGCGAATTCATTTCTAGGTGCTCAACCGGAGCAATATCCAGGTTGACCTCAGCACCACGCACGGTGAATTCTTCGCTGACTTCTTGCAGTGCCGGCAAAGCGACTTCCGCGAGGAATTTCTTGGCCGAGCGTCGTCCCGGGTAGGTCATGGCACGAGTCATGCGCTGCTTCCAATTGCGCCGATCCGAGTTGGTGCCCATACGGCTGGTGAGCACCTTGTGCATGTTGTTCTGATAGCTATCTGCCAGTGCCCCTTCCATGCGTAGGGATTTGAACAGTCCCAACATGATCAGCACCAGCACGAAGGAGAATGGCAGCCCCATAATCACCGTGGCGCCCTGCAAGGTCGGCACCCCGTCCACGAAGAGCATGCCCAGGGTCAGCAGGCCGGTGGCCAGCGACCAGAACAGGCGCACCGGCTTGGATCCATCGGCCTGCGCATCCTTCAGGTGCGAGGTGAAGTTGGCCATGACCAACGCGCCCGAGTCGGCACTGGTGACGTAGAACAGCAATCCGGTGAAGGTGGCGATCGCCGCGGTGATCGGCGCTCCGGGCATCTGCTCCAGCAGCGAGTAGAAGGCACGCTCCGGGGTGTTCATGGCCACCTCGCCAAAGGCGGCATTGCCCGAGCGGACCAGCTCCAGCGCGCTGTTGCCGAAGATCGAGATCCACAGCAGGATGAAGGCGAAGGGAACCACCAGAACGGCGATGACGAATTGGCGGATGGTGCGGCCGCGGGAGATGCGGGCCAGGAACAGGCCTACGAATGGCGCCCAGGCGATCCACCAGGCCCAGAAGAACAGCGTCCAGCCGTTCAGCCATTCATCGGGGCGCTCATAGGCGAAGGTATCCAGCGCCATGGAGGGGAACATCGCGATGCTGTCGCCGATGTTGTTCACAATGCCGTCGAACAGGTAGGCGGTGGAGCCGGCGATCAGCACAAAGAGCATCAACGCGATGCACAGCAGCACGTTCAGCTCGGAAAGGCGGCGGATGCCCTTCTCCACGCCGGTGAGTACCGAGACGGTGGCCATGATGACGGCGACGACGATCAGGACGATCTGCCAGGTGCGGTTCTCCGGGATGCCGAACATGAAGTTCAGCCCGTAGTTCAGCTGGGCGACGCCGATGCCCAGTGAGGTGGCGATACCAAAGATGGTGCCGAGCATGGCGGCAATGTCGACGGTGTGCCCGATCCATCCTTCGGTGCGCTTGCCCAGGATCGGGTAGAGCGCGGAACGAATAGACAGTGGCAGGTTGTGCCGGTAGGCGAAGTAGCCCAGCGCCAAGCCGATCAGTGCGTAAAGTCCCCAGCCGAGCAGGCCGTAGTGAAAGAGCGTCCACGCCATGGCTTGGCGGGCGGCTTGTACCGTGGATCCTTCGATCGCTGGTGGTGCCAGGTACTGGGTGACCGGTTCGGAGACCGAGAAGAACATCAGGTCGATGCCGATACCGGCGGCGAAGAGCATGGCCGCCCAGGTGAACATGTTGAAGGTGGGCCGCGAGTGGTCCGGGCCCAGCCGGGTCTTGCCGACCTTGGAGATCGCGATGCCCACCACGAAGACCAGGACGGAGACGACGATCAGCGTGTAGTACCAGCCAAAGTTTTTGCCGATCCAGGTCACGGTGGTGTTGATGACCGTGCTGGCCGAGTCGCGATCGATCATCGCCCACAGAGCAATGGCCAGCACTAATAGTGCTGATCCATAAAATACGACCTTGTTGATTCGGGTTTTTTCATTGCCCGGTTGGGCTCCAGGTGGCCCTTGCGGTGAATTGATTTCTGTCTGTTTACTATTGGTCTCGATATTTTCGGGTAGGGATGATCCGGAACCCATCTTGGCCGTAGTCATATCCTCCAACCTATCAAGCTCTATCAGCGCGTGTCCTGCCTGCGAGAAAACATCGCGTTATTTACCCTTAAGGACATAAAAATAAATATGACTTAAAGCGCTTGTCAAGCGCTGATTAGGTGAATTGGCAATTAAACTTTCACGAACAGGTCACAAAAGGAAAAGCCGAGACACGCCACTGATCCCAGTGGTGCATCTCGGCTCTTACCGAAGTTATTTGTGCCTTAGAGCACTTCCGTTGCGCCGTCGGCCTTCAGCGCCTCCACGGTCTGCTTGACCTTCTGGGCGTGCTCCTTGGTGGTCACCAGCAGCGCGTCGGCGGTATCCACCACCACGACATCCTCGATGCCCACCAGCGCGATCACCCGCGGGCGATCCGAGTAGACCACGCCGGTGGCGTTATCGGCATAAACGCGCACCTGATTGTCGCCGAGGTTGATGATCCCTTCCTCGGCGCTGGCCTTGTTCAAGCGGCCGATCGCGGCGAAATCGCCCACGTCGTCCCAGTTGAAGACCCCGGGGATCACTGCCACGTCGCCGGCTTCGGCGGCTGGCTCGGCCACCGCGTAGTCGATGGCGATCTTCGGCAGGCCCGGCCAGATCTCCCGCATGACCTGGTCGCGGCGATCGGTATCCCAGGCGTCGGCGATCTGCATCAGGCCCGAATACAGCGCCGGCTCATTGGCTTCGAGGTGCTTGAGCATCAGGCTGACCGGGGCGACGAACATGCCCGCGTTCCAGAAGAACCCGCCGGCCGCCAGGTACTTGCGGGCAGTGTCCTCGTCGGGCTTCTCCACGAACTCCACCACCCCGCGCGCGGTCGGCGCGTTGGGCACATTCAGCGGTTCACCGGTGCGGATGTAGCCGAAGCCGGTGGACGGGTGGGTGGGGTGGATGCCGATGGTCACGATCTTGCCGGTAGCGGCGGTATGGATCGCTTCGCTCAGCGCGGCCTGGAAGACTTCCACCGGCTCGATCACCTGGTCGGCGGCAAAGGAACCCATGATGATATCTGGGTTGCGGCGGTAGAGGATGGCGGCGG
The DNA here is from genome assembly GCF_012221945.1 of Glutamicibacter mishrai. NCBI lineage: Bacteria > Bacillati > Actinomycetota > Actinomycetes > Micrococcales > Micrococcaceae > Glutamicibacter > Glutamicibacter mishrai. The sequence goes on along the minus strand of NZ_CP032549.1, from coordinate 2,532,624 downwards.
CCAAGCCGATGGCGGCAGCCGAGTCGCGCGGCTCCGGCTCGAGGACCAGATCCTCGTCGCACAGTTCGGGAAGCTGGCTCACGACGGCTCCGCGGTGAGCCCGTCCGGTGACGACCATGATGCGTTCGCCTGCCAGCGGTACCAGTCGATCGTAGGTGGCGCGGATCAGGGTTGATCCCGACCCGGTGAGATCGTGCAAAAACTTGGGAGCGGAAGCCCTGGAGAGGGGCCACAATCGGGTACCGACGCCGCCGGCGGGGATCACGCCGTGGAATCTGGATAATAGGTCTGCATTCACGCATTCCAGACTAGTTCATCCGGTGGATAATCCGGTCCATTGACATCTGGCAATCACCGGAAATACGAAATGCATCTATGCGGTATTACGGCCGGAAAATCAGCCACTTAGCGCATTTTGACGGCTATTCGGTGAACATCCTCACAGGAACTCGACACGAAATAGATTGCAGTGCATCAAGTGGTTTAGACTCGCACAAGGAACGCTCGCACAAGTGCGTCAAATCTCATTGTGTGCAATATACACATGCGCCGTTGCGAGCCTTGGAGGTTTAGTTCAGTGTCGAAGACTTCGTCAGGCACCCTATACCGCGGCCATGAAGGCATGTGGTCCTGGGTGGGACACCGAGTCACCGGTGTCGTTATTTTTCTCTATCTGCTGGTGCACGTGCTGGACACGGCCATGGTCCGCGTTGACGCCAACGCATATGACGCAATCATCAGCACCTATCAGACCCCGTGGATGGCGTTGGGTGAAACCGGCTTGGTTGCCGCAATCCTCTTCCACGCATTCAACGGTCTGCGTTTGATCCTGGTTGACTTCTGGAAGCAGGGCACCAAGTACCAGCGCCAGATGCTCTGGGGTGTTTTGATCCTCTGGGTTATCGTCTTCGCGGGCTTCGCAATCCGTCACCTGTCGATCGCATTTGGGAGCCACTAAGCCATGAGCGTTTCTATTCCTGCTCCGCGCAGCCAGCGCATTGATCCTAAGTACAAGCGCGGACCAAAGTCCCGCAGCAGCTTCGAAATGCTGGCATGGCTGTTCATGCGCCTGTCCGGTGTTGTGCTGATCGTCCTGATCTTCGGCCACCTCTTCGCAAACCTCATGGTCGGAGAAGGCATCTCCGGCATCGGATTCGGCTTCGTCGCCGGCAAGTGGGCTTCGCCAATCTGGCAGTTCTGGGATCTGGCCATGCTGTGGCTGGCCATGCTGCACGGCACCAACGGCGTGCGCACCATCATCAACGACTACGCAGAGAAGCACGCAACCCGTGCATGGCTCAAGGGCATCCTGTACGTCGCAACGATCTTCATCATCGTGCTCGGTTCCCTGGTGATCTTCACCTTCGATCCTTGCGTAGCTGGCAGCCAGCTGCAGCAGTGCTTGTGAAACTCCCCTAGTTTCAGCCGATAGCCAGATAGATTTTTAGAAAAGAGAGCATCAAGAATGCAGGTACATAAGTACGACGTAGTCATCGTCGGTGCCGGTGGTGCAGGTATGCGTGCAGCGATCGAATCCGGTCAGCGCGCACGCACCGCAGTGCTAACCAAGCTTTACCCAACCCGCTCGCACACCGGTGCAGCCCAGGGCGGCATGTGCGCAGCACTTGCCAACGTCGAGGAAGACAACTGGGAATGGCACACCTTCGACACCATCAAGGGTGGCGACTACCTGGTTGACCAGGACGCAGCCGAGGTCATGGCCAAGGAAGCCATCGACGCCGTGCTCGACCTGGAAAAGATGGGTCTGCCATTCAACCGCACCCCAGAGGGCAAGATCGACCAGCGTCGTTTCGGTGGCCACACCCGCGACCACGGCAAGGCTGCCGTGCGCCGCGCCTGCTATGCAGCAGACCGCACCGGCCACATGATTCTGCAGACCCTGTACCAAAACTGCGTCAAGCACAACGTCGAGTTCTACAACGAGTACTACGTACTTGACCTGCTGATGGTTGAAGAGGATGCCTACCGCGAGGACGGCACCGCTTACAAGCAGAAGCGCGTTGCAGGCGTGGTCTCCTACGACCTGGCCACCGGCGAACTGCACGTCTTCCAGGCCAAGTCCGTCGTCTTCGCCTCGGGCGGCGCCGGCAAGGTCTTCAAGACCACCTCCAACGCACACACCCTGACCGGTGACGGCATGTCCATCGCCTTCCGTTCGGGCCTGCCGCTGGAAGACATGGAATTCTTCCAGTTCCACCCAACGGGCCTTGCAGGCCTGGGCATCCTGCTCACCGAGGGTGCACGTGGCGAAGGCGCGATCCTGCGTAACTCGGATGGCGAGCGCTTCATGGAGCGCTACGCACCGACCATCAAGGACCTCGCTCCTCGTGACATCGTGGCTCGCGCCATGGCCAACGAAGTGCGTGAAGGCCGCGGTTGCGGTCCTAACAAGGACTACGTGCTCCTTGACCTGACCCACTTGGAACCAGAGCACATCGAATCCAAGCTGCCTGACATCACCGAATTCGCCCGCACCTACCTGGGTGTGGAACCATTCACCGATCCAGTACCTGTGTACCCAACCGCGCACTACGCCATGGGCGGCGTGCCAACCAACATCAACACCGAGGTGCTGCAGGACAACGACACCGTCGTTCCTGGCCTCTTCGCCGCCGGCGAGGTTGCCTGCGTTTCGGTGCACGGCTCCAACCGCCTGGGCACCAACTCGCTGCTGGACATCAACGTGTTCGGCAAGCGCGCCGGTGTGGCTGCTGCTGAGTACTCCAAGACCGCCGACTTCGTCGAGCTGCCAGAGAACCCGGAAGCATTCGTCACCGCCCAGATCGAGGGCGTACTCTCCGGCAACGGCACCGAGCGCGTCTCGGATCTGCGTTCGACCCTGCAGGAGACCATGGACGCTAACGTCCAGGTATTCCGCGACGAGCGTTCGCTGAAGGAAGCACGCGACGTGATCGAGGATCTGCGCCGCCGCTACAAGAACATCAGCGTCCAGGACAAGGGCAAGCGCTTCAACCTGGATTTGCTCGAAGCCATCGAGCTGGGCTTCCTGCTCGACTTGGCCGAGGTCATCACCGTTGCTGCTCTGCACCGCAAGGAATCCCGCGGCGGCCACTACCGCGAAGACTTCCCGAACCGCGACGACGAGAACTTCATGAAGCACTCGATGTCCTACCGTGACGCTGAAGCTGTCACCGAGGACATCAAGGGCATCCGCATGGAGACCAAGCCAGTGGTCTTTACCCGTTACCAGCCAATGGAGCGTAAGTACTAATGAGCACCGAACTGCCAGAACCAGCATCAAAGATCGAGCTGAAGCCAGGCGTCGGCGGCGGCGGAGAAATCCCAAGCTTCGACATCACCCTGCGCGTTCGCCGCTACCTGCCTGAGGCCACCGCGGACGCTTATTGGGAAGACTTCAAGCTGACCATGTACGGCACCGACCGCGTGCTCGACGCCCTGCACAAGGTCAAGTGGGAACAGGACGGCACGCTGTCCTTCCGCCGCTCCTGCGCCCATGGCGTCTGCGGCTCCGATGCCATGCGCATCAACGGCCGCAACCGCCTGGCCTGCAAGACCCTGCTCAAGGACCTGGACACCTCCAAGCCGATCACCGTTGAAGCCATCAAGGGCCTGCCCCTTGAAAAGGACCTCATCGTCGACATGGAACCGTTCTTCCAGTCCTACCGCGAGATCATGCCATTCCTGATCTCCAAGGGCCACGAGCCAACCAAGGAACGCTACCAGTCCGCTGAGGACCGCGAGCGCTTCGACGACACCACCAAGTGCATCCTGTGCGCCGCGTGCACCAGCTCCTGCCCGGTCTTCTGGACCGATGGCCAGTACTTCGGCCCGGCTGCGATCGTGAACGCACACCGCTTCATTTTCGACTCCCGCGATGATGCCGGCGACATGCGCCTGGAGATCCTGAACGACAAGGAAGGCGTGTGGCGCTGCCGCACCACCTTCAACTGCTCCGAAGCATGCCCACGTGGCATCCAGGTAACCAAGGCTATCGCCGAGGTCAAGCAGGCAATCCTCTCGCGCACCGTCTAAGTACGCGAGCACAAGCCCGGACCAATCCTGTGAGTTTGGTCCGGGCTTTTTGCACGCCTTTAGTTCTTTCGCCACTCGTGGCACGATGAGTACTGCCAGCCCTTGTCCTGTGAGCTAAGGAGTACTAATGGTCAGTAATCAACCAGATTCAACTACTCAAGCGGGAATTCCTGCGGCAAGCGACCGCAACTCGCTCACCGTGGGTGCCAACGGTCCCATCGTTTTACACGATCACCACCTGATTGAGACCCTGCAGCATTTCAACCGTATGAACGTTCCCGAACGTCGGCCCCATGCCAAGGGCGCCGGAGCCTTCGGCGAGTTCGAAACCACCGAGGACGTCTCGGCATACACCAAGGCCGCCCTGTTCCAGCCCGGGGTGAAAACCGAAACGCTGCTGCGCTTCTCCACCGTCGCCGGCGAGCTCGGCTCCCCCGACACCTGGCGCGATGTGCGCGGCTTCGCGCTGAAGTTCTACACCACCGAAGGCAATTTCGACCTGGTCGGCAACAACACCCCGGTGTTCTTCGTGCGCGACCCGATGAAGTTCCCGCACTTCATCCGCTCGCAGAAGCGGCTGCCCGATTCCGGGCTGCGCGACGGCACCATGCAGTGGGACTTCTGGACGCAGAACCCCGAATCCGCCCACCAGGTCACCTACATCATGGGCCAGCGCGGCCTGCCCAAGACCTGGCGGGAGATGAATGGCTACGGCTCGCACACCTACATGTGGGTCAACGCGGCCGGCGAGAAATTCTGGGTGAAGTACCACTTCTTGAACAAGCAGTCCGAGAAGTTCGAGACCATGCGCGGCGCGCAGGCCGAGGAGCTGGCCGGGGCCGACGCCGACTTCCACCGCCGCGATTTGTTCGAGGCGATCAAGGCCGGCAACTTCCCGCAGTGGGACCTGTACGTGCAGGTCATGCCCTACGAGGAAGCGAAGACCTACCGCTTCAACCCCTTCGACCTGACCAAGGTCTGGTCCAAGAAGGACTATCCGCGCATCAAGGTCGGCACCCTGACGCTGAATAGGAACCCGGAGAACTTCTTCGCGCAGATCGAGCAGGCGGCATTCTCGCCGGGGAACATGGTTCCGGGCATGGGGATGAGCCCGGACAAGATGCTGCTGGGCCGCAATTTCGCCTATGCGGACGCCCAGCGCTACCGCATCGGCACCAACTTCCAGCAGCTGCCGGTGAACAAGCCCAAGTGCCCGGTGCACTCGTACAACTTCGAGGGCAACATGACCTACGAGCACACCGGCGATCGCAGCGTCTACGCGCCGAACTCCTTCGGTGACTCGTGGAGCGATGAAACCGGGCCGGCGGAGAATTCCTTCGAGTCCGACGGCGAGCTGGTCCGCGAGGCCTACACGCTGCGCAAGGACGACGGGGACTTCGTCCAGCCCGGCATCCTGGTCCGCGAGGTGATGGACGATGCCCAGCGCGCAGAGCTGGTCGAAACCGTCACCGGGGCGCTGGACGGGGTCATCGAACCGGTGCTGTCCAACGCGATCCAGTACTGGAAGAACATCGATGCGGACACCGGAGCGAAGATCGAAGCGAACGTGCGCGCCAAATAGCGCGCACGAAAAACGCCAGCCGCATGGCTGGCGTTTTTTCATGCACGGGATCCGCTAGGAACCGAGTTCGATGTCCTCGCTGAAGTTCCACTCCCCGCCACGGGTATCGAACAGCTGGATGCGATCGGCGGTGAAGGACAGCCGCGTCCCGGCCAGTGCTGCCTGCGCGGCGTCCAATTGCTCCGCCGGCACGTTCTGCGCGATGGTCAGGTGCGGATGGTAGGCGAAGGCCGATTCGTGCCTCAGCGCGTCGCCCAGCAGCGCCCGGTGCAGCGCCCAGCACTCGTCCGCGCCGGCATCCAGCGGAAGGAACACGACGTCGCTGGCCGGCCGGAAGGTCTGCGCCGCACCCAGCTCGATGTCGAAGGGCTTTACCGCGGCGGCCACCCGGCGCACCTGCGCGGCCGCCTTCTCCCAGGAATTCAGGTAGGACCCGGATACCAGGGTGATATGCGGGGCGATTGGCGCGGTGGCCTCTCCCCCGTATTCCTCGCGCCACGCGCGCAGCGTCTCCCGGTGCGGCTGCGGCACCGGGATCACTACGCCCAGGGTGTACTCGAAGACCATTGTTTCAGCTAGATTCCCAGCGGCGGCAGGAAGCCGACCTTCTGGTAGACATCGGAGACGGTCTTGGAAGCGACTTCGCGGGCCTTGGCGGCACCGGCCAGCAGCAACCGGTCCAGCTCCGCCGGGTCATCCAGCAGCTCCAGGGTGCGGGTGCGGATCGGGGCCAGGCGCTCCACGACGGCGTCGGCGACGGCCACCTTCAGGTGGCCGTACATCTTGCCCTCGAACTCTTGGACCAGCTGGGGCACATGCTTGCCGGTGACCGCGGCCAGGATGTCCAGCAGGTTCGAGACCCCTGGCTTCTCGGCCTTGTCGTAGGCCACCACGGAGCCGGCGTCGGTCACCGCGGACTTGATGCGCTTGGCGATCAGCTTCGGCTCGTCGAGCACGTTGATCAGGCCTGCCGGGGACTCGGCGGACTTGGACATCTTCGAGGTCGGGTTCTGCAGGTCGTAGATGCGTGCGCCCTCCTTCGGGATGAACGCCTCGGGCACGGTGAAGGTCTCGCCGAAACGGTGGTTGAAGCGCTTGGCCAGATCGCGGGCCAGCTCCACGTGCTGGCGCTGGTCATCGCCCACCGGCACGCCCTGCGGCTGGTAGAGCAGGATGTCGGCGGCCATCAGGATCGGGTAGGTGAACAGCCCGACGCTGGCGGCATCCGCGCCGCCCTTGGAGGACTTGTCCTTGAACTGGGTCATGCGGCTGGCTTCGCCGAAGCCGGTGATGCAGTTCAGCACCCAGGCCAGCTGGGCATGCTCGGGCACCTGCGACTGGACGAACAGGGTGGACTTGTCCAGGTCGATGCCGCCGGCAATGAACTGCGCGGCGGTCTTGCGGGTGCGGGCGCGCAACTCGGCCGGATCCTGGGTCACGGTGATCGCGTGCATGTCCGGGATGAAGAAGAAGGCGTCGTGGTCGTCTTGGGTCTTGACCCAGTTGACCAGTGCGCCCAGGTAGTTGCCCAGGTGCAGGGAGTCGCCCGAAGGCTGCATGCCCGAGAGAACGCGGGGCTTAGTCATGAAAATTCCTTAGAACTGGTAGTCGACGACCAGCGGTGCATGGTCGGAGAAGCGCAAATCGTAGGCCGAGGCGCGGTCCACGTGGGACTTGATGGCCTTGCCGGCCAGCGCCGGGGTGGCCATGTGGTAGTCGATGCGCCAACCGGCGTCGTTGTCGAAGGCCTGGCCGCGGAAGGACCACCAGGTGTACGGTCCCTGCACGTCGCCGGCCAGTTCGCGCGCCACATCCTTGTAGCCGATTTCCGGGCCGAAGAAGCCATCGAAGTAGGCGATTTCCTCGTCCATCACGCCGGCGCGCTTATTGTGGTTCGGCTTCCAGTTCTTGATGTCCTTCTGCGTGTGCACGACGTTCAGATCGCCCACCACCAAAACGTGGTCCTTCTCGTTCTTCAGCTCCACCAGGCGCACGTTCATGCGCTGCAGGAAGCGGTACTTGTCCTCCTGCTTCTGCGTGCCCAGCTCGCCGGAGTGGACGTAGGCGGAGACCACGGTGAAGATCTCGCCGTTGACCTCGAAGTCGGCCTCCACCCAGCGGCCGGATTCGGCGAAGTAGTCCTCGCCGATGTGCTCGCGCACGGCGACCGGCTCGGTGCGCGAGAGCACTGCGACCCCGGCGCGGCCCTTGTCCTTGGCTTCGGCGTGCAGAATATGCCAACCCTCGCCGATCAGCTCGCGCAGGATCTTGTCCGGTGCGCGCACTTCCTGCAGGCACAGGATGTCCACGTCGCGGGCGGCAATCCAGTCGGCCATATTGCGCTTGTAGGCGGCGCGAATGCCGTTGACGTTGACCGACGCGACGCGCAGCGCGCCGGCGTCTTTGCTGAGAATTTCCACACTGGTAGGTATCACCATTCCACCTTACAAAACTATGTGCCCTATTACGCGCTGATCTGGCCTGCGCCGGAATACGCGCAACGAAAAAGGGCAACGCTTGCGCGTTGCCCGGATCGGTTAGTCGATGATTTCGCCGTCCATCGGCTTGGCCGGCTTGATCATGTCCCGGGCATTCGCCGCGGTCATCTGGATCGTCTCCAGCGCCCGGTCGATCATGCCCTCGTAGTCCTCGCCCTTCGCCTCGCGCTGCTCGGCGATCACCCGGGCTTGGACCTGGACGATCTTGAACGAGTGGTCCAGCTTCATGTCGCGCTGGCTGCTGGATTCGTCGATGATCACCGAGCCGGACTGGGCGCGCGGGGTGGCCGCCGCGGTCGCTTCGCGCAGCGAGCTGTTGAGCTTGTCCGCGCCGCGCTTGAGGCCGAACATCATGAATGCGGCCAGCAGCAGCCAACCGGCGGAGATGACCACGACAAACCAGCCGACGATCTCATTGGAGTTGGCGGCGAAGACCACTGCCACCAGAAGGACGATGACCATGACGGCCATTGCCAGAGTTGATGCGTTGAGGGTGACTTTCTTGTCCTGCTTCGCGCTGCTGCCTAGAGGTTCCATGCCTCCAATTCTCGCACCATCACCCCGCTTCAAGCCAATTTGAACCCTGCCCTTTCGCCCACAGCGTGGCTAGCCGAACAGGCTGTGCAGGTCCTGCCCGGAAAGGCTCGCGCGAATCAGCAGGTAGCCGGCGATGCCCACCACCCAGCCGAGGGTTTCCTGCGCGTAGACCGCGGCCTTAGCCCCCAGCTTCTGCATCCAGGCTTCGATGCGCGGCCCGGCCAGCGCACGCGCGCCCACCAGCGCCAGGGCGGGCACGATCATCACCAGGCAGTAGCCGATGAGCGCGAGCAGCTGCACGCTGGTGCCCCAGCCGGCGCCCTGCATCACCCCGACGGCCGCCAGGTAGGGAAGCATGGTGGGCAGTTCCAGCAGTCCAGCGACCAGCGCCAGCGCCACCAGCCCGGTGCGCGTATCCAGTGCGGTGCCCAGGCGTCCGCGCAGCCGCTTCGGCACCTGATCGGTGGCCTCCGTTGCTTCTGGGGCGTGGGCTGCGGATCCCCCGCGGCTATGCACCCCGCCGCTATGCGCGGCGGCTTTCTTCCGCGCGCTGGCCGCCTTCTGCGCGTCGGTGCGGTAGGACAGCGCCCAGATGATCATCAGCGCGCCAATCGCCATGCCCGCCAGCCGGAAGAACCGGTGCTCGAAGATGCTCGGGTCGATGAGCAGCAGCCCGCTGCGCAGCAGCACCCCGATGACCCAGTAGAAGCCAGCGATGACCATGAGGTAGGCCAGCACCTTGCCGATGGCCTCGCGGCGTCCGCGCAGCAGCAGCCACAGCGGGATGACCAGGGTGCCGATGCTGGTCGAGTCGATTAGCGCCAGGATGACCAGGGAAAGTTCGGGATTGCTCGTGATGATATCCATGGTTTCCACTCTTCCGTGCCTTGCCGCAATGCGGTATCGGCCAGTGGTCTGCACTTTCTCCTCCTTAAGGGGGATACCCGGCGGGCAGGGCGTCGGGGATGCTGGAAGCATGAACTTCATTCGGCGGATGGGCAGCGGCGACAAGGAGCCCGAGGTCGTCGGCACCTATCTGGTGCTGACCGTGATCCTGCACCTGTCCGGGTTGTCCAATCCCCCGTGGGTCGCGATCGGCGGCTACGAGTGGATTGTGCTGCTGCTGCTCGGCCTGGCCGCCGTGCTGGTGCGCCGCCGGTTCCTGCTCGCCAGCACGCTGATCATGCTGCTGTGCGGTGCAGGCCTGCTGGCGGTGGGCAGCATCGGCGGGTATTTCCTGCTCTTCGAGTGCGTCTTCGGCCTGTTCCTGCTCGGCTCATCGAGGCTCCGGACGGTGACCTTCGCGCTGCTGTGCCTGGTCGCCATCGTGCTGGGCATCGCCGCCTGGCTGGGCAGCGGTGATCCGCAACAGCTGGTGCTGAGCCTGTTCATGGCCGGCTTCATCCTGTTCACCCCGATGCTCTGGGCGCAGAATGTGCGCAACGCCAAGGACCTGGCCACCGCGGAGGCTCAGCGGGTGCAGGCGGTGCAGTCCGCGGCGGCGGCCCGCGAGGACCAGCTGGTCGCGGAACACGAGTTCTCGCGGGTCCAAGAGCGCACCGCGTTGGCCAGGGAGATGCATGATGTGCTGTCGGCCAGGTTCTCGTCGATCGCCCTGCTGTCCGGCGCGTTGCTGCCCTCGGCGCCGGAAACGGTGCGCGCCCCGCTGCAGAGCATCCGCGACGAGTCGGTGTCCGGGCTGGAGGACATGGCCGGCATGGTGCGGATGCTGCATTCCGGCGGGCCGGCGCTGCAGGCGCGGATCGAGGACCTGCCCGAGCTGGTCGCAGGGTTCGGCAGCCCGGTGCGCTGGGAGTACCGGGTGGCGGATCCGCGGCGCTTCTCGCCGGCGGTGCATACCGCTGCGCACCGCACGGTCGCCGAGCTGCTGGTCAACCATGCCAAGCATGCCCCGGGCACCGATTTGGAACTGAGCGTCATCCAGGACCGGAATCTGTCCATCACCGCGCGCAACCCGCTGGGGCAGGATGCCGCCTCGTCCCCGGGTGCCGGGACCGGGCTGGAGAACATCAAGACCCGTGTCGCCGCGCTGGGCGGGCACGTCGAGGTGCGCAACGGCAAGGATTTCGCGGTGCACGTCGAATTCCCTGAATCACCCGAGACCGCGGAGGAAGAATGAAAGTGCTGATCGTCGATGACCATGCCACCGTCCGCATGGGCATCCGGCTGGTGCTGCAGGCGGCCGATGACCTGGAGGTCGTCGGCGAGGCGGCGGACGGGCGCTCGGCCATTTCCATGGCCCGGGCCCTGTCCCCCGACGTGATCCTGATGGACCTGCGCATGCCGGTGCTCGATGGCATCGAGGCCACCAAGGCGCTGCACGAGAAGTACCGGGTCGTGGTGCTCACGACCTTCGATGATGACGAATACCTGTTCGGCGCGTTGCAGGCCGGCGCGCACGGGTTCTTGCTCAAGAGTGCCGAGCCGCAGGCGATCATCCTGGGCGTGCAGGCCGCCGCGCGCGGCGAATCGGTGCTGGATCCGCAGGTGACCGACCGGATCCTGGCCCGCGCGCTGGCGGTGCCCGAGGCCGCTGCGCTGCCGGAGCTGACCGGCCGGGAACAAGAGGTGCTGCAAGGCATTGGCGAGGGGCTGAGCAACCCGCAGCTGGCGCAGCGTCTGGGCATCGGGCAGAGCACCGTGAAGACGCATGTCTCCCAGGTGCTGGCCAAGCTCGGGGTGTCAACCAGGCTGCAGGCGGCGAGGATCGCCTACGGGGCTACCAGCTCACCAGGCAGAACGGGTGGTCCTGCGGATCCAGGTACACCCTGAAGGTCTTGGTGCCTTCGCCGGTGGCGCGGGCGCCCAGGTGCAGCACCTGCTCTTCTGCCAGGTCCAGGTCGGCGACCTTCACGTCGATATGCGCCTGCTGTGGGTGCACATGCCCCGGCCATTGCGGCGCCACATAGGGGCTGACCGCCTGGAAGGCGAGCGCAGGATGATCCGGGGCATCGCCAATGGAGACCCAGTCGGGCTCGTTGTCGATGCGCACCATTCCGAGGAGCTGTTCATAGAATCCGGCCAGTGCATCGGGGTCCTCGCAGTCGATGACCATGGCCTGCCATGTGCCAATCATGTGGCCATTATCCGCGCGGCGCGGCGCCGCGTCTACCAGGATTCAGCCATTGCGCAGGTGCAGTGGTCGATCAGCGCCGGCAGCGGGCCTGCGGCATCGGCCGGCGGGAGTGGCCGTATGCTCCCCGGGAGTATTCCAGCGATATCACCGAGTGCCCTTGCGCAAGATGCCGCAGGGATCAAAAACCGGCAGCCCATATGGGCTGCCGGTTTTCTCGCGTCTACTTCGCGGCGTTGCGCTCCGCGGCTTCGACCACGTTGTTCAGCAGCATTGCGCGGGTCATCGGGCCCACGCCGCCCGGGTTGGGCGAAACCCAGCTGGCGGTCTCGTACAGCGCTGGATCGATATCTCCGGTGACCTTGCCGTCCACGCGGGAGACGCCCACGTCCAGCAGGATCGCTCCGGGCTTGGCGGTCTTGATCATGTGGGCCGAACCGGCGGCGGCGATGACCACATCGGCCTGCTCCAGCAGCTCGTCCAGGTTGGTGGTGCCGGTGTGCGCCAGGGTCACGGTGGCGTTGATGCTGCGGCGGGTCAGCAGCAGGCCGACCGGGCGGCCGATGGTCACGCCGCGGCCGACTACCAGCACGTGCTTGCCGTTCAGGTCGATGTCGTGGCGGGCCAGCAGGTCCACGCAGCCCAGCGGGGTGCATGGCAGCGGCGAGGTCATCGGGCGGTTGACGTTGGCAACCAGGCGGCCGAGGTTCATCGGGTGCAGGCCGTCGGCGTCCTTGGCCGGGTCCATGGCTTCCAGGATCACGTCCTGGTCGATGTGCTTGGGCAGCGGCAGCTGGACAATGTAGCCGGTGCAGTCAGGGTTCTCGTTCAGCTCCTTGACCTTGGCCAGCAGCTCGTCCTGGGTGGTTTCCTCGGGCAGGTCCACGCGGATGGATTCGATGCCCACCTCGGCGCAGTCCTTGTGCTTGCCGCCGACGTACCAGGCGGAGCCCGGGTCATTGCCGACCAGGATGGTGCCCAGTCCAGTGGTGTGCCCGGCAGCCTTGAGCTTGGCAACGCGTTCGGCCAGTTCCTGCTTGATGGTGGCCGCGGTGGCCTTGCCGTCGAGAATGCGTGCGCTCACGCTGTTCCTTCCGTAGGTGCCCTGTTCCCAAGGCGGGTGGTGTGCAAACCCAGGCGCGCGGCTCGCACGATTAGCTCCCTGGTGGTTACCCACCTAACGCCAGTCACGCGTTCCAGTGTAGCGAAAATTGGTGCGGGAATGAGAGTGTGGTGTCCCCGGTTACCTTGTATGTGTACTCGACAATTGTGATCGGCGCGGGGCAGGCTGGCCTGTCCGCTGCCTACCATCTGGCCAAGCGCGGCGTGGACTTCCTGGTGCTCGACGCGAACCCCGAGCCCGGAGGCGCGTGGCAGAACCGCTGGGACTCGCTGACCTTGGGCGCCACCCACCATATCCACCCGTTGCCGGATTTTCCGCTGCGCGATCAGGATTCCTCCCGTCCCGCATCTGCCGTGGTTAAGGAGTACTACGGCGAGTACGAACGGCGGTACGACCTGCCGGTGCGGCACTCGGCCACGGTCACCTCGGTGCAGCGGGTGGATGGCCACTTCGAAGTGCACGCCGATCAGCTCTACACCGCGCGCACCGTTATCAACGCCACCGGCACCTGGACCAACCCGTTCTGGCCGGTGTACCCCGGGCATTTTGACGGCCTGCAGGTGCATACCAACGGGTTCATCTCCCCCGCACAGTTTGACGGGAAGCGGGTGCTGGTGGTCGGGGCCGGGGCCAGTGCCACGCAATTCATCGTGCAATTGCGCGAGGCCGGCATCGACACCCTGTGGTCCACCCGGCGAGCGCCGGATTGGCGGGAGTTCACCGGTGCGGAGTGGGGCCTGGAGGTGGAGCGGGCGGTCAACGAGCGCACCCGCGCCGGGTTGCCGCCCAAGTCGGTAGTGGGCACCACGGGGCTATTGCTGAATGAGAAGATGCGGGCGGGGATCGCTTCCGGGGCGCTGGTTTCGCGTGGGAAGATCGCCCGGCTGGAATCTGATGCCGTGGTTTTCACCGATGGTTCGCGGGAGCACATCGACGCGATCCTCTGGGCTACCGGATTCCGTCATGCTCACCGTCATTTACGTGAGCTGAAACTGCATACCGCAGCCGGTGGCATCGTGATGGCCGAAGACGGGGTGAGCACCACGATGCCCGGGATCTTTTTTGTTGGCTACGGAGCGTCGGCTTCCACGCTGGGGGCCACTAGGGCTGGGCGTAAAGCTGCGTTGGCCGCCACAAAATACCTCGTAAACGCAACGTAGCTCACTGAATTGGCAGAAAATTGCTGGCGGGCGCTACCTTAGAATCCATGAACCAGTACATCGTCACCCTGTCTTGCATCGACCGCCCGGGCATTGTCCACGCCATTTCGGGAGGTCTTTTGGGTGCCGGTTGCAATATCACCGAGTCCCAGCAGTTCCTCTCCCCCGAGACCGGAACGTTCTTCATGCGCATTGAAGTGGAGACCGAGCAGTCGCTGGAACAGGCACGCGCATCGCTGGCCCCGATCCGCGACCAGTTCGCGATGACGCTGAAGGTAGCCGACGCGGAAGATCGGGTGCGCACCATGATCATGTGTTCCAAAGCCGGGCATGCGCTCAACGACCTGCTCTTCGCCCAGCGCGCGGGCACGTTGGCGATCGAGGTGCCGGTGATCGTCTCCAACCACCTGGATCTCAAGCCGATGGCTGATTTCTACGGCGTGGACTTCGTGCATCTGCCTGTGACCAAGGAGAACAAGTCGCAGGCCGAGGCGGAGTTGCTGAAGCTCGCCGAAGACTACGACATCGAACTGGTGGTGCTCGCCCGCTACATGCAGATCCTCTCGGATTCGCTGTGCGAGCGGATGGAGGGGCGCGTCATCAACATCCACCACTCCTTCCTGCCGTCTTTCAAGGGTGCCAAGCCCTACCACCAGGCCTACGCCCGCGGCGTGAAGCTGATCGGCGCCACCGCGCACTACGTCACCGCCGACCTGGACGAGGGCCCGATCATCGACCAGGAAGTCACCCACGTCTCGCACACCCGCACCGCCGAGCAGCTGGTGGAGCTGGGGCGCAGCGTGGAGGGCCGCACGCTGACCCGCGCCGTGCAGTGGCATGCCGAGCACCGGGTGATGCTCGATGGCCAGCGCACCATCGTCTTCTCGTAACTCGCACCGTGCCCCCGCGGCAATTAGAGTGGGTGGCATGAGCCACATTATTACTATTGACGGGTCGACCCCACTTCTCGGCGAGGACGTTTTTGTCGCACCCACTGCAGTGCTGAGCGGGGACGTGGTGTTGGCCGATCGGGCCAGCGCGTTCTACGGGGTTTCCGTGCGCGGGGATTCCGCCCCGATTCGCGTGGGCGAAGGCACCAACTTGCAGGACAACGTCGTGCTTCACGCGGACGCCGGCTTCCCTTGCACGCTGGGCGCGGGCGTATCCGTCGGCCACTCGGCAGTGGTGCACGGCGCCACCGTAGGCGACGGCTGCTTGGTGGGAATGAGCGCGACCATTATGAATGGCGCGGTGATCGGTGAGCAGTCACTCGTGGCCGCCGGTGCGCTGGTGCTCGAAGGCACGCAGGTTCCACCGCGCTCACTGGTTGCCGGCGTCCCGGCCAAAGTCCGCCGCGAACTGAGCGATGAGGAAGTGGCCGGGTTGAAGACCAACGCCGATCACTACCTGGAACTGTCCGCCAAGCACCTTGCGGCGAACGCTTAAACTTCAAGGTCTTGGAAGAGACGGTTTCCGGACCAATTATTCATAAACGCATTGGCTCCCCGAAACCAGAATTTTCTGAAATACATGCACATGTCCACTACAAGGACTAGATTATGGCCGAGATCGACTATTCCTCGATTGATGTGCCCAAAGAAGGGATTAACCAAATTTTCGCAACCCAATCGGTCTTCTGCCGACAATCGAATACCCGAACGCGTTCGCCAACTACGGGTGAGAACTCATTATTTGGCCCACTCTAGATTCAACGATCCTATTGAGCCTACCAACCAACGTCGACTGCACACACCGACTCGATCATTCAGATACTGTGTTCCTGAAATTGCAAGCGGCTCGCCGATTACTAGTAGTTGCGTAGGAGATAACGGAAAACTGACGGTAGCAACCGGCCCACCTTTTTCCCGATGCCACAAGAGAACAGCACCGTCTCCCGTAATGAGTCCACGGGTTTCCGTAATCACCCATGGCCAATCTTCAAGCTGCAATTCAGGAAGCCTTAGTGTCTCTTTCTCATACTGGGACAGAAGAAATCGATCACCAAGTTTAAGCAACAGCGTTTCAGGATCCTTATCAGCCCTGAGTACTAGGGCAGGTGTCAAGACTTCGACTTGATTAGCGAAACGGCCACGGCTCAAGTGCATATCAAGAAAATCAACCGTTTTCCGCTTTTCCTCTTTATCTAGTGCATGTCCAGCACGAAGTTTAACCAAGTTTGGTATTCCAGCGCTTTCAACTTTCTGAAATTCTCCTTCTAAATCATTCCTGAGGATGCCCGACTCGTAGGCATAATTGACAACAGTTGCATTTCCGATCGCAGTAGTGAACCCTTTACGCTTATCGATATCGATGACTTCAACTCGATTTTGCCCATCACTCCACGGCTTCAGATATCCTCTTGAAACCATATGCGCACGCTTGACCTTACTCATTTATCCCACCCTGCATATTTTCTGAGGACATGTCCACACCCTCAGTTCCTCTCAAAGCGCAAATGAAACGGTGTTACAAACTATCGCATCCCACCGATAACAATCTTAAGTGTTCTACTAGAAAAACAATAAGTCACCAGCTAGAGTGCTCAACTTTGGAAGGAGTCGGAAAAGATTCTAAAATGGTCCATGCTGACGCCTCAGCAACAGTGTCTTAGTCGCTTGATTCGCTGTATTTGGGTTCAACGGTAACATTACGAGATTGTCGAAACTTGAATGCTGTGGCTTGCGCCTATACATCGCACAAGGTTGTGCCTACAAGTTAGAATCAGAATGACACTTAATCCAGAAATGAATAATATAGGTAGAAGTTCTATCGGTCCTGATCTTGAGCTAGGATAAATTTCATGACGGAGGAATATATGCTACTTGATGAAGATGTTGTCGAAGCATTTCCAGAGTACAAGATTGTGACACCAGCTATTGGTAGAGGCAGCTTCAAAGCAGCCTTCCTCGCTAATGACGGGTCTAGCAATTTCGTTCTCAAGGTACTATATGGCGAAGCCACAGATCCAGGCGATGAAGTCATTTTAGACGAAAGATTTATTCGAGAAATACAAATCATGTCCTCGCTCAATTCACCTCGGATTGTGCGAATGCATACCCCTGTCGATAAAAGAAAAATAGGAAGTTCTGAATTAGTATGGTACGGCGAGCCACACTATGAAGGTGGATCCTTAGACGGTATTCTTCAGAATCGCGAGCTTTCAAACAACGAGATATTCTCCCTCGCCACGCATCTGCTGGAAGGGTTAGTTGCACTCGAATCAGCCTCGATCGTGCACAGAGACATTAAACCTGCGAATATATGCCAAACAGCTAATGGCGATTTTGTGATTCTCGATCTAGGAATTGCCCAAGCCTTGACGATGGATCCACTTACCGCAACAGGGGTCATCTCACCTATGACCAACATGTATGCTGCGCCGGAGCAGTTTTACCCAAGAGGATCAAGCTCGGTAGATACACGAACTGATTTATTCGCGGCAGGAATAGTGCTATTTGAGGCTGTTTCGGGTAAGCACCCCTTTTATGATTCCCCACAGATGACCTTTGACAACTACTTCAACCGCCTTATTAACCATGAACCTGGTCAGTTGAAGGAGTTTGGCTGTGAACGTGTTCTTCAGGATGTAATCGATCGATGCTTGGCTGAGCGCCAAAACAGAAGATTTAGGACCGCCAAGCAAGCCCTTAAATATCTCAATGATTCGGAGAAGTCATAGTGAGCTTTATACTTCAGCACGGTTACGGAAAATCAGACAAACTCGACTACGTTTCTGAGCATACGACCGTCTCATCCGTGATACTTAGCCCGACAGATGAAACGCCTGAGGGATTAGCACAAACGGCAACGCATTTAAAGAGTCTTGGTGTCCAACCACTCCTAGATCCTCAGACTTATCTGTATACAGATGGCGTTGGACTCGCGGGTCGTTGCCACAGCTCAAACGGGCTCAGTTTCTCCCCCATCCGATGGTCTCAGTCTCCAGGAGACGTTCAGAAAGTACTAACCGCAGTTGAGCAAGCGAACAATTCCTTAGGTACTAACTCATTAATCGCCCCATCAATACTGCAATCTTCTTTTGAAGACATTTGGACACCGCTTGGGATTCAGTATGCTAGGGCAGCTGCTGAAACTTGGAGCGAAAAAGAAGTATATGCTTCCATCGTTTTCGAAGAAATTGCATTCGCTGGCTGGGAACAAATTAATGACTGGCTAGATGAAATTACTACGATCGATGTTCATGGTTTCTACCTTTTAGCAAATCATCGTGGCACACTTTCGTACCCAGCATCCGGCTGGGCGCCTAATCATTTAGCTAATGCCATGAGGATGATCTACACCTTGACAGAGATCAACGGCTACGAGCTCATATGGGGGTATTCAGATATAGAAGGCCTTCTTGGCCTTGCTGTTGGTGCTACTGGCGTGGCCACAGGTTGGCACAATTCACTTAGAAGATTCAGCATAGACAAATGGCGACCAAAATCGGGTGGTGCGCAACCAATACCCCGCCGCTTCGTCAGTACCCTACTCAGCCCCCTCCGCCTAGATGGTGAATTAAGTGTCATTTCGAGCGTCGGCGCAAGTCACTTAATTCCAAAGTCTAGAGCTGATGCACTCTTCCAAGAATATATGAGTGATGCAGAATATTGGAAACGTGGAATTTCACAAAAACACCATATGGTTAGCATGGGTGATCTTGTTTCAATTCTGACTAATCTCAGTATTCCAGATAGACTTGATACAGTCGAGTCGTGGATACAGCAAAGTCTCCAATTGTTTGAAGACTTGGGCCGACAAAACCTGATTTTCGAGGGATCTTACACCATAAAATTACAGATTTTATCGGAAGCAATCAGTGCGTTCAGAAATTCCGAAGGAATTTAATTTTTAAATTGTCGCGCGGCTAATTCAAGGAGCCAAAGTTGATTTTCGGGACGCAGGAATTGCTTGTGCGCTGGTTCAATCCATGTAGGCTCAGCTCCACTAAAACTAATTAACCCAAGGTCGTAGGTTTTTAAATACGGGTTAAGGCGTTCTGACAAACGCGCATTTGGCATCATAATTGCTGAGCGATGGGCTAGGTGCTTGAATCTGCTGGCTTGTCGCACCGCTTGTTTCCAGTCTTTAATTTTCGCTTCAACTGCAAGTGAATTATTCACGGAATTTGAGAACTGACGGAATGAATTCCGCGTCCATCCGTCGAACGGATTTTTCTTCTTCATCTGATTAGAATCTAACAATTTTGATGTTATCTCTCTCGCATGATTCAAAGAATAAATCTTCAGCCCAGAATGAATGTAAGAATGTAGAGAACTAATGGAAACGACCACCAAAAGAACATCTGGTCGACCTCGTCCGATAGCGGCTTCAGGTATAACTACTACGCTACGCCCGGGCCCAGGTGGAAGTAACAGCTTCGCGTTCTTACGCAACGATGAGGTCAATGCAACTTCGTAGATAGGCTGACCCACGGTTCGATTGTTGAATGGGTTGCCGTCGTTCTCTGCATCGCGCAGATTCATACCTAAATTCTATTCCTCGTTAACAACAAGATGGGCGTGAGATTATTGCGAAAATCACAAGTCTCCTGGACAACAAGACGCTGAGTTGAAACTTAGTTCATCCCCTGCCCGACATTGAATCAGTTGAGAATCCTAGACATTTTTCGATAATCGACAGGATACGTTCAGTTCTCCACCACATGTACTTCTAAACATCATATCTCGCGCTGGTTCATAGTGGACTGTACCCTTCGGCAGAGGCAACCATCGTCTAATATTCGTCGTCCAAACCTGTCGGCATTTTCGTCTGGTTTTTCGCGGATGATTTAGCTTTACCCCGGCCCAAAGGCGCGCCTCCTGAGCGCTTCAACTTCATGTCAACAAAAAACGATATCGTGTCCGGCAATTGCGGTTCGGGCTACGGCGATCACACGGCTTAGTCCTCCCTAATTTCTTCCGTTGTGACACTCGTCAGCTTGAGGGCGGCGGCTGCGACCAGGCGCGGATCCACGGACGGATCGGCAAATTGCTCGGCCAGCTCAGGCAGCCAGGGATCCAGCGGAAGCCCCGCGTCATCGATCCCACCGATCAGGCAGTCGGCCTGGATCAGCCGGTTTCCGGCGGTGCTACTCGGGATATCCAGCCAGTCCTGCATCAGGCCGCGGGCGCTCTTGAAATGGGTGCGCCCGGTGGTGGTGCGGCCGGCAGCGGCTTCGATCTGCTCGATCGTGGGGTTGGTGCCGGCATCGGTGATGGCTTGGAAGGATTCCCGGTCCAGCTTGTGCGCGCCGGTGCGGCGCACCGCGTGGGCAGCCTCGATCTGGGCGCGGGCCTGCTGTTGGCCGATGTGCTCGGTGAGCCAAGCGAAGTAGGCGGCGTGGCCGGCGAGAAGATCGCCGGAAAGCACAGCAGTGGCTGAGGCGATCAGTTGTCCCGCCTCAGCCAGATTCTTCAGTGCCTGCGCTGTGTCCATAGGAACGAGCATGCCCCGCGCAAGATACGACGCGGGGCATGCAGTGACGAGGTGTGGATAAGCCTAGCGGTCGGCTTCCACCGGGAACCACAGCTCGCAGGTGGCGGTGCTGAAATCAGCGGCCCGATCGAGCACGGCAACAATGGACGGGCCGGGACGCAATCGCCACGGGTTGGACGGGAACCACGAGGTGGCGGTGGAGGCCCAGAGCTCCTGCAAGGCCGCCGGGTAGGGCCCGGTCACGCTGAAAACCACCCAGTGGCCGGCGGGAACTTGGATGGAATCCAGGTCTTCGGGCACCGGGCCTGCGGGCACCGCGACCCCGTGCAGGTAGGTCAGCTCGCTGCCTTCCTGGTAGTCCGCATCAACCTGGTCGCTGACCTGCAGCAAGCCTGCCGGATCGGCGGCTGAGAGTTCCTTGAGCCGGGCATGTTCGGCCACCGGGATGGAGGCGATGTGCTCTTGGATGTGCGGGTTGGCACCGTGATGGATCAGCGGTACCTGCGCGGCGTATCCGATGAGCTGGAAGTTCTCTCGTTCTGTTATTCGTGCATCCATGGGGCGATTCCCTTCGACGTGCAGGCTGAACCTGATAATTGGTTGGCTTCGAAGGGGGCCGCCATTCTCGCGGATATCACCCACGGACGCGCCGTGGACAGCTCGGAAGGCCCGGCCAAATGCTTCGGCCGAGCCATATCCGTAGCGGATCGCGATGCTCAGCAGGTCCTCGCCTGTGAGCAGGTCCGCGGCGGCCTGGGTCATGCGGCGCCGGCGGATGTACTCGGAGACCGGCATGCCGGCCAGCGAGGAGAACATCCGCCGCACGTGGTATTCGGTGGTGCCTTCGGCGCGCACCAGCTCAGCGAGGTTGATCTGCTCGCGCAGATTCGCCTCGATATGCTCGATGAGCCGATTGAGAATTCCGATCATGTCTCCACCCTTCCCCATCTACTATTCTCCAGGGTTGGGGCACGCCGCCCGATCATCGCGGTTCGATGCGATCAGGCGTTTTCCAGAGTCTTTTCACGTACCCGGGTGACGACCGGTTTGGACGCAGCGCGGGCCGCGGCCAGCCCGCGTTGCAGATCGGCGATCAGATCTTCGACCTCTTCGATGCCCACCGAGAGGCGGACCAGATTGGCCGGGATCTCCAGCTCGGTGCCGATCAGCGAAGCGTGGGTCATTTCGCGCGGATAGCAGACCAGGGATTCCACCCCGCCCAGGGACACCGAAAGCTGGAAGTACTCCATGGATTCGGCGAAGGCGCGGGCGGACGCCTCGTCCTTCAGGGCCACCGAGACGATGCCGCCAAAACCGTGCTGCTGGCGGGCAGCCAGCTCGTGGCCCGGGTGGTTCTCAAGCCCCGGGTAGTAGACCCGGGTGACCTCGGGCTGCGCATCGAGCCAGCGGGCCAGCGTGGAAGCGGTGGCGCAGTGGCGTTCCATGCGCAGGCCTAGGGTTTTCAGTCCGCGGGCGGCCAGGTAGGAATCCTGCGGTCCGGCCACCGCTCCCCCGGCGAACTGCTGGTAGCCCACCGCTTCGGCCAGGGATTGCCCGCGGAAGAGGTGATCGGCCACGATGACCGCACCTCCCAGCACATCGGAGTGCCCGCCGATGTACTTGGTGGTGGAGTGGACCACCGCGTGGGCTCCAAAATCCAGCGGGCGCTGCAGATAAGGAGTGGCGAAGGTATTATCCACGACCAGCAGGGCACCCTGCTCGCGGGCGATGGCAGCCCAGCCGGCCAGATCGGCGATGCCCAGCAGCGGGTTGGAGGGGGTTTCCACCCAGAGCAGTGCGGTGTTCGGCTGCACGGCGGCGCGCACCGAGTCCAGGTTGGTGATATCCACCGCCGAGGAGGTGATCCCCCACTTGCTGTGCAGCTTGGAGATCAACCGATTGGTGCCGCCGTAGCCGTCGGCACCGAGGATGATGTGGTCGCCCGGTTCGAGCACCGCACGCAGCAGGGCGTCTTCGGCCGCGATGCCCGAGGCGAAAGCGAATCCGGCGGCCCCGCCTTCCAGGGCGGTGAGCTGATCCTGGAAACCGTCGCGGGTCGGGTTGGAGCCGCGGGAGTATTCGTGCCCGGAACGCAGCACGTTGATGCCGTCTTGGATGAAGGTGCTGGTCTGGTAGATCGGCGGGACGACCGCGCCGGTGTGCGGGTCCTTGTGCTGGCCGGCGTGGACGGCCTGGGTGTTGAAGCCAGTCATCATGCTCCTTGGGTTTGCGGGGCCAGGGCCTGGTCCAATGCCAGATCCAGGGCCTGGGTGAGGTCTGCGAGCAGGTCGGCTGGGTCTTCCAGGCCGACCGAGAGGCGCAGGGTTGAGGTGTTCAGGCCGGCGTCGGCCAGCTGGGAGGCAGAGAGCCGGCAGTGGGTCATGGTGGCCGGGTGCGAAATCATGGTGCGGGTGTCCCCCACATTTGCGGCCAGCGAAATCAGCTTGAGCCCGTCGATCACCGGGGAAACCAGCGACGGGTGGGCCAGCTCGATGGCCACCACGCAGCCGGTTCCCTTCGGCGTGAGCTTCTTGGCCAGCTCGTGGCTGGGGTGGGCGGGCAGCGACGGGTGGTGGATGGCCGCGATGCCCGGGTGGGCAGAGAGCTCGTGAATCAGGGTGGTGACGCTGCGCTGCACGTGGGCGGCGCGTACCGGCAGGGTTTCGATGCCTGCCAGGATGCCCTGGGCGCTGGCCGGGGCCAAGGTTGGGCCCAGATCGTGCAGGAATTTGGAGCGGACCAGCATCGCGTAGGCGGCCGGTCCGTGGCGTTCGAGCAGCGAGGTGTTGTTCAGGCGCACTCGCGGGGCGGCGATTTGCGGCCAGCGCGCGGTGTCGGAGAAGTCGAATTCCCCCGAGTCCACGACGATCCCGCCGAGTACCGAGCCGTGTCCGGCCAGGCCCTTGGTGGCCGAGTGCACCACGATGTCGGCGCCATGATCCAGCGGCCGCACGTTCAGCGGGGTGGCCAGGGTGTTGTCCACGACCACCGGGATGTTGTGCTCGTGGGCGATGGCCGTGATAGCGGGAAGGTCGGCCACGGTGCACAGCGGGTTGGAGACGGACTCCAGGAAGAATGCGCGGGTGTCGTCCTCGATGGCCCCGGCCCAGGCGGCCGGATCGGCCTGGTCGACAAAGCTGATGCGGATGCCGAAGTCGGCGAAGGTGTCGGTGAGCAGATCCACGGTGCCGCCGTAGAGCGAGGAGGACGCCACGATGTGCTTGGGTCCCTGGGTCAGCGCCAGCAAGGACAACGCCACCGCGGACTGGCCGGTGGCGGTGGCCACCGCGTGGGCTCCGCCTTCCAGTGCTGCCACACGCTGTTCAAGGATCGAGACGGTGGGATTGCCGGTGCGCGAGTAGGTGAAGCCGGCCTGGCGCAGCGCGAACTTCTCGATCGCTTCGGCATGCGACTGGAATTGGTAGGCGGCGGAATTGTGCAGTGGCGGCAGCATCGGGCGGAAGTCTCCGCTCGGGCGGTATCCTGCGTGGACCGCGTCGGTTCCTTGGCTCATAGCTCCTCCTCGATTCTCTGCGAGGGAGTGCACCGATTAGGCATCGTGCAAAGGCACGAAGCACAGCGCGAAAACGCGTTCGGAACTGCTCCATCGTTCCTGGCATTAGCACCTTTCGGTTTCCCGATGGTTGCTGCGACGTCAACGAGCCAGATCTCTTAGTCGCTCTTGATGGTTTGTTGTTCTTCCATGGTTGGCCATGGGCTGCGAGGGGTGCAAGCGCTATCGGGCGGCGGGCTTCATACAAGGCCGCCAAGCTTCATATGTCGTGCACTTGTCATGATGACGCGGTGGCTGGCGCCACTTTGTGACGCACCAAAATGAGAATACCCCCGAGACTTTCAAGGCTTTTTCGGAAGTTTATGACGAAGGAGCGGCACTCGATGACCGAGAGTTACGCTGTTGGCGGCTCAGCCGAGCACTTCCACCCCGAAGCTGGCCACCACTGCGCGGACTTCCTGCAGGTAGCGCTGAGCCTGGTCGGTGAGCGGGATCGCGGCGTGATCGATCCAGCCGATCTCGATGCGCTCGTCGATGTCCAGCGGGATGGCAACGATGGATGGATCCAGCTCGTCGCTGATGATGCCGGTGGAGATCGTGTACCCGCCCAGGCCGATCATCAGGTTGAAGATGGTCGCACGGTCCGAGACCTGGATTTCCCGCTGGCTGGAGCGTGTGGAGAGCACTTCCTCGGCGAAGTAGAACGAGTTGTTCGCCCCTTGATCGAAGGTCAGCCGGGGCAGGTTTTCGAGGTCTTCGAGGGTGACCTGGTCACGGGTGGCCAGCGGGTTGCTGCGCGATACGAAGATGTGCGGGTCGGCGAGGAACAGCGGGTGGAACACCAGGCGGGATTCGCGCAGCAGCTTGTCGATGACTTTCCGGTTGAAGTCGTTGCGGTAGAGGATCCCGATATCGCTGCGCAGCGTGCGCACGTCCTCGATGATTTCCTCGGTGCGCGTCTCGCGGAGCGAAAACTGGTACTCCTCGGCCCCGCTGGCCTGGACCATCCGGACAAAGGCATCCACCGCAAAGGAGTAGTGCTGGGTTGAGACACCCAGCAGTCGTCTTGCCGCCGGCCGGCCGAGGTAGCGGTGCTCCAGCAGTTCCACTTGCTCCAGGACCTGGCGGGCGTAGCCGAGGAATTCTGCGCCCTCGGCGGTGAGCGTCACTCCCCTGGCCGAGCGCACCAGCAAGGTGCGCCCCACCCGCGATTCGAGCTCCTTCATCGCCGCCGACATGCTGGGCTGCGCGACGTAAATGAGGTCGGCGGCAGCCGAGATCGACCCCTCCGAGGCCACCGCCACAAAATAGCGCAGCTGCTGCAGTGTCAATCCATTCGAAACCTGAACCATAGTTTGAGTCTATATGAATCCATAGTTATATCGAGTTACCTGATATCAAGAATCACCCTGCATGATTGACGCAACGACTTCCCCTCGGCCTGTCCAGGCCTCCCAAATACAGATTGGCCATCATGGCAGACGCATTAAATTTCAGCATTAGCACCACAAGATTCGACGAGAATTACTCCCCTTCTGCGAATTCTCGAACCACGACAAACTTCGCCAATTTGGCGCGCGGAGAGCGCCGCGAAGAGAACCTTCGCAATGCCCTGACGATGATCAACCGCCGTTTCAATTCCCAGGCTCACTGGGACAATCCCCAAGGTGACCGCTATGCACTGGAATTGGAAATCATTTCCGCAAATGTACATGTTTCTGCCAATAATACCGATCAGGAATTTCCCCTTTTAGAAGTGCTTGAAACCACGATCGTGGATAAACTCACGGGTACCCGGTCCCAGGGCATGGTCGGCAATAATTTTTCTTCTTATGTCCGCGATTACGACTTCAGCGTGGTGCTTCCAGCTTCGTGCAATGACAGCGGAGCCCCGGTGCTTCCGGAAGATTTTGGCGATCTCCATGGGCAGCTCTTCCAGCATTTCTTGAACTCACAGGCGTACCGTGAGCGTTTTGCCCAGCTGCCGGTGGTCTGCATCAGCGTCTCGACTTCCAAGACCTACTTCCGCACCGGCAACAGCCATCCAGTGCTCGGTTTGGAATACCAGCAGGATGAAAATTCATTGACCGACGCGTACTTCGGGAAAATGGGCTTGAGCGTGCGTTACTTCATGCCGCCGGGCGCTGTCGCACCGCTGGCGTTCTACTTCCGCGGCGACCTGCTCAATGACTACACGAACCTTCAGTTGATCAGCCTCATCAGCACGATGGAAACGTTCCAGAAGATTTATCGCCCGGAAATCTATAACGCCAATTCGGCCGCTCCTTCTGTGTACCACCCGAGCCTGGGCGCCGAAGACTTCTCCCCCACTCGCGTCTTTTATGACCGCGAAGAACGAACTCAGTTGGGCAAGATCCAAGGCAAGTTCACCGAAGAGCATTTCATCATCCCGAATCGCCAACTGCTAGATCAGTGGTCTTCCTCCTACCCGACTCCAGTCGCCTAAGATTCCGAAAGATAACTCATGACTTCCCCGCTTATCCCCACGTCGATTGTCGGCAGCCTGCCCAAGCCGTCATGGCTTGCCGAGCCTGAAAAGCTCTGGTCCCCTTGGAAGCTTGAAGGCAAGCAATTGCGCGAAGGCCAGCAAGACGCCATGCGCGCAGCGGTCCTCGAGCAGGCCCAGCGCGGCATCGACATCATCTCCGATGGCGAGCAGTCGCGCCAGCACTTTGTCACCACGTTCATTGAGCACCTGAGTGGTGTCGACTTCGAGAAGCGCGAGACCGTGCGCATCCGCAACCGCTATGACGCCAGTGTCCCCACCGTCGTCGGTGCCGTTGAACGTGAAAAGCCGGTATTCGTTCAGGACGCGAAATTCCTGCGCTCCTGTACCGACAAGCAGATCAAATGGACCCTTCCTGGCCCCATGACCATGGTCGACACCTTGTACGATGCGCACTACCGCAGCCGCGAGAAGCTGGCCTGGGAATTCGCGACCATCCTGAACCAGGAAGCCCGCGAGCTGGAAGCCGCCGGGGTGGATGTCATCCAGTTCGACGAGCCTGCCTTCAACGTCTTCTTCGACGAGGTGGCCGACTGGGGCATCGCTGCGCTGGAGCGCGCCTGCGAGGGACTCAAAGCCGAGACCGTAGTCCACATCTGCTTTGGCTACGGTATCAAGGCGAACAACGATTGGAAAGCGACTCTGGGCGCTCAGTGGCGCCACTACGAGAAGTCTTTCCCGCTGTTGCAGGCTTCCTCCATCGACACCGTTTCGCTGGAGTCCCACCATTCGAATGTCCCGCTGGAGGTTGTCGAATTGGTGCGCGGCAAGCGAGTGATGCTCGGAGCTATCGACGTGGCCAATGACGCTGTGGAGACTCCTGAGGAAGTCGCGCAGACTCTGCGCAACGCACTCGAATTTGTCGATGCCGACAAGCTGATTGCCAGCACCAATTGCGGCATGGCCCCGTTCCGCCGCGATGTGGCCCTGGCCAAGCTCAATGCGCTCAGCGCAGGAGCTAGCATCCTGCGCGAGGAGCTTGTTGGTGCCCGCGTCTGAAGTGACAGAATCAGCGACACCATCGTTGCCCGCAGATGATTTCAAAGCGATCTTCCGCGGTCACCCCGGTGGCGTAAGCCTGATAACCGCCGATGCCGGCGACGGACCAGTTGCCCTCACGGCAACGTCCGTGGCTTCGATCAGCGTTGATCCGCCATTGCTCGTTTTCTCGATTTCTGCGCTGTCTTCGGCAGCAGAAGTACTGACCAAGGTAGCAACGCTGGTCGTTCACAGCCTTGATGTGCACGACATCGAGGTGGCTAAATTGGGGGCAACCAGTGGGATCGACCGCTTCGCACAGAAGCAAACGTGGTCAAGGCTGAGCACCGGGGAACCGGTATTCGATGGCGTCCGGGCCTGGGTACGTTGCGCGGTCACCGAACGGGTTCAGGCGGGCACCTCCACGGTTTTTGTCGCGCGCGCCCTTGAGTCGCACATTGAACGAGATAGCGAACCCGGCCAGCCCAGCAACGGATTGGTCTACCATAACCGTGCCTGGCACCGCTTGGATGAAAAGTCGCAAATAAAGAATTGAAGCTGTTCGGCCACCGTCTCAAAGGCGGTGGCCGAACAGCTTCAATTGGCATTTCGCCAGTAATATCTCGCCGAACTAGTGCTTGGCAGATTTCCGACGGCCCAGAGCAACAAATACTACACCGGCCAAGGCCAGCAGTAGCCCCACACCGACAGCCGCGACACCGTCAAAACCGGTGTTTGCCAGTGCCGGTGCAACAGCGTCGGCGCTCTTCTTGGACGATTCCTTCTTGACCGAAGTTGCTGGTTTTACCTGGCCTGCAGGTTCGATGACAGCACTGGCCGAAGGAGATTCACTCTCGGACGGAACCAGTTCTTCTTCAGTTACGGTTCCGTCAGAACCGTTATCCTCGGGAGCTGCCTCGATGCCGAAGAACAGTTCAAGATAGTACGCTCGCAGGTCGGGATCATGGGCAAATACTTCTTCGAGGAACGCCTGGAACTCAGCGGCGTCTTCATCGCTTTCGATGCTTTCGGCGATGAATGGCAGAATCAAGTCAATCAGCTCAAGGCCATTGTCGGATTGGAAATATTCTTCCCACTGCGCTTCATCCCAGTCGTAGCTTTCCTCAGGAAGAAGCTCGGTAATAGCGTCCCAGAAAGCCTGATCCTCGTCAGAAAGTTCGTACTCGTCTTCCCAGTAACTTTCGTCAGCTAGCACTTCATCGATAAGCCGGTTTAGTTCTTGGCCTGCTTCGGTTTCATCGAAAGCTTCCCACTGGGCTTCATCCCAGTCCTCACTACCTTCGGGCATCAGCGCGTCAATTTGAGCCCAGCGAGGATCCTCGTCCTCGACTGCGACGTCGTCCGATGACGTTTCGGTGGCCTTGGCTGACTCACTCACTTCAGCCGTGAGCTCAGGTGTAGCTTCAGGTTCTGCCAAAACAGCTGATTCCGTCACCGTGGGTTCTGATTCTTCAGCCGCCTCGGATACAGCAGTTGGAGCAGCCGAGGACTCGGTTCCCGGGTCAATGGCAGGTTCCGACGTTTCTGCCTCAATAGACTCGCCGGCATCGAGCTTCGTCTCTGGCTCTAATGGAAGGATGCTTGCCTCGGATTCAACGACGTCCGCTACAGGAGACTGAGACGCAACTGGCTCCGCCTGCACGTCCGCTGACGGTGATGATTCCACGGGGGTTGAGATGGCCTCATCCGAAATCACTTCTGCATTTGCTGCCGGGCCGCTAAGCACCAATCCCGTGATCAATGCCGTCGACATTACTGCCGCGCTTAATTTAGTTTTCAATTATCCTGCTTCAAAGAGTGCGAATCGGCGCAAGAACCTCACAACAGAATAAATTAGCAATGATTGCTAAAGCCGCTCTGTCTCGCGCCAACATATTGATGATTAGACTAAATCTAGCCCATTACCCGAAGAATCACCAAGTAATTTTTCACGCAAATCGCGTTCTCTTCGACCCTAGTCAGCCTAGGAATATCCGAGATCACTGTTGTATCCATCTTTTTACCTAGCCACCCACTAGCCAGGCCTCGATCGCCGACTAGTAATCTGCTGGAATTTGAGAATCAATAGAATCCTTTCACGGTGGAAGATCGACTTGGCCCGCAGTTCTGGCTCTGTCACCTGAACTACATTTCAACCTGCCACTGGAAGTGATAAGAACTGACTGCCTAGACCTTGCGATCGCATTGGAAGCTGGAAAGCGCGGCGCTGTTCGAGGGCAACAATGAATGCATGCGCTGGAATGCTGGATCCGACGCGCCAATACTTCGCCACCACCCTCATCGGTCATTATGCGCACGCCTATGACGGTCGTTTTGACACATTCTTCATGAGACGAGATACGGAAACGGGCCGGCTGAAATAACAACAGACTTCTCCGTCAGGATCGTAGAAAAACCCAGTGCCGAAAACTAGGTTGCAAAAACATCGTTATCGCAAGGGCATTAGGATTCGATATCTTCTGTAACGACCCTGTAGCGCGGCCATCCGTTCTCATCCAGCCCTATGTTTTCGAGCGCTCCAACTGCAAAACGTGCTTCGCGGTCATCGGGCTCAGGATAGGACATTGGCGGCTTGGCGCGCACCGCCCGGGTCATCAATTTTCGAAGGGCTACAGCAAGAACTCTGCCTAGAATTATCGACACTGAAGGTTCCGGTGTCTTCGCAGGTTCGTAGTGTTTAGTTTTATTGTAGTTTTGGGCGATTGCTTTACTCGCCTCGTAGATACTCAATGGAGAGTTGGTAAAATTCAACCTCGAATGCGCAATGCATCGTAATACGTATGTGTATTGGGTCGGCTTCCCGGGAGAGTTCGTAGTGGGACACCCACTATATGTGAATGTATCGCCGAGAACCGGAGGCAGTTCTTTCCCCAGGCTCTCTGCAGTCATCCCCGCATAGATCACTCGATCAGTACTAGTGAAATGCTCTCGTTCGAGCAATTGAATAAGAGCTCCGGTTTTACCAGCAAGTGAAGAATCAGTTTCTAGCCACGCCTCTAATTTTGATGTCACCACTTCATTAAAATCAATCAAATGATCCACGCCGCGGGGCACGTCATGTTCAGTAGCGAACTGTTCACGAGCGGTACTGAAATGCGTAAATTCTAGCGAGTCGCTCTCCACCTCAAAGTTCAGCTTGTGACCAGAGATCTTTACAGGCTTGCCCGTGGAGATAACCAAGAAATCGCGTAAACGCTTATGAACATTCAGATGATCATCCACGGGAAGTGGACGCTTTGCGTTGGTACTTATCTGACCGTTGGTTTCAATGCTTGCCTGGCCATGATTAGAACGCCCTCGCCAAGGAGTGGATAGCTCTACACTCATGTTCGAAAGAGTGAGATTCTTGCTTGGTGACGTCTCCACACGAATTTCGAATGCTACTGCTTTTCCCGAACCATCTTGTTCCAGCCGAGTGGTCATACTTCCCTGATCAAGCCATTCACCTAAATATTCAATAGTAGAAGTAACTTGAGTTGCTTCAAGCGGCCCTTCTTTATTCTTTGAGACCAAATCATAGATGACTGTCGCAGGGCGCATCGTAATCTCCGAGACACCGGAAAAACGTCGCTTTCGTCTAATAACTACGCAATCAAGGAAAGATGCACTCCCTTCAACTGAACGGAAACACAACACTTCCGGGATGACATCAGCTTGCTTCCACCAGTGTGGATCCTTTTCCCCGAAGATGTCATCTGGGAACGATACGACAAGCAGCGGACCATAGTTTTCATCTATGATCATCTGCCCGTAGAGCAGTTCGTTTTCTTCAATCCCGTCATACACCAACCCAATAGCTGTGTCCCCGAGCTTCATTCCAAATGAGTTCATCACAGCTCCATAGTAATGTTGCACCTCGCCAATCAGGTTCACGGAATGGAGGGGAAATCGTTGACAACTGCCCCCGTGCTGACCTTGGCACTCACCGTAATAATATCGCTTGTATCGAACCCGATAGACTGCAAGACATCTCGCCACGCACCGCTCCTCCATCGAAAGATCCGCGTAAAACCAACGGCCCAGAATTCTCGTAACCATGTGGCGCAACCGCTGCCGTAGAATCTTGTCTAGACCATCGGTGGCGAGACACTTTTGAAGGACCAACGACCAAGCTCATTGGCTACGCCCGCGTTTCCACCAAAGCCCAAGATGCCGATCGGAAAAGCCAGGACCTGCTCGCCGCCGGCGTCCGTCGAGATGATCTCTACATGGACCATGGACTCGCCAGAGCACTGGCCAAACGCCCCGGACAGGACATAGCACTCGACGCGCTGTACCCGAACGACACCCTCGTGATTATTACCCTGGACCGGCTCGGACGCCCCCCAGAAGATGCTCGACCTCGCCCAAGAGCCACGCGAGCGCAATATCGGGCTACGGATGCTGAACCTCGGCGGCGATGACGTGGACACCAAAACCCCAATGGGCGACACGGTATTCACCTTCATGCCCGCCCTCGCCCAAATGGAACTAGAGATCAAACGCGAACGGATCAATGAATCCGTTACCAAACGCCGCACGACTGGCAGGGATCTCGGCGGCCACAGCCCGATCTTCGCCGAATCCCAAAACCGCACTGCAGCCAAACTCATCCAGGCCGGCGAACCGGCAACCCAAGTCGCCAAAGACATGGGTATGTCCAGAGCCACGCTCTACCGCAGGATTGAAGAGCGATAGACTGAAATGCCGACCTGAAGTCGCTTTGAGCCCATGCCCTTCAGCAAGAGAACCTGTCGCCCAAGAAACATATACTGCTACAAACAACTAAAAGAACATCATGGGGTTCATCTAATGGTTCACAAGGTACCTACTGCTCGCATTCGTTTCGATAAGGGATTCTGGGGAACCTCAGGCAGGCTAGTCCTCACGTTGGGAAAGAAGGACTATCTTCTGCGAAAAGCCGCCAGAGCAGAATACGACCACCTCCTTTCACGCCAGTTAGAACAGCCAAAAGTCCTTGCACGGGTCAAAGGCAAAAACTACTGGCTCTTCAAAAACAATATTTATTCCGATCTCGACGATCTCAAAGCCAGCCAAATCTACGCAGTCCTCGAAGCATCCCGTTTGCGGCGGCAACGAAAAGTAGAAAACGCGGTGGCACTCCAAGATCTGAAACACCAGCCAGCGATGCGCCGAGGCATCCCCGACGAGGTCAAATTATTCGTCATGCAAAGAGACGGAGGCCAATGTTGCCATTGCGGTTCCTCGTCCGAACTTCAATACGACCACATCATCCCTGTCTCGCGCGGTGGTAGCAGTAACGCAGAAAATCTCCAGATCCTCTGCGGGCCGTGCAACAGGGCAAAGGGCGCCAACCTCACCGTACGACGCCTCGACTAGAACTACGCAGGCACGTAGCAACTAAACTCGCGAAAGTAGAACACCGCATGCAGATATGGGGCCTCCACAACGACACGCTTACCACCGAGCTGACCAAGGAAAACTTCGTCAGTCTCAGCTGGGACAACATCAATGATCTATCGCAGATCCCCGGCGGGCGCGAGGGGCTCAAAGCCGAGCTCGCGCGAATTACCCCTGAAGAACGCCACAAAGCAATCCCCACCTGGGCCGGAGTGCTCCTTCGCTTCCGCGATGAGTTGCAGATCGGCGACATCATCGTCGCCCCATACAAACCCGACAGCACCATCAACATTGGCGTCGTGAACAGCGACTATTATTTCGATTCCACAGCACCGACCCACCGTCACCGCCGGGGAGTGCAATGGAAGAAGATCGGGCTCTCCCGCACTGTATTTACCCAACCAGCGCTCTACGAGATAGGCTCAGCGCTGACACTCTTTAAAGTCAGCAAGCACACGCACGAATTCCTCGCCGCCCTCAAAACGCGCACAGAAGACGTCGAAAAAGTCACGGAGGTCGTTGAACAAGCCGCTGCACGCAACACCCCCGATGACGACACATCCGATGAGCCCCGTGCATCCAGGATCGAACGCCATACCCGAGACTTCGTCCTCGAAGTACTCCAAGAACGAATAAGCCACCGCCAGTTCGAAGAATTCTCCGCCGACCTCCTGCGGGCCCTGGGATATCAAGCCCGAGTCACTGCCTACTCCCAAGACGGAGGCGTCGATGTCATCGCCCACAAGGATCCCTTGGGCGTCGAGCCGCCCCTGATCAAGGTCCAGTGCAAACACAAGACCGCCACGATCGGCGCTCCTGAAGTGCAGCAACTCATCGGTGTCCAGGGCGCCGGGGAACTCGTCGTGTTCATGACTCTCGGTGCCTACAGCCGCGACGCACTCGCGCTCGAGCGCCAACGGCCAGGACTGCGTCTGATCACCGGTGAAGACATTGTCTCCCTCGTCTTGGAACACTATGCAGCACTGCCCGAGCGCTGGCGATCCCTAATGCCACTTACTCCCCTGCTCGTCGTTTCTGACGCTGCTTCTTAACCATTAGAGAAGGAAATCGATAGTGCAAATCCCAGTTCAGCCTGCGGGCCCTGAATATACTAGCGGACTGGTCGAGTTTTTCTGTGCAGATATTCAAAACCTCACAGAACAACAGCTCACTGCCTACCCTGGCGGTTGGCCGAATCATCTGCCCATGGCTCTCTTAGATGCGGTCTTTTCAATTCGTGCTCAATACACCACGAAATATGGCAAGGGTCTCGCCCCTCGTTTGAAAAAATTCAAAGACACGTACCATCTCGCAGCCCAAGACCTCCATGAATTCTTGAAACTCTCCGAAAGCCAGATATCGGACATCCTCGGGAACGGAGTAACGGCAAACAATCCGAAAGCTCGTGCGGCATTGCAAGTCGCCAACAATCTAGCTAATCTCAAGCTCCACATGGTTTCTGGCGCATAGGATTTCGACCCATCAAATTATGCGCACCGCCACGCCTACCTCGATGTCCACGGGCTAGGCAAAGTGACATTCCGCTATTTCACTATGCTTCTGGGCCATGGAGATGTGAAACCCGATGTGTGGATCATCAGAGCAATTCAGCGAGTGGCTGATACCCACGAAATAGATATTTCCGTCACTCCCACGCTGGCTCGAAAGATCGTGACGAGTGCCCATGCAATCACAGGCCTGGGAGAAACAGTGACTCACTTGGACCATGCCATCTGGCTAAACGAACGAACCAGCGAAGAGAATTGATTACGTTCCGCTTTTCCGAAAACCGGCCACTCGCGGGAATCTCCTTAAATCCTGCTTGCCGGTTTTAAGTTTGCCCGGTCATTTGCCTACGAGTCCCATCAAGGTATCAAAGCTGTCAACTTGCTTGTAAACGACCTCGCCTCGATGTTGCGCGGTGAGCGTTTCGAAGAAGCGGGTCGCGCACTGGATTTTCGCATCCTCTATCCCCTTAAGCTCTAGGCTCGACATGGTGCCTTTAGTCTCTGCCACGAAATAGACATGTTTGACCGCCCCCTCCTCGAAGGCGATGGCCCAGTCGGGGTTGTAATCCCCCACGGGTGTCGGAATAGAGAAGCCCCTCGGGAGCTTTGCGTAGACAGAGACTTCCTTGCTTGTGTCTAGCTTTTCAACGAACTCGCGCTCGACCTTGGAATCCGTCACCACGTAGTCGTAAACGTGCTTGGTAAGCTTTTCGCCGGCCTTCCGGAAATCCTGTGCTGACTGGTTCTCGGTGAAGATCGCCGTGTCGAATCGGTCTTCCAGAGCATCATAGGTCAGGTGTTCGACGATCACAGTCGCCTTCTCCTCGTTGATCAGCCGGGCGGTCTCAGTAATGAACTGCTCCGGGTTTAGCCGGAACTTACCGAAAGTATCCGGACGAATGCCGCGGAGGATGGCTGACACCGTACGTCGGGTGAGCTGGGTCTTCTCAGTGATCTCCCCCAGCAAGTCGTACTTCACCGAGGAGCTCGCCGTAATCTGTTCCGTCTCACGGGCGTGACCAGCAACTTTGAATGCGTTACCGGATTTCAGCTGCTCGGCGTCCACACCAGCGAGTTGCTTGCCGTGTTCAACAACGTACTGAAGACCTGCCACGTTGAGCTTCGAGTCCAGGGCCGTAACGGATTTGGTTATCAGTTCGTTTGAGTCAAATTCGACTTGGTAGACGGCGCGGTGGTTGATCCGTCCCCAGAGTTCTTTGAACTCACGCTTGGCGAAGTTCGCTTCGTTGAGGGGGATCTTCTTCATGGCCCGGTCGTCGCCGCCGATCATGGAGACGTCGAGGTACAGCGCGTCTACCAGCGGCCACACAAAGTCAATGACCGGAGCTAAGATCGGTGAGGTCGGAACCGCGAGGGTGCTATTCTCCTTGGCATCCTTGTAGGCTTCCGAGACGGTATGGTCCTCGTTGAGGTAATCGTTCCTGACGAGGTAGTCGTACAACGCGGTAGCGAGTTCCTTCTCCAGCTGCGACTCGCCCTCGGGAGTCTTGATAGTTTTGCCGGTGAAGAACTCAATCGAAGCCTTGCGCGG
This sequence comes from Glutamicibacter mishrai, assembly GCF_012221945.1. Classification (NCBI taxonomy): domain Bacteria; kingdom Bacillati; phylum Actinomycetota; class Actinomycetes; order Micrococcales; family Micrococcaceae; genus Glutamicibacter; species Glutamicibacter mishrai. Next base: position 2,496,696 of record NZ_CP032549.1, on the reverse strand, counting down.
GCGCGAGGCCAGGGACTTGGAGATCTCTTCCTGGAGTCCTTTGACGAAGTCCGTGTAGGACTCGTCGGTGACGACGGTCAGCTCGTTGATCTCGTGGACGGTAATCGGGTTATCCATCCGTTCACCATGTTGGTCGACCGAGAGTCGCAAACCGCGTCCGATCTCCTGACGGCGGGAGACGGTATTGTCGGATTTCTTAAGCATGCCCATGACGAACACGTTGGGGTTATCCCAGCCTTCGCGCAGTGCGGAGTGGGAGAAGATGAACCGGACAGGCTCGGCGAAGGACAACAACCGTTCCTTGTTCTTGAGGATCAGGTCGTAGGCATCAGTATCGGTAGACTGGCCCTTGTCGTCCCCACGGCCTGAGACCTTGCCGTCGATCTGCCGCTTGGACCTCTTGTCGATCGAGAAGTATCCCTCATGGACAGCTCCGACTTGATCGCGCCGCAAATAGTTCATGTATTCTGCGGTGGCGTCATCGAGTTCGAGCTCACCGAGTATCTCGGCACGGATGGCTTCGTACTCTTCCTCAAAGGTCCGGGCGTAGTCGCCGAGGGTGTCGCCGTGGGTATCCTCACGGTTGTAGTCGCGGTACTTCACAACTTCGTCGATGAAGAAGAGTGAGAGCACCTTGATGCCCTGGGAGAAGAGCTCTCGCTCCTTGGCGATATGTGCCCGAATGACTTCCCGGATCTGGATGCGGCGTTTTGAGTCCTCGGTGACGTCACGGTCGGCTAGCTGACCTGCGGTGACGATGTCGCCGTTGGAGAGTTCGAGGACGTCACGGGTAGCATCGATATTCGTGATGAACAGTGCGTGGCCGTCGGGTTTGTAGGCTTCAATCCCCATGGAAAGATCGTGGAGGTTGGTGCCTTTCTCAACGATCCTAGTCAATCGCTTGATCGATCCACTCTTGGTCTGGACTTCCAGTTCCACGCGAGCTGTCGGGGCGGCACCCTTCTTCAGGATAATGCTGTCGAGGTACAGATATGCCGTTGAACCTGCAAGACCCTTAACAGTAATGCCGCGGACTGCGATCTTCTTAACGAGCTTCGCGTTATAGGCATCAAGTGCGTCTAGGCGGTGGACCTTGGTGTGTTCGACCTTGTGGGTCGCCGAGTAGCGCAACACAGCAAGGGCGTTGAACTCGGCGAGTGCCTTGAGTGACTTGTCGGCACCGATCTTCTGCGGTTCGTCGATCACGACGATCGGGCGGTTGGCCTTGATTACGTCAATCGGACGTCGCGACTGGAAGTCGTCGAGTTCATCGTAGATTCGACGCTGGTCTTTACCGGTGGCGTTGAAGGCCTGGATGTTGATGATCATCACCTGGACACCTGCGTCCGAACTGAAGCGTTCCAGTTCGTGCAGCTGCTTCGAATCATAAATGAACGAGCGAGGCTTGGTGCCATATAGCGATTGGAAGTGGCCGGCGGTGACATCGAAGGTCTTCTTCACACCTTCGCGGATCGCGATGGAAGGGACGACAATGATGAATTTCGACCACCCGTAGCGTTTGTTCAGTTCCATGAAGGTCTTGATGTAGACATAGGTCTTACCAGTACCGGTTTCCATTTCCACGTCTAGGTTCGGAGCGCCAGGAGCAGCCTTTGAGTCCTTGAGTTCCGAGGATAGCGGCAAGTTCCGCGAACTCTGAACTCGGTGCACGTTCTCCAGCAACTGGGGACGTGACAGTTCGATCGGTGCGTTTGCCAGGCCGGAATCATCGAAGATCCGGTTCTGGCCGGCGCTCGACAGTCCAGGGTCGATTCGGTATGAGGTGCCGTCACGGCGAGGCTGTCCGGCGAAGATCTCAACTACGGAATCGACGGCTTCAGTCTGGTACTCCTGAACCTTGAACTGGAGTTTCAAATCAGATGGTCCTTACCTCTGTAGTGGGAGAAATCTCCTTGAAAATCTGTTCCGCGTTGATCCGTGCCGCGTCCGACTCGAACGCGTCGTCACGGAAAACGGCACGTAGCGGCTCACGCTCTGCTAGGGCCCTGACTACAGCAGGGGTCATGGACTCCGCAAAGCAGGCCAACAGCGCACCATCGTCAACTGCGAAGACCCCACGCCCATCGATCTCTTCACGAACGATCGGCAGGGTGAGCTCCAGACCCCAGTCGAGGATGACCTGAAAAAGGAGGTCTTCGCCTGTGCGGTCTGGTTTGATGCTTGACTCAAGAGATGCCAAGAGATCTTGCTGACTCTCATCTGCCGAGCGGAGCACATCAGCTTGGGAGGTCGAATCCACGCGAAGAGTCCGGAAGCCCACATCAAGATTCGCAGAATCCTGTTCCAAACTCCCGAGAATCTTCTGGCCAGACCTGCGGATTCGTTCACGGCTCACCTGGGCAATGTTTGCATATCCTTGCAGTGCAGCGGTCGATTTCGGCGAAAGCTCCTCAGCAAGCTGCACCATCACGAAGCGACGTTCCCCTCCGTCTTTCGCATTCTGTTCCAGCACAGCGTGAGCCGTCGACGACGATCCAGCAAAGAAGTCTAGGACAATAAAATCTTTAGACCATTCAGCCCAAGGCGGAACAAATATTCCCAAAATCTTCTTAATCAGACTTGTGGGTTTAGGGAAGTCAAAAACGGCGGCACCATCAAAAAGGGCCTTGACCTCTGCCCCGCCAGAATCCGTAGTGCCCGCTACTTCATGCGACCACAAGTCAATAGGCACCATGCCCTCTCCCAGTTCGGAAAGGAACACCTTCAGGCGGGGATATTGCGCTTTTCCATCCTTTCCCCACCACAAACGCCCTTCTCGAACATGGCGCTCATGCTCTGCCTGCCCATGCTTCCAGGCATGAGTCGGATGCTCAACAACAACTCCATCGATCGGACGAACGATCGAATATGATAGATTCGGTCGAGCGCTTCTCGTCGCTGGATTAACATACGAGGAACTCGTCCAAAGTCCACGCTTATCGCCGTCAGGATTCGCATAAATGTCCGAATTCTGAGTTCCGCGGACTTCTTTCACTCGTGCAGCTCTGGAGGAACGGCGGCACAATAGAATTGTGTCCTTTACCGAATAAAACGCATTTGCATTGTTGCTGCGCGTATACCGTTTCTCCCACGCAATATCCGCGATGACATTCTCGTCGCCAAAAATCTCACCTGCGATTGATGCCAGTGTTGCCGCTTCGCTATCGTCGATGCTAATGAACATCAACCCATCCTCGGTCAGCAGATTGCGCGCGAGCTTAAGTCGTGAATACATCATCGACAACCAGTCCGAGTGGAACCGGCCGTTGGACTCCGAGTTCGCCACCAGACGCTCGCCAGCCTCTGAGATCTGTTGGGACTTGGCCAAGTACTCCGCCGTAGACTCGGCGAAGTCGTCAGCATACACGAAGTCGTTGCCTGTGTTATACGGCGGGTCAATGTAGATCAGCTTGACCTTGCCCAGATACGACTCTTGGAGCAATTTGAGTGCGTCGAGGTTGTCACCTTCAATGAAGAGGTTCTCCGTAGTATCGAAGTCCACCGACTCATCACGTACCGGGCGCAGGGTCTTCGCGATCGGCGTGTTCGCTGCGAAAGCCGCCGATCGTTTGCCCGGCCAATCGAGCTGGTACCGCTCCTGCGGACCCTCGACGATGTGGTCGGAGAGTTCCTGGCGGAGGAGATCGAAGTCGATCGAAGGGACCACGTTGCCGCCGGCGTCATGTGCTTCGGTCATGACGTTCGGGAACAGTTCGGCGATCCGCTCTATGTTGCGGACGGTGAGGTCAGGTGAGTGTAGGGTGCGCTTCTCCATCACGCACCAGCCCCAGCGAAGAAGTATGCAGAGCATGCCAAACCGCGCCCACGCGAACTCACGCGGGTGTTCTCGGACCTGCGTAGCGACCACTCAGATTGCCTTGACCTCGGTGAGCGGTGAGAGCTCGCGGAAGATCTGTTCTGCATTGATCCGTGCTGCATCATGCTCGAACTCCTCGTCGAGGAAGACCATGCGCAGCGGTTGCCGGGCGGCAAGTTCGCGGACGAGCCCTTGAGAGAGAGAGAGAGAGAGAGAGAGAGAGAGAGATTCTTTTCTCGTGAGCGGCAACACATCATGAGTGCTCCTTCTTCAACATCGTATATTTCGAAGCCGTCGCGTTCTTCGCGAGTGATTGGCAAGGACAGTTCCAGTCCCGCGTCGAGCATGGCTTGGAAAAGTAGGTCCTCGCCATTGCGGTCAGATTTGATGCTGGATTCCAGCTGCTGAATGTCCAGCTGCTGAAGAGCATCCGCTGAACGCAGGGTATCAGCCTTGGAAGTGGTGTCGATTTTGAGCGACCGGAAGCCACAGTCCAATGACGAAGAACTCGCGGCCATAACAGAACTGGTCAACTGTTCACCGACCCGACGAAGTCGTTCTCGTGCAACGTCAGCAATCGTCGAATAGCCCTCCTGACGATCAGCACCGTCAAGCTTTTCCGGTAGTTGGACGAGCATGAACCGTCGGGTGCCTCCGTCGCCTGCATTGAGCTTCATGACGGCATGAGCAGTTGAACCAGAGCCACCGAAGAAGTCCAGAACCAACGCATCTTTGTCGTCGGCGAGGACAGCCATGAACCACATCGATAACACGTCGACGTCTTTAGGGTAGTCGAAGAACTTCCCTCCCAACAGACTGACAAGCGCATCCCCTGCATTAGCTCGGTCTTGAACCACAACCGGACGGATCGCCTGAGAGCTGGTCTCATTCAGCATCCGCTTGAAGCGCGGAGAAAACGTGTGATCCTTACCGAACAAGATCTTTCCTTGCGCAACGAGATCTTGCATTCGATGCTTCGTATACACCCATCCATTGGGGTGCATCTTAACTGGCTTTCCTGTCTCCGGATGAGGAAGGTCATACATCAGATTTGCGCGAGGGTTCGGGGACCTAAGATCACCTCGGGTGAAGATTCGTCCCTGATCGTCGATCTCGCCGTAAGCCTTCAGCCCCGGCTCAACATCCGGCTTGGTCTTCCACCAGACACGGTAGAGGGCCGTTGCCCGCTCAGCATCGTGGCCCGAATCCTCCCACGCCTTCTTGCCGGCTGCCATCACGTCGTCGTAACCGCGCTTTGGTCCTTTGAATCGGACGTCGAGGTCGACCAAGCTGCGTCGGCTCCGAGCGTAGATCAGCATATAGTCCAGGCCGCCAGACGTGAACCTTGCATCGTTCTTGCCCGAACCCTGCCATACGACGTTCGCGAGGAAGTTCTCACCACCGAACACGGTGTCCAGCAAGTTACGCAAGTTGGCATGTTCCTGGTCGCCAATCGCCACGATGATGACCCCGTCATCGGTCAGCAGATTCCTTGCGAGTTTCAGTCGGGAGTACATCATAGAGAGCCAGTCCGAATGGAACCGGCCGTTCGATTCCGAGTTCGCCACCAGTCGCTCACCAGCCTCCGAAACCTGCTCGGACTTGACGAGGTATTCTGCCGTGGATTCGGCAAAGTCATCCGCGTACACAAAGTCGTTGCCCGTGTTGTAAGGCGGGTCGATGTAGATGAGCTTTACCTTGCCCAAGTACGACTCCTGAAGCAGCTTCAACGCGTCAAGATTGTCCCCCTCGATGAACAAGTTCTTGGTCGTGTCAAAGTCCACAGACTCCTCTCGCACCGGGCGCAGCGTCTTCGCGATCGGGGCGTTCGCTGCGAAAGCCGCTGCACGCTTGCCGGGCCAGTCGAGCTGGTATCGCTCTTGCGGGCCGTCAACTACGTGGTCGGAGAGTTCCTGACGGAGCAGGTCGAAGTCGATAGAGCGCTGCGGCTCTCCTTCTGCATCGACTGTTTCGGTGATGACGTTCGGGAACAGGCCGACGAGGGCTTCAATGTTCGCCGCGGTCAGGTCGCGTGAAGTCATGCGGATCTTCTCCAAGGTTACTTCTCCTGTTCTCGTTGGGCTAGTTTGGTCTTGAGTTGGCGCCGCAGCTCAACCTTGCGGTTGAGCTGCACCTCGGTGCGGAGCTTTCGTTCCAAGGTCACGACCTCGCGGTCCAAACGCCTGATCGTTTCAAGTCGCTCGGCAAGGTCAAGCATTGACTCGCCGGCTTTCATTTCCACTGGGGTGAGCGGTTCCAGCAAGGCGGCGTAGAGCAGCTGAAGGTTGATCGCAGCGGGCAGGTCGGTGCGCTCCTGGTCATACGGCATCCAGTCGGTCGAATAGTAGCCGCTCAGCTTCGGGCTACCTACACCCAGTTGCTTGTGCGCTGCGACCATACGGATGACACCATTGCCGCTTCCCAACTGTGCAGTGGGCCGGGTGACCTCGAAAATCAGCGGGCGCGGAATGGCCTTGTCGATCGCGGTCAGAATGCTGTCGGAGAGGTCTCCGTCCTTCGTGTCGATCCGGAAAACGTCGATCTCGACCAGGTCGTCCACGCCCGGGACGTTGACAGTGTCCACGCTCAGCTTGTGGCTCCACGTGATCTTGGCGACCTCGGCGACGAACTTCTCCTTAGCCCCGGCATGAACGGTGCCCTGGGCATAGAAGCGTTCCTTGGGAATCCGAGTGCCGACAACCGCGTTGGCCGGCCAGTCGAAGAGCACATCAACCATGGAGCAACTCCTGTGTGGGGTCGAGCACGGCGATAAATGCGATGAGTTCGAAGTCATCCAGCCCTGCGATCGTGTTCTTCAACGCAGTGGTCATTCCAGACGTGAAGAGACTATCGATGTCATGTTCGTCGTTAAGATCGATCATGGAACTGATAGCGTCGGTGAGCATCTGGGAATATGCCCCCATCTCCGAACCATCGGCAGTGGCCGCGTTGAATGCCGCTACCGCTTCGAGAACGGGTTCGTCGAAGGAGCGACATCCGGCACGGAGCAAATCAAGCAGGTGCTTGGCCTCGGTATGGTCGGCCACTACATCTCCGTGCTGATCTACGTAGATCAGGTAGTAAGGATGCAGTCGATTGCCTCGGGCTCCGTCCTTACTTCCAAGCTGGTCATCGTCGGTCTGGATGTTACGCAGGGCAAAGATAGCTCCGGGCACAAGTCCCAGATCAGGGTTCGCTGGGACAGCGGCGTGCAAGCCCTTGGGAGTCCCGGCGAGGTCGCCGACCTGACGGGTGTAGCCAACCAGGTCCATGCGGAAGTCGTTGAGGCCGAGGTCGGTGATGGAGACTCCGGAGCGGACGTCTTCGAGTTCGATGACATCGTCCTGGAGCTTGCGCAGCTGCTCGCGGCGGTACGTGGCCTCTGCACTGTTCGGGTCAAGGACGTTGTCATCGCCAGTTCCGGCAAGGTCAGCGATTCGCATCCGGTTCTCTACGCGGTCTTTGAGGTTGATGTACTCGTCGAGGCTTATGTCTGGCCAGAAATTGATAAGTTGGATGACGTCGTTCTTCGATCCGATGCGATCCACACGGCCAAAGCGCTGGATGATTCGCACGGGGTTCCAATGGATGTCATAGTTGATCAGAGTGTCGCAGTCTTGGAGATTCTGGCCTTCGGAAATCACATCGGTGCCGATGAGGACTTCGATTTCGCCAGACTCTCCACGCATAATCTGATCGCGGTGTTTGGATATTGGGGAGAACATGGCCATGATCTCCCCAAAGTCGTAGCTGGTCCCCAATGTAGTTTTCGCACCGCTCTGCCCACCAGTAATCACACCGGTGTGCAATCCAGCGGCTGCCAGGTCCGGGCCAAGTTCGCGATAAAGATATGAAGCGGTGTCGGCAAAGGCGGAGAAGATGAGGATCTTCTTGTTCCCCGGGTTGATTGGAAAGAGTGCTTTATTCGCTATCAGTTCTTTTAGCTTACGAAGCTTCGAGTCATGTTTAGACGTAATGGCGGACATGGCGCTGATGAGTTCACGGAGAGTTTCTCGATCGTGCCATAGATCCGACTGGTACCGATCTACGTCGAGGTCTTCGAGTTCGATTTGTAGGTCACCGATCATAAGCGCAGCGACACCGGCGGATTCCGAGTCTTCAATGTCCAAATCAAGGTCACTATCAACTTCGCTGTTGTCGCAGTTCGTTCCAGTTCCGGAGAGTTGTCGCAGACGTGTATCGATAGTTTGTTCAACCTTGGCCAGCGTAATCCGGAAGGCTTCGACGCTGGATTCTAGGCGCTTGAGCAAGTTGACCGTCATCAGCTGTTTGATGCCTTGTTCACGACCGGCCTGATCAAGGTTGCCGCGAGCGTTGCCATCGGTTGCACGAGATGCGTCTTCATACTTGGCACGTCGTGAAGGGAATACATAACTTAAAGGTCCGTAGACGCCGAGATTAAGCATTTGGATCTGCTCGAAAATCTCGTTGAAGTTTGGCGCTGTTGCTAAGTCAGTGAGCGGTTCACGAATAGCCTGCGGTGGCAGACGCTTGGGAAAGGCGCCGATAGCAGAAGTATCGTAGAAGGCTTCGATGTGCTTGCGGGATCTGGCAATTGTGACGGCGTCTAGAAGTTCAAAGAAGTCAAAGTCGAGCATGGAAAGGATTCGTTCAGTTGTTCGTTCCTCCGCTTCCAACTTTGACCACGCATTGAAGACCGCCTGCGCATCCCTGAACACATGTTCGATGCTGGAGGACAACTTCAGGTGCTCGCTTAGTTGTTCAGAATCTCCCTCATATGCGAGCTGTAGCTGATTTTTCAAGTCATTGAAACGGTTGTTTACCGGAGTCGCCGACAGCATGAGGACCTTAGTCTTCACGCCGTCCTGGATGACTTGTCGCATAAGCCGTTGATAGCGTGATTCTTTGCCTTCAGAGTAGTCCGCGTTGCGGAAGTTGTGGGATTCGTCGATAACGACTAGATCGTAATTACCCCAGTTGATCCGATCGAGATGCAAACCGCCGATGGACTGACCCTTGCTCCGGGAGAGGTCCGTGTGAGCAAGGACGTCATAGCTAAATCGATCCTCCTGAAAGAGGTTCGTCGTGTAATTTGAGTTGTACGTAGTCCAGTTTTCGGCTAGCTTCTTCGGGCAGAGCACCAGCACTGACTTGTTGCGCAGCTCGTAGTACTTGATTACTGCTAACGCTGTGAAGGTTTTGCCTAAACCAACGGAATCGGCCAGAATACAGCCGTTGAATGTCTCAAGCTTATTGATAATGCCAGTGGCAGCGTCCCGCTGGAAGTTGTAGAGGCTCTGCCACACCTTGGTGTTTTCATATCCGGTACGGTCATTAGGTAGCGTATCCTCTGAGATGTCGTCGAGGAACTCGGCGAACAAGTTGTAGAGAATCAAGAAATAGATTCTTGCCGGAGAATTCTCAGTATAGACAGCCGCAATGTGGTCATGAACCGCCTGAGTAACATCAGCAAGATGCCCGGGTGTGTTCCAGATCTGGTCGAAAATGTCGAGAAGTTGTTTAGTCTCTGCCGCACCTTCCAATTTCGTCACCATGCTAGACATGGCGTTTCCTTGTTCATAGCCAAGATCCGCAGTCGTGAAACCTTGAGGTGCGAAGTACCCGGCCCGGTCATCTGCAATCACCATCGGTTGCATCGATTGTCCGGTGGCATTAGAGCGGAATTTCACTTTACGGCGAACCCAGCTGGCACACTCTTTGGCAATTGCCCGCTGCGTTAGCTTGTTACGCAATCGGATCTCAAAGTCGGTGCCATACAAACTCGATTCGGCATGGCCAGAAGGAATAAAGAATTCTTTGCGTTCCTTGGGAATTTTGTCGCCTGTATTCGCAGGCGTGAACGCCGGAGAAGTAAAGACGAACTCCAGCTCGTCTATCTGTTCAAGCTCTTCACGAAGTGCTTCGAAAGCAAAAATAGAGAAAGTAGATGCTGCGATGCGGACTTTCGAACCAGGGCGCAGCTCAGTTTTGAGGTCATCTCCGAGACGCTCTGTTGTGTTACTCATCAAACGCACTCGTCAGCTCTCCCAATCTCTTATACCTATAGCCGATATTCGACCATTGCCCCTCGACCGATTCTATCCTGAGCGCTTCCTGAGAACCCTCATTACTGCTCTGCCGTTTAGGAACAACCATTGACTTCTGTTAATACGTGCAGGTTTGCGTCTTGGGCGGACGCGCTTCAGGAATGAGCAAATAAGTTCGCACAATCTGTAGCTTGCGTCTTTCTTAGTCGATATGTTCGAGCCGTCCCTGCGAAATCCTACGCGTGTAGGCGGCGGAAGATATTGGCTAGGAGAATAACTGAATCAGCAGCAATCCCCGCGTCAGTCCTGGTGGCAGTCTCACGACGATGCTTAACAGCCTGAGCCAGCTCAATGGCAGCACGGGCAAGTTTTCGGATATAGGAGTTCTCAGTGCCTGACACTTCAATTTCTACGAAGCGATCAAATCGTGCTTTGGTACTCGAAACCGAAGGCTCAGGCTTTCCATATTCGCCATGTTTATCTTGAACGTAGACCACCGCAGACAATGCTTCAAGGATCGCAACGCAGTCGTTGCCAACATTGGAGTAGTCCTGTTGCGAGGTTGCAGAATTGAAGTGGCGGCGCATCTCAGCGATCTCTTCATCAACTCGCGGCCAACCTGTAACAGGGTGAGGAGAAATCGGCGTGGCTAGAGTCCAAGTCATGCTGCTGGTCTCACGCTGATCTAAAAGTTCATGTAGCGGCCCGAAGATGCCATCGACCATTTCACGCCGAACTTGCCAACTACCATGACCGCCATTTCGTCGCCAATACTTACGAAACGAGTCAAAGTCATGGAAAGGCATCTCGAAGGATTCTATGCCAAGACGTTTCAGCACGTGAAGGAGCGTTCTGGTAAATAGGACAGAATCTTCATTGTTCAACTTTGAGCCAGAAGTCCCGTAGAGTTCGTACTCATCACGAACGAGATGAGCAAGCGCAACGGCTACCTCAATGTCAGGATGCTCAGGAATGGAACCCTGACTAATCGCTTCGAGAAGTTCCGCATTGAACTCCCGAGTAGCTGTCCGTGGTCCCCAGCCACTGAATGGTGACTCCACCTCTTTATAAAAATCGTCTTCCTTCATAGGAGAAGACTATCTGGGAGATCCGACAGACTAGACGACAAACGGCAACGTCGTTATGCAGCAAGGCACTTGTATAGATAGCTATTCAACTCCCGGGGTCACTTTCTAACCATGGCTTCAACCAGCACAATAGTTCCCATGGACGATGACAACCCGCTGATCCTCAAAGATGTCACCGCTTGGCGCGCATGGTTGGATGAAAACGAAGAAACCAGCGACGGCGTGTGGCTGCTCGTAGCCAAGAAGGGCACCTCCGAACCGACCTCATTAATGGTTGCCGACGCATTGCAGGAAGCCTTGTGCAGTGGGTGGATCGATGGCCAGCGGCGCAGCAACGACGGAAAAACGTTCCTGCAGCGCTACACTCCGAGACGCAAAGCGTCGGTCTGGTCCGAGAAAAATACACAGTTCGTCCAGGGACTAATCGCGCAGGGCAGGATGCGCCCTCGTGGGCAAGCAGAAATCGATAAGGCCAAAGCCGATGGCCGGTGGGACCGCGCCTACCAAGGGCAAGCCACAGCCCAAGTGCCCGAAGACCTACAGCGCGCTCTTGACGCGAACCCGACTGCCAAAGTCGCTTTCGAAGCGCTGAAGTCCCAGCCGCGCTATCATATTCTGCACCAGCTGATGATTGCCAAGACCGAGAAGACCCGGTCGGCAAGACTGGAGAAATTCGTTCGGCAGCTGTCCGAAACATCAGGCTAAGGTGAACAAGCCAGATTCGCCCTAGATCTTTTCAGCAACCAAAAGCGCGAATGGCTATGCAAGAAGAAGCAGGCCTAGGAAACTCATCACAACCGTTTCGCATACAAAGATCAAGGTCTAGCTCACAGGGAAGCGACGAACGGTTGCCCTGGCCAGAAGGCGGCTCCGATCCCTTTGGCCCCAACATCTTAAGCGAGCAGCGTCTAATCTGAGATTCGCCAGCCTGCCACAAGCCCCTGATGTGCTCTCGAAGGCAGTAGAGCGCGGCGGGCAGCTATGAATCGATTGCAGTGACACTTTCTTCTCTGCTATTTTGCAGATCTTCGAAAGTGTTCCGCTTCCTATTCAGCGCCTCGGTTATCATGCCGCCGCTGACATGTACCGCGCCGGCGATTGCCAGCAACGCACCGATTAGCGGGTCGATAAATAGCCCGGCAAGGCCAAGGACGAACACCGTCCAGCCAAGCACTATCAGCGTAGTGGTTCCGACAATCCCTTTGTGAGTCATGGGTTCAGTCTACTAGGTATTTGATCTTCAATCTGGAGTAACTGATGCGGAGTAATGAGTTGGTCACCAGATTCTCCATCCCTGTCAGCCAACGGACACAATAGTCATAGAACCCGAAAGGACATTCTTCTTATGGCATTACGTGTATTGCTCCCCTGGCAGGATCTCGTCGAACAGCTGCAGCTTCCGGGAATCGAACCGATCCTCTGGCACATCGATGATGACCCCAATGAGGCCCCGCCAGCCGACGTGCTGGTCACCGAACGTCCGAGCAATCCGCAGCTGCGTTCGCGAGTCGCCCGTATCAAGGGACTGAAGCATGTCCACCTGCTATCCCTCGGTTACGAGTGGGTGCTGGAGCACCTGCCTGGAGAAGTGACACTAACCAATTCCAAGGGCGCCGTGGAAGATGCCACCGCCGAACACTGCCTCGCCATGATTCTGGCATCCCTGCGCCAGCTGCCGCAGGTCGGACAGCAACAGCGCGAGCGGAACTGGACCCGGACGTGGACCAGCTCGCTGCACGGGTCACAGGTAGTTCTCCTTGGAGCTGGCGGAGTCGGTAGCGAAATCCGTTCGCGGCTCCTGCCCTTCAAGCCTGCCGAGCTCACGTCATTTGCCCGTACCGAACGAGTCCATGAGCAGGGCTTCCCCATTTATTCTCTCGACCGGCTCTGGGCTTTTCTTCCCACTGCCGATGTGGTGATTGTTGCCCTGCCGCATACCCGAGAAACCGAGCAGCTTATCGACGCCGAATTCTTCTCGGCAATGAAGGACGGAGCGCTGCTGGTCAATGTGGGACGCGGGCCCATCGTCGACACCGATGCCCTGTTGCCGGAGCTGCAAGCTGGCAGGCTGAACGCCGCTTTGGATGTCACCGATCCTGAGCCGTTGCCGGCAAACCACGCACTGTGGAGCGCACCGAATTGCATCATCACTCCGCACATGGCCGGAGACACTGGACAGTTCATCTCGCTGGTCTCTGAACTGGCAGTGGAGCAGGTCATCGCCTTTGCGCACGGTGAAGAACTCGCCAACCAAATCATCAATTGAATCGGCGTTAAGCAGTTGATCCCCTAGGCTGGTTTCTACCATGGAATACAGGGCCAAGACACATCAAAGCGGCGGGCGGGATCGCGCCATTGCCGAGCCGAGCTTGAACGATGAGGACGAGTTCCGCGTCGATATCGAGCGCATCCGCTTCTCCCCCTATTTCTCCCGGCTGTCCTCGGTCACCCAGGTGATCCCGCAGGCAGGCTCCGGCACCCTGGTGCACAACCGGCTGACGCATTCGCTGAAGGTCTCGGCTGTGGCCCGCTCCATCGCGATCCGGCTGCGTAATGCTGATGAATCAACTAGAAGACTCGTCGACCATTTGGGTGGCTGTGATCCGGTAGTCGTGCAGGCCGCCGCGGCGGCCCACGACCTGGGGCACCCGCCCTTCGGGCACCTCGGCGAGCTGGAGCTGGACCGCGTGGCCCGGGGAACGCTGAACCTGCCCGACGGCTTCGAGGGCAATGCCCAGACCTTCCGCATCCTCACCGCACTGGACAGCTGCGACGCCACCGCCCGCGGCATGAACCTCACCCGCGCGGTGCGCGCCGCCGTGCTGAAGTACCCGTGGACCCGCAATGAATGGCGCGCCCTGGCCCCGCTAGCCCCGGAGATGCTGCCGCGCGGCGTGGGGACCGACCCGGCGGCAGGGGCATTGAAATATTCGGCCTACGATATCGATGCCCACGAGATGGCCGATGTGCTCTCGGTGTTCCCCAACATCGGCCAGCACCAGCAGACCCTTGAGAGCTCGGTCATGGACATCGCCGATGACATTGCCTATGCCGTGCACGATTTGGACGACTTCTACCGCGCCGGGGTACTGCAGTACACCACCGTCTCAGCGGAATTGCGCGCATGGCTGGAAAACACGGCGAGCCTAGGACAGCTAAAGCAGGCCGACATCGATGCCCGACGCCCGGGACACGCCTTGGAGCAAACCTGGCGGCGGGCGCTGGCCAAGGATCCGTGGATCGCCGATGCGCAAGCATTCCGCGAATCCGTAGAACGGGTAGGCCATGACCTGGTCGACGGGCTGCTGGCAGTCCCCTACGACGGAGGGCTAGAAGCGGATCGCGCGGTCACCGCGTTCACCCGCCGCTGGATCGAACGGCTTCAGACCTCGGTGACTGTCGAGCGGACCCCCACCGTGCGCAGCGGCCACGTCCGGTTGGGTGATGAGGCCTGGCATGACGTGATCGTGCTGAAATTCGTCCACTCGCGCTTTGTGCTCGAGCGCCCGGATTTGGCCGTGTACCAGCGCGGGCAGACCCGGATCATCCGCTCACTGGCCGAAGGCTTCCACGGCTGGCTCAATGATCCCGATGATGCCGGCCGCGCCCCGCGCCGGCTGCTCGATTCGGTCGAAGCCACCACGCAGGAGTACCGGAATCTGCGCGAGCTATCCCCCGAGCTATTCCGCCAAGCAGGACCGGACGAGGTGCAGCGTCTGGGCCAGTCCCGCGCCATCGTGGATTACATCGCCTCGTTCACGGATGCCCAGGCGGTCTCGCTCAATGCCTTGCTGACCGGCACTGCTGATAATTTGTGGGAGGCTGGTCGCGGGCTTTAGGAATCCTGGAATTCATCCAACGAACAACAGACTAAACAGCGAGTGCAAGCTCCGCCAGCTCTTCGGCAATGATCATTTGCATCAGCGAGTGAGTCTGTGCCGGATCAATCCCAGCGTTGAAGTGGCGTGCCATGAGTACGGCTATCCGGTCCGCAGCCTCGTTATAGCAATTTCCGTTGTGCCCACGCACCCATACAGCTCGGGTACGTCCCCTACGGCGGGCTATCGCAATTTCGAGTGCTACATGGTGCGCTTGTCTGGACCGAAGTCTTCCGGCCACAATGTCATTTATTGAGTTCACCAAGGCTCGACTGTCACTAAAAATAGCGAGGTCGGATTCGGACGGGGTGTATCGCAAAGCTAATAACGCGCCGGTAGTCTCCGCCATCAACGAACTTCGAGAGAAATTCCTTGGTGAAATCTGCGAGGCCCAGTGTCCCTGCATGGTCACCATTGCGCCTGCTCCACGGTCTCTTCCATGGTGCGGTAGCGAACCATCTGTATAGGCAACGACTGAAGACCGTGAGCGATACCCTGCGATGCGTGGCGTTAAGGCATCTTGGTTTGCTTGCGTCGCTTGTTCTAAGTTGATTCCGAAAAGCCAGGACGGATTTAGGCAGAAGACGGGGTTAGCCGACAAATCGTTCAATCCAAGACCATCACGATTTGAAATCAGAAGATCTATGGAAGCAGGACTAACGATCCGACTCGTTCCTGTAAATTCGGCAATCAAATCCAGAATTGCTGTCCCTAACTCACCACTCTTGCAAGCTCCGGAAAGCGTAACTACAGGACGGTGGTTGGTGTCGCAGAGAGTCACGGCAAAGTCGAAATGCAAACCACGTTCACTGCGTTGCGCTAAATGCCCATCAAGAACTACTGCAGCAGAAAAGGGCACATAAGCGTGCTTAGCCCCTGAAGGATCGCAGGTATAGGGCACGCGATCTACAACAGCGAGGATCCGAGTTGGCTGGACCTGGCGTTGCGCCGAAGTAAACCGCCGCACTCCGTCCGGGTCCCGAACAATGGACATTTGAGATCCTGGGAAATGAGCATGCATCATTCCTCCTCGCGCGACCAAAAGACTTGAGAACGATACTACTGACAACTTCCCACAAAATGGTTTCTCACGCGTTAATTAATGGATTGTTTTATCGAATAGTTACCTTCTTCGTTGAGCAATTCTAAAAAATCTACATCACACTTCCCGGACTTTCCGTTGGTATCACATTTATCCCGCAACTTAAAATCATTGGCCGCCGCTCATTTCCATGAGCAGCGGCCAACGGCATCCGTTCGATGCCTGCGGTCTTAAGCTTAGAGACCCAGGCTACGGATTAGTTCTACCAAGGTTGCAAGGAGATCACTCAACATCAAATTACCTCATTCGTTCTAGTCATGTAGTTAATTCGCGTCAGCACGAACAGCTCGTCCTGACAATTAAGACACTAGTGCAAAAACGTCCTGACAATGGGTAATTTACGAAAAATTAGACACTTTTTACATGGAAGTAATAAGTCCTTTACACGGTTAATACCCAAGGCAGGCGAATTACTGGGGCGATCGAAAACGAATCCATCATCCTCTTGCCTAGAGTGCTATCGCTGAGGAAACGTCCAACTAGTCCCAACACCCTGGCAAGCAAGCACACGGGTCAGGTCCCTCCAATATGGCTTCCATGTCGCACCGACCTTTCACGCAACCACATCAGCCGGCGTCTTAGCATGGTCGGATTGGTGTTGTTGGTCCGAGGAAACCGCGAGGCTCGATTCGCTCTTCACTGGCTTATTGTCCTACTCAGTAGATTCGTCATTTTCGAATGACCCGTATCATCGGTGGATACGATGGCAGTGTGAAAATTCGTGGAACTCCTGCTCGACCCCTACCGCTGGTTCGCGCATGGTCCTGGGTCCAAGACAGCAGATGGGCACTGTATTCAATAGGGCACGGAATTTTTCGTCCGCAGTTACCCGCCTCCTACGCCAGCGGAGCTCGTGGCCGGTGCTGATCATCCCCGGTGTCTTCGAAAACTGGACGATGATGCGCAGGCTATGCGACCGCATCAATGCGGACGGACATCCTGTGCACGTACTACTGGGACTGAACCGCAATACGATTCCGGTGGTGCAAGCCGCTGCCGTCACCGCGGCCTACCTACGGGAGAACTCGCTCGATCAGATCATTGTGCTCGCGCATAGCAAGGGTGGGTTGATTGGCAAATATTTGCTAGTCAAAGATCCGTCGGTATCGATTAAACACCTGATCGCCATCGCGACACCTTTCGCCGGTTCGCCCTATGCTCGCCTGGTTCGACACGCTGTGATCTCGGGATTCAGGGAGGATGACGCATTGCTCCGAGAGCTCGGCGCGCAGGAATCGATTAACGCAAGGATCACCACGATCACACCCGCTTTTGATCCTTACATTCCTGCCGGTTCAACCTTAGAAGGAGCCCAAAATTATCGGGTGGCTTCCTCAGGGCACTTCCGGGTGTTGGGTGACCCCGCCGTCGCGAATCTGGTGCTACGTGCCATTGCGCAGGCATCAAGTTCCAAGATGTAGATCACTATTCGCCCCACAACGACAATATGCCGCTTGACCCTTTTTCAATAGCCAAGCGGCATATCGTTCAGGAAGTATTGCTCTATCATTTCAAAAACTGTCGACCAACCCTCAGGTCTTGCAACCAAACAACCGTGACCCGAGTCGCCCCTCAAACCCCGTAACCGTCATTTCAGCCAGAACCTGGCACAGAGCCACCTAATGTCGTTCTATCGATTCGTCGTTAGCCAACGATTCACCCTTCGGTTGCTCGCCGTCTAATCGGCCGTTTTCATCAAAACTTCATCGTAAATAGCAGCGTCAATCAGCTCATGCCGCAGCGCGTCGCCCACTTCGTCCCAAGTTCCGTCCAGGCTCTCTTCGTACTCGCCGTACTCGTTCGCCCAAGAGGTCGGTTTATATGGCCACTCGACCAGCAGACGCACCACTTCGGCACGGTCAATAAATCCTGCCGCGTACCGCTGGCACATCTCATAAGGGCTTGCAGCATTGAACTCCCCAACCACTGCCGGAACAGCTTGGGCACGCTGCAACGCCTTCGCCACCGCTGGCTGGGACATACCCAGCAGCGCCGCCATCTCACGCTGAGTCATCCCACCAGCGGCAGCCTTCAAAGTGCGCTTGTAATCCAGTGCGTCAACTTCCACACGCTGCCGAGCTTTCAACAGCAGCGCGCGCATTTCTTCATGCTGCGGACGTTTCATTAGCTGACCCATAACAACCTCCTAAACCTCGGAACAAACATTCCCTCACTTGAACGATAACATTAGTTATCACCTTGGTTTAAGGGTTTATGACCGATATTGCGCGGTAGATGCTCGCTGTACTGACACCAAGAATCTTGACAATCTGCGCATAGCTCTTCCCTTCTTCGCGCATCTGCCGCGCCGTGGCGGTGCGGTCTGCATCCATGACGCGCGGTCTCCCTCCGACCCTGCCCTGGGCGCGCGTGCACTAATCCCCTGCGAGGGTTTTCCTTGATCATGGAAACACGCAGCTACGCCATCACTGCCATGATGTCCACAATGACTTCACCCATAGGCGTAGATATGTCCACGTCCAAGAATGGCTCTGTAAGACTCTTGCTCCGTATACCGCGCTCCCCCAACTCGCGGATAATCTCAATGGCCATTCTCTCTTCGCCTGCCACCTGATCCAGGGCACGGATGATCAATGTACCCCGGCTGCAATTGAGCCTGCACGCGGTCCACTGCTGCCGCGCAGCTTCCCGTCTCGACTCCCCACGATCAGTAAAGACTTACTCGGCTCCGGCCGCGCGCAGCTCTGCCGCTTCCGATTCCGGTTTCTGCTCGCGCGTGCTCACTCGCGCATTTCCGCTGACTGCCACACCAAAAACGCTACTCATTCAGGTTCTGCAACGTTTCGTATTTGAAAGACCTTTCCGGCGAAGCCTCCATCGAGCGCTTCTGAAGCCACAGCCGATCTAATGAGCCCTTCAGTAGCCGGCTCTTCCATATAGTCCCCATTCTCCAAACCGAGACGTGCCTTGGTGTCGGCGATCGGATTCAGCGCATCCCAGATCTGAGCCTGCACTGCTCTGCTTCACTGAGTTTGCCGGATTGAATCAGGTCGTGCACGTCAACATACGTCTCGTCGTCACGTCGATGACCGATTGTTATGACTTCAATCAAGCCAACGCCTTCCCGCACGCTCAACCTATATATGATGCGAAACTGTCTTTGCGCCGCTTCAATGGTGTTGAAGTCAACCAAGTTTGTCTTGTTCTGGTTTCAAAGAGGGTGCTTGCCCTGTGCAGTAGCGAAAAGCGAAACGATAGTGTCCATCACGTTTTCCCGCTGCGATGCTACAACGTTCTCGACCAGCCAGCCTATGATTTCTTCGGTGAAGACAACTTCAATTTGCCGTTACAGTAGCTCATCAATCGGTGCCAAGGAGCCTCTCCCGAACCTGGTCCGTCGTCAACATTGCTGAACGGTCTGCAACGAGGTTGGCCGCCATGCTCAGCACCTTCAACTCAACGTCACGTAGAAGCCGGAGCTGGTCATCGCGCTCGGCAGCGCTCATGACAACTGCAATAGGCTTTCCATGGGTCGTCAAAGTCACCGGGCGTTCCTGAGCCTGGGTCGTAATGAATCCTATTCCTTTGCGGGCGGCCACAGTAGAAGAGATTCTTAGCGGTTGAGTCGCTGCCATGACACCAAGGTAGCAATAAATGCATATAAATACAGGGAAATCAACATTACTGTTCTTGATTTGTAGCAGGTTAAAACGCCGCTGGCCCCAATCCTCAGTGAAGGATTGGGGCCAGCTGTTTAGGTATCGGAGAGACTACTTGGTCAGCAGTTCCAGAGCCTTGTTCAGCGTTGCACTTGGGCGCATCACAGCGGAGGTCTTTGCCTCATCCGGACGGTAGTAGCCAGCGATATCCACAGCCTGGCCCTGGACCTCGGCGAGCTCGGAAACAATGGTTTCCTCGTTCTCATCCAGTGCCTTGGCAACTGCAGAGAAGGCCTCGGCCAGCTGGGCGTCCTTGTCCTGCTTGGCCAGTTCTTCTGCCCAGAACTTGGCCAGGTAGAAGTGGCTGCCGCGGTTGTCCAGTTCGCCAACCTTGCGCTTTGGCGACTTGTCTTCCAGCAGGAAGGTGCCGGTTGCGGCATCCAAGGTGTCAGCCAGAACCTGAGCGCGGGCATTGTCGTTGTTGACCGCCAGGTGCTCGAAGGAAGCTGCCAGTGCCAGGAATTCGCCCAGCGAATCCCAACGCAGGTGGTTTTCGTTCACCAGCTGCTGCACGTGCTTTGGAGCCGATCCACCAGCGCCGGTCTCGAACAGTCCGCCGCCAGCCAGCAGTGGAACGATCGAGAGCATCTTGGCCGAGGTACCCAGTTCCAGAATCGGGAACAAGTCGGTCAGGTAGTCACGCAGTACGTTGCCGGTCACCGAGATGGTGTCTTCGCCCTTGCGGATGCGATCGATGGTGTACTTGGTAGCGTCAACCGGGGACAGGATTTCGATGGTCAGGCCGTCGGTGTCCAGTTCCTTCAGGTATTCGTTGACCTTGGTGATCAGCACGGCGTCGTGTGCGCGCTTCTCGTCCAGCCAGAACACGGCCGGGGTCTCGGATGCGCGAGCGCGGTTCACGGCCAGCTTTACCCAGTCGCGGATGGCAACGTCCTTGGCCTGGCATGCACGCCAGATATCGCCAGCGAAGACCTGGTGCTCGATGAGCACGGTGTCGTTCTCGTCAACGATCTGAACGTGGCCGTTGGCAGCCAGTTCGAAGGTCTTGTCGTGGGAACCGTATTCTTCGGCCTTCTGTGCCATGAGGCCGACGTTTGGCACGGTGCCCATGGTGGTTGGGTCGTAGGCGCCATTGGCACGGCAGTCGTCGATGACAACCTGGTAGATGCCTGCGTAGGAGGAATCCGGCAGGACAGCCAGGGTATCTGCGGTGTTGCCCTTGGCATCCCACATCTTGCCGCCCAGGCGG
Organism: Glutamicibacter mishrai; assembly: GCF_012221945.1. Classification (NCBI taxonomy): domain Bacteria; kingdom Bacillati; phylum Actinomycetota; class Actinomycetes; order Micrococcales; family Micrococcaceae; genus Glutamicibacter; species Glutamicibacter mishrai. Next base: position 2,475,892 of record NZ_CP032549.1, on the reverse strand, counting down.
ATCATTGCTGGCATGGAAGCGTCAACGATGACGTCCGATGGGACGTGCAGGTTGGTGATGCCCTTGTCGGAATCGACCATGGCAACTGCTGGACCTTCTTCAAGGCCCTTGGCGATCAGCTTCTCGACGCCGGCGCGAACGTCGTCAGACAGTTCGTCCAGGCCGCCGAGGATAGCGGCAAGGCCGTTGTTCGGGTTCAAGCCGGCTGCCGCCAGCTCGTTGCCGTAGGTGTCGAACAGCTCGGAGAAGTAGGCCTTCACCACGTGGCCGAAGATGATCGGGTCGGAAACCTTCATCATGGTGGCCTTCAGGTGGGCCGAGAACAGCACGCCCTCTTCCTTGGCGCGGGCTACGGACTTCTTCAGGAACTCCGAGAGTGCAGCTACGTGCATCACGGTGCCATCGATGACTTCGTCCTTGAGGACGTCGAAAGGCTTCTTCAGGACCTTGACTTCGCCATCTTCGCCAACGAAGCGGATGGAGATCTTCTTGTCTGCATCGATGACTACGGACTTCTCGTTCGAAGCGAAGTCGTCAACACCCATGGTGGCGACGTTGGTCTTCGAATCAGCGGTCCATGCACCCATCGAGTGCGGGTACTTGCGAGCGTAGTTCTTAACGCTCAGCGGCGCACGGCGGTCGGAGTTGCCTTCGCGCAGCACTGGGTTCACTGCAGAACCCTTGATCTTGTCGTAGCGTGCGCGGACGTCGGTCTCTTCATCCGAGGATGGGTTGTCCGGGTAGTCAGGCAGTGCGTAGCCGGCAGCCTGCAGCTCGGCGATTGCGGCCTTGAGCTGTGGGATGGATGCCGAGATGTTTGGCAGCTTGATGATGTTGGCTTCTGGGGACTTGGCCAGATCGCCAAGTTCGGCCAGGGCATCGGAAATGCGCTGTTCTTCGGTGACATAGTCAGGGAAGGTAGCGATGATGCGGCCAGCGAGCGAGATGTCGCGGGTCTCGAGTTCCACGCCTGCGGTCGACGCGAAGGCCTCCACGATTGGCAGGAACGAGTGGGTCGCCAACATTGGCGCCTCGTCGGTGTGGGTGTAAATAATCTTAGCCATAGGTGTGGCGTCTCCCTGAACGTCGTGCGGAAGCGGGGTTAACCGCCCTGAACTCAACGTTCCAAATCTACCCGATTTTGCTCTGCACCACACTTCCACGGGGTGCGAATGACCTTTGGGAATCTCATTTTTGCCCCGAAATACCGGGATGAATAGCGTGGGAGCACTTTGTCACATTTAAGTTAATCTCCCATAACTCAATGCTGCTTCCGGCGCTACTCAGGAAAGCGCTAGGCCAGTGGACGAAATTTGCACCATCTCTTTGACCGCCTGCTCAAAGAATTCGGAAGGCACAGCGCTAGTTCCAGATCTTTCAGCTTGAGTGAAACACTGCCAGGCGACGCGCCAGCTGGACGCGACCATCTCAGCAATCAATAACGACTGCATCTGTGTAACCAAACCCCGGTCGACCAGTGACCGACTCAGCTCAACGACTAGCTCCTGTTCCCTACTGGTCGCGATTAACAGCAGCTTAGGGACAGAGACCATCAGGCGTGTCACGCGACGGAATTCATGCTGTTCAATTTCTGCAGAAAAATGATCCCTGCACACTTGCAACAGAGCCTGGAATATCGATGCCGGAGTAGCGCCTGCGGCATGTTCAAGGCCTGTCAACGCGGTAACCAGCTCGCCCTGTCCGGGGACGATGGCTGATTCTTTGGAATCAAAATAGCGGAAAAACGTGCGATCCGAGATGCCCACTTGCTGCGCAATTCGTGCCACGGTCGTGGCTTCCAAACCGAACTCTTCAACAAGGTCCAAGGCAGCTGCTTGAATCTTGCGCGAGGTCTCAGCCTTGCGCTTATCTCGAATCCCCATGCATTCCTCCATACCTGTTAACTTCTAGCGATCGTCTCATAAGCCGGAAGAAAAGTAGTTTCCTGTCACACTCTGACACTTTTCCTTACGAAATTGTGTCACTATTTGACAGTTGAAGATTCCCAGAAAGAGAAAAAGTGACGTCAGAACCTACAAAAACTGAGCCCCAAGCTTCACCCCCACAGTCCGCTCAAGCAGCGTTGAGCACCAAGGCGCTCACCGGCATTATTGCCGCGCTCGCGTTGGCAGCTTTCATGATGATTCTGAATGAAACAGTGTTGACTGTGGCACTGCCAGGAATCATGGCTGACATGAATATCACCGCAGCGACCGGCCAGTGGCTCACCACTGGCTTCCTGCTCACCATGTCGGTGGTTATCCCAACGACCGGCTTTTTGCTGCAGCGGTTCAACCACCGTTCGCTGTTCATGTTTGCCATCATCAGTTTCTTGGTGGGTACAGTCATCGCAGTCATTGCCCCGAGCTTTGTCTTCTTGCTCTTAGCCCGCATCATTCAGGCGCTGGGTACGGCCATCATCTTGCCGTTGCTCATGACCACTACCCTCACGTTGGTACCGGTCCACCTGCGCGGCACCATCATGGGCTTGAATTCCATCGTCATTGGCGTGGGTCCTGCGATCGGCCCTACCGTTTCAGGCGCCGTAGTGCACGCCCTGGGATGGCACTACATCTTTGCGATGATGCTCCCCATCGCCGCGGTGGTGCTGATCTTGGGCATCATTTTCTTCAAGGTTCCATCCAATGCACGCAACATTCGAGTGGACGGTCTTTCAGTTGCCCTCTCCGCACTGGCTTTTGGTTTCTTGGTGTACGCCATTTCCAGCATCGAGCACGCCTCGACCAACCCGGCACTGACGATTCTCAGCTTTGTCATTGGTTTGGTTTCACTGGCGATTTTCATCAAGCGACAGCTAAAGCTGACCGGTCAGGGGCGCGAACTACTCAACCTCTCCGCCTTCAGCTCCCGAGGGTTCACCTTTGCGATCATCATGATCATGATCGCCTTTGGCACCCTGCTCGGCTCATTGATGATCGTTCCGTTGCTGCTGGAATCAGGCAAGGGCATCGATTCTTTGAAGATCGGCATGATGTTGCTTCCTGGCGGTGTTGCCCAGGCGATTGCCTCTCCAATTTTCGGTCGCATCTACGACAAGCACGGTCCACGTCCAGTCCTGATCCCAGGTGCCATCATGCTCGCCGCTGGCCAGTGGCTTTACACGCTGATCAACGCGGAAACCGAATTGTGGATGTTCATGATCACCCATATCGTCTTCTCCATCGGTCTGGCACTGTTGATGACCGGGTTGATGTCCTCGGCCATGGCGACGCTGGATCCGCGGCTCTTCGGCCACGGTTCTGCCATTTTCAACACTGGACAGCAATTAGGCGGAGCCATCGGCACCACCATTTTCGTCACGGTGATGTCTGTGATCTCGAAGGCGAAAATCGACGCCGGCGCTGACGCTGCGCAGGCCCTGTTCTCGGGTGCTCATATCGCGTTCATTATCGGTGCGGTGCTGGCAACGATAGGGATCGTCTTCGCTGTGTGCATCAAGGGTTCTGCTCCGGCACAGCGTCGATAGAAACCGGTGGGGCTTGAGCATTTCGTGATGCGAAGTGCGGGCCACGTTGCTCGGGCGGTGGAACCTCTGGTGGTAGCTTGAAGGCACATCGGGGAATACCACTGACCTTGGTCTTCCTCGCACTCCGGATTCTCCGGGTCAGCAGAGAGGACGCAGCATGGCAACGACGCCAGAAGCCGACATGAGTGATCTTGCGATCGCTTCACGAACGGTGCTCAAGCCCATCGCGGACATTGCCGCGGATGCGGGAATTCCACACGAAGCCGTGGAACCGTACGGACGTTACAAGGCCAAGGTCGATCCCTCGTTACTCACGGGAAATAGGACACGCCGCGGACAGGTAGTCCTGGTCAGCGGAATGTCTCCGACTCCCGCCGGTGAGGGGAAAACTACCATGGTGGTCGGCCTGGCCGATGCCTTGGCATCGACCGGGGCAAAAACCATGATCGCCCTGCGCGAGCCTTCGGTGGGCCCCAGCTTCGGCATGAAGGGCGGGGCCACCGGCGGAGGCCAGTCGCAGGTGCTGCCGATGGATGAAATCAATCTGCATTTCACCGGGGACTTCCACGCCATTACCAGCGCCAACAACCTGCTGATGGCGTTGGTCGATAATCACCTGCACCACGGAAATCAGTTGGGCCTCGACCCGCAACGCATCACCTTCAAGCGCGTCCTGGATATGAATGATCGCGCCTTGCGCACCGTGGTGATCGGGCTGGGCGGGCCAACAGATGGTGTCCCGCGCGAGACCGGATTCGAGATTACCGCAGCCTCAGAAGTCATGGCAGTCTTCTGCCTAGCCACCGGTCTTGAAGATTTGCGCGCACGACTTGGCCGTATGACCGTCGGATATTCCTACGAGATGAAACCGGTGACCGTCGATGACTTAGGCGCAGCTGGAGCCTTGACGTTGCTGCTCAAGGATGCGATCAAACCGAATCTTGTACAGAGCATCGCCGGCACCCCAGCGTTCATTCACGGTGGGCCCTTCGCCAACATTGCCCACGGGTGCAATTCGGCTATCGCCACCAACACTGCTCGATCTCTGGCGGACATTGTGGTGACCGAGGCAGGCTTCGGCACGGATCTTGGGGCCGAAAAGTTCATGGACATCAAGGCTCGTTATGCCGATTGCGCCCCGAGCGCCGTGGTGATCACCGCGACCATTCGTGCCTTAAAAATGCATGGTGGAGTTGCTAAAGAAGAGCTCGGTGCCGAGAACATCGATGCCGTGCGCGCCGGATTGCCCAACCTCGCTCGCCATGCCTCCATCATCAAGAAGTTCGGCATCCCACCGGTGATTGGCATCAACCAATTCAGCAAGGACACACAGGCTGAGCTCAAGGTCGTCACCGACTGGGCGGACGAGAATGCAATTGCCTGTGCGGTGGCCGATGTCTGGGGTCAAGGTGGCGCAGGGGCCGGCGCACTGGCTGAGGCAGTAGTGCGGGCCATTGAGTCCCCTGCGGATTTCAAGCACCTGTACGACCTTGATCAAAGTGTAGAAGAGAAAATTCTGACCTTGACGCAAGAAATCTACGGTGGCGAAGGCGTCGAGTATTCGGTTAAGGCGCAGCGAATGCTGGAGCAGATCCATGCCAACGGCTGGGATCGATTGCCGGTCTGCATAGCGAAAACGCAATATTCCTTCTCCGATGATCCTCAACTGCTCGGCGCCCCACAAGGATTCAGACTGCAGATCCGCGAGTTGATTCCCAAAACCGGCGCGGGCTTCATTGTTGCCATTACCGGAGCATTAACTACGATGCCGGGGCTACCCAAGGTGCCGGCTGCCCTGCGCATGGGTGTTGACGGTCAGGGGAAGGCAGTAGGCCTGTCTTAAACATCCCCGGTAGCGCGTTGTATTTTTCGAAACCTTTCTCAGATTGTTGAACAATTATCGAAAGTAAGGCATTCTTTTACCAAGACATGTTCACGAGACGGGGATCACAATGCCATTCATAGACCTGAATTCCGACGTAGGCGAATCATTCGGCAACTGGAAAATGGGCGATGACGCCGCCATCTTCACCTCCGTCTCCTCTGCAAATATCGCTTGCGGTTTCCATGCCGGGGATCCAAGCACCATCGCACAAACCTGCCGCGATGCCGTCAGTGCTAACGTCACCATCGGCGCGCACGTAGGCTACCGGGATCTGGCCGGCTTCGGCCGTCGTTTCCTGGACTGCTCGGCGACCGAGCTAGCTGACGACGTGCTCTACCAGCTCGGCGCCCTGCAGGCATTGGCCCGCAGTGCCGGTGCGGAGATCAAGTACGTCAAACCCCACGGCGCCCTGTACAACACGATCGTGCACCACGAGGTACATGCCCAAGCGGTCATCGATGCCATCAAGGCTTTCGGAACGGACCTTCCGGTGTTGCTCCTGCCTGGATCCGTTGCCCTGCGCAAGGCCGAGACCGCCGGACTGCGCGGCGTGGCCGAAGCTTTTGCCGACCGCAATTACAACCCCGATGGCACCTTGGTCTCCCGCCGCGAAGCCAACGCTGTACTGCATGACCCCGAAGCGGTCACCCAAAACATGATCCGTCTGGCCACCGAAGGAACCATCGTCGCGGTTGATGGCAGCACCATCACCATGCCTGCCGAAAGCATCTGCCTTCACGGCGATACCGCCGGCGCTGTCGCCATGGCTCGTGCTGTCCGCGCCGGATTGGAAAACGCCGGAGTGCAGATCCGGAGCTTCGCGTGAGCATCCGCGCCATCCACCGGGCTGGATCCAATGATCTGCTCGTCGACCTAGACTCACTCGATGCCGTCCTGGCACTCAATGCCGCTTTGGAATCTGCTCCCCTATCCGGGCAGCGCGATCTCTTGGCAGCTGCCCAGACAGTATTGCTGAAGTTCGATTCGCCGCAGAGCGCCGAACGAGCCTTTGCAGCATTGCCAGAACTTGAAGTAGCTTCTGCGGTTCAGGACGCGGGCAAGCTGGTAGAAGTACCGGTTCATTATGATGGTGAGGATCTGTCGGCAGTCGCCGAGCTGACCGGACTGAGCACCGAAGCAGTCATCAATGCCCATACAAGCCAGAAATGGCGTGCAGTATTTGGCGGATTCGCTCCCGGCTTCGCCTATCTTCTCGGTGAAAACCACGTCTTGAATGTCCCCCGCCGTGACTCCCCGCGCACCAAAGTGCCCGCCGGAGCAGTGGCCCTGGCAGGCGAGTACTCGGCTGTTTATCCGCGCCAATCCCCCGGTGGTTGGCAGTTGATCGGTCATACCGATCTGCAAATGTGGGATCTACAGCGCGAAAATCCTGCGTTGATCCGGCCACAAGATACAGTGCAGTTCGTCCCGGCTACCCAGAAGTTGTCGGTGAGCCAGGTGCCCGCCGCACGAGAAGAAGCGCCAGCGCAGGCACATGACGGTGGCCTGACAATCATCGATGCCGGCCTGCAGTCCCTGCTCCAGGATGCCGGACGCATCGGTTACGGAAACCTCGGTGTCGGCGTCGCCGGAGCAGCGGACCCCACCGCATTCAGCCAAGCCAATCGGCTCGTCGGCAACCCGGCAGGCCAGGCAGTCATTGAAAATCTCGGCAGCCGCATCACCCTCGAAACCAGCGGCGATCAAGTTTTGGCACATACCGGGGCGCAAGCGCAGCTGTGGATTACCCCGGCTGAGGATGACCAGCTACGCACTCCACGGCAGGTCGCCAGCAATGCTCCCTTTGCACTGCTGCACGGCGAGCGCCTGAGCGTGGAGCCCGACGGACTGGGGTTGCGCAGCTACCTCGCTGTGCGTGGAACTATTGCGCTCACACCGGTTCTGGGTTCCCTGTCCACCGACACACTCTCTGGGGTTGGCCCCGATCCGTTGGTTTCCGGATCCGTCATTCCGGTCAGGCAACCAATGGTCGGGCGTATAGTCGGCAATCCGCAGCCGAGCACGCTACCGATACCCGATGACCAAGGGGTGTACCAGCTCAGGGTGATCGCCGGACCTCGCACCGAGTGGTTTGGCCCATCCGGGGTGCAACAGCTGACCGAACAGCTCTGGGATGTCACCAGCGAGTCGAACCGAGTGGGCATCCGCTTGTCGACCGACCAGCAGCCCTTACAGCGTGTTCTCTCCGGGGAGCTCGCCAGTGAAGGTGTCGCCAGAGGCTCCTTGCAGGTTCCACCGTCGGGCCTTCCGGTGCTCTTCCTCGCTGATCATCCGGTCACCGGCGGCTACCCGGTGATCGCCACGGTGATCGCTGAAGACCTCAGCGCTGCAGCGCAGCTTCCCCCGGGAAGCAAGATTCGATTTGTCCTCCAGTCCCCCGCCGCTTTGACGGCCAAGTAACTTCTTAGGATTGTCATGAAAAAGGTACTGATCGCCAACCGCGGCGAAATCGCAGTTCGCATTGCCCGGGCGGCCACTGACGCAAATATTAGTTCCGTAGCTATCTACTCGGACCCAGACGCCGACGCCTTGCACGTACGGCGTGCCGACGAGGCCTACCCGTTGCATGGATCCACCGGCGCTGACACCTACTTGAATATCGAGAAGATCATTGAGATCGCCCAGCGCTCCGGGGCCGACGCGGTACACCCTGGCTATGGTTTCCTTTCGGAGAACGCCAACTTTGCCCAGGCGGTGATTGACGCTGGGATGAAATGGATCGGTCCCTCGCCGCAGGCCATTGAGGAACTGGGCAATAAGGTCACCGCTCGTCAGATCGCCGTTCGTGCCGGGGCACCATTGGCTCCGGGCACCGATGGTCCTGCCGAAAATGCTGCAGAGGTTCGTGCCTTCGCCGAAGAGTATGGTGTGCCCGTAGCTATCAAGGCGGCCTTTGGTGGTGGCGGCCGCGGCATCAAGATCGCGTATTCGCTCGATGAGATCTCCGAAGCCTTCGAATCGGCTACCCGTGAAGCCACCGTGGCTTTTGGCCGCGGTGAATGCTTCGTGGAGCGATTCCTGTCCAAACCACGACATGTTGAGGCACAGGTGTTGGCCGATACCCACGGCAATGTTGTCGTCGTGGGTACCCGCGATTGCTCGTTGCAGCGCCGTCACCAGAAGTTGGTGGAGGAAGCACCGGCGCCGTTCCTCAGCGATGAGCAGCGAACCCGCATCCACGAATCGGCGAAGGCGATCTGCAAGGAAGCTGGCTACGTTGGCGCCGGCACCGTCGAGTATCTGGTTGCCCAAGACGGCCTGATCTCCTTCTTGGAGGTCAATACCCGTTTGCAGGTGGAACACCCGATCACCGAAGAAACCGCTGGCGTGGATTTGGTGGCAGAGCAGTTCCGCATCGCTGATGGCTTGCCGCTATCACTGAGCGAAGACCCAACTCCTCAGGGCCATGCCTTTGAATTCCGTATCAACGCCGAGGACCCTGCCCGCGGATTCCTTCCAGCTCCAGGCACCGTAGAGCGCTTCGAGGCACCCACGGGCGCCGGGGTGCGTATCGATTCTGGTGTTCGCAGCGGTTCGGTCATTCCACCGTTCTACGATTCAATGATTGCCAAGCTGATTGTGCACGGAGCCGACCGCAATCAGGCGTTGCGTCGAGCCCGCTTGGCACTGGAAGAGATCACCATTGCTGGTGTTCCGACGGTCCTGCCGTTCCACCGCGCGGTGATCGACCACGAAGACTTTAATGGGGAAAAGCTGAAGGTCTACACGACTTGGATTGAGGACGAATTCCTCAATGAAGTCGAGGCCAGCGATGAGATGGATCTTGACCAGCGAGATACCAGCCGGGAAACGATCACCATTGAGCTCGACGGCAAGTCGGTCCAGCTAGGATTACCCGCTGCTCTCACTAACGCTTTGCGCAACCCATCGGGTGCTGGTTCTTCCCAGGCGACTCAGAACCAGGATGCTGTAGAGCAAGATGCTGCTTCTGTGCTCAGCCCAATGGATGGCAATCTCGTGCGCTTTGCTGTCGAAGACGGTGAGGCCGTTTCCAAGGGACAGACTGTCGCTGTAGTTGAAGCCATGAAAATGGAGTCTGCCGTAGCAGCCCATCGCGATGGAGTTTTCACTGCAGGCAGTATCGAGGTGGGGGCCGCGGTACGTCGTTCCGACGCGCTGGGCAGTATCCAGTAATTGGACCTCCGTCCGTTCTATTTCGGGCAACGAGTTGGGATAAATTGGACTAATGAAATCCAGCAGCAATGTCTCCAAGCTTCCGGCCAAAGCACCCCATGCGCACAGCAGCGTTTGGGCCGCAAACCTTTTGCGTACTCGCATCGCCGAAGGTGAATTGTTGCCCGGAGACAAACTGTCTGAACAGTCCTTGGCGGAGTCGTTGGGGCTTTCACGCAATACCTTGCGTGAAAGCTTCACCCTGCTCGACAGTGAACTGATCATCACCCGAATCCCCAATCGTGGGGTTTTTGTTGCGTCTCCAGATGCTGATGATGTGCGAGAAATCTATGCGGTGCGACGCACCATTGAGCCTGCTTGCCTGGCTTGGGGTCCAGAACTGGATTTGGAGCAGCTGGGCAAGATCATTGTTGAAGCTCGCGCGGCTTTGGCAGCTAAGGACATTCCCCGGATGGCCAGCGCCAATCAGGCGTTCCACCAGCAGCTGGTTCGATCTTCTGACAGTACTTTGGTCCAAGAGCTCATGGGACGTGTGCTGGCCAAAATGCGTTTGGTCTTCCACGCGATGAGTGACGCCCCTGATTTCCACTCGCACTATGTGGAGCAAAATGCCCGCTTGGTGGATCTACTGAGTAAAGGCCAACGCGATGAAGCAGCCACGGCCCTGCGCGGGTACTTGGACAAGGCTGAAGCGGAGTTGCTCGAACACATCAACAAGGCATCCGATTAGCGTCAGCGTCGGTTGCGCCTCCGTGTCAGTCTTGCGATTTCTGTCTCACCGGCATCTTGGTCTTTGAGAGTCTTCAGAGTTCGCTGCGCCTGATCCGCCGTCGTTGCGCTTGACCGATGAGACCTGACTGGCCTGGCACGAACAGTCGAAATATTCATTGTGATTCCGCTACTTTTAGCGCCCCGGTACCTTGCAATGAGTTCTTTTCACGGATGGGTCATCATGATGAAAATCCAAGGATATTCACCTGCTAAGTTGGCTGCACGTTTGTTATTTCGACCTGCCTGTACCTAGCTTGTCGGCGTATGGTTTAAGGCAATCTTGCGCGTTCCTGGCTAGACCAGGGACCGCACCCTCTAGTCGTTGCTGAAAGGTTCCGCCCTGTGAACTTGCCCGTTGCCGAATTACATATCCATCTCGAAGGAACTCTAGAGCCCGAGATGATCATGTCGCTGGCCGACAAGCATTCAATTGATCTGCCTTACAGCTCAATCGACGAGCTGCGGGCGCAGTACGAGTTCAGCAACCTGCAGTCATTCCTTGACCTGTTCTACGCCAACATGCTGGTACTTCGCACCCGCGAGGATTTCTACGAAATCACCATGGCCTACTTGCAGCGCGCACACGCTTCCGGCGTGCGCCACGTGGAATTATTCTTTGACCCCCAAGCCCATGTAGAGCGCGGCATGGACCTGCGCGATGTCATCGCGGGTATTCGTGACGCGTTGAGCGAAGCACAAGATCGCTGGGGAATCTCGCACAAACTCATCGCCTGCTTCTGGCGTCATGCACCGGCCAGCGAAGCGTTGGAGCTCTTGCGCCTGATGATCGCGCAGAAGCACGAAATCGATGGCATCGGACTGGACTCCTCCGAACTGGGATTCCCACCAGAACTCTTTGTTGAAGTTTTCGACTTAGCCCGCGAGCATGGCTTGCACGTTGTCGCCCATGCCGGCGAAGAAGGCCCAGCCGACTACATTTGGCAGGCTTTGGATCTGCTCAAGGTGGAGCGAGTGGATCATGGAATTCGTTGCTTGGATGATGAGAAGCTGGTGCAGCGGCTCGTTGCAGAACAGATGCCGCTGACCGTCTGCCCGCTGTCAAATATTCGTCTGCGTGCGGTGGACACCATGGCGGATCACCCATTGCCATCCATGCTTGAGGCGGGGCTGAAGGTTTCGGTGCATTCCGATGATCCGGCGTATTTCGGCGGGTACATGGACGCCAACTTCGCTTCACTGATGAAAGCTTTCAATTTCAGCACCGAGCAATTGGCACGGTTGGCCCGAAATTCTTTTGAATCTTCATTCATTGACGATTCTGCGAAGAGCGAGCGGCTGGCGGAAGTAGAGGCTTGGGTTAGCCAACGCTAAAGACGATTTGCGGCTTAACTAAGCGCTGCGGTGTCCTTCCCTCAAGGGATGAACACCGCAGCACTTCGCTGTTATGGCACCTGATATTGTGCATCTTTGATGTCGGTGATCAGCATGTGGCCAGGTGCATGCCCGATGGCCAGCGATGGCTTCGACTCCATGACAGCTGCTTGTGGCGTGACGCCGCAAGCCCAGAACACCGGAATACTACCTTCGGGAATTTTCACCGCGTCACCAAAGTCTGGTTTCGACAGGTCAGTAATTCCCAGCTCTTCCGGATTGCCGATATGTACCGGTGCTCCGTGCACCGCTGGATATCGCGAGGTAATCCGAACAGCATCTGCCACCTGTGACGCCGGAATGGGCCTCATCGACACCACCATTGGGCCGGAGATCGCCCCAGCAGTGGAGCTGCGCGTCGTGGTCTTGTACATGGGAACATTGACGCCTTGATCAATGTGGGCGACGGAGATTCCGTTGTCCATCAAGGCTGACTCAAAGGTGAACGAACAGCCGATGATGAAGGTGACCAAATCATCGCGCCAATACTCGGTCAGGTCGGTGAGTTCAGCAACCTTGACCCCATTTTCATAGACCACGTACTTCGGAACATCGGTTCTGATGTCTCCGCCAGCCAGTAGTTCGCTGGATACTTCCCCTGCTTCAAGCACGCCCAGCACCGGGCAGGATTTGGGGTTACGCTGGGCAAAAAGCAGAACATCAAACGCCAGGTCCCTAGGCACGATCATGAGGTTCGCCTGCGCATACCCAGCACTGATTCCAGCAGTGGGAAGCACTTGGCCTTCGCGGAAGAACTCACGAGCTTGGCTTGGGGATAATGCCGAACGTTCGGCCACGGTCATGTCACTGATGTTGCTCACGTTCTACCTGCCTTAGCCCTGCCAGAGCGCTGCTAGCCCGGCCAACGAGTTCCATCCGAGGAACACGCTCAACAGCCATGCCAGCACACCTACAAGCAACAGGAACTTCGGGTACTTGTAACCGCCCATGAGATCTCGACGGCGCCACGCGACCCACAGCAGAACTGCGAAGCCCACAGGCAAGATCAGGCCGTTGAATGCTCCGGCGAAGATCAGCAAGGTAGCTGGCGCCTTGCCCAGGAACAGGTAGATGATGCCGCAGACTGCGATGAAGGCGACGGTGATTAAATTGCGGGTACGTTCTGAGGTGGTCCGCTTGGTAACAAAGGAAACCGACGTATAAGCCGCTCCGATAACGCTGGTCAGAGCCGCAGCCCACAGGATGATGCCGAAGGCTCGAATACCGATATCGCCTGCGGCGTGGCCGAAAGCTTCGGCTGCCTTGTTATCGCTGGCCAGCACCACGCCGCCGGCAACAACGCCGAGGATCGCAAGGAACAAGAGCACTCGCATGACACCGGTGACGATGATAGCCAAGATCGAGATGTTGGAAATTGATTTGACGTGCTCAACACCGCTGGTGCCCGAGTCAATCATGCGGTGCGCACCAGCGTAGGTGATGTAACCACCAACGGTGCCACCGATCAGGGTGGTGATAATCAGGAAGTCGATCTTCTCAGGCAGAACCACGTTGCGCAGGGCGTCGCCAACAGGTGGCGCGGCGACAATCGCTACGTAGAGCATCAACAGAATCATGATGGCACCGAGCAGTACGACGATGCGGTCCAAAGCCATTCCGGCTTTCTTGGACAGGAAGATCAGGATGGCGACGACAGCTGAGATCACTCCGCCGATTTTGGCATCCACACCGAGCATTGCGTTGACGCCAAGTCCGGTACCGGCGATGTTGCCGATATTGAAGACCATGCCTCCGATGAAGACAAGGACTGCCAAGAACCAGCCCACACCAGGTAGAACCTTATTGCCAAGTTCTTGAGCGCGCATGCCCGAGACGCCAATAACGCGCCAGACGTTCAACTGTACCGCGATGTCGACGAGGATGGACACAACGATAGCGAAGGCGAAGGCCGCGCCGATTTTCACTGTGAATTCGGTGGTCTGGGTAATGAATCCAGGGCCGATGGCGCTGGTGGCCATCAAGAACATGGCGCCTAGCAGGGCGGTGCGCCGAGCTTTGGGGCTCATTTCAGTCTTTGACTCAGGAAGTGCCATGGTGACGTTCCAATGCGATAGTGGTGACAGCTGTCACAGAATCAATGTAACCCACATGACATTACAGGTTGTTGAACAACCTTGGCAAGATGTTGTTGAACAATTTTATGTTTCGTAAGATTCACGTATTCAGCACCGAAACATCCCACCCTCATGCAGTTTTAGAAACACCTCATCGGAATACTGTCGCCCATCATGCTCCCGTCGAACACCCTGTCCTTGTGCTCCCTAGCCGGCCCGCGGGAACGATCACTGTGCGGCTCACCGCCGCGTCCGCAATAGCCTCGTCCTTCAAGGGGCGCTGCTGTTGAGACTAGCTGGACCGCGCCGGTCTCCACTCGATGATTTCACTCCGCACGTCCTCCGTCTTTCTGATGGCCATGTTGATCATCGAGAAGTGACCGTGAACTCGCAGGCGCAGGAGTCTCACCGAGGTGTCTGGCCATACGCCTGCTAGCTGTGCGGAGCACGATCAGCATCACGGTCTTCGTGATCTTTTCGATGCGTCAGCTCAGGCCGAATTCACGCGTTCGAATCACTCAGCGACCTCGCGGGGTTCAGTTTTGGTGCCGTCATGCTCACCATCCACTGAACCCGCGAACCTAATCGGCCACTTACTCCCCCGCAGCTTAGGTGTGTGCGCCGCCGTCGATCCTGATCTCCGTGCCCGTAATGAAGGCTCCGTCCTCGGATATGAGCATGGCGATCACTCCAGCAACCTCTGCGGGAGTCCCCATTCGCCCATCGTTCAGAGGTGCGCCAAGATGCTCAAGCAGGCTCCAATCAGCGTCCGCCGGCAGATTCTGCGGTGTGGTATTCGTGATTCCGCTCGTGATTCCGCCCGGGACGATGTTCACTGCGCGTAAGCCCTGCTTTGCGTACTCGAGTGCGACAGAGTGAGTGAAGGAGGCGATCGCTCCCTTCGTCGCAGCGTAGGCCGCCATATATGGGTGCGCGAAGAACGCTGAGGTCGACGCAAAGTTGATGATGACACCACCCTTCTTCTCCAGTAAATGAGGCAGGCTCTCCCGAACCATCAGGAAGGTTCCGGTCAAGTTCACCTGGAGGAGGCGGTTCCAGCGGTCCAGAGTCATCTCATGCGTGTGGTCGCCGTACAGAATGCCGGCGGCATTTACGATCGCATCGAGTCGGCCGAAGCGAGCGATGACTACCGCCACCGCTTCTTGCACTGACTGTTCGTCGGCGATATCGACTGGTTGGGTGAAGAGCCGAGAGCGCTCATTGTCCGGCGCGCTCTCGTGAAGTAGTCGCAGATCCTCCTCGCGCAGATCGAGGGCAGCGACCTGCGCCCCCTCGCTCAGCAGCCTGAGGGCGGTACCGCGTCCGATGCCGGACGCTGCTCCGGTGACGATGATGATCTTTTCCGTAAGCCGGGTGTTCATATGTTCTCCATTCATGCTTGGATCGATTCTGTGAAATTGGACGGCGTGATGCTGTCCAAAAAGGGAGCGGAAGAACGCTCATGCACCTCGGCACGGACAACCACATCCGCTACCCCCTCTGCGGAAACGGTGACCTCGACGAGACCGACACGATCAGGACGGATTACCGCGAGCACACGCCCGTCATATGTACCGTGTGTGTCCTGGTCAAAACGCTCCGACGTGCAAGGGCGTCCGCTGCCGAAAGCCGCCAGCGATCCTGCCCCGGTCACGCAGACAGTCACGGGACGATCAGCATCGTTGATGAGGTTGCCGTCGGCGTCTCGGAGCTCGATCTCGACGAAGAATAGCGCCCCGTCGCGCAAATCGGTGCTGGACTTGTCGAGCCTGACATCAAGAAGCGCCTCGCCGGATGCCGTGCGCAGCATGGTGCGTCCGACTTCCTTGCCCTCGCGCAAGGCGATCGCGGTGAGCGCACCCGCCTCGAACGGAAGCTCGAAGTCCGCCACAAAAGCGCGTCGGCTTCCGACCAGCTCCCTCGCGATCACCCGACCGTTCAGCTCGAGTTCGATCTCGTCAGCATTGCTGTAGACCTCGAGGATCACCGGTGACCCGTCCGCGACGTTCCAGCTCCAGCTGGAGACGGCATCCGTCCAGCTCCACTGCCCCAGGGTGAACGCACGACCATAATTGGAGGGACGCCTAACGGCGATATAGGGCGTGGAACGCAGGCCGAATACGGTCTGGCGGTAATACGACATGGGGCGGCGGTGGCCCGTGATGTCTAGGTCCGCCGACCAAGACGTCAGCCATGGGAACTGCCCATCGAACGCGTCCGACTCTCCCTCATATTTGACGCGTCCTACTCCGACTTCGCCGAGGTAATCCCATCCGGACCACGTGAAATCTCCGATCACCTGCGGATGATCAGTCACGAGTTTCCAGTTGCGATCGATACGCGAGGGGAACGTCTCCGTGCCGACCACGATGCGCTCTGGGTGTTCTTGCCGTTCCAGTTCGTATCGTGCATCACCATAGTTCAATCCGACAATATCGAGCATCGCGAAAGACTCCGCCGTGGCAGCGGTGACCAGTGGCGACGTGGCCACCCAGTCCATGAAGTCCTCGGTACTTCCCATGAGTGCGTTGATGCCGCCGTCGGCCTCCGCGCTCTCAGGTCCCCCCTCTGTGGTGGACTGCGCGGTGGCTGCCTCGATGACCGTGGAGATCTCGCTCATTGCAGAGACGAAGCCGTTGATACCGTTGGTGACGAAGCGTGTGCCGTCGAGCTCCCTGACCTTTTCTGCGAGTTTGCGTCCCCATTGACTTGCGATCGCGTTACCCGTTTCGGGGATCTCATTTCCGATCGAGTAGATGATCACGCTGGGGTGGTTAAAATCCGTGGCGACCATCGCCTCGACGTCTCTTTCCCACCATTCGGGGAAGGAGAGCGCGTAGTCGAAGGGCGATTTCGAATCGGTCCACATGTCGAAAGTCTCGTCCATCACCAGGACGCCGTGACGGTCGCAGGCGTCGAGCATCGCAACACTCATGGGGTTGTGGCTGCTGCGGATGGCGTTGAAGCCGGCGGCTTTGAGGAGGATGATGCGACGTTCTTCGGCATCCGCGAAAGTCGCGGCGCCCATGATGCCGTTGTCGTGATGGATGCATGCGCCTCGTAGCTTCACGGTTTCACCGTTGATGCGCAGACCGTGATGGGGGTCGAGTTGCAGGGTTCGAATTCCGAAGGTCGTGTGGCGGATCTCCGGTTCGTCGGCAATACCGTTTAGCCGCGTACGAGCGGTGTAGAGGGCTGGACGATCGACGCTCCATCGTTGCGGTCCTGGGACATAGATCCTCTGCCGGACGACTCCTTCAGTTTGGGGAAGCGTCGTGATCGGGCTGTTCTGAACCCCAACGACATTGCCATCTGGATCAAGGATCTCGGTGGACACCGTTGCCGTGCGGGTGAGGATTCCGGCGTTGCGCACGCGCGTAGCAATCGCCACAACAGCGCACTGATCATCGATATCGGGTGTCGTGATCCGGACACCGTTCTGCTCCAAGATGTGCACTCGATCGCTGACCCAGAGGTGCACTTCGCGGTAAATCCCTGCGCCGGTGTACCACCGCGAATCGTCATGCGTCCGAGCATCCACTCGGATGGTGTTCTGAGCACCGTATTCGAGGAAGCCGTCGAGCGAGACCACGAAGGCTGCATAGCCGTTGGGCCGTTGCGCGATGAATGCACCGTTCACGTAAATCATGGCGTCGCGATAGACGCCTTCGAATTCGAGCGCGACGTGCTTATCGCTCCACTCCAGCGGGACATCGAGCGAGGTGACATACTCGAATGCACCGGCTGGGAAATAGGCGCCCGCGGCACCGCTGGGCGCATCAGCACGGCGTTCGAGGCCGATGATCGCATCGTGCGGCAGGCGCACCGGGATACCTGCCGATGACTGACCCTGCACATCCGCGAATATGCTGGTCTTCGGCCGGTAGGACCAATTGGAATTGAAAGATGAGCGGGTCATTACTGCCTTTCGCTGCTGGTTTTCCGGTCATAGGGCATCGCGTTCCTCAGCCATTCGAACTCGTGATTGGTGCGGAACCGGCCCCGTGAAGTCTCCGATTCCAATGGTGTCGCCGGATTCGGTTCGTGAGCGTTCTGCGCTAGGTCCTGCAGTTGCCGATGATTGACCGGCTCGACAGTGACAGACGGTTCCTGTGGCCATGATTGTTTTGCCGAGTTTGGCGGTTTGAGTAGTCACGACGTCACTTCGACAGACGCTGTGAACGGTGCGGTGGAGTCGCCGCCGATGCCTATATCGAACGTCGTTACGTCCTGGATGTGCGACGACGTGACCGCGCTCCAATACTGGAGTTGGTCCGGCCCAAGTGTGAACTCGATCCGACGCGATTCTCCCGCAGCGAGGCAGATCCGGTTGAAGCCTTTCAGCTCCCGAACAGGGCGAGTGGACGTTCCGTACCGCTGGTGAATGTACAACTGTGCGACTTCGTCGGCGTCACGATCCCCGATGTTGGTGATGTCGACGCTCACCGTGGTCGACTCGCCCCTGGCGATCACCGGTCGTTCGATACGAAGACTGCTGTATTTGAATGAGGAGAAGGACAGGCCGTGCCCGAATGGATACAGCGGTGCGTTGGACTCTTCGAAGTACCGTGCATTCTGTTCTTCCGGAATGAAAGTGCGGTTGTGCGCGTAGATCAACGGCACCTGACCGACATGCCTAGGCCAGGTAAACGGCAGACGCCCCGCGGGGCTAGTCGCTCCCGTAAGCACCGACGCGATCGCTTCACCGGCACGTGTTCCCGGGTACCACGCTTGCACGATCGCTGGGACATTCTCATCAGCCCAACGAAGATCCAATGGCCGGCCGGAGACGACCACCACCACGACCTTGGTGCCGGTGGCATGGATACGCTGCAACTGCTCCAGTTGGCGACCGGGCAGATCCAGAGTACTAGTGGATGATTTCTCCCCGATCTGGTTCTGTCGCTGTCCGACCACGACGATCGCCACATCTGCGGCCTCCGCGAGCGCGATCGCGCGGTCGATGGCGGCATCGTCGTCGTAGTCTGGCGGCGTGCGTTCGACAGTGGTGTCGAGCACGTCGAACATCGACGGATGGATCCTTTCCGGTATTCCTGCTCCTGCCTCGTAGCCGACTCTCGCGTCCCCGAGTGCGGCGCGCAGTGCGTCGACGATCGTGACGGTCTCGTTCGTGTCGTGATCGAAAACCCAAGGCCCGAGCACTTCGCGTCGACTGTCGGCGAGTTGGCCGATCACCGCGATTTGTCCCAGAGCACTCGAGTCGAGAGGAAGTGCCAAGTCATCGTTTTTGAGGAGCACGATAGACTCCTCCGCCACCGTTTTGGCCAGCTCCCTGTGTTCAGGCGCAGCGAGTACGGAGGCGGTGTGTTCCTCCTGAGCGTAGGGACTCTCGAACAGACCCAGTCGAATCTTCGCTCCCAGCACTCTTCGCACTGCATCATCGAGCGCGCTCTCACTGATCCTGCCATCGGCCACCGCCTGCGGGATATTATCGAAGGCCGGTTCTAACATGCACATCTCCATGTCGAGTCCGGCACCGAGCGCCCGAATCGCGGCGTCGGTCTGGTCCTCGGCGAAGTGCTGAACGGCGAGCGAGCGGACTGCGTTAGCATCCGACACGACGAATCCTTCGAAGCCGAGCTGGTCGCGAAGAATACCGGTGAGCAGCGTCCTGTTCGCCGAGGCCGGAACACCGTTGAGGTCCATGTAGGCGCTCATCACATTCGCAGCCCCGGCCTCGATGGCCGCCCGGAAAGGAGGGATGTGGACGTTCCAGAGTTCATTCTCAGACACCTCGGCGTCGTCGTAGTCACGCCCGCCGCGAGCGGCACCGTAACCGACGAAGTGCTTGGGCCCGGCCAAGATGCTGTGAGCGCCCAGATCCCCCTGGAAACCACGCACCTGTGCCGCGGCCATCGCCGCTCCCAACACGGGGTCCTCCCCTGCGCCCTCGACGATGCGGCCCCACCGCGGATCCCTGGCGATGTCAATCATCGGCGCGAATGTCCAGTGCACCCCGGCGGCACGCGCTTCGCGCGCCGCAGCTGCCTGCACTGCTTCCACACTCGACTCCGACCACGTCGCGGCCAGAGCGATCGGCACTGGGAAGATCGTCCGCCAGCCGTGGACGACGTCGAAGCCGAATAACAGGGGTATGCCCAGGCGCGACTCCTCCACGGCGTACCTTTGCATGCGATTGCTCAGCGCGGGATCTCGCAGGAAGAGCAGAGACCCGGCTCGACCTTTGCGAATCGCCGCTTCGATGAGCGCCGGGAGTTCGACGTGGATCCTGTGCTCCGGCGGAAGCGACTCGATATCGAAGTCTTCCGGGACCGGTTCTCCGTCGCCGGTGTAGAAGTACTGTGTCAGCTGCCCCGCTTTCTCTTCGACGCTCAGGCGCGAAAGCAGGTCCTCGACACGCTCTTCGACCGAGAGATCAGGATTCTTGTAAGGCAGGGCAGGCATCGGTTCCTCCAAGGAATCGCGAGATGAGACTGTGTGACGGTGAACAGCGCGGTGCGAGGCGCTCACTTGGTGGATCCTTCAAGAGCGGCGGCAAGTTCGGCGCGGAGTTCCTCGGAGGCACCGGGAACATACTCGAGCATCGTGCGGATCGACATTCCTGTCGCCTCAGGGGCGCGCCCATCCAAGGGCACACCCGGGTAGTGGCGCGCGAAGGTCTCGGTGAAGCGGCGCCATCCGGCCGGGTCATCCGACACTTCACGCAGCGTGGAGTCCAGGCTGAGCACGGGGCGCACCACCGCATTGATCTCGTAATTCCACGAGTGTTCTCCCCCGTCGATCTCAACGACCTGCGAATCGGCGTGCAGCGGCAGCACGACTTCTGCGGTGGTGTTTGCGGGGATGCTCACCTCGACGCAGACATGCGTGTCCTCGATGCGCCAAGCGATGCGAACCTCGCCCTCCGTGATGGTGTGTGTGAGTTCGGCGTGGGTGAGATTTCCACCCGGTTGTGGGGCGATTCGCATCCGCTGATACCCCGGTTCGATCGCCTGGAGACCGCCGATCGTCCGATGCATCCAGTCGGCAACCGCGCCGAGTGCGTAGTGATTCAGTGACGTCATCCCGGACGGGTTGATGCTGCCATCCGGACGGATCGAGTCCCACCTCTCCCAGATGGTCGTAGCCCCCATGGTCACCGGGTAGAGGAAGGACGGCGCCTCCGTCTCCAACAGCAGGAGGTACGCCTCAGCTAGGTGCCCGGTCGAGGAGAGAGCATCGGTCACCAACGGAGTTCCGGCAAATCCGGTGGAGATGCGGTACCCGGCCTGTGCGACAAGCGCCGCCAACCGGTCACCTGCATGCTCCCTCTGCGCTTCGTCGAGGATTCCGAAGGAGATCGCCAACGCATACGCTGTGGCGGTCTCTGAGGCCAGACGGCCGTTGGGAGTCACATACTCGCGGCAGAACGCCCCACGTACCTGATCAGCGAGGGCTTCAAACTCCGCCGCGTCCTCTGTGCGTCCGAGGATGCGCGCGGTGTCTGCCATCTCTCGCGTGGTACGGCACAGATAGGCCCCGGCGACCAAGTGACGGTCAGTCTTCCCGCCCGAAGGATTATCGTCCGGCGCGTCCGGATCGAGCCAATCCCCATACTGGAATCCGGTACTCCACAAGCCGTCATCATCAAGAAGTCCAGCAACCTGACGGATGAAGGTGCTCATCGAGTCGTACGCGTCATGGAGGATCTGTTTGTCGCCGTACTCACGATAGAGCGCCCATGGAAGACTCACTGCGACGTCGCTCCACAGGGCTGTCGGAGAGGACGGAGTAGAGAGGACATCGGGTACAACCCATGGCACGAATCCTTTCTCCTGCTGCTCGATTCCGAGATCTCTGAGCCAGGACCCGAGCACACCACGTACGTCGTAGAGGAAAGCGGCAGTCGGAGCGAACGCGTTGATGTCCCCTGTCCACCCCAGACGCTCGTCCCGCTGTGGGCAGTCGGTGGGCACGCCCACGAAGTTGTCGCGCATCGACCACACTGCGTTCGAGTGCAGCTGGTTCAGCTGGGGGTTGGAGGTCTTCAACCATCCCGTGCGATTCATATCGGAGTGGATGACCACCGCTCGGATCGCGTCCGACGAGAGCTCACCTGGCCACCCATCGATTTCGACATAGCGGAAACCATGGAAGGTGAATCGCGGCTCCCACGTCTCCGGCGCGTCACCATGGAGGATGTAGGTGTCCGTCGCGGCGGCCGTGCGCAAGGTCTCGTCCTCGATCTCCCCGTCCACCATTACCTCGACGTGACGCAGTGTGATCGTGTCACCGCGCTGTCCATCGACGGTTAGCCGGACCCAGCCCGAGATGTTCTGTCCAAAATCGACGACGAGTTTTCCGCGGGGCGTGCGGAGAACTGCCACAGGTGCCAGCTCCTCGATGCGTCGAATCGGCGGGGCGATAGGGTCAACCAGAGCTTCAAGCGGCCAGTCAAATTCTTCAACCTGTACCCAATCGCTGTCATCGAACCCTGAACGGTCCCACCCAACAGGCTCGCTTCGGGCGTCGTAGGTCTCGCCATCGTAGATGCTGTTCGCTCCCAGCCCGCCGCGCGAGGCGGTGACCGATGTGTCACTGACGATCACTTCCCGGTTCCCGTCGTCATATTCGAGTTCGAGTTCGAACCACGCCGCAGGACGATCGGAATAGTGATGGCGTCGCTCCTCCCATCCCAGGCGACCAACGGCCCATCCTTCACCGAGCACAGCCGCGACAGTATTCGCACCGACAACAATCCGGTCGGTGACATCGTGCGTGCTCACGATGAGCCGGTGACGATAGGAGGTCCACCCGGGAGCGAGCACCTCATCACCGACGACGGCACCATTGAGGTGCGGCTCGATGAGCCCCACTGCAGTCGATCGGAGCGTCGCGCGACGGGGCGCTGTCAGCGCGACGAACTCCTTCCGAAGATACGACGCAGGCTCACCAATAGCTCCCTGCGCAAAGGGAGGGCTGACGAAAACGGCAGAACTGGACTCGGTCATCACCGGAACGGCGCTCCTTACGGATGAGAGCTTCGATAGTCGGGCTACCGAGACTCCGTTGTCAAAAAGTTCAACTAGCGCGAGCTAGTTACGCTCTACCATAACACGTGAGCTAGCGCGCACAAGTCAATCCATCAAAATAGGAGGGAAGTGTGATGGACTAATGGAGGAAAACGCCGTGCAACGAAGGAGTGACAGTGGCATCGCAGTCATCAGGGCGTCGGGTTACCGCGGCGGATATCGCTCGATCCCTCGGGGTATCCCGAGCGACGGTGGGCTTCGTCCTCAACGAGACCCCCGGGCAGACGATCTCCGCAGCCACCACGGCCCGGGTGCTCGCAGAAGCCAGACGCTTGGGATATCGGCCTCACATTGCCGCGCGAGCGCTCGCCAGCGGACGCAGCCACCTCGTGTTGCTCGTTCTTCCGGATTGGCCTATCGAGCACAGCCTGCGAGAGAACATCGATGAGGCGACCCAAGCCCTCGACGAGCATGGATACACTTTGATCACCTTCACGCCACACGAGGGGGCGCGCTCCCGTCCGTTATGGGAGACGCTGCAGCCAGATGTCGTGATGGGCCTGCTTCGATTCCCAGACCCTCTGATCCGTTCTATGCGTGAAGCAGGCGTCGAACGCATCATCCCGGACCCAGATGAGGCATCAGATGCCCGCTACTCTGAGGGGGGACCCCGACTCCAGGTGGAGCATCTTCGCGAACTCGGCCACCGGCGAATCGGCTTTGCCCGACCGAGCGACCCGCGACTCGTTGAACTTGCGGACGCGCGAGAAGCTGCGGCCACAGCTGCGGCCGTCAGTCTCGGTCTCGAAGCTCCAAGAACGCTCGACCCGGTCACTGTGGGATCCGAGCTCGACCCGCCCGTCCAGGCATGGGTCGACGCAGGCATCACGGGCGTGGTTGCATTCAATGATGATGTCGCGGCGGCAATCATCGGTGCCGCCGCACGTGCAGGAATCGCTGTACCCCGGTCCCTCTCCGTGGTCGGTCACGACGATACCCCGACGGCATTAATGTTCGAGCCTCGCATTTCCAGTGTGCGGATCGACTCGACAGGACTGGGGCACTATCTCGCGGCGCTGGCCATTCATGCACTGGACGGGACGCCGACGCCGGACTGGGAGCAGACCTCTGCCCTCACGTTGATCTCGCGAGAATCGACCTCCGTGAGTCCGTCCACATAGCAGTAGCTGAGACGACGATAAACAAGCAGGGCCCGCAACGAAGTCGGTGAGTTTCTCGATCGTTGCGGGCCCTGCCTGTGTTGTGTAATCAGCGCACCTGCCGAACCCTCATCACAATAATTCCGCCGACCAGGGTGATCGCTCCGGCAATGAAGTAGAGCAGGGTGTAGTTTTTGCCCCCGGACGAACTCGCTCCGATGGCAAGGATGAGCGGAGCGATGAACGGCGCGATCGCTTGGGGGATGGCGGTGGCGAATCCGGCGATTCCCATGAATCGGCCAGCATCGGTGTCACGCTCGGGAAGGACATCCAAGAGCAGCGCTTGATCTACAGCAGAAAACGCTCCGATGCCTATTGACGCGATGAGCGATCCGACGAAGAGCATGGTGATGTCCGACGCAACGGCCTCCGTCACGACTCCCACGGCGAAGATTACGGATGCGACGAGAACGAAGAGTCGACGGCGACGGAGTTTATCGGAAAGGAAGCCGCCACCGATCGCACCGATCGTGGTCGCAGCGATGCCAACCAAGCTCAGAGTCGCGAGCACGCCGGCAATTTCCTCGACGCTGATCTTCAGGCGGGCCGCGAAGAAGAAGGCAGTGAAGGCCGTGTTCAGGGTTAGCCCGAAATAGAAGCAGAATCGGCCTGTCCATACCAGTGAGAAGTCGGGGTACTTCGCGGGGTTGAACAAGTACTTACGGAACGTCGTTCTGATGGTGAGAACCCCGGAGATGATCATTTGGCGACTGTCCTGCTCGCGGGAGAAGATCAGGAAGAGCGTAAGGAACAATACGCCCACCATGCCGGGGACCAAGAACAGCAGGAGCGAATCGGCAACGAGACTTCCGGCCATGATCACACCGGCTACGGGTGCGACCTGCGTCGCGAACCCGACGAGGCCTGCGACCCTGCCGCGCTGATGCTCAGGAAGGGAGTCTGCCATCGAGGTGGTGAGGATGGCCAATGCCTGCCCCCACCCAATCTGTGCCAGGATCCAACCCGCGCCCAGAAGGAGCACGTTCGGTGCCAAGCCCATAACGAACAGTGACCCCACCCCAACGAGCATTCCACCGAGGATCCAGGGGCGTCGACGACCTAGGCGCGAGCGTGTGCGGTCGCTAAGGATTCCGACGATCGGAGTAATGACCATTACGACAATGGAAGCGGCCCCGGTGATGTAACCCAGATACCGCTCTTCGAAACCGGGTGCCAGTGCACTCACTCGCACCGCGAGAGAGATGGCGATCGGCGTAATGAACGCTACGAAAATTCCGAACTGCGCGAGGACGAGCAGCCAAATGTAGGAACGTGACGCTTGGGAGGGACGGATGAGGCCCGTGACCGTACGGGTACCTTCTTGGTGCGCGCCGGACGGCGCAGGAAGGGGCGCGGAGAGCACAGTGGATGGCTCCTCGGACTGAGAGCCTGGATTGAAGGGCATGGTCATAGGGACTCCATTGTCAAAGAGATGCCGTGTAAGCACAGTGCGGATTGCAGGACATTATCTACGGCGTGTGCGTCAACTTGCACGCGCAAGTTGAAACGACTGTAACCGTTATCACTTGCGCGCGCAAGTCCTGAAAGCAAAACAAACCTTGGCGGTGCCACCAGGGCATCGCTGAATGCGTCTTCGGTATCCGTTTTGACGAGAAATAACGACTTGCTTGATGACCATGATCATCGCCGCCAAGATGAGGAGAGGACCAGGGACCTTGACTGTCTAAGACATCATTCTCTTGGTGCGAATGTAGGCTTCCACCTGTAGATAGACGAGAACCATGATCGCCGCGGGCATCACCGCGTCTGAGTTCTCAACGAGCGTGCCGAGTCCGGCAATCGACGAGAAAACAACGAGACTGAACACGGGGTGAACGCACCGACCAATACGAGGGCCGCCAACATCATCAGTAACGCAAGTGCGGACGAATATGACGCGAGTTCCACGAGCGGCGGAGGATTCTGTCCCCACACATACCGCCCACGGATTGCAGCAAGCCCTCTAGCCGGGAAGAGGCATCGGCACGCGCGTGCTGAGCGACAAGTGCGACATCATCGTCTTGAAAGTGGGAAACTTCAGCACGAATGGGACCGCCGTCCGCCTAGAGCAACTTTTCGAGAGGACCAAAGAATCGAGCCACGTCGTCCATCAGTTAGTCTACGTCCGCACCTTTACTGACTACATCGTTCACTCAGGCGAACCACTCGTGTTCGGAACATATTCAAGGGAGCGGACGAGGCCGCCCTGACCGTGACGATCTGATTCGACATCACGAGGATCAGCAGGGAGCCGCGTTCAAGGATCCCCGCCGCGGAAGTGCAATGAAGACGCCAACGCGTCGGGATATGAATCGGTGGCTCCAATGAATGTGCAAGGAACAGCGCGACACCAATGTTTAGAAAGACCATCGCAAGAGCCGAAACGGCACCGAGTACGTCGAGACCTACCTCTACACCATCGGTGGCCGCTTGCGCGTATGCGAAAAGTTGCGAGGCAGCGAGCAGCACCGACGGGAAGTCGCTCGCTGACGGACTGACTCACGCGCCGAACATCTGAACTTTCGATCCCGGTGACAAATGAAGTGCGCCAAGAGGCTTTTGTACAGTGGCCCGTGGCTTGTCATACGGTGGTAGGAACCAGGCGTCATGTTCGCCCCGTGGTCCGGGTGATGGATATCGTTACAGTTGAGTGGCTTGTTTTTACTCATGACCGTCCTCGGTGGTGCCGGAGACCCTAGCCCGGGCAAACCCTTCGAGGCCTTCAGTGAGTGGTTCGCCAGAAAAACCGCTGTGATCACCTCGGTACCGCCCCTCATCATCGGAGTGTTTCTCCTCGGCAAAGCCGCCGGCGGCCTCTGCCTTGATTTCTCCGTCTGACTAAATGTTGCGGTCCAAGGCAAAAAATAGCCACGATTCACGCGGAAAGATCCGCGTGAATCGTGGCTATAAGCGCTATCGGCTCCTAGTGGAAGAAGTGGCGTGCACCGGTGAAGTACATGGTAATGCCTGCTTCGTTCGCAGCAGCGATGACTTCCTCATCGCGGACCGAACCGCCAGGCTGTACAACAGCCTTGACGCCAGCATCGATCAGGATCTGCAGACCGTCAGCGAATGGGAAGAACGCATCCGAAGCAGCCACGGAGCCCACAGCACGCTGCTCGGAAGCAGCGCCGTCAGCGTTCTCAGCGCCACCGGCTGCATCTGCGCCGGAATCAACCTTCACGCCAAGGGTGTTGGCGCGCTCGACAGCTAGCTTGCAGGAGTCGATGCGGTTGACCTGGCCCATGCCGATACCGGTTGCTGCACCATTCTTGGCCAGCAGAATCGCATTGGACTTTGCAGCGCGAACTGCGCTCCACGCGAATTCGAGGTCAGCCAGGGTTGCTGCGTCGGCAGCTTCGCCAGCGGCCAGGGTCCAGTTCTCTGGGTTGTCGCCTTCGGCGTCAATCTTGTCGCAGGCCTGAACCAGCATGCCACCGGAGACCTGGCGGAACTCGTTCTTGTTCCGGTCATATCCTTCTGGCAGGGCCAGCAAGCGGATGTTCTTCTTAGCCGAGAGGATCTCAACAGCTTCAGGTTCGAAGTCTGGTGCGATAACCACTTCGGTGAAGATGCCCTTGACGGTTTCAGCCATTTCCCTGGTGACCGTACGGTTGGCGGCGATCACGCCACCAAATGCGGATACTGGATCGGTCGCGTGAGCCTTGCGGTGCGCGTCAGCGATCGGATCAGCGGCATCGTCGGAAGCCACCGCAACACCACAAGGGTTTGCGTGCTTCACAACAGCTACGGCTGGCTTCTCGAAATCAAAAGCAGCGCGCAGTGCGGCATCGGCGTCAACGTAGTTGTTGTAGCTCATTGGCTTACCGTGCAGTTGATCAGCCTGGGCGATGCCCGCTGGAGCAGCTTCGTCAACGTACAGCGCTGCCTGCTGGTGTGGGTTTTCGCCGTAACGCAGTGCTGCCGAACGCTGCAGGGCAACGCCTGCGTAGGCTGGCCAGTCGATGACGCCGTCGCCGTCTTCATCGAGGAACTGGCTGGCAGTCCACGAAGCAACAGCGGTGTCATATGCTGCGGTGTGAGCGTAAGCCTTAGCTGCCAGGCGCTGGCGGGTCTTCAAATCGAAGCCACCGTCAGCCGCGGCAGCAATGACCTGCGAGTAGAAGTTTGGGTCAACCACGATGGAAACTGCAGCGTGGTTCTTGGCTGCCGAGCGGACCATGGCAGGGCCGCCAATGTCGATCTGCTCAACAACTTCATCCTGGGATGCGCCGGAAGCAACGGTCTGCACGAATGGGTAGAGGTTAACGACCACCAGGTCGATCTGCTCAATGTCCATCGAGGACAGGGTGTCCATGTGCTCGGTAACGCGGCGGTCAGCAAGGATGCCACCGTGGATGCGTGGGTGCAGGGTCTTCACGCGACCGTCAAGCATTTCTGGCGAACCGGTCACCTGCTCAACCTCGGTCACAGGAATTCCCGCTGCGGCGATCTTCTTAGCGGTGGATCCGGTGGATACCAGTTGTACGCCTGCGGCGTGCAGTCCGGTTGCCAGCTCCTCCAGGCCGGTCTTGTCGTAGACGGAAATCAGTGCGCGACGGATGGCGACTTTGTCCAGGACGGTCTTACTCACGAAATTTTTCTCCCGGCGGTGAGAATGAATGGGGCGGGCAGCGCACAGGCCACCGCCCTCATTCTAACCAAGAGATAGCCCGATTATTCAGTTCGTGTCACTGCCCTTCAACCAGCTGGGAAAGCTGTGGGAAATACTTAGAAAGTTGCTGGTCAGTCAGGCAGAGACGCAAAAGTTTTTCTGCATGATCTTCATCGGCAACATAACAGACAAGGTCTGCGGGGGTGCGTTGCTGAAGTTCTTCCCGCAGTGCGTTGGCCACAGCCACCAAGGTCCGGTAGTAGCGCTTGATGGTCGGTTCCCATCCCTCGCGTGAGGCGAGGTCAGTCATCGCATCAGACCACAGCGTAGCCGCCGGATCTTCACATAAATCGATAGCTGACCAGTGCCAATCGCTGGGCTCCCACTTATCCGAGTAGAAGCTCTCAGCATCGTCAACATCCAGTCCCTCTTCGAGAGATGCAAGAACCTGATCAAGATCTTCCTCGTCGGTATCCTCTTGATCTTCGTCCTCAAATTCCTGATCATCAGCATCGGAAATCACGATGGAGTTTTCTTCCAATGTGACGTCCTCGCCTTCCAGCGGGCTATTTGGCTGCGCGTCGGGGCGATCCTCATAATCAGCTGGCTCATCGGCGTCTTCGCCTCGTTCCACCAATTCTTCCCGCGAAGCCGTAGCACGGTCTCTTTCCAGGGCCTGGACCGAATTCAGCGCGAGCAACGGCATGGCGATGCTTTCGCTTTCCTCGGTGCTGACCCCATGCAGGGCTATGGCATAGAAGTCTTGGTCCGGGTGTCCAGTTATCACTTCTGCCGCGTGCCGAAGGGCGGTCACCCGTATCGCCTCTTCGAGAGCGGCCCAATCTACTCCCATGCCCAGAGATTACTCCCTGACTCGCGCTGGCAACAGGCCTTGACGTGGCAAGCAAAGAAGCGTAGAGAGCTGGGGACTTGGATTGCTTTTCGGTTATGCTTCGACGCGGTACACACTACTTTTCGCTCGCACTGAGAAAGGCGCCGCACCGTGTCTTCTGCACCCCCGACTTCGGGCACAACCGTCGTGCAAGAACTCCCCTTCAAGTGGAAGGTCCAGGGCGCCATCTTCATCATCGGCGGCCTCGGGTTCATGTTCGATGCCTGGGACGTGACGCTGAATGGGGCCCTGATCCCGTTGGTAGCCGAGGAATGGGGGCTGGATCGCCCCACCGCGGCACTGCTGGGCACTTCCAACTTGGTGGGCATGGCCCTGGGCGCTTTCCTCTGGGGCGGAATCGCTGACCGGTTCGGCCGCAAGAACGCCTTCAGCCTGACCTTGCTGATGTTCGCGGTGTTCACCGTCCTGGGTGCACTCTCGCCGAACTTCGGCTTCTTTGTCGCCTTCCGTTTCCTCGCCGGCGTCGGGTTGGGCGGCTGCATTCCCGTGGACTACGCCTTGGTTGGCGAATTCACCCCGGCAAAATTGCGCGGCCGAGTGCTCACCGCCATGGATGGCTGGTGGCCGGTAGGCGCTGCGCTGTCCTTCTTCGTTTCGGGCTGGGTCATGGCCACCGCCGATAACTGGCGCCTGATCCTGGCAGTGATGATCCTCCCGGCCTTCATGGTGTTCCTCGTCCGCCGCTCGGTCCCCGAATCCCCGCTGTACCTGGCGGCGAAGGGGCGGGAAGAACAAGCGCGAGCCGTCATCGACCAGCTGGTGCAGCGCACCGGGGCCACCCCGCGCGACTACGTCATCGAGCAGCCTGTTGCCCAGCGCCCGGCACGCTGGTGGGAGCAGGTAGTGGCGCTGTGGCGCTATTCATGGAAGATCACCGCCACCAGCTGGCTGCTGTTTGTCACCGTGCTGCTGGTGTACTACCTGGCACTGACCTGGCTGCCATCCATTCTGACCGAAGCCGGCATGGCCCAGTCCGCTTCCTTCTTCGCTACCGCCGTGATGGCTTTGATGGGCCTGCTCGGCGTGGTCATCGCTGCCTTGTTGGTGGAGCGGGTAGGACGCAAATGGCTGCTGGCGATCTCGGCCCCGCTCTCGGGTCTTGTGCTGGTTCTGGTGGCCCTGAACCTGGATGTGCCGTCAACGGCGGTGGCTTGGGTGCTGGTATTCGGCGTCATCGTCCAGGTGGCCATTCCGGTGCTGTATGCCTACGTTTCAGAGCTGTATCCGACCGAGCTGCGAGCCAGCGGATTCGGCTGGGCATCGACCATGTCGCGTTTTGCCGCGGGCTTCGGCCCGCTGCTTTTCGCCGCGTTGTGGCCAGTGGTCGGGCTGCCCGGGCTCTTCACCGGAGCCACGGTCTTGGTTGTCATCGCCATGCTTGTCATGGCCAAGCTCGCGCCGGAAACCAAGGGCCAGGAACTGCACTAGTCGAGTTCCCATGATGGCGCGCGGGGCACAGACCTGCGCCATACAATGAGAGGACTACACCTCTTGCGCAGGTAGATCGTCGCAGCATCCTTGGCGGTAGGCATGGCGGAGCACAGCGACGGGAATCATCCATGGTCTTTGACCAGCACTACCTCAAGAACGACGGGTTCACCGGCTTCCGGCCCATCGCCAAACTGGAAATCAATCGCATCCCGCAGCACCAGGGAATCTTCGTCGTCCTGGCGCCCCAAGGCTTTAATCCCCGGTTCCTCAACCGCAGCACCGCCGGCACGTTCAAGAAGAAAAATCCATCCCTCACCCCAGAGCAACTGGCCGGCGAATGGGTCGAGGGCTCCGAGGTCCTGTACATCGGTAAGGCCGGTGCCGGCAGCCAGGGGAACCGAGGGTTGCGCCGGCAGATCCAGGAGTTCATCGATTTCGGCCGGGGAAAGCCGCCGGGCCACTGGGATGGACGATTGATCTGGCAGCTGGCTGGCTCCTCGCAGCTCTTGGTCGCGTGGAAGGAACTGCCAGTGGAATCACTGAACGCCGCATTGGCTTCCTGCCACCAGGATTTCCACGACAGTTACAACAAGCTGCCCTTTGCCAATCTGGTGCGTGCGCGATGAAGCATGTCCGGATCCGGATCATCAAAAGCTCGATAGGACGCTGGCTGCGCCGGAACTGGGATGAATTGCTTGGGCGACTGCCCGAATTTTTCCAGCACTGACCCGGAGCAGCACTTCACCTCCGGGGCGGAGAATTCCTAGGCGTTAACCGCCACGACGTGCGGACGGAAACCATCGAGCATCAGCTGCACGAGGCGTTCTTGGAGTTGCGGCGCCTGGTCCTTGAAAGGCCGGGGCAAGGGGCGCGTGGCCGCTCCGATGGCGGTCACCAGCTCTACGGCGTTCAGATCTTCACGCACCAGTTCATAGCCCTTGGCCAATTCGAGGACCCGGCTCACCGATTGGGCGCATTCGCGTTGCACGCGCAACACGCGCTCGCTCAAGGTCGAAGGCAAGGCGGCCCCGAGTGCTTCGCTCAACGCGCCGAGATTCAGCTTCACCAGGTTCTCCAGGAACTCGGTCCATGCCCGGGGTTCCCCAGCCAAGTTCGCTTCGGCGCTCGTGGCGGCATCCAGGACTTCTTGCAGCGTCGTGACGGTGACTTCTTCAATCAGTTCGGCCCGGGAAGCGAAGTTGCGGTAGAGGGTTCCGATTCCCACATTGCTGCGCTCTGCAATGAGATCCATTGCGATATTGGCGCCATGCTGGGCGAAAAGTTCTCGTGCTGTACTCAGAATCGTTTCTCGTCGTCGCAAAGCATCTGAGCGCATAGAACTGTTGTGCCTTTCCGTAGGGAACTCAGACAGCGAGCTAGCCGCCGTCTGCCGGTTTGAGGATCTTGGATAGATTACCTGATGGGTCGACTCCAAGCCCCAGTGATTTTTCCAGAAACCCGCGGTGTCGGCTACCGTCTCAAGCCATTTGCCAGAAAACCTCCCCCGCTTGTCGAATAAATAGCTGTTCATCAGTGAATTTGGGTAGTCTGGCAGGGAACCACCCCGCTGATTTTCGGGGTGCCGCCCTGGGAAAGGCAGCAATGCACGACGACACCTCACTGACCACCGGTCGAGTCAAACGAGTACTGCAGGAACGTGTTCGTCCTGCCATCTACTCTCAGTCGATTCCGCTGAAGGTGTCGTGGCATGAACTTCCCGGCGAACCGGTCACCCCTGCCGAGGGCCTGGCCTTGGACTACTCGCCGACACAGGCAGGAACCTCTTGGGGCGCGGCCTGGGGCACCACCTGGTTCCATTTGCAGGGGCAGGTACCGGCCAGCTGGGCCGGGCGCCGCGTCGAAGCGGTGATCGACCTCGGTTTTGACGTGAACATGACCGGGTTCCAGTGTGAAGGGCTGATCTATCGCCCGGACGGCATCACCATCAAGGCCCTGAATCCGCGCAACCAGTGGGTGCCGATCGCCGACTGCGCCGCCGGTGATGAACTGGTGGATCTGTATCTGGAAGCCGCATCCAATCCGGTGCTGCTGGACCACCATCCTTTCCTGCCGACCGAGCAAGGCGATATCCTCACCTCCTCGAGCAGCCGGCTCTACACCACCCGCCGAATGGATCTGGCCGTGTTCGAGCCGCAGGTCCATGACCTGTCACTGGACCTCGAAGTGCTGCTCGACCTCCAGGAGCAATTGCCCCAGGGCCCGCGCAAGATGCAGATCCTCCAAGCCCTGGACAACGCGCTGGATGTGCTGGACCTGCAGAACATCACCGCTACCGCACCGTTGGCCCGTAAGGAACTCGCAGGCGTACTCGCCGCTCCCGCGGAGCACAGCGCCCACCAGATTTCGGCCATCGGCCACTCGCATATCGACTCCGCCTGGTTGTGGCCATTGCGCGAAACCATCCGCAAGGTCTCGCGCACCTGCTCCTCCATGGTCGAGCTGCTTGGCGATGAGCCCGAATTCCTCTACGGCATGTCCAGCGCCCAGCAGTACAAGTGGCTCAAGAACCATCGCCCCGAGGTGTGGGACCGGGTTAAGCAGGCGGTGGCCGATGGGCGCTTCCTGCCCTTGGGCGGAATGTGGGTTGAATCCGACACCGTCATGCCTTCGGGCGAATCCTTGGTCCGCCAGTTCCTCTACGGCCAGAAATTCTTCCGCGACGAATTCGGCGTGAGTTCCAAGGGCGTCTGGCTGCCCGATTCCTTCGGCTACTCCCCTGCCCTGCCGCAGCTGATGCGCCGCGCTGGCTTCGAATGGTTCTTCACCCAGAAGATCTCCTGGAACCAGCAGAACAAATTCCCGCATCACTCCTTCGACTGGGAAGGCATCGACGGTTCGCGCATCTTCAGCCACTTCCCCTCGATGGATACCTACAACTCCCAGCTCTCCGGCGAAGAAGTCGCCAAGGCCTCCCGCCAGTTCCGCGAAGCACGCATCGCCAATAACTCAATCGCCCCGGTGGGCTGGGGTGATGGCGGTGGCGGCACCACCCGCGAGATGACCGGCAAGGCCAAGCGCCTGGCCAACCTCGAGGGCAGCGCCAAGGTCACATGGGAGCACCCCAACGACTTCTTCGATCGTGCCAAGGCCGAACTTCCGCATCCCCCGGTATGGGTGGGCGAACTCTATCTGGAACTGCACCGCGCCACGCTCACCAGCCAGCACCAGACCAAGCAAGGCAATCGCCGCACCGAGCATTTGCTGGTCGAAGCCGAGCTATGGGCTGCCACGGCTGCCGCATACACCGGCGCCGAGTACCCGTACGAGCAGTTCGACGAGCTGTGGGAGACCGTGCTGCTGCACCAGTTCCACGACATCCTGCCGGGCACGTCCATCGCGTGGGTGCACCGAGAAGTCGTCGCCCGCTACGCCCAGGTGATCGATCAGGCCGAGCAGCTGATCCTCCAGGCCCAGCAGCGTCTGGCCGGCAACGGTTCAATTCCCATCACCTTCAACGGCGCCGCGTTCACCCGCAACACCCTGGCCTTCGGCGAAGCAAAGGCCCTGGACTCGGACACCGCGGCGGCGGTCCAGGCAACCGCTGTGGATGGCGGCTACCTGCTGGATAATGGCATTATCCGGGTAGCCATCAATGCCCAGGGCTTGATCACTTCCGCAGTGGATCTGGCCACCGGGCGCGATGGGATCGCGCCGGGACAGGAAGCCAACCTCCTGCAGCTGCATCAGGACTTCCCGAATATGTGGGATGCCTGGGACGTGGACAAGTACTACCGCAACCAGGTCACCGACCTGCGCGATCTGGACTCCATGGAGCTGGCTTCGTCCGAGGATTCGGGCGCGGTGATCACCATCAAGCGCAGCTTCTCCAAGTCCACCGTGGTGCAGGAAGTCTCGTTGGCGCCGGGCGAACGCACCGTGCAGATCAGCCAGAGCACCGACTGGCATGAAACCGAGAAGTTCCTCAAGGTCGCCTTCCCGCTGGATGTCCGCGCCGAGCAGATCATCGCCGAAACCCAGTTCGGCTACCACAAGCGGGTGACCCATGTGAATACGAGTTGGGAAGCGGCCAAGTTCGAAACCTCCATGCACCGCTTTGCACTGGCGGAAGAACCGGGCTTCGGCGTTGGCTTGGTCAATGACTCCATCTACGGATTCGATGTCACCCGCGATGCCAAGGACGCCCAAGTCACCACCACCATGCGGCTGTCCTTGCTGCGAGCTCCGCGCTTCCCGGACCCCCAGACCGATCAGGGCATGCAAACCCACCGCTACGGACTGGTGGTGGGCGCTGATGTTGCCACCGTGACCAGGGAAGGTGCCCTGCTCAACAGCGCTGAGCGCACGATCCTCGGCGCCGAGCCCGTCGCGCCGCTGGTGCGCGTGGCCGGTGAAGGCCTGGTGGTATCCAGCGTGAAGCTGGCAGCCGACCGTTCCGGGGACCTCGTGGTGCGCGTCTACGAGTCGCTGGGCCGCCGGGCCAACGGCACCTTGCAGCTGAACCTTCCTCTCGCCTCGGCAACAACGGCAAGCCTGCTGGAAGATCCGCTGGATGGCGGCGCACTTGAGCTCACAGAGGGCGGGTTGCCCTTGGCCCTGGGGCCTTTCGAGGTGCGGACCTTGCGTTTGACCACAGCCGGCTAGCGGCCGGGCCGCCGCCGTTTACCAGGGCGAGGGTTCGTAGTCCTTGAGGAAGCAGCCGTAGAGGTCGATTCCGCGCTCGCCATCAACGATCGGCTGGTAGACCCGGGCGGCCCCGTCGATCAAATCCAGCGGCGCGTGCCAGCCCTCGGCGACCATGCGCACCTTGGAATCGTGCGGGCGTTCATCGGTGATCCAGCCGGTATCCACCGCGGTCATCAGGATCCGATCGGTGTCCAGCATTTCCTCGGCGCTGGTGCGGGTAAGCATATTCAGCGAGGCCTTGGCCATATTGGTGTGCGGGTGCCCGGCGCCCTTGTATCGGCGGGAAAACTGGCCTTCCATAGCCGAGACGTTCACGATGTATTTGCGCCGTGCGTCGCTGGCTGCCAAAGCAGGGCGCAAGCGCGAGGCCAGCAGGAATGGCGCGGTGACATTGCACAGCTGCACTTCCAGCATCTCCAGCGCGTCCACGTCCCCCAGGATCTGGGTCCACGAGTTCTCGGCGACCACATCGGGAACCAGGCCTCCGGCGTCGATGGCAGTGCCTGCGGTGATCCGCTCCAGCGATGCCGACCCGGCTTTCATGGCCAGGTCTGCCAGCTGCTGCGCGTCGTAGCTGCCCAGCTGTGCCGGGGCGAGCAAGGCCGAGTCTTCGAGCCTGAAGGCGCTGGCCAGGGCCTTGGGGTGCTCGGCTGGCGGGTTGGCTTCGCCCCAGAGTTCCGGGCCGCCGTTGCCGGCGAGCAGTTCGCCGCTCAGCGGCTGCTGCTCGGATTCGATCAGGTGCTGGTAGGAGTTGGTGGTGCGCCGCACGGTCTGGGCCGCGTTATTGATCAAGATGTCCAGCGGGCCTTCGGCGGCGATGCGGTCGGCCAGGGAGATGACCTGGGCGGGGTCGCGCAAATCGATGCCGACAATGCGCAATCGGTGCAGCCACTGGCCGCTGTCTTCGATGGCGGCGAAGCGCCGGGCGGCGTCTTTGGGGAAGCGCGTGGTGATGGTGGTGTGCGCCCCGTCGCGCAGCAGCCGCAGGGCGATATGCATGCCGATTTTTGCCCGCCCGCCGGTGAGCAGGGCGCGCTTGCCGCTCAAATCCGCACGCGCATCGCGGCGCTCGCGTCCGGCCGCCGCGCAGTCGGGGCAGAGGTAATGGTGGAAGGCATCCACCGTGGTGTAGCGCCGCTTGCAGATGTAGCAGCCGCGGGGCTTGCGGAATTCGCCGGCGCTGGCGCCTTCGGTGGGCGTGCTCAGGTCCAGGCCCAGGGTTTCATCATCCAGGCGCTGGGGTGAGCCGGTGGCCGTGCTTTCGATCAGCGCGCGGTCCGCGGCGCTGATTTCGGCACGCTTCTGCGACTTGCGGTAGCGCTTGGCGGCTTTGAACATATTGCTGGTGGCGCGGCGTACGGCGATATGGCGTTCATCGGCCGAATCCAGCTGGTGCACCACCGACAGCACCTTCAGCGCGGAGGCCAACTCGGCGTCGGTGAACAGTTCGGTGGTTGACGCCTCATCGGCGATAGGTGTTTGCTCAGTCATCTCGCCACCAATTTTACGGCCTTGAAGACGAGGCCGGTCAGCACGAGGTTCTAGGCGCTAAGCTACTTGCCCTGTGCGAGATCTGCCAGGGTGGCGATGAGCAGGCGGCGTTCGACAACCTTGATGCGCTCGTGGAGCGTATCTTCGGTGTCGTCATCCTCGATAGCCACGGCCTCTTGGCGCAGGATCGGGCCGGTGTCCACGCCGGTGTCGGCGATGTGCACGGTGCAGCCGGTGACCTTCACGCCGTAGGCCAGCGCATCGCGCACGCCGTGGGCGCCCGGGAAGGACGGCAGCAGGGCAGGGTGGGTGTTGATGTAGGTGCCGTCGAAAGCGTTGATGAATTCCTCGCCGACAATGCGCATGAAGCCGGAAGAGACCACATAGTCCGGCGCGTAGGACAGGCATTTTTCGGTCAAGGCATGGTTCCAGTCCGCACGGTCCTCGAAGTCCTTGAAGTTCACCACGAAGGTTTCGATTCCTGCTTGCGCCGAGCGCTCCACTCCCAAGGTTCCGTGCTTGTCGGCGCCCACAGCGGCAATCTCCACGTTGGCCAGTGAACCGTCCTGGACGGCGTCGATGACTGCTTGAAGATTAGAACCGGTACCTGAAACCAAAACCACGATGCGCATGGGCTCAATTCTACGGTTCCTGCGGCCTAGTTTTTCATTCGGCAACAGTTTGTTGCCTTCTCCGGTAGCAAATGTGGCGGGGCCAGCATCCTCGGTGCAAGATGATCACATGAGCAAAATTGTTCCTGATCAGAAGAATTGGACCTTTGTCTTGGACTCGGTGTGCCCCGAGTGCGAATACGACGTGCGCGCGGTGACTCCAGGAGATGTCATCGCCCAATTACTCGATGGCGTGGAGCGTTATGTTGCCGTGCTGTCCAGGCCCGAGGCCCGCGTGCGGACCAAAGCCTCGAGGTGGAGCGACCAGGAGTACGTCACGCATGTGGCGCACATGCTGGTGATCATGAATGAGCGGCTGGATCTGATGCTGGAGCATGATGAGCCGACCTTCCCCAATTGGGACCAGGACCAAGCCGCGGATGCTGGAAACTACAACGCCTTGGAACCAGAAGAGGTTGCGGCACAGCTTCGCAGCGCTGCGTCGAAGTACGCAGATAAATTGGGCAGCATCGACGAGGATTCGTACTCGCGCCGGGGCCTGCGTTCGAACGGTTCATCCTTCACCGTGGAAACATTGAACCAATACGCATGGCACGATTTTGTGCATCATTTGTGGGATTTGGATTCCCACACAGCCTGACTTCCCTGGCCTTGCAGCAACTGGCGTTCACTGATCCGTGAACGCCAGTTAATTTTTTTGAAATCTCCGTTGACCGCTCCTATGACCCGTGCTACATATTTCTCTTGTTATACGAATAACTAATGAGCATCACTCAACGGGGAGACACCTTCATGGTCAGAGCCAAGCCTTCAGCCGGGCCCATAATGCACGATGTGGCCGCTGCAGCAGGCGTACCTTAGGCCACCGTCTCCCTGGTTCTCAACTCGGCGACAGGTTCGCGGTTCTCAGCGGACACCCGGCAACGAGTGTGGGACGCGGTGGAAGAACTCGGATACCGCACCAACGCCCACGCCAAAGTTCTTCGCGAAGGCGTATCAGGGATGATCGGCTTCATCGGCGACACGGCGGCAACCTCACCATTCGCCGGCGCAATCATCGAAGGCGTACAGGAACGAGCCTGGGAAGAAGGCCTGCTCCTGCTGACCATCAACACCGGCGGCGACAAGAAACTTGAAGCCGCCTCGCTGGATACGATGCTGTCGTACAAAGTCGCGGGCGTCGTCTACGCGGCAATGTACAACCGCTACCTCAAAGTCCCCAAAGCGCTGGAAGGCGTTCCATCGGTAGTCCTGAATGCCCAAGACAAGGATGGCAAGCTTCCCAGCGTCACCCCGAACGAGGTCCAGGGCGGATACCGGGCGACCCGGCGATTGATCGAAGCCGGCCACACCCGGATCGGCATGATCAACATCGAATCGCTGGAGAGCGGGCTTCCTGCCACGGTGGGACGCTTTGAAGGCTTCCGGCAGGCCATGGCCGAAGCAGATCTAGAACTCGACCCCTCATTGATCCGTTTTGGCGAAGGCGGTGAAACCCATGGGTACGCCCTTGGCATGGAGCTTCTGGGCTCGCCTCACCGGCCGACTGCTATTTTCTGCGCCAACGATCGCACCGCATGGGGCGTCTACCAGGCGGCGGATGAACATGCGGTCCACGTTCCCGACCAGTTCCCCGACGGTGTTCAGCCGGGCCATCACGGTAGGCCAAGAGATCCCGTGCGCGGCCGCGACCCGGGAGACCGCGCGCAGCTCGCAGCTCATCTCGTCCACCAGTTGTTGGGAGAGCCTGGTGGTGATCCGTGCCCGGAAGGGCAGCTGGTCGGTGGTTTGCACGAAGGAACGCCGTTCGCAGGCCGGTTCTTGGCAGGCCATGCGGCGTTTGCGGACCAGGACTTGCAGGCCTTCACCGCCGGTAGGGACGTCTTTGACCCGGTGTACCGGTCTGGCTTGAATCCTAGTGGTAAGGACGCCGCAGGAGGGACAGGCTGCTTCGGTGGCGACCGGTTCAATGAGCACTTGTCGTCTGGCAAGTTCGTGGGTGGCGGTGATGACGCGGTAGTCGGTGAGGTTCAACAGAATCGACGCGGCATCGATTGGCCCGGTATCCTTGACCACGGCTCGTAGTTCCTTGCAGATGAATTTGTTTTAGTCGACATCCATCTTCGCAGAGGAGCTGCGGACCTTACTTATTTTGGGGTCACCACGCTAAAAATCGAAGAGCCGTTAAAACGCAGCGGGAAATTTAGTCTAATTACCTTGTTGGTAATGTCCTTTGCAGTACTTATTCCTATCGCGCCGGCTCAGGCTGCGACATCGACCATGAATTACGAGGCCCGCATAAAGTACGGTGTCGCTTCTCGCGAAGTACATTCCAGCAAAAAGGGCAGCCTCAAGGTTTCCGCGTCAGTCTATAGTTGCGACAAGCGCGTTGGTTCGACCTCAAGCATGAAAGCCACCATTAGGCTTGAGCATATGAGCTTCGTTTGGCGCAACAAGGGCACCTTCACAGTCAGCTGCGGATCTTCAGGATCCAAGACCTTCAAGGACATGCCGAAGGGTTCATATCGCATTTACATTTCCAAGGTCGACGACGGCGGATATGTCACAGTTTCCGGGAAAATCACCTACCCATAAGTAAGGCGTTCAGTATTGACTAATGCACTTCGAGCTTTCGGTTGGCTCGTACCTTGGTTCCTCATTATCAGCATCATTGTTCTAGTTGCGATGATCGTAATCAACAGACTTTCCAAAAGAGCTTCCAAGCGTCAGCTAAGTGGTGTACTTGGATTATGGCTCTTGATCTGCTGGTATATCGGCGTCGTCATGATTACAGTCATCCCCGAAAGCGGTACTATTCGCGAACGCTTTGAGGATGATCCGCCAAACTACTCATTGATTCCCTTTGACGGCTGGGTTGACCAGTACGGGCTGAATCTAGTTGCAGTTCGAGAGTCAGCGCTGAACGCCTTGCTCTTCGTACCTGGCATGGTATTGACCTTATGGTTCACCCGGATGAGCACCAGGGCCGCATTCATCACTGTTGTCGGCTTCGGTATTCTCATTGAATTTACTCAACTGATCACAAATTGGGGACGCGCGCTCACCATTACCGACATGATTGTGTACGCTGTCGGTGCTGTGATTGGCTGGTGCGTTTACGCATTGATCAAGCGCTCTGAAAGTACGCCGGCGATGTCAACTGCCGTACGTGGCTAGATCAACAACTGATCACCCACGACGGCCAGCCCGAATCGCCTTCTGCTGCATCTAGTTCGTAAACCCGCTCCCGCTCTCAAGTCTAGAGCCGGGGCGGGTTTGCTTTTTGTGCCAGATTCCGTTGATCCAAGATCTAAATAAACGCCGCACATCGAAGTCGAACAGGCACTCTCAAAATTGAACGAATTTGACCTGATTCTGGAAATTACTGCATTCCCCGCAGAGATATCTGTAAACGGGACACGCAGTTCCAAAGGCCCTTGGCCACCCGGGGCAGATCATCGTTGCACTCCCACAACACGGAATGCGTGCAGCCCACGGTCCCAATGCCAGCTCAGGGAATCGTGCCCCGGGCAGAACCGAGTGACTCGTGCACGCGCCGCCGCTTGATGATTTCGTGGATGAACAATTGGGAATACGCCAATGACATCCCGACCTCCCCGTGGCGCAGCCCGATGTCGTTGGCTCGCGAAGTCGCTTTGCGAACTATTAACGGCACACCGCGGCTGGTCCAGGTTCCCGCTTCCGATCCGAAGAACGAGCTTGAAGCCACTGCTGAGTTCACCAGCGGCCTCGTGCAACTTGAGAATGAAGCGCGGGTGCTGGAGCAGGCGGCGGGAGCGGTCCAGCGCATAAAATTGTCCATCGATCCCGGGACGGCAAAGGAAGCCGGCTTGATCGTCCGCTCAGGCGCGAGCGAGGGCACGCGGATCGGGATCGACGTTGAACGTTCCGAGCTGTTCGTGGATCGCCGCACCTCCGGGGAAACGGACTTCCACGCAGCATTCGCCTCACTGGATAAGGCGCCGCTTCCGCTGGTCAACGGACGCTATGAGCTGACGATCTTTGTTGACCATTGCTCCGTGGAGATCTTTGCCCACGACGGAGCAGTGACCATGACCGAGCTGATCTTCCCCTCCCCTTCCAGTACCGGGCTCTCGCTCTATGCGGCCGAAGGCACCGCCAGTTTCCATGACCTGAGCGTAATCCGCTTCGACTAGACCTGTGCTGAACAGGCAGTGATCCAACAAGACCGTGGCCCGGGTGGCATCAATGTTCATTGATGCCACCCGGGCCACGGTCTTTGATTATGCAGTGATCCGGAACCGGGCCCTAGCCTTCGAGGACCGGGTCGGTTTCGAACAAGGGGGCGATCAGGTAGCCGATCGCGGTGCCGACGCCAACCTGCAGTACCAGCGCACCTGCGGTGAGCCACGGGTTGGGTCCGATGTCGATAAGACGGCCGATGGCCAGGGAACCTGAAGAAAGCCACGAACCGATCAAGCTGAGCACAGCGGCGACAATGCCGGTGAACAGCGAAAGGCAGGCGGTAGACAGGCCCAAGGAGAGCATGTTGAACGGGATGCGGCGGGCGAACCAGTCTTCAAGATGGTTCTCGCCGCCACGCAGGAAGTACCAGCCAGCCATGATGCCCGCGGCCACCGGCAATAGGAGGAACAGCCACTGGTGGGACATTTCCCCTGATGGCAGCGAGGCCAGCATCGGAATGGAGGGCAATGGCCCGACGGTGGTCTCCAGGGTCGACAGCGTGCTGCCGGTGCCCAGGGTGAACCCGCCACCGCTGATCCATGAGAGAACCCAGAAGACCGCGTTGGGAATCAGGGACAGCTGCACCAGGGTCAGGGCCGCGGAGCCGATCGGGCCGGGCCTCAGTTCCTGGTAGACGTTGGCGACTTCGGTCCAGTGCAATCCCAAGTTGATGGTCAA
Source organism: Glutamicibacter mishrai (assembly GCF_012221945.1). NCBI lineage: Bacteria > Bacillati > Actinomycetota > Actinomycetes > Micrococcales > Micrococcaceae > Glutamicibacter > Glutamicibacter mishrai. The sequence goes on along the minus strand of NZ_CP032549.1, from coordinate 2,433,241 downwards.
CAGCAGCCCGCTGATGCCTACCGCCGCGACATAGCCGAGGAATCCTGCCACGACCACGTGCCAGACGTAGGAGCCGGCCCAACGGCGGTGCGGTGAAAGCCGCTGGATATAGGCGGCCATGTCAACACCGAAGAGCCTGGCCCAGGAGCCTGCTTCGCGTCGCGCGCCGATGATCAGGCCCAGCGCCGCGATGATCAACGGAATGAAGGCCGCGGCGAAAACGTTGACCCGCCCATAGCTGTTATTGGACAGCGCACCCACGGCAGCTCCGATGCCGCCATAGGCAATGAAGGCACCGAGCAATCCCTGCCACAGCTGGTCCGTGTAGGAGGCGCGGGCGATGCGCCGCCCCGCGCGCAGGCAGAAGAGGAATGGCAGCAGCGAAAGCCCCAGCGGGATCAGCGTCAGCCACCCGGAAACGGACCCCGGGTCGGCTTCGGGACCCAGGTTCAGCACCTCGATAGGGACGCCGTGGATCAGCAGCCAGACGAATCCGGCAAACTGCAAGATGATGTTAAAGGAGTCTTCCAGGAACCCGCCGCTGAAGTACACCGCAACCAAGGGCAGCATGATCAAGGCAAGACAAAAAACGACTGATTGCAGGATCTCGAACACGCCCTGCAACGCCAGGGGCATCGGCCAGCCGTTGCGCAGACGCAACATCACGGCCTTCATGGGTTTCTTTTCGCGACTCATCACTTTCAATGTTGCCACCATTCACAGCGCCCCGCGCCGATCGACGCGCAACCTTCCCCTGAGCGCTTGCCCAGAACCAGTGCTTTAGTAGCTCTTCGGTGCTGGTGCCTGGGATCCGGAGGCGAAGCTGGCAGCCAGCGCCTCGGTGGCGCGAGCCAGCAATGCCACATCCGCGCCGACCCCGACATAGTCTGCACCGGCATCCATGTACTGGCGCGCAGTCTTCTGGTCGAATGCGTTGACGCCGGCGTATTTGCCAGCCGCCTTGGCGGCATCAATCGACTTGATCACGGCGGCCACAACGTCAGGGTGGTTTTGCTGGCCAATGACTCCCATCGAGGCAGCCAAGTCCGAAGGGCCGATGAAAATGCCGTCGACTCCCTCGGTTTCCACAATGGCCTGGACGTTGCGCACGGCTTCATCTGCTTCGATCTGGACCATCACGGTGATGGTTTCATCGGCACGCGTCAGGTAGTCCGGGATGCGGTTCCACCTTGCCGAACGTGCCAAGGCCGAGCCCACCCCGCGCACTCCCTTGGGCGGGTAGTGGCAGGCGGCCACGGCCGCGGCGGCCTGTTGCGCATCATTGACCATCGGAATGATCAGCGACTGCACGCCGAGGTCGAGGAACTGCTTGATGACTACCGGGTCATTAACCGCCGGGCGCACCACTGGCACGACCGGGTAGCTGCGTACCGCTTGGAGCTGGGCCAAGATGTTCTGCAGGTCGTTGGGAGAATGCTCTCCATCGATGAACAGCCAATCGAATCCGGCACCCGCGCAGATTTCAGCAATCAGCGGCGAGGCGGAGCATACCCAGATTCCGGCCAGCGGATGATCGGCCTGCTCCAGCGCGTCCTTGAGCGATGGATCCGGTTCTACTCGAAATGACATGTCACAGTTCCTAGCGGTCCGTAGTCGGCAAAAACGGTGTCGTTGGCATTGACCCACATGGGCCGGGTGAAGGAGCCAGCGAGAATCAATTCGCCGGCCTTGAGCTTGTCGCCGTGCGGAGCAATCTTGTTGGCCAGCCAGTAGACACCGGCGGCAGGGTGGTTCAGCACGCCGGCGGCGACGCCGGTCTCTTCCACGGTCTGGTTCTTGAAAAGGATGCCCGAGACCCACCGCAGGTCAACGGCGTCTGGTTTCACCGGGTTGCCGCCGATCACCATCGCGCCCATGGCTGCGTTGTCGCTGATCGTATCGACGATGGTACGCCCTTCCATTTCAACGCGGGCGTCGAGGATTTCGAGGGCCGGGATGACGTATTCGGTGGCGTCCAGAACGTCGAAGATGTTGGCGCGCGGGCCTTCGATGTCCTTGTTCAGCTTGAAGGCCAGTTCCATTTCGACGCGGGCGCCGGTGAATTCCGAGAAGTTGAATGTGGCACCCGAGTCATGGACCATGTCGTCGAAAATGATTCCGTAGTCGGGTTCGGTGATGCCGGTGGCCATTTGCATGGCCCGCGAGGTCAAGCCGATTTTGCGCCCCACGAGGACTCGTCCGGCCGCCTCGGAACGCTGGCGCCAGAGGTTCTGCACGCGGTAGGAGTCCTCGACAGTCATTTCCGGATAGCGCGCGGTCAGGCGCGGTACCGGGGTACGCGTTTGGCCGGCCTGGACCAGCTCATCGGCAATGGCCGTGATTGTTTCCTCGGATAGCATCGGCGCTACACCTTTCACTCCTGTTAAAACCAAGGTGAGCCCCCACCGACCAGCTCAATGAGATGGCTCACGTTTCTTGATCGTACCGAGCTTCCAGGTGCATGGCACATCGTACTAACATTTTTGCCTGCGTCAGCGGCCCGCGGCTTTCACATTCGCCAGCAGCGCTTCGAAGGGCAGCGAGGTCAGTTCGTCGTTCGGGTCCGCGTTTTCGCTGACCGACGGGGCAATCGAGCGGGTGTCTCCCAGGTCAGTGTCGGCCTGAAGCCGTCCGTTGGAAGCGCCGAGGGTGAGCAATACTTCGTCAGCAACCCGGCGAGCGCGCTCGGCCAAGGTGCCAGCCAGCCCCTGTCCGCCAAAGTCCTCCGAGGCGGCGAATACCGTGGTGGGCATGATGTTGGCCCGCAGGTAGCTGAAGATCGGACGCATTGCGTAGTCGATAGCCAGCTGATGGCGCTGGGTCCCCGCCGTCGCGGCGAGCACTACCGGCTTTCCGTCCAGCGACTTGGGGTCGAGAATGTCGAGGAATGACTTGAACAGCCCGGATACCGACGCGGTGAAGACCGGGGTGACCGCCACGAGGACGTCCGCGCTGGTGACGGCGTCGATCACGCGCTGGAGGTTGGGTGCGGCGAAGCCGGTGAGCATGTTGTTGGTGATTTCGCTGGCATGCTCGCGCAGTTCGATGTTGCTGAGATCTGCCTGGACGCCTGCCGACGACAGCTTCGCTGCAATGTTCTGGCCAATTTGATGCCCGAGCATAGAGGAGCTCGATGGCGAGCCCAGTCCGCCGCTGATTACCACTATCGACTTGCTCATTGCTGCCACCTTTCATGATTTATATGCGTATGCATGTATCAACGCGATGGATTGCGAAGGTATTCCCGAGTCCCATTTTCATTACTGTGACGTTGGTAAGAATATTGATATGCTGGGCGCATGAGCAACCAGAAGCCACAGTCCGAAAACCAGCGCGACATCGAAGAAGGCGTGCGCACCGATTTCAGGAACACCATGTCCTATGGCAGCTACCTGGATCTGGACCGCGTGCTCTCCGCGCAGCACCCAGTCAGCGTGCCCGAACATCACGATGAAATGCTCTTCATCATCCAGCACCAAACCAGCGAGCTGTGGCTCAAGCTCATGCTCCACGAATTGGTCGAAGCCCGCCGACTGCTCGGCGAGGACGATATCGGCAAGGCGTTGAAGTGCCTGGCCCGCGTGAAGCACATCCAGAAAACCCTGACTGAGCAGTGGTCGGTCCTCGCTACACTGACCCCGCGGGAATACGCGCAGTTCCGTGGCTTCCTCGGCTCGTCTTCCGGCTTCCAGTCCTTCCAGTACCGCGCCGTCGAATTCATCCTGGGCAACAAGCACGAAGGCATGCTCAAGGTCCACGAGGCAGATCCCAAAGCCCACGAATTGCTGGCCAAGCTCCTGCATGAACCTGGACTCTATGACGTCTTCCTGGCGGCACTGGCTCGTCGAGGCTACGAAATCCCCGAGGAGATCCTTTCCCGCGATGTCACCAAGCCATGGACCTTCCAAGAAGCCCTGGTTCCGGTCTTCAAGGAAATCTACGAATCGGAAGACACCCAGTGGAGCCTCTACCAGGCCTGCGAGGATCTGGTCGACGTCGAGGACAATTTCCAGGCATGGCGCTACCGCCACCTGCGCGTTGTCCAGCGCACCATCGGATTCAAGCGCGGCACCGGCGGATCCTCGGGCGTTGATTTCCTCAAGCGCGCCCTGGATCTGACCTTCTTCCCCGAGCTGTTTGCGGTGCGCACCGAAATTGGCAACTAGCACCCCGATATCACCCTTCAGCCTCGACGACTTCGAGGCACGCACCGGCAGCGCCACGTCGATCATCCGCACCATTACCGGGCTCTACCTGCGCCACCAACCGGCCCCGGTACCGCGCACGCAAGTGGTAGAGCTGGCGACGGCTGCTGGCATCTCCGCCGCCGCAGCCCAAACAGCCATCTCCCGGCTGATCGATAAGCAGGTGCTGGCGAACACTGCGGATGCAACCTTAGACGTGCCGCCGATGGCCCGGGCCATGTTTGAACGCGGCAGCCGCCGCATCTTCACGCCGCGGCAGATGTCCCCCAACGACCAGTGGTGTTTGGTGACCTACTCGCTGCCGGAGAGCATGCGCCCGTTGCGCCACCAGATCCGCAAGCACTTCCAGCAGCTCGGCGGCGGCTTGGTAGCTGCCGGTTTGTGGATTTTCCCGGAGTATCTGCGCGTTGAGGTCGACGCGGCCCTGGCGGCATTGCAGGCCCGCTCCCTGGCCACGTTATTCACGGTCCAGCAGCCGCACTTCCCTGCCACGCCCCAGGAAGCCGCAGCCCAATGGTGGGATCTGGAACATCTTGACTCATTGCACCAGCAGTTCCTCAAGGCCACTGCCGGTCTAAACGCCGGCCAAACCGATCCCGCCGACGCCTACCGCGGGTACGTGGGCATGATCGACGCATGGCGGGCACTGCCCTACCTTGATCCGGGACTACCCGATGGCATGTTGCCGGCGGCTTGGTCCGGCAAACGCAGCAGGGAACGCTTCTTGGAGTTCTCGAGCGTCTTTGAACGCCCAGCCAAGGAATTTGTCGCCTCGGTGCTCGCGGGCTAAAACCAGATCGGTTCATCCTGCCCATAGGCCGGTGGGGCCGCCGGGAAATCGAGAATCTCGCCATCAACCACAAAGGGTGTCAGCGCATAGTCCAGTTTCCCGTAAGGGCTTTCCATATGGCCCATGCGAGGAGCATCCAGCGGCTGCGCCGGCAGGGCGGGTGCCCCGAATTCGAATAATGCGGCCGCGGTGCGCGCCAATGAGAAACGTACGCTGCCAACTCCGCGATGTTCTGAACGGGCCTGGACCATGGCGATGATCGCCGCGGCCAGCCCATAGCCTGTGGCGTGGTCCAACGCTTGCACCGGCAGAGCACCGGGCTTTCCATCCTTTGTTTGGTACACATCGGAGATGCCGCAGGCGGCCTGCACGATGCTGTCGAAACCGCGCCGGTCGACCCATGGGCCGTCATAGCCCCAGGCGTCCAGCTCGGCGATGATCAGTTCCGGGTATTTCTCGGCCAAGTTCTGGGCACTGAGGCCAAAACGCGCTAGTGACCCCTGCCGATAACCGGTAATCAGCACGTCAGCGCCCTGCAGCAACTGCGCCATTCGCTCGCTGCCCTCTGACGACGAGAGATCGAGCAAGGTACTGCGCTTGCCGAACCCCGTATCAACATGTTGCGCTTGCAGCTCGGGCAGCCGGGGAGCATCCACGCGGAGCACGTGGGCACCTAACGCGGCCAAGGTGCGGGTCGCAGTGGGACCGGCAATGACGCGGGTCAAATCCAAGACGCGCAATCCCGACAGCGGACGCGAAGATGATGGGTTGTACTGCCAGGTTCGGACCGCATCCGCAGGTCGGAGCGAAAATTGCGCCCAATCGCCTTGCTGCGCGGCCTGGCCCTGCATTGATTCCAGCCACTGCTGGCGAGTTTGCACCGCGGCGGCCACGCCGCCTGCAGCCACAATGAGTTCCTGTGCTTGTTCAGAGGACATCTGGCCCAGGGCTTCGCCCAGCCCCGCTCCTGAGTTGACGCCGAGGGACTGCAATAACCGGTGCTCATGATGCGGATAATTGGCGTGGGTCCTGGTCCAACCATCACTGGTGCGGAAGAAGCCCGAATGCTCTGCGAAGCCTTTGGTCTTTTCGTCATTAATCCGCAGATAGCCGGAGGACCCGAACGCCGCGGCAACCTGGCTGGAACTGATAGCTGGTGTGAATTGGCCGTTGCTCAGTGAGTTCAAGGCCGAAGACACCAGAGCAACCGACCCCACGGCAAGCTGCTCCACGTTGAGTGGACCTCCCCACCATGAACCTAGTCCGTCGATCTCCGGAACAGAGGACACAGCCAGCATCCCGGATCGTTCAAAACCCCTGCCGAGAATTCGTAGAACAGCCTTTTCCTCATCGGCACTCATATTCATAGCACCAGACTACTGCGCCGATTCGTCCCCTATATATAGGTACGTTAAATGCGGAGAGGTCCACACGGCGTCAATTGACGCCATGTGGACCTAACTAGCTTGTCTAGCGAAACTAGTTCGCTGGAACGTTCAGGGTCTGTCCAACCATGATCAGGTCTGGGTTGGCCAGCTGATCGTCGTTCAGGACGAACAGGCCGCGCCAGTCGTCAACACCGAGCTGGTCAGCAATCTTGGCCAGGGTGTCGCCGGACTTGACGGTGTAGTCCTTGCCCGAGTCGGTGACATCAATGTTGAACACTGGTGCCTGTGGAGCTGGAGCAGCGTGCTTGCCCGAGGTGCTTGGAGCAGCCTGCTTGGTGGACTTGACCGAGTTGTTGCTCTCGGAAACCTGTGGAGCGGCCTTCTTGGTCTCGGTGACCTTAGGCGCAGCCTTCTTGGTTTCGGTAACCTTTGGAGCAGCCTGCTTGGTCTGGGTGCTCGAGGTGGAATCGCTCGAGGAACCGCCGGTTGGGGTTCCGCTGATGCCCAGCTTTGCGGTACATGCTGGCCATGCGCCCCAACCCTGTGCAGCCTGAACCTTGGTTGCAACGCGGATCTGCTCAGCCTTCGAAGCCTGGTGTGGCATGCCCGAGCCGCCGAATGCCTTCCAAGTCGACAGCGAGAACTGCAGGCCACCGTAGTAACCGTTACCGGTGTTGATGGACCAGTTTCCGCCGGACTCGCACTGAGCCAGCTTGTCCCAGGTGCTTGCTGCGTTTGCTGGTGCGGTGGTTGCAACGATTGCGCCACCGGCTACTGCTACGGCTGCCAGGGAGGCTCCGCCGCGGCGGATCAATTTCTTAGTCTTCTGCTGGATCATGATTCTCCAGTGCTCTTCCCGCGCTCAGGTCGTCCAAGACCATCTTCGTGCACCGCTCAGCGTCGCATTTCGACGTTGTATGAAGTACTGCCCTGGCGAGCGGTCTGGAAGTCCCGGCAGTACCTGTTTCCCCAATAACACAGCGAGTGTTATCGAAACGTTATAAAGACACTAACCCAGACCCCCACCACCTCCGCAACTCAGGAAACGTCCAGAATCCGCGAAATCACAGGTCAGTTTCAGCCGAAAAAATTAAATTTCGGCAGGACCACGGGCCTTAAACCCCTTGTGAACCGGCAAGAATGTTACCGAACCGAACTGGATATCAAAGAACTTTTTGTGATATGGCTTTCAATCCAGCCGCGACGCCAGAATCCGGCCCAATCCGTGTGTTAAAGTCACGGCCCGCGGTCGTCCATAACGCCGTCGCTGACGACTCAATGACCGCCGAACCAACGCCGCAGAATTTGGCTGAGACTTCAGGTCCTGCACCCCTCAGCAACAACTGAAAATCTGGCGTTCTCAACAGGCTAAGACACGACCACAATCTAAATGACCTAGTCACTGGACGAGCAGTTAGGTAGTGTGATGTGCGAAACCAGATCGTCGCACTGATGAATTCATTTGTCAGACAGGGGAACCCCATGCCAAACCAAGGCAGATTCACCAAAGAACACATGAAAGAATCACTCGCCTGCTTCCCGCGCGCATTGCGCGAGTTCTTCAGGAACGATGGTCTGGACGTCGCAGCGTCGCTCTCTTACTTCATGGTCTTGGCAATGTTCCCCGGACTTCTGGCCCTGATTTCCCTGCTGTCTCTGGCCGGTGCCAGCGAAAGCGGAACCAAATGGATCATGGAAATCCTGGAACAGGGTCTGGCACCCAACGGACATGCGTCCAATGGCGATTCCCAGCAACTGCTCGACACCACCGAACAGCTGTTACAGGGTCTTGCGTCCCAAGCCAGCGGAACGTTCTGGGCAATCCTTGCCGGTTCACTCGGTGCCCTTTGGAGTACTTCTGGATACGTCACGGCTTTTGGCCGTAGTTTGAACCGGCTCTACGGGGTGCCCGAAGGACGCCCGCAGTGGAAACGCCGCCCACAGATGTTCCTTATTACTGTCATGATCATGCTGGTCACGGTGATCACGCTGGTCCTTCTCGTGACTTCAGGTTCCATTGCCCGCGGTATCGGCAACGTCGTTGGTCTCGGCGACAGTTTCGTGCTCATGCTGAACATCGCCAAACCGCCAATCATGCTGGTGATGATCCTGCTCGTCTTGGCGTTGCTCTACTACTTCACGCCTAACGTCAAGCGCCCGCGATTCCGTTGGTTCTCAGCCGGCACACTGACGGCTCTGGTGATCTTGGGGCTGTCACTGGTCGGGTTCGGCATTTACCTTTCCCAGTTCGCCAGCTACTCCGCCACCTATGGAACCATCGGTGGTGTCATCATCCTCGTGTTGGCTTGCTGGATCAGCAATATCGCCCTGCTGCTTGGCGCGCTGGTCGATATCGAATTCATCCGGTTGCGCCAGCTGCGCACCGGCCTGCCCGCCGATGACGAGGTACTGCTCCCTCTGCGCGATGACACGCTGGTGGCAAAGCAGGAACTGGCTACTTACAAAGATCTCGTCCAGGCCCAGGAAGTTCGCATCAATCATGGTGGCGACCCGCTTCAGGACATGGAAATCGACCCGCAGCGCCCCGCCAAGCGCAAGACAAAACTGCTGCCGGTTGGGCTGGCTGCCGGTGCCGCGTGGATGATCTCCCGGGCCACGACTATCAGGTCCCTGCGCAAGGACACGGAGAAAACCTCAGACCAAGGCCACTAGGCTTGTGGCCGACCACCACAGGGCGAAAGCGCCAAGGACCAGAATCACCAAAAGCCACAAGCCTGCAAAGGTATGGGTTGCACGGGCAATCAAGTAGGCGTCAGACTGCCAGATGTCGCGACGACGCCACGTGTGAACAGCTAATAGCTTCACGTAGTCGCGCAGTCCGGCAATCAGCAGGAATCCGGCGATGAGCAGCGAGAGATATAGATAGGCTTCCACCGGCGCGAAAAAGACGACGCCAAGAGCCACGATCGCGCTCACGGCGCACACCACGAGGGCTGGCCAGTTGCGGACAAAGATCAATGCCAACAGGAAGAAGAGCGCGTAAATTCCCAGCGCTTGGCCTGCGTACCCGATGGAAATGGCCCAGAACATCACCGCGGAAACCCACAACGGCGCCGGATAGCCGAAAATGCCCGACACGATCACCGAAAATTTTCCACGTCCACGGCTGACCACTTCGCCGGAATGATCCCATCCCAGCTTCAGGCCCGTGACAAATCTTCCGGTGAATAATGCAGAGACAATATGTCCTAGCTCGTGGACCAACGTCGAATACAATCCGGTGATCCGCCAAGCTGGAGCAGGGATCACCAAAACCAGCACCACAGCGGCAATAATCACCCACTGCCAAGGACTCAGATCAACAGCAACCGGTTGAGCCAAACGATGCCAAGCTTCAACAATGTCCAAGTTCATTCAAGCTCCTCAATCGCCCATCGATGCTACCCATTCTTGCAAGCACCGCCTGTTTGAGCCCTGTGCGACCCAGCAGTTCAACCACGTTCTGGGAAACATCACAGGTGCAAGGCATAACCTTCATAGCGAGATGTTGTGCAAAATATTTGGAGGATCTTCATGTCTCGCTTAGCTTCTACTGCATTAGCCGTTACCGGATTGGCCGGAGGCTACGCTACCGGACGCGCGACCAAGAAACGCCCGCTGGCAGCCGTAGTGCTTGGCGCAGCAGGTGTTGGCGCATTCCTCATCTGGAAAAAGGATGCTGGAACCGGCAAGGCGATCGCATTGATCAGTGCCTACGTTGGCGGCTTCGGCGCCTCCCACCCATTGGCAAAGAAGCTCGGCGCTTGGCCCGCAGTCAACAGCGTCACCGCAGGTGTTGCGCTCCTATCTCTGGTGCTTGGCGGATCCAAGAAGTCGAAGGATGAACTTTCCTGAAACTCGCCAAACGTGAATAACGTCGTTGACGTTGCAGAACAATGATTCTGTCGGGGTCCGGTGCTACGTTGACTAGGTAGATATCAGTCAGCGAAAGGCGCCGGCCCCGTGTTCTTTTTAGAGGATCAGTTCATCTTCTCAGCCAGCGACCTCGCCGTGTCCGTCGACTGCAATTTCCAGTCTCTATTTCTCCTAGACGTCAAGCTCGGCCGCCGTCCTGCTGCTGACAACACACGCGACGAAATGCTCGAGCGCACCGCCATTCTCGGCGACGTTCACGAACACAACGTCTTGGATCAGCTGATCGAGACCTACGGCGAGTATGACCCTGCCACCGGCAAGGGCGTCAAGCAGTTCCACGACCGTCCCACCATGACGCCCGAGGGACTCCGCCATGCTCACGAGCAAACCATGCATGTCTTGCGCAGCGGTGCGGATGTCATATTCCAAGCCACGTTCTTTGACGGTTCGTTCATTGGATTCGCTGATTTCCTGGTTCGCCAGCCCGATGGTTCATGGGCCGTCTGGGATACGAAGTTGGCCCGCCACGCGCGCGTCAGCGCCCTGCTCCAGGTCGCCGCATATGCGGATCAGATGATGGCTGAAGGCATCAAGGTATCCAGCAAGACCACGCTCGTCCTCGGTGATGGCACACATTCGGTCCATCGCGTCGACGAGGTGCTTCCTGTCTTCCGTGCACAGCGTGCTCGCTTCTTGTCGATGATCCAGAATCATCGCGAATCCTCGCAGCCGGTCGCTTGGGACTCGGACCAGCTGCGCATCTGCGGCCGTTGCGATTACTGCGCCGAGCAAGTCCAGGCAACCCGCGATGTCCTGCTCGTCGCCGGCATGTCCATGGTGCAACGTGAGAAGCTGCGCAAACGCAAGGTCTTCACCATCGAGCAACTGGCTGCTCTGGAAGCACCGGCTGGAACATCATTGGCTCGAATGGTCGACCAGGCGCAAATGCAGCTGGGGCTAGGGCGCGTTGACGGTGAAGTCCAAGGTGTGAGCTTCCGGGTCAAATCCAGCCAAACCATTTCGCAGCTTCCGGCACCAGACCCAGGCGATATCTTCTTCGACTTTGAGGGTGACCCGCTCTACCAAGAACGCACCGACGGTTCCTGGGGCCTGGAATACCTTTTCGGCGTCATTGAAAACGACACCGGACGGCCGGTGTTCAAGCCCTTCTGGGCACATAGCCGTGCAGAAGAACGCCAAGCATTCCTCGACTTCATCAGCTACGTTCAGCAACGGCGCCAGCAATTCCCGAACATGAAGATCTACCACTACGCCGCCTACGAAAAGAGCGCCCTGCGCAAGCTGTCGCAGGTGCACATTGCCGGAGAAGAAGAAGTTGATACCTGGCTGCGGGAAAACCTGCTGGTGGATCTCTATGAAACGGTGCGCAATTCATTAGTGGTCTCCACCCGTTCCTACTCGATCAAGAAACTTGAACCGCTGTACATGGGGCAGCATCTGAGGGGCGGTGACGTGACCGATGCCGGCGCCTCGGTAGTGGCCTACGCCCACTACATGCAGGCGCGCGATGCCAACGATGATGCCACAGCCAGCGAAGTACTAGCCTCGATTGCCGACTACAACGAATACGACTGCCTCTCCACGCTGCGTTTGCGCGACTGGCTGCTGACGCTGGAAGACCACCAGCCGCAGAGCCTTCCTGCCATGCCATTGCAGGAAGAAGCCAAAGAAGAATACGAGCCAACCCCAGAAGAACTGCGACTGCAGGATTACTTGGCAAATCTTCCGTCCGGACAGCCCCTCAGCGATGACGATCGCGCCATCGCCATGGTGGCCGCGGCCACCGGCTACAACCGCCGAGAGAAAAAACAGTTCTGGTGGGAGCACTTCGACCGTCTCTCGGCACCCGTTGATGATTGGAGCGACGTCCGAGGCGTATTCTCGGTCGACAGCGCCGAAATCCTCGAAGATTGGCACAAGCCCACCGAACGAGCACGAACCTTCACACGGCTGACCAAGCTCAATGGCACCTTGGCCGAAGGCTCGCTGCTCTCCCCCGGCTCATCGGTTTTCGCCATGTTCAACTCCCCGCTGCCCGAAGGCATGGAAGTCGACGAATCCCTGCGCGGCGGAGCATTTAATGCCACGGTCGTGGAAGTCGGCGAAGGGTGGATCATCATTGCTGAGAAGTCCAGCGCCAAGATCCCTCCCTACGGTTCGGTTCCCATGGCGCTCACCCCGGACAAGCCCTTGATGACCAAGAGCATCGACGATGCCTTGTCGGAAATCGCGCAAAAAGTCGGGTCAACGGTTCCCGTGCTGCCACAACAGCCTGGAATCGATATCTTGCGCCGCATCTCCCCGCGGCTCAAGACGCTTTCCGCCCCGGCCCAGCCGGTTGTTCTCGATGGCCAGTCTCAGGTCTATCAAGCAGTTGTCGAGACGTTGAAGGACCTTGACCACTCGTATCTTGCTGTCCAGGGTCCTCCCGGCACCGGAAAGACTTTCGTTGCTTCCCACGTGATCCGTGAACTGATCAATGGCGGTTGGAAAATCGGCGTTGTCGCGCAATCCCATGCAGTCGTCGAAAATGTTCTCCGCAAGGCAATCGACGCAGGGGTAGATCCCGAACTCGTCGCCAAAGAGGTCAAGCACAAGGACCCGGTGCCATGGTCCGGAACCTCTAAAGACTCCATCACCGAGGTTTTGGCTTCGGCCGACGGAGCGCTCATCGGCGGCACGGCGTGGACCCTCACCGGTTCCAAAGTCCCTGCAGGAAGCCTTGATTTGCTGGTCATCGACGAGGCGGGGCAGTTCTCGCTGGCCAATACCCTGGCCGTCTCCCGGGCTGCCCGAAATCTTCTGCTGCTTGGCGACCCGCAGCAGCTTCCCCAAGTAACCCAGGGATCCCACCCGCAGCCAGTCGACGAGTCCGCATTGGGCTGGCTCTCTGCAGGGGAACCCGTGCTGCCATCGGAACTGGGCTACTTCCTTGCGGCATCTTGGCGCATGCACCCCGAGTTGTGTGCCAAGGTCTCGGCCTTGAGCTACGACCACCAGCTGTTCTCAGCCCCGGCCGCAGGCCAGAGGTCATTGGAAGGCACGCCAGCGGGAGTGAGCACTGCGCTGGTCGAGCACCGGGGCAATACCGTCAGCTCGGTTGAAGAGGCCCGCGCGATTGCCCAGCTGGTTCGCGAGCATCTGGGACTGATGTGGAGCCCAGGGCCCGGCAAGCCGCAACGAGCCTTGGAACCGGCCGACATCTTGGTTGTTGCCGCCTATAACGCCCAAGTTAATCTGGTGCGCGATGTCCTGGCCGCAGAAGGCCTGGAAGCCGCCAAGGTTGGCACGGTCGATAAGTTCCAAGGCCAGGAAGCGCCCGTCGTGCTCATGACGATGGCCTGCTCCAGCGCAGATGACGCTTCGCGCGGCATTGAATTCCTCTTGAACCGGAACCGGATCAACGTTGCGATTTCCAGAGGCCAGTGGAAGGCGATTATCGTGCGCAGCGAGAGGCTCACTGACTATCTGCCTTCTTCACCTTTGGCGTTGTCGCAGCTGGGCGCCTTTATGGCTTTGTAGATGGGGATTTCGACTCGGTCATTTTCCTGGCCGGGTCGATGACCTTTTCCACGTCGAAGAATGCGCCCAGTACCGGACGGTCGCCTTTTTCCTCCTTGGCGAACTGCAGTCCGTCAACGTTGATGCGCATTTGGCGCTGGTAGTCCTGGCCCTGCTGCATCCAAGATTCGGTAGTGCCATCCACACCGTAGAAGTATCTGAAGCCCTGCTTGTTCAGGTACTCGTACCGCGGCCCCGCGTACGCTCCGGTATGCGCTATGTCAGAGCCAAACGGGTAAATGAATTGGTCCGTTGAGCCCACGATTGGTTCAACTTCTTCTTTCCAAAGCTTGGAATCGCGTTGCAGGCGCCCCATGCTCACGGTGCCAGCTTGGATGTGGCCCCATGAATGCGACGCGAAGACCCACCCGGTTTCCTTCATGGCCTTCGCGATTGCGGTGGCTTGTTTCTGATCCTGTTCCAGGTTCTTGTTATTTGGATACTGGCTCTGCGAGGTGCGGTAGCCGAACTCGCCGTTATACCCGGTCATGGCAACCAGGCCCCGAGCATCGCGATAGCTGAAATCGGGGTGCTCCTTGATGAAATCATCAACCATCGTGGTCACGTCATAGGCGCCGATGTGCTTCTTGCCTTCGGCATCAACATATTCATTGCGGACTTGTCCGTGCTCGTCGAGCACCAGCTTGCTGGCGAACCCATCGCCTTCCATATATTCGTAGTAGCTGAGATCATCCACCGATAAGACCAGCGGCTTCTTGCCTTTGGGGAGCATGATCTTTCGGTATTCCATCTTTTTCGCCTTATTCAGCCCGGCGAAATCCTGCGGATTAACCAGTACGTAGTCCTTGGCGTAGAGCGATGAAAGAATCGCCGAGAACTCCTTTTGCGTCACCATGTAGTCCTCGTACCCAGCGGAGCTATTGTCCTTGTCAAAGGCGCGGTCGGTATCCACAATGAGCGAATGGAAAAACAGGTGCGGAATCTGATCGGGCCGCTCCCACGCTTTCGTCTGCTTCTTTTCGTCTTCCAGCCCGGCGGTCATGGAGGACAGTTCCTTGTCCTCTTTGGCCAGCTTGATTGCGGCGTCATAGTCATAGCCGTCGGCGAGCCGGTTGATCTCGGCCTTCACGCTTTTGACCCGGTCTTGTTCTTGTTGGGGCTGTTCAGGGGCAGCGGACTGGGAATCCGGGGTTTCGGTGGTCGATTGGCCGCTGCAGGCAGCCATTGCCATGACCAGGCCGACGGATATCGCTAGTCGTAAAGACTTCATTGATCCCCACCTCCGCGCATTTTGGCTTTTGCCATGCTTGGACAGAAAACAAGTTGTCATCCATCTAATTCGACCCTACACAGGATGAGGTTTTGGCAACACCCCCGGATGCTGTTTCGTCGGCAATCCTCCAGATTCAGGCCCAGACGCGATGGATTCACATTTACTGTTAAGCCCGATGATTTAGAATTGATTAGTTAGGCGTCCTAAAGATCAAGGAAGTACATGCAGCCCTCGCACCGCGCGAATAGTTTGTGGCTTCAGGCTCAGCAGTTCAAAGGCTCGGCAGCATATCGTCTTTTGACGGCCCAACCTTGGGCGGTTGCCTTCATCAGAGCAGAATTCACCGCAGATCGCTCCCGCGTAGCGTTGGAGCTCTTCCATGCGTCGCTGGATTCGTTTTTGAAGCAGGCCCGGAAAAGCGACGAGCAGATCCCGCAGTCGTATTCCGCCCAGGATTTTGCCGAAGCCTGGGTCAAGCAAGGGATTCTGGCCCGTCCGCTGATCGATGGGCGCTTCGTCTACGAACCCAGCGCCCAGACCCTGCGCGCGCTTCGATTCCTCGCAGATTTTTCCACCGATGATTCGCACCTGAACTCCTCGCGCCTCAATACCCTGCTTTCCTCGCTGGAATCCTTGGTCCACGAGACGGACCCCGATCCCGAGGCCCGAATCCGCGCCTTGGAATCCCAGATCGCCCAACGCCAAGCGCAGATTGAACAGCTGCGCAGCGGGGATGATCCTGCAGTGTTGTCGCGGACCACAGCCCTGTCGGCCACGCGTTCGCTGCTGGACCTTGCTTCAAGCCTCCCGGCGGACTTCCGCCGCATGCGCGATGGCGTCCAGGACATGTTGCACTCGCTTCGTGAAGGCATCCTCGATGCTTCCACAGCCAAGGGCGTCGCGGTGGGCCAGGTGCTCGAAGCCGATCGCCAGCTGCGTTCGACGGCCGAAGGCGAAACCTTCAGCGGGTTCACCGAATTCCTCAACTCCCCCGATGCCCAGCAGCGATTCCGCTCGGCGCTGGCTGAAGTCCTCGAGCGCGATTTTGTTGACGACTTGGAGACCACAGAACGCCAGATCCTCACGAACCTGCTGCGGGAATTGCGCCGGCAGGCCGCCGAGGTGCACGCGTCCTACGGCAAGCTGTCCGAGTCCTTGCATGCCTTTGTGCAATCCGAGGATTACAAGCAAGCTGAGCTTCTGCGCCAGGCGGTCCGCGAGGCGGAGCTGGCAATCAGCAAGTCAACTGCGTTGAAACCGCGCAGCGGCCTGGCCCCGATGGACCTGTACACCCCGCAGCTGATGACGCTCTCGGGATTGGGCATTTACGATCCTTCCGAACACGTCGCGCCTCCGCCGTTGGCCCAGGCCCCGGAATTCAGCGAAGCCGACATCGTCCGCAACCCGGCGACTCCCCAGGCCGATATGGCCTTGCTGCGCGCATCGATTACCCGGCATCTGGATGGCTCGCAAGGCTCGGCGGTGCGCATGGATGAAGTATTCGCTGCCTTGGATGATGAGCATCGGCATTTGAATACCATTCGCGCCCTCGTGGAGATCGGCCGCACCAATGGCGAGTCGCTCAACGAGGCTGACCTGGTCAACATTGAATTCCAGCAACTTGATGGTTCGATGAGAACCGCTATCCTGCCCGCTTTAAGCTTCACGAAGGAGCCGCTATGACCACGAGCGATGCCTACGCCGCACCGATCGCCGAACCGTTGTTCGAAGGTGATACCGGAAAGTACTCCCTGCCGCTGCGCCAGCTGCTGGTTCGCCTCTTGCGCGGCCCTTACCTCGACGGCTCGATCGATGCCGCAGCCTGGCAGCTGTTGCTGGATCAGCAGCAGACGATCACCGATTACTTCTCGGAGATCTTCCTGTCATTGACCTTGGATATGGATCGCAAGATCGCGATGCTGGCCCCGGTACAAATCGAGCAGGTCCATACCGCACCGATTGCCCCGCGACGCCCGTTGAAGCGCGATGAAACGCTGCTGGCGCTGCGCTTGCGCCTGCTGCTGGAACAGCAGTCCGGCAGCGGAGCCGATGCCGTGGCTTCCCGGTCCACGATGCACGAGATCCTGGCCGAGCACCGCCAGGCCAGCGACCGCGATGACAAGCGCTTCGCCGAATCCTGCGATGCTGCCATTGCCCGCCTGCAGTCCTTGAGGCTGTTGACCGGCACCGAGTTGGAGAACGAGTTCCGCATCTCCCCTGCGTTGGCGATGGCCTTGCCTCTGGGCAATATCCAGGACATCCCGCGTTATATCGCAGCCATCGATGCCAATGAGCCGGCCTTCAACCTAACAGCTGACGAGAACGACGAACTGGCTGAACAGACCCCCGAGTTGGTGCAGGAGTAACCGATGAGCATTGAAATGACTCTTCCGCTGGGCGGCGCCATCAACCCCGGCCAGCATCGCCTCAGCCGGGTGCAGATCGTTAATTGGGGCACCTTCCACGGACTTCATGACCTGGCCGTCGACCGTGCCGGAACCCTGGTCACCGGCCATCCCGGCGTGGGCAAGTCGACGCTGTTTGACGCCATGGGCCACGTGTTCTTTGCGACGCCGCGGCTGAATGAATCAGCCAATGACGCCGCCACCCGCGAAGATCGGCGCACCACCTTCTCCTACATGCGCGGCCGCCAGTTCAAGACCGCCGAAGGCACCGTCTACCAGCGTCCCGGGGCAACCTGGAGCGCCATCATCCTGAGCTACGACGACGGCATGGGCAATACCGTCACCGCCGGCGCGGTGTTCGATCTGCCCGACGCCGGCTTGGAAGGCCAGGTCTCCAAGCACTACCTGTTGTGCGAAGGCAAGGTCGATATCGCGGAGCTGGAACACCATGGCCCGCGCCGCTTCACCGTATCCTCGCTCTCCAAGGCGCTGGCTCCCACCGAGGCCTTCGACACCCACAAGGCATTTATCGAGCGCCTGCGCCGTCGCCTCGGGGTTGAAAGCGACAAGGCCTTTGCCCTGCTGCGCACCTTGCAAAACGGCAAGGGACTGGCCAAGGGCGTCAACCAGTTCTTCCGCCACGAAGTGCTCGAAGAACCGGCAACGCTTAAGGCCGCAGCCGCGGCAGTCGAGGACTTCGCCCACCTTCGCGGCATCTACCGCCAGCTGGATACCGCTCGCGCCCAGCGTGATGCGCTGGCCGATGTTCCGCAGCAGGACCAGGACTACCGGCAGCTGGAACAGCAGATCACCGAGACCCGCCAGCTGCTCGATAGCGACGTCCAGGAGCTGGAGTCCCAGGTCCGCCAGCTGGTCCTGCGCAATGATCTAGCCTCCCATCACAGCGAACTGTCGACCTTGCAGGCGGAAGAACAAGAGCTTCGCTCCCGCAAGGAGCAGCTCGATGACCAGTTGCAGTCCTTGGAAGCCGCCCACGATTCGGCTGGTTCTGCCTCGCTGATGCTTCTGGAACGCGAAGCCGATGTTGCCCGCAAAGCGCTGAGCGAGAAGGAAAACACCATTCGCGCCCTGCAGCAGCAGGCATCGGACGCGGGGTTGAACTTCGAATTCTCCGCCACCGGATTGGACGAGTTGCGCGCGAATGCAGCGCGCACCTTGCAGCAGCTGGCCTCGATCACCCGTGATGCGCAGACCGTGGAATATGAAGCCATGGCCTCGCTGGTGAACTTGCGCAAGCGGGCCGAGACTCTGGCTGAACAGATCCGCTCCTACCAGCGTCGCGCCAGCAACATCGACGACCGCTCCATCGCGGCTCGCCGTGCCATTGCCTCGGCCTGCTCTCTGAGCGAGGAACAGCTTCCGTTCGCCGGCGAGCTGATGGATGTTGCGGCCGATGCCTCGACCTGGCGCTTGGCGGCCGAGAAAGCCCTGCATTCCCTGGCCCGCACCCTGCTGATTCCGGGCGACCTGCTCGGCCAGGTGACCCACGCTATTGACCAGCTCGATGGCCTGGGGCGAGTGCGGTGGACCGATATTTCACAGCAGCCCAAGGATGCCGAAGCCGGGCCAGCCGATCTGGTGACCAAACTCGACTTCGCTCCCGGCGAGGCCGGCGCCTGGCTCAAGGCCAAGATCACCGCCGACTACCCGCTTGTCTGCGTCGAGAACGATGCAGCCATGCACGTGCATCCCAAGGCCATCACCCCGGCGGGCACGATGAAGACCGGCAATGGCACCTTTGAGCGCGATACCCGCGGGCTTCCTGCTTCCGAGTACCTGCTCGGCTTCACCAACGAATCAAAAATCTCCGAGCTGCAGTCCAAGGCCGCCCGCTTGGAAGAGAAGATCACCGAAGCCCAGACTTCAGCCGATGAGCGCAGCGCCGCCAAGAACAAGGTGGTCGCCAAGTCGCAGCTGCTCAAGGCGATCATCGCTGACGAGCGCAGCTTCAGCCAGTTGGATTCTTCGCCGGCGTTGGAGGCTCTTCGCCGCGGCGAGCAGAAACTCGGCGATGCCCTCTCGCTCTCCGGCGATTCCTCGCGGGTTCGCCAGCAGATCGAATCCGCCAAGGCCGAAGCCGAAAAGCTGGTCGGCGATTTGGCGCTGGTTCGCTCCCGCATACAGGATCTGCAGCTGCAGATCCAGCGCGCCGAGCAGGTCCTCGCCACAGCGCAGGAGCCGAGAAAGGACTGGGAGCAGGCGATTCCGCTGTCCCTGCGCCAGCATCAGCTCTTGGGCCCGGTCCTGGATCAGGTCGTTTCCGGCAACTGCCCTGCCAGCGAGCAGATCAGCGAGGCTTTCGCCGAGGTCAAGCTGCAATTGGGCAGCCAGATGAACTCGCTGAGCAGCAAGCGCCAAGAAATCGGCAGCCAGCTCAGTGAAACCTTCCGCCGTTTTGCCCGGGATTTCGGCACCTCGCATGCCCAGACCCACGGCACTTCTGCCGAGGCTGCCGAGCACTACACGCAGCTGCACGACCAGATTGTCGCCGACGGCTTGCCTCATCATGAAGCGCAGTTCCGCGAATATTTCGCCAACCGCTCCTATGAGCGCTTCAGCGACCTGCTGCAGCTGCTGGATGAAGAACGCCGCATGATCTCCGAACGCATCAAGCCGCTGAACCAGATCCTGGCCGAGGTGACCTTCGAGCATGGATCCATCCTGCGTCTGGAGGTCGAGAACGCGATTCCGGTCGAGGCCGGAAACTTCCGCAAGGAATTGAAGGATGCCCTGCAGGAGGCCTACACGACCAAGGATGAAACCACCTTGGCGACCTCCTACCAGGCGCTGGAATCCCTGGTGACGGCATTGAGTGATCCGGCGTTGAACGCCTGGCGCTCCACCGTGCTGGATGTTCGCCAGCACGTGGTCATCAGCTGCAATGAGCACAAGACCAACGGTGAGATCGAAACCGGTTTGGAGCCTGGAACCCTCTCGGGTGGCGAGGGGCAGCGCTTTACCTCCTTCATCATGGGTGCTGCTCTGGCCTACCAGCTGGGCTTCGCTTCTGCCGGATTCACGTCCTTCGGTACCGTGATGATCGATGAAGCCTTCATCCAGGCCAACTCCGAATATGCAGCTGCCGGCATACGTGCCTTGCAGGAATTCGGCTTCCACCTGGTGCTGGCCGCTCCCGAGGACAAGATCGATCTGAGCCGCCATCTGGGTTCCATTACGGACATCATCAAACATCCGGGATCGAATATCTCGGGCTTCGTGACCACCGGCCGCTCTCCGGCCATGGCCACCACCATCACGCTACGCAGCTAGAACGCGTTTCGCACGGATAAAGGTCCGGTTCCCTCGGCAGGGAACCGGACCTTTTGCTTCATGGCGTGGTGGCTACTTCATGAGGGCTTGAATGTGTTCAGGGATCATGTTCACACGTGGCATCAGTTCTTGCGGAACGAATTCAGGGTCGATGCATTCCTTCCAAAACTCCATGTGCGCTTTGTCGATCTCGTGATTCGAGTCCTGAACCATTGCACCGTTTTCACCCTGGATGCTGTACCAATACAAATACTCGACTCCGTCGATGCTTTCGCTAAAGATCGTCTCGACGTACATCTTTTCTTGTTCCAGGGTTTCAAGTACGGCTGGCATATTCGAATTCAGTAAATCCATCCATTCATTAACCTTTTCGGTCTTGCCAGGGAGCACGCGAAACCGGGTGAGTTCTATATTCATGGGTTAAGTCTTGATCCCGCTTGCCGGATGTTGCAAAAGGGCGGTCCCGGAGAACAGATGTGCTGTTCTCCGGGCCCGCCCTTCAGCGCCTATGACGCGTCTACTCGGTGGCCAAGCCTTCCACTGGTGAAAGCTTGGCAGCCCGCCGGCCTGGCGTGATGGAAGCCAGCAGTGCAGCAATCACGCTGATGGCCAGGACAGCAGCCAGCTGCCACCACGGGATGGAGTAGGTCAGGGTTCCCATGGATGCCAGTGCCGACTGCGCACCGAGCAGGCCGTAGGCGACACCCAGGATCATGCCGAGCAATGCCGCGACACCGCCGATCAGCACTGCTTCGGTAGCCAGCATGCTTCGCAGCTGCTTCTTCTTCAGCCCCAGCGCCCGCAGCAGCGAGTTCTCACGGGTGCGTTCAAGCACCGAGAGGCTGAGCGTATTGGCTACGCCGATCAACGCGATGAGCACGGCGACGGCCAGCAGCGCCGAGACGATGGTCAACAGCACGTCGATGATCTGGGTGAACATCGACTTCATGACCACGCCTCCGTCGATCATCGAAGATTCAACACCGGTGATATCCGAAATCTGGGTCACCAGGTCATTGATCTGCGAGCCAGCGACAGCGGAATCGACCTTGACGATGATGCCCGTGTAGGAATCCGGATCCTTGATACCCAGCGACTTGAACGTCTCGTTCGTGATCAGATTTCCCGAGAGCAACGCCCCGGATTCCTTGACCTTGAGCGATGTGCCGGCCACCTCAATGGTCTTCTGGTCAGTCTCCCACTGCGACAAGATCAGTTCGCCATCCTTCGGAACAACCTTCTGGTCCAGTACGGTCTTGGCGTATTGATCCGGGTCAACGGCGAGCAGCTGCATATTGACCAGTTCACCCTTGGACAGTTCCATGTCAGCATAGGCGCTGGTGAAGATCGAAGTTGCGCTCACGCCATCAACATCGTCGATCTGCTTGGCCAGCTTCTCAGCCTTGGCTTGGTTGGTCGCGCCATCGTAGAAGGACACCATCATGTCCACTGGATATTCGGCTGCTACCGAATTGTTCAGGCTGGCTTTGGCGGTTTGCCCGCCGACCATGATCATCGAAACCAGGGTCACGCCGATCAGCAGCGCGGTCGCGGTGGCAGTGGTTCGCCCTGGGTTGCGGACCGCGTTCAGCGCGGCCAGGCGTCGGGACGTGGACTTGCCGGCAATTGCCTTGCCGATGCCTGCCACGCTGCTCGGTACGAAGAGCGAGGCGAGCATCAAGATGCCCGGGAAGGAGACCAAGCCGCCGAGGAAGGCGACAATCAGGTTGCCCTTGATCGCTCCGAAGACCAGCAAGGCAACGCCGATCAATGCAAGGATCGTGCCGAAGACGATGCGGACAATGCCTGCGCGGTTCTTGACGCTGGCTGAGTCAAAGGGGCGAAGGGCAGCCAATGGCGCCAGCTTCATGGCGCGACGAGCAGGCAGGCTCGCGGCGACAATGGTCATCAGGATGCCAACAACAATCGGAATGGCCAGGCCAATCGGAGTCATCGCCAATGTTGCGTAGGACATGGCAGGAACCAGCGTATGCAAGAGCTGGATCAGGCCTGCCATCAACGCGATGGCCAGCAGGACGCCAATGACCGATGCGACGATGCCGATGACCAGGGCCTCAATCAGCACCGAGCTGCGGATCTGCTTGCGCTTGGCGCCCAAGGTACGCAGCAGCGCCAATTCACGGGTGCGCTGTGCGATCACTACAGAGAAGGTATTGACCACGACCAGGCCGGTGACGACCAGCGCGATCAAGGCGAAGATCACGAGGATGACGCTGAGCTGGTCGGTGCCGCCGGTCAATTGCGCTACTTCGTCGATGACCTTTTGATCTGCCGAGACAACTGCGATGTCCTTCTTCTTCTGGTCTGCGAAGTAGTCCTGCAGCTCTTGGCGCACGGCGTCGATGGACCCGTCGGCGTTGATGACCACATCGCGGAAGACCGCGCCGTCGCCAGCGAAATGGTTCCAGGCCTTTTCGCTCATCCCGGCCAGCGCATAGGCGGAGGTCTGCGGGTTGGTTGAGGATCGCTGGATGCCGACAACCTTGATGTTTTGGGTCTTCCCCTGGTCATCGCTCAGTGCGACAACATCGCCAATGGAAATGCCCATGTCTTCGGCATGCGAATCATCGATGGTCATCTCGTTATTGGCCAGTGGAGCCCGGCCTTCGAGCAGCTCCATGCCGCCTAGTCCCTGGTTCGGGTCGACCGGCTGGATCTGAACGGTGTAGCCGTTATCCGCGGTATGCAGCTGGCCGTAGGCAAAGCCCAAGCCATAGGCGGTGGATACTCCGGGCAGCTCGCGAACGCCGTTGATTTCCTTGGTGGTCAGCTCCGTCGACTCGTCCGGGTCGGCGCTCGGGCTTGGATCCCAGTAGGCGACCAAATCGGCGTTCTTGTAGGAGTCCCCCAAGGAATTCTTCAAGGTCGCCTGAGTTGATGAGTTCACTGCCAGTGTTGCCGCCAGGAACGCGGTGCCGATGGCAACTGCGAGCACGACGGCGATATAGCGTCGCGCATAGGTCTTGATATTGGAAAGTGCTACGTGCAGCATCGCTTACTCCGCCAAAGAGGCAAGCGCCTCGGACACGGTAGCCACGCTTGGCTCCTCGATGGTTCCCACGATGGCGCCGTCCTTCATGAGCAGGACGGTGTCAGCGTAGGACGCGGCGACAGGATCGTGGGTCACCATGATGATGGTCTGCCCCATCTCACGGGTCGAGGTGCGCATCAGCGACAGCACCTCTGCACCGGTGCGGGAATCCAGGTTGCCCGTTGGCTCGTCGCCGAAAACCACCTCGGGACGGGTGAGCAGCGCTCGGGCGACAGCTACTCGCTGTTGCTGGCCGCCGGAGAGCTCATGCGGCTTGTGGGTGAGGCGATCGCGCAGGCCCAAGGCGTTGATCACGGTGTCGAACCAGGCTTTATCGTGCTTCTTGCCGGCAAGGGACAGCGGCAGCAGGATGTTCTCTTGCGCGTTGATGGTGGGCACCAGATTGAAGGACTGGAACACGAAGCCGATCTGTTCGCGGCGCATTTCGGTGAGCTGATCGTCGCTAAGCGATAGCAGGTTCTTGCCGCCGATGATGATTTCTCCGCCGTCGGCTGAGTCCAACCCGGCCAGGCAGTGCATCAGGGTCGACTTGCCGGATCCGGAAGGGCCCATGATGGCGGTGAAACGCGAGCGGGCGAAGGCAACGTCGACGCCGCGCAGCGCTTCAACTCGGGTGGTGTCATGTCCGTAGGTTTTGGTCAGCCCGCGAGCGGCGACCGCATAATCAGTTTTTGGCAGGGTTTCAGAAGTCATACCAAAAGAATATAAACTTCCTAGCCAGAGGGGCATCCACCAACAGGCTTGTCTTGTTTACCGAGCGCTCATACTCAGGTATGACCCAGTTGGGGCAAAACCAAGTCACAGGTGATCCGGCGCGGATTTATTGATCCGAAAGCTAGCACCCGTGCTGATGCTCAGTGCTTTGGTGCGATGATGGCTCGATCTGGAAAGTCGAATGTTCAATGCTGATCGTGAAGTGGTCAGCCACGCAATTTTGCAGGTTCTTCAACAGGTCGCCGGCGACTCCTGCGGAGAACATGGAGTCTTCGACGACCACGTGGGCGGTGAGCACCGGAAGGTTGGAGGCGATCTGGCTGGCATGCAGATCATGCACTGCGATAACCCCGGGCTGGTTCTCAAGATGTTCGCGTACCGCATTGAGGTCCAAGCCCCGCGGCGTGGATTCCAGCAGGATGTGGGTGGTTTCGCTCAACAGCCTCATGGCGCGTGGCACAATCAGCGCGCTAATCACCAGGGCTGCGATCGAGTCTGCGCGCATCCACCCGGTAGTCGCGATGACGATGGCTGCAATGATCACGGCGACAGACCCCAGGGCGTCGTTGACGACTTCAAGGAATGCGGCACGCATGTTGAGGTTGTTCTTGCGCCCCGCGGAGATGATCCACATGGAAATGACATTTCCGAAGAGGCCAACAACACCGAAGACCAGGAGCCCCGTGGGGTGGATATCCGCCGGAGCGAAGAGCCTGCGGACGGCGTCAACGGCCGCATATATCCCCACGGCCAAGAGCAGTGCTGACTGCACGGTGGCAGAGAGCACTTCAGCGCGCCGAAAACCCCATGTGCGTTTTGTCGTAGGTTTGCGTGCAATCAAGTTGGCCGCGGTCAGGGCGAGCAGCAGCCCGAGCGTATCGGTCAGCATATGTGCGGCATCAACCAGCAGCGCCAGCGAACTGGTGACGATGGCTCCGATGATTTCGGCAACGAGGATGCAAGCGGTGATGCCGAAGGCCCAGGCCAAGCGGGCGCGATTCGCGTCCGAATGGTCGTGCGAGTGGCCATGGGAATGATCGTGGCCCATGATTACACCTCCGCCAGGTTGCCGGTGTGTGCTTCATGCCAATGATGCGTTTGGTTTGGAATGAGCTGCTGTGCCAACAAAAGCAGCTGATCCAGATATTCAGCCTGGCCCAGCGAATAGATGCTGGCCCGCCCTTGGCTGCGGACTGTCACCAGGTCGGTATCCCGCAGGCAGGCAAGATGGGCGCTGACGGTGCTTTGGGCCAGCCCGAGATGATCGGTGAGTTCCCTGACCTTGTGCTCCCCGGTCTTCAGGTGCTCAAGGATCAGCAGCCGCGTCGGGTCGGCAAGGGCATGGAAGAGGGCAGCTTGCCGCGTCTTGCCTTCACGATCCAGCACTTCATCGCTTTTGGACTCTATCATCGCCATATAACGATGATAGATCACTGCGCCCGAAATCTGAAGACCTAGTAGCGAACCAAGGCCCGATTCAGCCTCTGGCGGCTCGCCGGGGCGCTCGCATCTGGCACAGGACCCTCATTGTTACGCAATAGAACCGGCCTATACTGAACGTGAAGCGCCGCTAATTGAGCACTTCAAACTCCGTCATACAGGCCGAAATTTCGCGGTTGAACGTCCGCGAGCCGCTACGGCCTCCGACATCCAACCGGCACTCGAGATTTACTAAAATCTGAAGCATTTCTTCAGTACATGCCCTTGACCTCACTCAATGCGAAGATAGATACATGACTGAAGATCTTGTTATCGGTGAAGATGGCCTCGCCCGACCGCAATGGGCAGCCACCAACGATATGCTCCGCGACTACTACGATTCCGAGTGGGGCATGCCGGTGAATACCGAGGCAGGAGTCTTCGAGCGGCTGAGCTTGGAATGTTTCCAGTCCGGGCTTTCGTGGGCCATCATCCTGTCCAAGCGGGAGGCTTTCAGGCAGGCCTTCGCCAACTTCGATCCCGAAAAGGTCGCTCTCTTCACGGAGAACGACTTTGACAGCCTCATGGACAACCCCGGCATCGTGCGCAACAAGCTGAAGATTCGCGCTACCATCGCGAATGCGGAAGCTACGCTCATGATGCGTGAAGAGGGAGGGTTGGCCAATTTCATCTGGTCCTTCAAGCCCGAGGCGACTCCCACCCCTCGAACCATAGCGGAGATCCCCACTCAGAGCCCTGAATCCAAGGAACTAGCCAAAGCCTTGAAAAAGCGCGGTTTCAAATTTGTTGGGCCTACGACGATGTTCGCGCTTATGGAAGCCATCGGCATGGTCGATACGCATCTGGTGGGATCCCACCGGCGCAACAGCTCTGGAATCTGGGCCTAGAACTCATGCGGCTGCGTTTGGAAGCGGCGGGAACGCTGGATATCGCGCATGCGCTCTCCGTGCTGAGCCTCCATTCACTTCCAGCCCAGGAGAACATCAATTCCGGCAGGGCCGAGGTCCACAGGGTTCTGCGCATTGAGGATCACCTGATTGATACTCGCCTGACATTGGATGCATCAGGAATCTCCGTGGATCATGACGCCCCGATGGAGTTGCTTCCCCAGCTTCAGACGGTCATCATCCATTGGTTCGGGCTTGAGCAGGACGCATCCGGCGCCTATCAGGCCCTCTCGGAGATGCAAGGATTCAAGATCCTGGCCGTGGCATTTCCTCATCTGAGGCTCATCAGTTATCCGGACCTATTCGAAGCGCTCGCAACTACGGTCATCGGCCAACAAGTCTCGCTGGCTGCCGCGAGGACATTGGCCGGGCGATACGTTGATCATCTGGGTGACGCGCACCCGTCGGGACTGCGGGCCTTCCCCACCGCCGAGGCCACCGCGAGCCTGAGCCCCGCGGAGATCCAGGCCATCATTCGATGCCCGTTGTCGCGGGCCGCAACGTTGCACACCGTCGCCTCGTGGTACCTCGATGACGGGCAAGAACTTGGTCAGCGGCCGGACGAATTCCTAGGGCAGCTGCTATCTTTGCGCGGGGTCGGCCCGTGGACCCGAGACTATATGGCACTGCGCGGGCTGCGAGACCCAAAGATTTTTCTGGATTCCGATCTTGTCGTCAGACGGGCTCTCAAGGATCTTGGCATCGCACCTGGCGCTGGTGCGTCCCTGCCCGTAGGTACGGGATACCTGGCCACCTTGCTCCTGTGGGCCCATGACTCCGTCAACCGCGGCAAATGAAAAAGGAACTTGCCAAGGTGTGCAATCTTGGCAAGTTCCTTTTTCTGCGATCCGGATGACTGAGCAGGTCATCCGATTCCCTATTCCCCTTATTCAAGCCGGCTAAGCCGACCACTAGGTCGAGGTGAGCAGCCCCGAACCGTAGCGAACTGGCCGATGATATCGGTCAAGTTTGTCGCTTCTCCCGACCACACACGGGAGAAGCTCTGGAATAAGCATAACCTAACTAGCCCTAATAAGGTCAACCCCTAATCACCTAATATCTGTAATTTTTTATTAGGTGTGTCTAACTTAGTCCTTAGTCGGCGAAGATCTTGCCGACTTCGGTGCGCTTTTCTGCCTGGAAAGCATCTTCGGCTCGGCCGAATGCCCAGTACGCGGACAATGACATGTCACGGCGTTCCACAGCGCGCTCATCATAGAAGTAGAGGCGCAACCGCTTCATCACTTCACGCTCGCCGTGGGCGAAGACCTGCACGCGGCCGCCTGACCACGGGTACTCTCGCACGGCCTGTTCCAAGACGGTATTCTGCGGGGTAAATGCTTCGTTGCGATGCAGCCACCGGACTTCTACACCTTCTGGGTGAACCAATTCCAGCTCATCAGCAGCGTCGGCGACCTCAATGATGGCCACGCCCTTCATCTGAGGCGACATGGCTTCCAAAGCGGCAGAAATTGCCGGAATCGCGGTCTCATCACCGGCAAAGAAATGGAAGTCGAATTCTTCGCGTGGAACGAAGAGGCCAGCTGGCCCGGCGAAACAGATCGACGAACCGATCTCTGTGTCCCGCGCCCATTTCCCAGCCAGCCCTTCATCGCCATGGACGACGAAATCAACGTCAATGGTCTGCGCTTCATGATCGCTGCTACGCACGGTGTAGGTGCGGCGCACCGGCAGATCTTCCGGTGCCAGCTTATTGCGCAGCTCTTCCATGTCGTAAGGCATGTCCAGGCCCAGCTCCGGCTTGGCGAACAGGAACTTGACGTATCGGTCTGTCACGTCCTTGTCGACGAAGTTGGCAAAGCCGGGCCCGCCGAGCGTCAAGCGAATCAAATGAGGTGCGATCTGTTCCCGCTTGAGCACCTGCAGAACAACTTGAGGACGTGCAGGTCGAGCCTCGGTTTGCGGACGTCCGCCAGCTGGCTGAGACATAACATCACTTCCTGTCTGAATAAGAGTAGATAGATCAATCCTAATTGACAGGAGCGTCAGAGCTTACTTCGGGAAGGTCGGAGCGCCTTCGAAGGCGCTTAGTCCCTCACGTTCTTCAGGGCTTAGCCTCTGAACTCGGGATGTTGATGGGTCAAAGTACGCCAGCGTCGTAGCGGCTTTAACACATAGGTAATCCTCAATTGGGTCCCTGAATTCATAGCAGATATCAAAACTTGCGGGTTTGATATTTGCGACCCACAGGTCGACATTCACCGGTACGTTGCGGTATTCCAGCGGCTTGGAGTACCGAACACGGTGCTCCACTACCAAGATCTGGGTTCCTGCTGGCACGGCGGAGAAAATATCGGCCTGCGGCTCAACGCCTGGAGCACCGGTGCCTCCGGGCACGCCAAACCCGGCGATGCGTGCTTCTTCCATCAACCTGATCAGGTTCACGTTGTTAACGTGCCCGTACGCGTCCATATCGCCCCAACGCATTGGCACCTGCACGCGAAGAGTTGATTCAGCCATTTTCGTTCTTCCTTCTACAAATCTTTTGC
This sequence comes from Glutamicibacter mishrai, assembly GCF_012221945.1. Classification (NCBI taxonomy): domain Bacteria; kingdom Bacillati; phylum Actinomycetota; class Actinomycetes; order Micrococcales; family Micrococcaceae; genus Glutamicibacter; species Glutamicibacter mishrai. The sequence goes on along the minus strand of NZ_CP032549.1, from coordinate 2,403,786 downwards.
GTCAGCATCGACCAATTCCAGCTTGACCAGCTGGTCCAGAATCCGTGCGCCATCTGGCTCATAAACCCAGCGCACCCCTGGAGTCGTACGCCGCAGCTCGTTGGAACGGCCACCAGCGAGCACAGCTTCGGACGGGGTCAATTGGCGGATCACGATAGCGCGCACCAGTTCGGGATACCGCCGGGCAAACTCTGCGTAGATCGCAGGGTCATGCTGCCCATCGTCGCCCACAAGGATCCACGAGATGTGCGGGAACTCTTGGGCCAAACGCCGCAGCTGGTCCACTTTATGCTGCATGCCGCTGCGGAACCAGGAACGGTCCGTTGGACCCCAGTCCGTCAGCAGCAACGGGCCTTCTGGATAGAGATTGCGGGACATGAAACGCTGCAGTGTCTGGGCAACATTCCATGCACCGGTGGAGAGGTAAACCATCGGTCCGCCAGGATGTTCTTGCCGTACTTTTTGCAGCATGACCGCCATGCCCGGGGTTGCCACGCGTGCATGTTCCGAGAGGACAAATGAGTTCCATGCAGCCAGCAAGGGACGCGGCAACGCCGTAACCACCACGGTGTCGTCCACGTCGCTGATCACGCCGTATTTCTGAGCCTGGTCAATGACCATGATGCGCGCGGTTGCCTCGTCGCCATCATGCGCCTGAAGATGGATTTCATTCCATCCGGCTGGCAGATCGACCGACAGTTTTACGTCAATGACGCCACCGCGGTCCGCCTGCACCTCGAACCGGTGCTCGCCGACCATGATGCTGACTTTTCCAAAAGGCAGAATAGGCGAAACGAAATTTCGGAAGCCCCTGATCCCGTCCGCGATCATCTGTGCTTGATGCTGCCCGAATTCAAAGGCTCCAGGGCCGGCAAGCACGACACGAGCCAGAACGCGGATCCATCCGCCATCGGGGCCGGTGGAGCCGTACCCGGTATAGGGAAGAATCACCGCCCCTTGGCCCTTCGCCAGTGCCCGCTTGGCACGCCAATTGTGGAATCTGTCTTCCACTCGCGAAGCAACGTGACGGGCTCGCTGATCAGTCGAAATGTGACTCATGCTCACAGTCTTTCATGATCTCGCCAAACCTTGGAAAAACGACAAGCAGTCAAAGCCCGCCATGTGACTCGAACAGTGCACTTGCCTGTTCGCTAGGAGTAGGGATAGAAGCCTTCACCGCTCTTGCGCCCTAGCAGTCCGGCTTCCACTTTTTCAGTAATCAGCGGATGTGGCTTATCCGCCTCATTGCCAGTTTCGGCATAGGTGGCCTGGGCAATGAAGTCGATGACATCCAAGCCGACCATATCCATCAGCTCAAAGGGGCCCATGGGGTGGCCGAGCGCGGTTTTGGCCGTGGTATCGATATCTTCAATGCTGGCGATCCCCGCGTGGGCCAGGTTCAGCGCTTCGGCATTGATCGCCCCCATCATGCGGTTAGCAATGAATCCTGGAATCTCTTTATTCACCAATACCGGCTGCTTGCCCAGCTTGGTGGCCACCTCGGTCACGGCTTGCACGGTTTCATCGCTGGTCTGTTCGTTGCGGACTACTTCAACGCATTTCATCACCAACGCGGGATTGAAGAAGTGCATGTTGCATACCTGCTCAGGGCGGCCGCTGGCTTGGGCCACGCGAGAGGAAGGCAAGGTGTCGAGGAGTTGGTTGCCAAGATGGCGTGGGCTGGCGCTTTTTCGCCCAGGGTGGCAAAAATCTGCTCCTTAATATCCAGGCGTTCCACGGCAGCTTCGATGACCAAGTCTGCGTTGCTGGCGCTGTCTTCCAAATCGGTGCTCTGGGTCAGGTTGTTCAAGGCAGCGTCCGCGTCGGCCTGAGCCAATTTGCCCTTGGCAACCCTTGACGCGACCCACCCTTCCAGTTCCTTGCGGGCGGCCGACAAAGCATCGCTGGAGATATCTTGCAAGACCGTCGTGTAGCCGCTGAGCGGGCAGCTCATCGCGATCTGCCGGCCCATGGTTCCGGCGCCAATTACCAAAATACGTTCAATCGTCATTGATGGTTCTTCCTTCGGCACTCCAGCGTGGGCTTTCAGCCCCGCAGATAAGTCGTCGTCGTATGCGTGTAGAACTCCCGAGCTGCCGCTCCTTGTTCCTTCGGCCCGTAGCCAGATGCTTTGGCCCCTCCGAAGGGAACGTGCGGGTCTGCACCTGCTGATTCCGAATTTACATGCAATATGCCAACATCCAGTGTTTGTTGAGCTTGGATTGCCGTAGAAAGATTGCTCGTGAACAGGGCCAGGCTCAGGCCGAAGTCTGAGTCCTCCGCCGCTTCAAATGCCTGCTCAATACCTTTTACGGTGCGCACTGCCAAAATCGGGGCAAAAAATTCTTCCCTCCACGCGCAGTTGTCGCGGCCCGTGGCATCCGAAGGCAAATCCAGAATAGTCGGGGCCAAGAAATTGCCGGATTCCGGCGCCGCACCTTGGAACCGGAGCGTTGCGCCTTCGGCTACTGCGCGCTCGATTCCTTCACGGGCCGAGGCCGCCGCTTTCGCATCCACCAAAGGGCCCATATGCATTTCCGGGTCCAGCGGGTTGCCGGTCTTCCATTGTTCCAGCCGTGTTGTGAGCTTCGCAAGGAATTCTTCTGCAATCGCTTCGTCCAGGATGAGGCGGCTGGTCGCTGTGCACTTTTGACCGGTTGACCTGAAGGCGCCGAACAGCACCTGTTCGCTTGCCAGGTCCAAGTCAGCATCAGCCAGCACCACCGAAGCGTTCTTGCCTCCCATCTCCGCCTGCACAGGAATGCCGCGCGCGGCACCGGAGGCACAGAGACGACGGCCTACCGCGGTTGATCCGGTGAAGGACAAGCCATTGACATAGCTGTTGGATAGGAAACCGTCGCCTAGCGCGCCCGGACCAATGACGAGGTTCAGCACCCCTGCTGGCAGCCCGGAATATTCCAAGGCTTGCACGAGCCGAAGCGCGAGAATAGGCACGAGGCTGGCGGGTTTAAAAACGACGGTATTTCCGAAGACGAGTGCCGGAGCGATTTTCCAGGCTGGGATGCCGATTGGAAAGTTGAAGGGAGTAATGATGCCCACGACGCCCAGCGGTTTGTGGGTCACCAGGATCTGTTCCCCATGGCGGGGAGACTGGAATACGGTTCCGGCCGCACGGTCGCTTTCACCTGCGTAGTAGGTGAAGATCTGGGCTGCGCGCAGGACTTCACCGATGCCTTCGGCCCGCGTTTTCCCTTCTTCAGCCGCCAGTTCCTCACCGAATTGTTCTGCATGCTCCTTGAGGTAGCCGGCTGCCGTGGCAAGGATGGCTGCACGGGTGGCCATCGGTACCGCGGCCCAGGATTTTTTGGCCTGGTGTGCGGCAGCGAAAGCAGCATCGACCTGGCCTTCGCTGGCCGCGGCCCCTGCGGCAAGTACTCGCGACTCATCTGCTGCCGCGACGGAGGTGATTTTGCGGCCTTCGCCTTCAAGCCAGTTGCCGTTGAGATATTGGCGCAATGCCACCGGGGCGGATGCTGCTTCCATGGTCATGTTTCCTCTAGTTTTTCTATGTTCTTCGGTTCAGCGGAAGGCTGGTACGCCGGTGAGCTTGTTGCCAAGGATCAGGGTGTGGACTTCGTCGGTGCCTTCGTAGGTACGCACCGACTCCAAGTTATTGGCGTGGCGCAGTGGCGAGTAGTCCATGGTGATGCCGTTGCCGCCGAGAATTGTGCGGGCCTCGCGGCAGATCTTGATCGCTTCGCGGCAGTTGTTGAGCTTGCCTACCGAGATCATGTGCAGATCCAGCTTTCCTGCGTCCTTGAGCCGGCCAATGTGCAGTGCCAGCAGGAAGCCCTTGTTGATTTCCAGGGCCATGTCCACCAGCTTTTGCTGGGTCATCTGGTAACCGGCCAGCGGCTTATCAAATTGGAGGCGCTGCTGCGAGTAGGCCAAAGCATCTTCGAATGCGTCCCGGGCTGCGCCCATCGATCCCCAGAGAATGCCGTAGCGCGCCTCGTTCAGGCATGAGAACGGCCCCTTGAGTCCTTTGACGTTGGGCAGCACCGCAGTGCTTGGAAGTCGGACATCGACCAGGTCGATTTCGCACTGGATCGAAGCGCGCATGGACAGCTTCTGCTCGATGGGGGTCGCGGTAAAGCCGGGAGTGTCCGTTGGCACGACAAAGCCGCGGATCCCGTCGTCGGTCTGCGCCCAGATGACCGCTACCTGTGCCACATTTGCCAGGCCGATCCACCGCTTGGATCCGTTGATCACCCAGTCGCCGCCATCGCGGCGGGCAAAGGTTTTCATGCTTGACGGGTCGGATCCGGCGGTTGGCTCGGTCAGGCCGAAGCAGCCGATGGCTTCTCCGGCTGCCATTTTCGGCAGCCATTCCTGTTTCTGCTCTTCCGAGCCGTGCTTATGGATGGCGCTCATGGCCAGGGAGCCCTGCACGGAGACGAAGGTGCGCAGCCCCGAGTCGCCTGCTTCCAATTCCGCACCGGCGATGCCGTATTCAACGGCTGATCGGCCACCGCAGCCGTAGCCGTTCAGATGCATTCCCAGTAGGCCCAGCTTCGCCATTTCCGGAACGATGTCCAGCGGGAACACCGCATCGTTGTACCACTGGGCGATATTCGGCTTGATGTGCTCCTTGACGAAGCCGCGCACCGTATCGCGCAGGGCAAGTTCTTCGCTGCTGAGCAGGGAATCGAAATTGATGAGATCTGCCGGGTCGAGGACGTGCTCGGTGGTGGTCATTCTCGCTCCTTGGTGGTTGCTGTCGTTTGCTGGTCGAAAAGCTCTTGATCCGCACCGTGCTTCGGCGGGATGCTCCGGTATTGGGCCGCGGTGCGCGATAGCCCGATGGGGCTTGCGACGTGGGTCGTGGTTTCCCCGGTCGCTGGGTCTTCGATGACCGCCACGGGATCCAAACCCAGTTCCCGGGCGAAGTCGATGGCTTCGGCGATGGAGTTCACCTTTCCTGCGGGCACTCCGGCCTCCATGAGGCTGCTCGCCCAGCTGCTGGCGCTTCGCTGCGCGGTGGCCGCTTCGATGAGTGTTTTCAGTTCCGCTCGGTGGGCCACGCGGTCCGCGTTGGTGATGAAGCGGGGGTCTTCGGCGAGCGCGGCGTCCCCCAGTTGGCGGCAGAGTGCCGCGAATTGGCGGTCATTTCCCACGGCGATGGCCACCACCCCGTCGCTGGCTTTGAAGGTTTCGTACGGGGCGATGCTCGGGTGGGCGTTGCCCATGCGCGCCGGCGTTTTTCCGGTCGCCAGCGTGCTGCTGGTCTGGTTGGTCATTCCCGCCAGCACCGAGGAGAGCAGGTTGATGCTCACGCGCTGCCCGTCGCCGCTGTGCTCTCTTTCACGCAGCGCCAGCAGGATTCCGGCGACGGCATTTTGCGCGGCGAGCACGTCTACCAGCGCCACCCCGGCTTTGCTTGGCGTTCCTTCTGGTTCCCCGGTAATGCTCATCAGCCCGCCCACTGCCTGGACGAGCAGGTCAAAGCCGGGCAAGGACGCGCCGTGCTGTTCGCCGAATCCTGAAATCGAACAATAAACCAGGCGCGGGTTCAGCTCGATCAGGCTGCTGTAGTCCAGCCCGAATTTCGCCAAGACGCCGGGACGGAAGTTTTCCACGAGGACATCAGCCTCCCGGATCAGCTCCAGGAGCCTTGCCCGGTGTTCAGCATTGGCGAAGTCGGCAACGACCGCCTGCTTATTGCGATTCACTGCCCAGTAGTAGGTGCTGACGCCTTGGGCATTGACCGGTGGAACCCAGCCGCGGGTTTCATCCCCTGCTTGGCTTTCGACCTTCAGCACGTGTGCCCCGAAGTCGGCCAGGGTCATGGTGCACAGCGGCCCGGCCAGGATGCGCGAGAGGTCAACGACCTTGATTCCGTCGAGCGGCTGGCCCATCTTTTCACCCCTTTGTGATTCACTGCTGACTCTAGTTACATGTTGCATGCTACTCTATGTTGCGCAACTCACCTATGGCAAGAGATCGTGGAAAGTTGCCGGAAGGCGCTGGGAAACCAGTGCTAGGAAATCAGGTCCTCAAGCCGCTCCAGGAACGGCTCGGGCTCCAGCCCTTCGGTCCGCGAACAAATCGAGAGGACCAGCATCTGGGCGGTCCGCAGGATGTGCCCGCGCACCGCCTGGGCCGCGGCCGGGGCATCCTTGGCGAGGATCGCCGCCATGATTTCTTCACGGTCCCCCGCCAGCTCTTGGCTGCTTCGCGCATAGGGCACCGTGGTCTGCCCATGGGCGAGCACCAGATTGCGCAACTGGCCCACCACGCCGTCGAGTTTCTTGTTGCTGGCCAGCCCCAGCAGGTAGAGGTGGAATTCCTTGTCGGCATCCAAGGTCGCACGTCCGTCGCCGCTTTGCCCCACCTGCAGCATCTGCTCATGCAGCTGGGCTAATCGGGCCCGGTCGGCATCGCTGGCATTGATGACACCGCAGGCGGCCGCCGGCGGTTCAATCGCCAGGCGCAGCTGGAAGACCTCGACAATGTCTTCCAAGGAAATCTGGTTGACCCGGACACCGCGGTTCTTGGCCACGGTCACGATGCCTTCTTTTTCCAGCAGCTGCAGCGCTTCGCGCACCGGAGTGCGCGAGACCCCCAGCTTTTCGGAAATGCCGATCGCCGAGTAGTGCTGCCCCGGTGCCATCTCCCCCGCCACGATGGCTGCCCTGATCATCATGGTGACCTGTTCGGTCAGCGAGGCCTTGGGCACTATCGGTTGCATGCTACTCATGTGCAGAAGCTTATCCTGCTTCAGCGCGCGGGCCAGGTTGGCGGCCACGCGATAAGCTGGCACGGTGAATGAGCAACTGGCGAACTGCGACAATCCCCGCGCCGAAGAACTGCGCCTGGCCGCCTTGGCCGCGGCGCGCAGTGCAGCGCAACTGCTGCGCTCGACCTTCCGCACGCCGGTGAATGCCGAGCACAAGACCAACACCCATGACCTGGTCACGGACATCGACCGCCGCAGCCAGCAGATCATCACCGAATCCCTGCTCGCCTCGGTCCCGGATTCATGGGTCCTGGGCGAGGAAAAGATCTCCACCCAGCAAGGACAAGCAGCCCCCGGCGCGGTGCAGTGGATTGTCGACCCGATCGACGGGACCAGCAACTTCGTGCACGGCGTCGCCTTCTTCTGCATTTCCATTGCCGCCGCGATCGATGGCCATCTGGTGGCCGCGGTGATCATCGACCCGATCTCCGGAGACGAATTCACCGCGAACCTGCAGCGGGCACTGCTCAACGATGTTCTCCTGCACCCGCAATCCCGCCCCGAACAGTCCCGGGCCAACCTGATGACCGACTATCCCGGCGCGGAGTCCCTCAAACAGGACGGTGACTTGGCCCTGCAGCTCTTCGGGCAGTGGATCGAGGACTTCGCCACCGTCCGGCGAAAGGTCAGCGCCGCGCTGGCCTTGGCCCATGTGGCTGCCGGGTGGTGTGATGCCACGATCGGCTTTGATACCAAGGTCTGGGATGTGGCCGCCGGAGCGCATCTGGTGCGCATGGCCCACGGCAGCTTCCGCGGCCTTTCCTACGGGAACAGCCAATTGGCGGATCATGAATGCCCCGGCTTCATCGCCCAGGGCCCGGGCGCCGATTACCCCTCGCTGGACAGCGCCGCCCGGCAAATCCACGAGCTGCGCACCGGCGGCGGGACCCAAGAAATCTGACAATATCCGGATTCCGCCCCGATCCCTCGGTTCAGCAGCAATTCGGTCGTATCATGGCGGCATGGAACCACTATTCCACCGGACCGCACACTCCGCCGTGCGGCACCATGGAGGCGGAGGAGTGATCCTGGGAGGAATCGGAGCGATAGTTCTCTTCGGTGCCTTCGCAGTGATGTTGGCAGCCCAGTCCCTGGACTGGGAGCCACTGCTCATCGGTATTTGCATGGGCATTTCCACAGTGCTTTTCGGCGTGGTGTACCACTTCACGCACTAGGCGCTGTTGGCATTCGATAAGGCTGTGGCCCCGGACGTCAGCAATTGCCGACGGTCCGAGGCCACCATATTCCTGCCCGCTATCGCCCGGCCCTTTACAGGTGCGTCGGAGCGAACATCTTAAGCAGGGTCTTGACCACGATGACGTTCGGGCCCTGCTCGGCCAGCGCTTCGGCGAGCGCTTCGCCGATCTGCTCGACTTCCACCTCGCGGGCCGGAACGCCGAAGGACTGGGCCAGCGCCACGAAGTCCGGACGCGCCAGCTCGGTGGCCGTCGCCTTGCCGAAAGCGCCCTCCATGTATTCGCGCAGGATGCCGTATCCGCCATCGTCAACGATCAGCCAGGTCACCGGGGCCTGATGCTGCTTGGCGGTAGCCAGCTCGGCAATCGAATACATCGAGGATCCGTCGCCGCTGACTGCCAGCACGCGTTGGCCGGTGCCGATGGCCCCGCCAATGGCCGAAGGGAATCCGAAGCCGAGCCCGCCGGCGCCCTGCGCCGAGTGGAACTGCCCGTCCTTGGCATCCCAGCAGCTCCAGCCCCAGTAGGCCGCGATCGTCATATCCCAGAAGGTCTGCATCTGGGCCGGAACGGCCGCACGGATATCGGCCATGAACTTGCGTTCCTTGGCCAGGTCCTGCTGGTCCAGGCGCGCCTGGATCTTCTCCAGGGTCTGGGCGACGATGCCCGCTGGGCTCTGGCCGTGCCAGTTGGCCTGCGAGGTGAACCCGGCGGCGCGCAGATCCCGATCGAGGAATTTCAGCGCTTCGCGGGCATCGGCGCGGATGCCCAGGGCCGGGGTGTTGGACTCCAGCACTCGCGGTTCCGCGTCGATCTGGATCATCTTGCCGCGCGGCTCCAGGGTGAAGTAGTTGCTGGTCACTTCGCCCAGCGCCGAGCCGATGACCAGCAGCACGTCGGCATCTTCCATGGCCTCGGTGGCATGGCGGTCCTCGACCCAGGACTGCAGGGACAGTTCATGGTTCCAGGGGAAAGCCCCATTGCCGCCGGGGCTGCAGAGCACCGGAGCCTGCAAGGTTTCGGCCACTGCCAGCAGTTCGGCCTGCGCGCCGGCGCGGCGCACGCCGCCGCCGGCGATAATGGCCGGGCGCTGGGCATCGGAGAGCCAGTTGACCGCTTCGCGGATCAGTTCCTCGCGCGGCGGGTGCTCGTAGGCTTCAGCCAACGCGTCCTGCACCGGCGGGACCATGACCTGGGCCAGCAGCACATCCTGTGGCACCTCGACCCAGACCGGGCCCATGGGCACGGTGATGGCTCGGGCCCAGGCGTCCTGGATCGCCGAAGGGATGCCCGAAGCGTGGTGCACGGTCTGCTGGAACTTGGTGACGTTCGCGGCCGAAGCCTTCTGGTCATCAAGCTGGTGCAGCATGCCCTTGCGGCGGGCACCCAGTCCATCCAGGGGAATCTGGCTGGCCACAACGACCATCGGCACGCCGGTGGCGTAGGCTTCCTGCAATCCGGCCAGCGAGGTCAGCGCCCCGGGGCCGGTGGACAGGAAGAGCACGCCGACCTCGCCGGTGGCGCGGGAGTAGCCGTCGGCGGCGAAGGCCGAGTTGTTTTCCACCCGCGAGGAGACGAATTCCAGGTTGGAACGTGACAGCGCGTCGAACAGCCCCAAGGCGTGCTGTCCGGGGATGCCGAACACCGTTTTGGCGCCCAGCGCGGTGAGGGTCTCGATGACCAGGTCGCCGCCATTGCGTTGAGGCTGTTCGCTCATTACTTGTTCAGCCCCTGGGTGGAACGGAAGTCGCTGATCAGGCTGATCAGGTCGTAGGTGACGTGGCTGGCGGCCACGCCGGTGAGTTCCGCGTGGTCGTAGGCCGGGGAGACCTCGACAATGTCGGCGCCCACGATGTTCAACCCGCGCAGGCCGCGCAGGATTTCGAGCAGTTCGCGGCTGGTGATGCCGCCGGCTTCCGGGGTGCCGGTGCCCGGTGCGTGGGCTGGATCCAGCACGTCGATGTCCACCGAGATGTACAGCGGGCGGTTGCCGATACGGTCGCGCAGCTTGTCGACGATTTCGCGCACGCCCTGGTAGTACACGTCCGAGCTGGTCACGATGCCGAAGCCGAAACGCTTGTCATCTTCCAGGTCCTTCTTGCCGTAGAGCGGGCCGCGGGTGCCGACGTGGCAGATGGCTTCGGTGTCCAGGATGCCTTCTTCCACGGCTCGGCGGAAGGGGGTGCCATGGGTGTATTCGGCGCCGAAGTAGGTGTCCCAGGTATCCAGGTGCGCGTCGAAGTGCAGCATGGCCACCGGTGCGCCGGCGCGCTGGGAGGCGGCGCGCAGCAGCGGCAATGCGATGGTGTGGTCGCCGCCGATGGTGACCAGGCTCGAGCCATCAGCGGTCAGTTCCAGGGCTTCGTCCTGGATGGTTTCGATGGCCTCGTTGATGTTGAACGGGTTCACTGCGAGGTCGCCGGCGTCAACGACCTGGCTCTGCGCGAAGGGCGAGGTGTCGGTGGCCGGGTTGTATGGGCGGATCAATCGCGAGGATTCGCGCACGTGGTTGGCGCCGAAGCGGGCGCCGGGACGGTAGGAAACACCGGTGTCAAAAGGGACGCCGATGATCTTGATGTCGGCGTTCTGCACCTGGTCCAGGCGTGGCAGGCGGGCGTAGGTTCCAGCGCCTGCGTAGCGAGGAATCATTGCAGCGTTGATCGGCCCCAGATTGCCGTTTTCCTCGATGCGGACTTCTTTCATGTTCTTGCCCTCCTGGCACTCATCGGGCAACTGCCATAGTTGCCTAATATGAAACTTCAGTTTCCTATTATGCTATTTTGTTGGCGAGGTCACGTCAAGGCTCAAGCCACCGAATCTGGGACTATGACGCGCAAAGCCGCTTAATGCCACAGATGCCGTGACCCTCAGGGGTCACGGCATCTGTCATCCGGGTTCTGTTTTCGCTGCAGCGGCCACCTAGGCTGCCGGCGTTGCGTGATAGTTCTTCTTGCTGGCATTGACCAGCGAGCGATCGATCTCATGGATCCCGAGGGTGAAGCCGGCGGAAAGAACCAGCGACTTCAGCATCAGCTCCGAGAAGTCATCGGCGACGTAAACCAGCTGGATTGGCCCGACCAGGATCAGCAGAATGACCGCCCAGAAGGCATAGGACCAGGAAACATGAGCTTGGGCCATCTGCGGGAAGCGAGCGCGGCGCCGGATGGTCCGCAGCCCCAGAGCCACAATCACCACGGCAATGATCACCGCGCCGATGAAAAAGAAATTGCGTTGCGTGCGGATCCAGGTCAGCGTCGTGCCGGCAAGAATGCCGACAAGCAATGAGGCCCACCAGCTGATGCAGCGCAGCTGGCCCCGCGTGCCAGTTACCTCGCTAGTACCCACGCCACTCCTATCAATCACCGCATGGTGTGCGTACGCCGAGCACACCTTTTTAGAATACGCGCTGAACGGCATCACGCCGAATAGCGGCACCACGGATCAGAGGATCAAGGTCCACGTCACCAAGGCAACATCATCAGACTCGTTCTCCCAGCTATGCGGTTCGCGCCCCGGGAAAGTCATGGTGTCCCCCGCTTGGAGCTCAACGCGCTGCTCGGGCAGGACCAGGGTGAACTTCCCGGAGATCACGTGGAGCACTTCCAATTCGCAGTCCACGGAGTACAGCTCGGCCTCGCCGACCCCCTTGGGAGCGACTTCGGCACGGATCATCTGCACGCGCTTTTCACTGCGCGGCGTCACCAGCTGCTCGGTGATCCCCTCGCCACCCAGGGAGACCCGAGGCGCATCTTCCAAGCGCACCAGCATAGTCTCGGGCACCTCGAACAAGGTGCCCACCTCGATGCCGAGCACTTCGCACAACTTCAGCAGCGTTGATACCGAAGGGCTGGTGAGATCCCGTTCCACGCGCGAGAGGAACCCTTTGGTCAGCCCGGAAAGCTCGGCTACCTGGTCGATGGTCATCCGCTGCCGCTGACGAACCCCACGCAACCGCGAACCAATATTGATCGCGGCTCCGCTTGATTCCACGGGCAGGGTTTTCATTCGTCAGCTCCATCGCGTCGTTTGTTTCGGCACACCAGCGGCCATCTTGGCGGCCATAGTGGCCTGTCGCGGCAAGTTTACCAATAGTAAACAGAGCATAGCGCCAGTCCTGCAAATATGCCGCGTCTCACACACTTCACACTTCGATGTCCCGCTCGCTGATTAGACTCTGAGCATGGACCACAGCAAAGAGCTTTTGCTCGAATACCTCAGCGACGCGCGCCAAGCCGTCATCTACAAAGCCCAGGGGCTAAGCGACCGGCTGGCCCGCAAACCACTGACCGCCACCGGAACGCACATCCTTGGTGTCGTCCATCATCTGGCCACCACCGAATACGGGTATTTCGCGCAGTGCCTCGGCCGAAGCGTGGAGGACCCCTACATCCAGAACCTGCTGGATGCCGAGGATCCGCAGGCCGACTTCCTGCCGCCAGCGCACTTGAGCGCGGGCGAGATCATCGGCCTGTATCAAGACTCGATCCTGTTCTCCGACGCCGGGATCAAGCCGCTGCCGCTCGATGCGCCGGTCGAGGTGCCCTGGTGGAGCCGGCGCCGGCACACCACGCTGGAACAACTCATGGTGCATATGATCGCCGAGACCTCCCGGCACGCCGGCCACCTTGATATCGTGCGCGAACAGCTCGATGGATTCACCGGACTACGCCCAGAAGCACCCAACCTCCCGGACTACTCCGCTGCGCAGTGGGCCGAGCAATTCGAGTCCATCAACCGCCTGGCCGACGGTGGAGGCCAGCAGTAGCCCGAAGGCCAGGTCATATTACGGAACAACTCTTCATTGCGCGTAGCACAGGCGGGTAGCATCACTGGTGTTGCTTCACGAGACACGGCATCAAGCTCCGACTTGCCGTGCACCAACCCCAGATTCATGGGTGGTTCGGATGAAGAAGCGGTCCGTTCACACGTTGTGCCCGGGCAAGAACCCAGCGAGAGCGCATCACATGGCATATTCCGTCCTGCCCATCGTCGACCGCCAGACCGGCCAAGTGCAATTCACCGTCCACGGCCAATGGCACATCTGCTACGTCAGCGATCCGCTACGCCTGGAATTTCTCCTTGCCCGGTGCGCGCGCCGCCCGATCTTCATCCCCGAGGCCTGCGAGCTGCGATTGTCCGTTGCCGCCGCCGGCAGGCCACAGGGGCGCACCGTTGCTTTTAGCCTTGCCAAATTCCCAACCCTGGAACCGGCCACTAAAGTAGGTAGCTGACCTATTCACCGGATTTCTCCAAGGAATTCGATCTGCCAAGAGAGCTGTTTTCGTGATGTCGAACCAGTCAGCAACCAAACCTACCCGCGCCCAGATCCAGCGCTGGCGAAAGTATCTGGCCGATGAAGTCGCCGAAGGCGCCATCTACCGCACCCTCGCCCAGAAGAAAACCGGGCAGGAAAAGCAGATCCTGCTGGGACTGGCCGAAGCCGAAGCCCGCCACGAAGAACACTGGCGAACCAAGCTCGGCGAACATGCCAAGCCGGTGCGCCCTTCATTGCGCCGCATCATCCTGCGTTTCCTGGCACGCAACTTCGGCTCGGTCTTCGTCCTGGCCATGGCGCAACGTTCCGAAAGCAATTCGCCGTACCGCAACGACAAGGACGCGACCGCGCAGATGGCCGCGGACGAACAGGTCCACGAAGAAGTAGTCCGCGCACTGGCCACCGCGGGACGCGCCCAGCTCTCCGGCAACTTCCGTGCCGCGGTTTTTGGCGCCAACGACGGTTTGGTCTCCAACCTGGCGCTGATCATGGGCATTGGGGCCACCGGGGTTTCCTCGACCTTCGTGCTCTTCTCCGGCATCGCCGGCCTATTGGCAGGTGCGCTATCCATGGCCGCCGGCGAGTTCGTCTCCGTGCGTTCCCAGCGTGAACTGCTCACCGCCTCGCGCCCCACGCAGGTCACGCTGACCGCTGCGCCCGACCTCGATCTGGACTCCAACGAACTAGTGCTGATCTACAAGGCCCGCGGCATGAACGATGAAGATGCCGAGCACCGTGTCGCCGAACGCATGGGACTGTTCACCTGCGACTGCAACCCGTCCTTCTCCTTGAACCCCGAGGTACGCGCGGAGGAATTGGAAAGCGAACATGAGGAGCTCGGCTCGGCAACCGGCGCCGCGGCTACCTCATTCTGCCTTTTCGCTTCCGGCGCCGTGATTCCGATCCTGCCCTACATCTTCGGACTGGGCGGATTGACCGCGGTCGCCATCTCCGTGGTCTTGGTTGGCATCGCCCTGATGATCACCGGCGCCATCGTCGGCTTGCTCTCAGGCGCTTCGCCGCTCAAGCGCGGCCTGCGCCAGCTGGCCATCGGCTGGGGCGCCGCCGCAGTGACCTATTGCTTGGGCCTGCTTTTCGACGTGCAGGTCGCCTGACCGGCCGATGTCCGTTACCAGCGCGTGCGCCGGCGCAAGGTGCTCATTGAGTCGATGAATTCCATCGCCTCGGCGGCCGTGTCCACCAGGGCAATCCGGTCTTCCATGACCCGCTGCGCGGCGAGCGCTTTGAGCAGAGGCCAGGCCGGCATGGTCTTGGTCCAGTATTCGCGCCCCAGCAGAACCATGGGAACCACTCTGGCCCCGGTGGCGTAGTAGTTTTCGCAGGCATCCTGGAAGATCTCCTGGACTGTTCCGGCGGCCCCGGGCAGGACGATCAGCCCGCCATTGGACTGCTCCAGGAGGATTGCTTCCCGGATGGAGTTGGTGAAGAACTTCGCGATTCTCGTGGCGAAAAGATTCGGCGGCTCATGGCCATAGAACCAGGTGGGCACACCCAGGGATTGCCGGGAGCTGGGGAAACGTTCCTTGACGGCGAGCGCGGTGCGGGCCCACCCGGTGCGCTGATGAATGGCATCAGGTTCGGCAGCCAGCATCTTCAGGGCCCCCTGGACGTCCTTGGGATCGTAGTCCGCCAGCCACGCACCGGCATTGGCCGCTTCCATGGCTCCCGGTCCCCCGCCGGTGGCGACGGCGTAACCGGCCCGCGTAATGAGTTGCCCGAGTTCCACGGTGCGTTCGTATTCGGGCGTCCCGCGCCCCATGGCGTGGCCACCCATCACCCCGATCAACGGGGAATCCTTGAAAGCGCCCTCGTACACTTCCGAGACGAGGGCCTGCCCGATGTGATGATCGTGCAGCGTCCTTGCCATCGCATCATCGGAGGTGCGCACAGCTGGCGACGTGTGCTGCTGCGAGTACGCGTAGATCTTCGCGTCCGGAACCTGATCGTAGCTTTCTACCTGGATCCCCGAATACAGTTCCTCTGGGCTATACAAGCCCCGCTCGCCCGTGGTGAAGGGAAGCTCCTGGCCGGAGCCCATGCACAACCCGCCCGTCGCCTGTACCAAGGCCCTGCCCTGCGGGGAGAATTCGCAGTCGATGAAGATCGCCTCGGATAGATCCAGGGACCGCAGGACACAATCGCGCTCGCGCAGATCGACGCGATGCACCCGCCAGCCCAAGCCCCGGGCAGAAGTTGCGGCCAACGCCTCGGAAGCCAAGCGATCGAACTCGATCAGCGAGGTGATATTCACTGCCCGTGCCGGTAAATAGGGCCAGATATGCGACATGCGTCAACGCTACGTCATAGATAGTGATTATTCACAGACCGGCCCTTCAACTTTCACCACGGGCCGGAACGTGAAACGATGAGAGGATGAGTGATTCTGTTCCACCAACCATCGACGCCCGCCACTTGCTGCGTTATCTCGGCGACGTCCCGTTCTTCTACGGAAAGAACATCGCGGCACAAGAAAATTCCGTGGTTGACGTGGAATTTGATGAATCCACTCGGCAAATCGAAGGCACCGTTCGTGCCAACGACGAAGAATTCTCGCCGATGATCCAGGTCCAGCAAGAGGGCAACGACTGGAAAATCGAACTCTGCGAGTGCACTTGCGAGAAGCCAGGCATCTGCGCGCACATTGCCGCGTTGGCCATTGTCTCGAACAAGATCGCCTCTTTGCCGCGCCTGGTAGTTGTGCCGGAAGAAAAGAACTCGGCCGCGTGGGCACAGCAGATCGACGCGTGGTTTGAACCTTCTGAGCCTGGCCCGGCTGATGGGCTTCTCGGTTCCCAGCACGACCCTGTGGTTGCCATGGGCCTGCAGTTCATGCTCTTCGATGCGAAGAACACCACCCAGCAGCAGCAGTGGATGCCCACCGGAACCATCCCGCACCCCACCCGCAATAAGCGCTTCCGTTTGGGTGTGCGCCCGATGGTCCGCAATTCCGAGGGCCGCTGGGTGCGCGGGCAATTGCGCTGGACCACTTTGGGCTTCAAGACCTATGGGTGGAACCTGCTGCGTTCCCAGCACCACTGGTTCACCCGCTTTGCCTCCATGGCCCGCAGCGATACCCAGCTGCAGTTCAAGGTCGACGAAGACTGGCTCTTCATGGATGAGTACGCCTCGGACCTCCTCTGGCCGCTGCTCCAGCAGGCCCAAGAACTGGGCATCGCGCTCATTTCCACCCGCTCCGAGCAGCGCATCCGCATCGTGGAGCCGGCCAGTTTCAGCATGCAGGCAACGCTCGACGACCAGCAGATGCAACTGGGCGGCATCCTGCATATCGACGGCCAGGACCTGAGCCTCGATTCCGAATCCCCCAGCGGCGTCATCGCCGATCATGGCTTCTACGCCCAGCTGGGCCAGCCGGATGAGATCTGGTTGGCTCCGAGCCAGGAACCGGTCGCCGAGGCACATCGCCGCTGGTACGTCGACCGGCGTCCGGTCACCGTCCCGGTTGCGGAAATCGACAGCTTCTTCGAATCGACCTACCCGCGTTTGGCGCGCCGTTTTGATCTTCGCAGCGCCAGCGACGAGTTGGTGCTCCCCGACCTCAAGCCTCCCTATGTCCAGGCCACAGCCACCTACAAGCGGGATCTGAATGACAAGAGCGAGCCCAACGACTCGGCTACCCTGGAATTCCAGGTTCGCTACCCAGGGGTTCCGGACCAGCACGAAGTCTACGATTTCGAGGCCGAAGAGCAGCTGCGCGCCGCGATCAACGAGGTCTTCGAGCAAACCACCGGTACAGGGAACCCTGATCTTTCCCCGAAGTTCTACTCCGGCGAAAGCGTGATCACCTTCGTCTCCGAAATCTTGCCGGCCATCGAGAGCCTGCCTGTGGTGAAGCTCAATGAAAAGGGCACCAGGCCGGTATTCCGCCAGCTGCGCGAACTTCCACAGCTGAAGATCAACGCGGTGAACCACGAACGCACCGACTGGCTGGATCTGGGATTGCTGATCACCGTGGGCGACCACGAGGTTACTTTTTCGCAGATCGTCGAGGCCATGAGCAATGGCGCGATGAAGATCAAGCTGCCGGACAATACCTGGTTCTCCCTGGACCAGCCGCTCTTCGCGAAGCTCAAAGCCCTCGTGGACGAGGCGCAGGCACTCAACGACAAGCCCAAAGACGGCGACCTGAAACTCACCGTTTTCCAGATTTCCATCTTTGAAGAGCTTGATGAACTCGCCGAAGGCATCGACGGCGCCGATTTGTTCATCGCTCGCATGCGCTCGCTTCTGAAGGTAGCCGAGGGCGAGCAAGCCAGCGTCCCGGAGACCTTGAACGCGCAATTGCGCCCGTACCAGGTCGAAGGCTTCCGCTGGCTGAGCCGCTTGTATGAAGGCGGCTTCGGCGGAATCCTGGCCGACGACATGGGCCTTGGCAAGACCCTGCAGACCATTGCCTTGATCCTTCATGCCCATGGGCTGTGGAGTGACAGCGAGGCGTGCGCCAAGCTGCCAGCGGCCCAGCAGACTCCTGCCCCGTTCCTGGTTGTTGCGCCAAGCTCGGTTGTCTCGAACTGGGAGACCGAAGTGAAGCGGTTTGCCCCGAGCCTGCGCGTGACCAGCATCGAGGGAACGCTGAATTCGCCACGGCAGCTCAGCGAGTTGGCCGAGAACTACGACGTCATCCTCACCACCTACACGCTGCTGCGCCTGAATGACGAGATTTATGAGGCCCAGCGCTTTGCAGGCCTGATCCTCGATGAGGCCCAGTTCGTGAAGAACCGTTCCACCAAGGCCCACCGCACCGCAGTGAACCTGCAGACCAACTTCAAGTTAGCGGTGACCGGTACTCCCATGGAGAACAATTTGTCCGAGCTCGGCGCCTTGCTGTCTCTGGTGGCGCCGGCGCTCTTCCTGAATACGAGCCGCTTCAACCGCCAGTTCGCCCGGCCTATTGAAGTGCTCGGTGACAAGGACACCTTGGCTTTGCTTCAGCGCCGCATCAAGCCATTCATGTTGCGTCGCACCAAGGAATCGGTGGTCCTCGATCTGCCGCCAAAGCAGGAACAGCAATTGCTGGTTCGCCTCTCGGACGAGCATCAGCATGTGTACGACACGCATCTGAACCGCGAGCGCCAGAAGATCCTGCACCTGGTGGAGGACCTTGACCGCAACCGCTTCACCATTTTCCAGTCGCTGACGCACTTGCGCATGCTTGCGCTGGAACCTTCATTGGTTGACCCTGAACTCTCGGATGTCCCGGGTTCCAAGCTGGAAGCACTGTTTGATCAGCTGGACGATGTTCTGGGCGAAGGCCACCGCGCATTGGTCTTCAGCCAGTTCACTTCTTATCTGAAGGTCTTGGCTGACAAGCTCACCGAACGAGGCGTGAATTTTGTGTATCTCGATGGAAATACGCGAAATCGCTCCAAGGTCATCGAGCAGTTCAAGGAAGGCGAAGCGCCGCTGTTCTTGATCTCCTTGAAGGCCGGTGGCTTCGGGTTGAACCTGACCGAAGCGGACTATTGCTTCCTTTTGGATCCCTGGTGGAATCCTGCGGTCGAAGCCCAGGCTATTGACCGCACGCACCGTATCGGCCAGACTCGTCAGGTGATGGTCTACCGGATGATCTCCCAGGGCACCATCGAGGAGAAGGTCGTTGCGTTGCAGGAAAGCAAGCGCAAGTTGATCTCTACCGTTATGGACGAAGCCGATGGGTTCTCTAAGGCGCTCACCGCACAAGACATCAGAGGACTGCTCGAGTAACAGGTTGATTAATTCTCTGGGAATAAGAGGCGGCTGCTGGCCAGACGAGATATATTCAATATGTCAGTTGGTATGCACTAAACCACACATAGTGCGCCCATCGGTCACTGGCCTGAGCGGATCCTCGCTAGGGCGAAACGAACGATAAAGGCGGTAATAACCGTGTCCCTGATTAAGTCGGAGACTATCAGTACCCCCGATGACGAGTGGATGCGTGCATCGGTAAGTACCGAAAAAGATCGTGTGGTCATCGAAACTGGACAACAGCGCCTGTCCTTGGAAAACGATCGCCTGCTGGAGAAAGTCAGTCGGGTACTCGCATCTCCACTCGAAGAGATTTTTTACAACCCCAAGCACAGGATGCTTCTGATCCCCGGCGCTTTTGCCGTCATCGGTTCCTCATTCCTGCGGATCGATGCTGAAGCGACTGTCGGCCTACGAGGCTGACAATCCTCCACAATATGCCCCAAGATGCCACACCGGCACCCTTGGGGCATTGTCTCGTCCGCCTCAACTCAACAGCCGGTGCAACATGTTCGACAAAACGCACGTGCCCAGCAATGAAAAATGCTCACAATATAGCTCTGTGACGAGCAGATTTTTTAGTTTTCCACGGTTTCCCCGCCGTGTCGTTCAGAGGCCTTCGCCACATTTTTGGCGCCAAGCTTCCGCACACAGCTTTCACATTCAACTCTTCTCGATGCCTATTGTCTACAACGGTTTCAGCCGGTTGGCCTCGCGTGGAAAAGGCATCTCAAGGCCACTGGTATGAGACGTGGGACACGCCCCACTTAGGGGAAATAATCGGTTTTTTGGTAGAGTTGATAACTATCCGCTCAAGCGTTTCATCGCTCGAAGCCCGTTTTTAGGCGGTTTTTCGAGTAGGAATCTATCGATTTCGATGAGTCGCCCGGCGTCCGTATATGACTTCAGAGAGTAATTTTTGGCTCCTTTGTCATGGCAGGGAGGACGTCGGTTCCACGACAAGATCAAGAAAGATACGAGGAGTGAAACTATGGAAGCAGCAAATCCACGTAAACAACGGTTCTTTAGAAAACGCCGCCTGAAAGTAGAAGACGTCAACGTCGTTGACGACTCAATGCTGAAGAAGGCCATCGGCGGAACTGTCGTCGGCAACCTCATGGAATGGTACGACGTTGGTGTCTACGGCTACCTTGCAGTCATCATCGGCAAGCTGTTCATGCCGGACACCGTCGACCCTGCAATTCAGACTTTGTTCAGTCTCGGCGTCTTTGCCGTGACCTTCGTTGCGCGCCCTATGGGTGGCGTGATCCTTGGCCAGCTCGGCGACCGCGTTGGCCGCCAGAAGATCCTGGTCTTCACCTTGCTGATGATGGCTCTGGCAACCTTTGGCATTGGTATCCTTCCGGATTACTCGGTATGGGGCGTAGCAGCACCAATTCTGCTCGTCGTTTTGAAACTGGTTCAGGGGTTCTCTACCGGCGGTGAGTACGCCGGTGCTACTACGTTCATTACCGAGTACGCACCCGATAAGCGACGCGGTTTTTACGCCTCCCTGCTGGACCTCGGTTCCTACATGGGCTTCGCGGTAGGTGCAGCGTTTGTATCGATCCTGCAGCTGACCTTGACCGAAGACGTCATGGAAGGATTCGCCTGGCGTATTCCGTTCCTGGTGGCGCTTCCGCTTGGTGTTATCGCCTTGTGGTTCCGTTCCAAGATCGAGGACACTCCAGCGTTCAAGGAGGCCCAGGAAGCAGCCAGCCGCGCCAGCGAGGATGCCAAGAATTCGCCTGATGCACCTAAGGGCGTCATCGCATTGGTCAAGTCCTACTGGCGCGAGCTGCTGACCGGCTTCGTTCTGGTTTCGGCGGCCAACACCGCTGGCTACGCTTTGACCAGCTACATGCCGACATACCTGACCGAAACCCTTCATTACGACCCGGTCCACGGCAATTTGCTGACCCTGCCAATCCTCGTAGGCATGTCTTTGTGCATCCCTCTGGGCGGCAAGCTCTCCGATACCATCGGACGCCGCAAGGTGTTGTTCATCGGTTCGGTTTCCGCAATCGTCTTGGCCATCCCTGCATTCTTGTTCATGATGCATGGCGCCGTCTGGTCCACGCTGGTTGGCCTGGCTCTGCTGGCCTTCCCAGTGACCTTCTACGTGGCTAACCTGGCCTCGTCGCTGCCAGCGCTGTTCCCGACCGCTTCGCGCTACGGTGGCATGGGCATTTCCTACAACTTCGCTGTGGCGATCTTCGGTGGTTTCGCACCGTTCATCATGCAGGCCCTGGTCACCATGACGTCATCGTCGCTGGCTCCAGCATTCTGGGTGATGGGTACTTCGGTAGCCGGCTTCATCGCGGTGTGCTTCCTGAAGGAATCCGCTCGCAAGCCGTTGCCAGGCTCGTTGCCTTCAGTTGCCACCGAGGAAGAAGCCATTGAACTGGTCAAGACCCAGGAAGCGAATCCTGACCTTGACGTTGAAGAGCTCTTCGAACAGGTTCCGGCGCTGGAAGAAAGCTACCAGCAGGAGATTGCGGATCAGGGTAAGACTGGAAAGGACATGACCCCGCAGCCGTAAGGCTGATCCGCCGCTCATCACATCCACACCGGGTCCGTCCGCAATGGCTCTGAGCGTCGCTAACTGAATACCAAAGGGGAAGGCTGCCGATAGGCAGCCTTCCCCTTTGCTTCGCTCTGCCAAGCGCTGGCGGTCGTTGAGGAGGTAGAAAAAGTCATGCCCCGGTTCCGAAGATCCGGGGCATGACTTTAGCTCAGCGTTAGCTTAGAGAGCTGCGAAAACTTCGCGCAGCAGTACAGCAGTCTCCGAAGGAGTCTTGCCGACCTTCACGCCAGCAGCTTCCAGTGCTTCCTTCTTGGCCTGGGCGGTGCCAGCCGAGCCGGAAACGATGGCGCCTGCGTGGCCCATGGTCTTGCCCTCAGGAGCGGTGAAGCCAGCTACGTAGCCAACAACTGGCTTGGTGACGTTGGCCTTGATGTAATCAGCTGCGCGCTCTTCAGCGTCGCCACCGATCTCACCGATCATGACGATGGCCTTGGTCTCTGGGTCAGCTTCGAAAGCAGCCAGTGCGTCGATGTGGGTGGTGCCGATGACTGGGTCACCGCCGATGCCGATTGCGGTCGAGAAGCCCAGATCGCGCAGTTCGTACATCATCTGGTAGGTCAGGGTGCCGGACTTGGAAACCAAGCCGATTGGGCCCTTGCCGGTGATGTTGTTCGGGGTGATGCCAACCAGCGCTTCACCTGGGGTGATGATGCCTGGGCAGTTAGGGCCGATGATGCGGGTGATCTGGTTGCCGTCGGCGTCAACCTTCGACTGTGCCAGAGCCCAGAACTCAGCGGAGTCCTGTACTGGAACACCTTCGGTGATGACTACGACGAGGCCGATTTCAGCCTCGATAGCCTCAACAACTGCGTCCTTGGTGAACTTTGGTGGCACGAAGACGATCGATACGTCGGCGCCGGTCTCGGCCTTGGCCTCAGCCACGGTGCCGTAGACCTTGATGTCCTGGTCGCCGTGGGTGACGGTGGTGCCAGCCTTGCGGGCGTTGACGCCGCCAACAATGTTGGTGCCAGCCTTGAGCATCAGGGCGGTGTGCTTGGTGCCTTCGCCGCCGGTGATGCCCTGGACGATGACCTTGGAGTCCTTGTTCAGGTAAATGCTCATTGTTCGCTTATCCCTCTTACTTCGCTGCGTTGGCGAGCTCGGCGGCCTTGTCGGCGCCCTCATCCATGGTTGCTGCCAGGGTGACCAACGGGTGGTTGGCCTGGGCCAAGATGGCACGACCCTCTTCAACGTTGTTGCCGTCCAGGCGGACAACCAGTGGCTTGTTCGCTGCGTCACCCAGGGTGTTCAGCGCGCCGACGATGCCGTTTGCGACAGCGTCACATGCGGTGATGCCACCGAAGACGTTGACGAAGACCGACTTGACCTGTGGGTCGTTCAGGATGACGTCAAGGCCGTTAGCCATGACCTCAGCCGAAGCTCCACCACCGATGTCAAGGAAGTTAGCTGGCTTGACCGAACCGTGGTTCTCGCCAGCGTAAGCAACGACGTCCAGGGTGGACATAACCAGGCCAGCACCGTTACCGATGATGCCTACTTCGCCGTCCAGCTTCACGTAGTTCAGGCCAGCGGCCTTTGCCTTGGCTTCCAGCGGATCGGCTGCGCCCTTGTCTTCCAGCTCTTCGTGAGCTGGGTGGCGAACCTCAGAAGCGTTGTCATCCAGGGAGACCTTGCCGTCAAGTGCGACGATGTCGCCGGCGCCGGTCTTCACCAGTGGGTTGACCTCAACGAGGGTTGCGTCTTCTTCCTTGAAAACAACCCAGAGCTTCTGGATGGTTTCGGCAACCTTGGTACGCAGTTCTTCTGGGAAGTTAGCTGCCTCAACGATTTCTGCGGCCTTCGCGGCGTCGATGCCGACGATTGGGTCCACTGCGACCTTGGCCAAAGCCTCTGGGCGCTCAACTGCGAGCACCTCGATCTCCATGCCGCCTTCAACCGAGCACATTGCAAGGTAGTTGCGGTTTGCGCGGTCCAGCAGTACCGAGAAGTAGAACTCCTCGGCAATGTCGGCGCCCTGGGCGATCATGACCTTGTTAACGGTGTGGCCCTTGATGTCCATACCGAGAATGGCGGATGCGTGCTCGAAAGCCTCATCGGCAGTCTTAGCGACCTTAACGCCGCCAGCCTTGCCACGGCCACCGACCTTGACC
Source organism: Glutamicibacter mishrai (assembly GCF_012221945.1). Taxonomy (NCBI): domain Bacteria; kingdom Bacillati; phylum Actinomycetota; class Actinomycetes; order Micrococcales; family Micrococcaceae; genus Glutamicibacter; species Glutamicibacter mishrai. Next base: position 2,380,091 of record NZ_CP032549.1, on the reverse strand, counting down.
TGTGCCTTTACTACTACAACGCCGCCGATCTTCTCAGCTGCGGCCTTGGCTTCTTCCGGGGTGTAAGCGACGATACCGGCAAGCACGGGAACGCCGTGTGCCTCGAATAGATCGCGCGCCTGGTACTCATACAGGTCCACGGGTTTGTGTCCTTCGTTCGAAGTTCATGCTGACTCGCGGCATGGCCACAGACCGAAATCCATGCCATACCTAAGAGAGCGCACCGCAACAAACGGACGTCATAAGGCGCCGTAGCCCGTGCGCACCTCTCAGACTATCCCGACTTTCGCAAAGTTCCCACTTTTACAACACGTAGAGAAACTGCGGAATTACGCCAAGAACCAAGTAAATGTGACGAAGAAAACTCGACCTTTCGGTTGACTATTCGACGATTTCAAGGGGCGCATATCGCAGCAGCAGCCGCTTTTCGGAATCCGGGAACTGCACCTTGGCCACGGTCTTGTCCCCCGCGCCTTCCAAAGCAATAACAGTTCCCAAGCCAAAGGCGGAATGCTTGACCGATTGCCCGACCTCCGGGATGGTGATGTCCTTGTTTTGCACCACACGTTGTTTGGAAACCGGAGCGGCATTGTGCCCGCGCTGAGGCGCACTGCTTGAAGTGCCGGCACCCCAATGGCTTCCGCGCTCATATCTGCTCGTGGCGAAATTCACCGCTGAGTTACCGAAGCCGAAGCCCATCGAACCCGATCCTTCGCGCTTCCAGTCAATGAGCTGGCCAGGAATCTCTTCCAAGAACTGGCTGGCCGGGTTGTACTGGGCTTGGCCCCAGAGGCTGCGCTGTTCGGCGCGCGTCAGATACAGGCGTTCCCGGGCGCGGGTTAGGCCCACATAGGCCAGACGGCGTTCCTCAGCCAGTTCCTTCTCATCGGTCATCGAACGCTGATGCGGGAAAACACCATGTTCCATGCCGGTGAGGAAGACGACGGGGAATTCCAAGCCCTTGGCGGTATGCAGGGTCATCAATGTGACCATGCCTTCCTGCGCGGCCATGGCTGCGCCTTCATCATCGCTCGGAGCCTCAGGGATCTGATCAGCATCAGCCACCAAGGCCACCCGCTCCAAGAAGCCGGCGAGCCCGCTTTCAGGATCCTCGTTGACGAAGTCGCGAACCACTGCGACCAATTCGGCCAGGTTCTCGACACGGGATTCATCCTGCGGGTCGGTGGAGAGGCGCAGGTTCTCCAGATATCCGGTTTGCTCCAGCACCGCTTCCAGCGCCTCGGCCGGGCCGGAACCTTCTGCGACGGTCTGCAGGTCGTCGATCAGCGATACAAAGGCGGCGGTCATCTTGATGCCACGGGTACCGAGGCCAGGAGCCTCGTCCGAACGGCGCAGGGCTTCCATGAAGGAAATGCGTTCTCGGTCCGCCAGCGCCGCGACTGCGCCCTCGGCACGGTCGCCGATCCCGCGCTTGGGTTCGTTGAGGATTCGACGTACGTTGATGTCGTCTTCGGGATTCACGAGAACACGCAGGTAGGCCAAGGCGTCCTTGATTTCCTTGCGATCGTAGAACCGGGTACCGCCCACAACACGGTACTTGAGGTCAACGCGCATCAGTTGCTCTTCCAGCGCGCGGGACTGGGCATTGGTGCGGTAGAAAATCGCTACATCGCCAGGCCGGACATCGTTCTCGTCATTGAGCCGCAGGATCTCCTCGGCGATCCACCGCGCTTCGTCGGATTCGGATTCACCGACGTACCCGGTGATCAGTTCGCCATCGCCGCTAGCGGTCCACAACCGCTTGTCGTTGCGGTCCGGATTGCGCTTGATAACTTCGTTGGCAGCAGACAAGATCGTCTGCGTGGAGCGGTAGTTCTGCTCCAGCTTGATCGTCGCCGCGTTCGGGTAGTCCTTTTCGAATTCGATGATGTTGCGGATATCGGCGCCACGGAAAGCATAGATCGACTGGTCCGAGTCACCCACAACCGTCAGTTCGCCCGGGGTGGTCTCCCCCTCGGTCCCGGTCAGCTCGCGGATCAGCGAGTACTGTGCGTGGTTCGTATCCTGGTATTCGTCGATCAGCACGTGGCGGAATCGGCGGCGGTAGCTATCTGCAACCCGTGGGAATGCCCGGAACATGTAGACGACCTGGCCGATGAGATCGTCGAAGTCCAGCGCATTGGCCGAACGCATCCGCCGGGTGTATCCCCGGTAGACCTCGGCAACGGCGCGTGAAAACGGGTCGTTGGTATTGATGGTCGCAGCATAGTCTTCATCGTCGATGAGTTCGTTCTTCAACGAAGAAATCTTGTGCGCTATGGCCTTGGGAGTAAAGCGCTTCGGGTCGATCTCCAGGGACTTGGCCACCAGGGTGATCAGCCGAAGGGAATCGGTCGAATCATAGATGGAGAAGTTGGACTTCAGGCCTATCGTCGCCGCTTCGCGACGCAGAATGCGCACGCAAGAGGAGTGGAAAGTGGAGATCCACATTTTTTTAGCTTGTTCTTCACCGATGAGCTCGGATGCACGCTCGCGCATTTCCGCTGCGGCCTTATTGGTGAAGGTAATAGCAAGAATCTCATGGGGCCGTGCACGACCGGTGGCCAGCAGGTAGGCAATGCGGTGCGTAAGGACACGGGTCTTTCCGGATCCCGCGCCGGCCACAATCAGCAACGGACCGCCGGCATAGCGGACGGCTTCTTCCTGCTGCGGGTTCATGCCCAGCAGCAAGTCCTCTGCACTGGGCATAACCTGCGGAGTGGTGTCGGTAGCAAAATCATCAAAAAGAAAATCCATGATGTAGCCAGTCTACGTGGCGCTGCGGACACTTTTCAGTGCCTGTAGAAAAGTACCGGCCGCAGCACGGGCATAATGGAGAGTATGGCAAAGCAGGTCAAAAAAACTAAAGAGTATCGTAAGCCGAGTCAATTCAGGGAGCAGGAGCCGGCTTCAGCGGAGGCTAGCGCAGCACGCCCCACAATTAAGCCTGGCTCTCAAGAAAACAAATCAAACCCCATGCTTCTCATCTCGGTCGGTTTGGTTGTCTGCTTGGCGCTCTTCGCCTACTACCACTTGCTCACCATGGTCCAGATGAAGGACTTGAGCGATTCATTGACAATGCCGGACCAGCGCGTTTTCGGTTACACCATGGGCGATATCCAGGCGCTGCGCACTGCAATGGATGCTGATGCAGTAGGACAGCTGAATTACCTGCATAAGACCGCGGGCTTCCTCTTCCCCATGTTCACAGCAGTTTTCTCGATGCTGCTATTCATCCGGTGGATTCCCAATCGCCAGACGCGTTGGCTAGCGTGGATGGCTCCCATCGGCTTCGCCGTTGTCGATATTTGGGAAAATTTTGCCATCGACGCCCTGTTTAGCCATGACCTCAGTACTGGTGCAGTGCTTCTCGCCTCCATTTTGACGACCATCCGCTGGGCGTTGCTGATTATCACTGCTGGGCTTGTTTTTGGGCTTGGAGTCGTCCGTGCGAATCGCGGGTTCAAGCGCAAGTTGCTGGCCATCCGCGAGGGAACTGACTAGGTCGCCACGTGAAATTTACCCACAGCATCCTTGTAGGATAGTGTTGTTGGTGTTTTCACGCCCATGCCTCTGTAGCTCAGTAGGATAGAGCGACCCTCTCCTAAAGGGTAGGCCGTCGGTTCGATTCCGGCCAGGGGCACAATCAGAGCTTTGCTCCCAGAATTTATCTGGAAGCAAAGCTCTTTTGTTATCTCCATGCTTTGTCGCATCATGCTGATGGCAGCAAATAAGGGCACGTCCACGAGGAACGTACCCTTATTTGGCTTGGCTAAGCGATTTAGCGAAGCAGCAGTGCGGTTGCCTTTGGCGACAGTGAAGCGTCCATGACTACGCATGCGCCACCGATGGCGCCGACATTGGAGCGTAGTTCGGAAGTGCGGGTTTCAATTTCGTGCACACCGCGCAGAGCGAAGCGACGCTCGGTTGCTTCGCGGACTTCGTCCTCCACCAATTCGCGGACCTTGTCCCACTGCGGTCCGCCGAAGACAACTTCGCGAACGTCGAGCGAGTTGGCCAGCTGACCAGCAACTTCGGCGACCATGATCATGGTTTCGGTGACCAATTCCTTGGCGACCTGGTTGCCTTCGTGTGCCAGCTCGTACAGGCGGTTCATGCCTTCAGCGCGCTGCTCTGGACCAACGATTTCGTAGGTTGGCAGTTCCAGTCCGCGTTCCTTGGCCTGGTTCGAAATGTATTCGTATGAGGTGCCAGCTGCAAGGCAGTCATCGGCGCCGCATTCTTCGCAAGTGAACGACTTGTGGCCGGTGGAGTAGTGTCCGATTTCGCCGGCGTTGTTGCTGGCGCCATGGTGGACATCGTTGTTCAGGACAAGGCCTGCTCCGAAGCCGTGTCCGCAGTAGATGAAGACGAAGTCGTTGTTCTTCTCTTCCTTGGACTGCCACAACTCGCCCACTGCCGAGGCAATGGTGTCCTTTTCGATAATGACCTGCAGGCGCAAGAGCTTGCGCAGAGGATTAACCAATTCCACATCTGCCCAGCCATCGAGCAGTGGCGGGTTGAGGACAACGCCGTCTTCGACGTTCACTGGGCCCGGCACCGCAATGCCGACGCCGACGATGTGCTTCTTCGGAATTCGGATTTCAGCGATGAGTTCCTTCACCGTGGTTGCCATGAGCTGAATCGTCTCAGCTGCAACTTCCAGGTTAGGAACTTCGATGCGACGCTCGCGCAACACTTCGCCGCGAAGGTTCATCGCGACGAAGCTCAGTACACTGGGGTCAAGGTGGATGCCAATGGAGACCAAACGGTTGCCTTCAAGCTCCAAGACGGTGCGAGGCTTACCTGGGCCGGAGACAATTGTGCGGTCTTCTCGAACGATGCCGTCGTCCAGCAGGCGTCGAACGACGTTTGAGATGGTCTGTGGCGACAGACCGGTCGATCCGGCTAGTTCTACACGGCTGATGCCCTCAGGCGCGCGTCGAATCGACTCGAGAATGACAGCTTGGTTGAAGTCTCCCAAACGGCCTAGATTTGTACCCCGTCGCATTATTGCTCCATTGTTCCGTAAATTAGATGGATCGATCTTCCTGTTCCAAAATTTTTGGCAGTCATGAGCCTGTGGTCTGAATACTGCGAGTAGGCGACCACTCACGAGCTACAACTAAAAACGTTGGAGATCCAATTAAGCACGTTACCACCTATAACGTATGGATACACGCGATATTGTGTTTTGGTGAAGAAAAATTTGACGATATCAGCGGTCTGTTTAATCAACAACCAAGGAGAAATCCTCCTTGTGCGAAAACGTGGAACAACCAAGTTCATGCAGCCCGGCGGAAAACCGGAGTTCGGCGAATCGCCGTTACAAACTGTTATTCGAGAAATTCATGAGGAACTCGGGCTGCAGTTCACAGCCGAAGATCTCACGTACAACGGCGAGTGGGTTGGGCCGGCGGCCAACGAAGATGACACAGTAATCACCGCGTCCATCTTCACCGGGCACTACGATGGCGTGCTGGCCCCCTTAGCCGAGCTTGAAGAGCTTCTATGGATCGCGCCTGAGGATGCCCTGCAACGGGAGGACCTGGCTCCATTGCTCAAAGATCACGTGCTGCCCATGCTGATCGAACGACCAGCGAATTAGCCGGCCCAGGCTCCGGTTCATGCGCTTGCCGCGTGCCAGGCTCAGCTTGCTTGAAGGAAGTCGTCCCATGCGGCATCAATATGCTGAAGACCGGAGACCAGATGTCCGCCCATCCGAGGGCGATGCGGCGTGATCCGCAGCTGCCAGCCCAACTGAGAGAGCATCTTGTCGGCTTTCCTGCTGTTGCAGTGCAGGCAAGCAGCCACCAAGTTCTCCCACGTGTTCTTCCCTCCCCTGCTTCGCGGAATGACGTGGTCGATCGTATTCGCCGATTTCCCGCAGTACGCGCAGGTATACGCGTCTCGACGCAAAACGCCCCTACGCGTGACATGAAGCATGTCGCGGTAGGGGCGTCGTACATAGCGTTTTAAGACAATGACAGTGGGTCTGGGTAACTGTCCGTGTGAGCTGCGAACAGGCGAGTCGTCATCCTGGAGAACGATGGTCGCTTTATCGGCCATGACCATTACCAGTGCTCGTCGAAAAGTCACGACGGCTAAGGGCTCGTATCCTGCATTTAATACCAGTGTTCGCATTTGTCGTACTTCCTTCTTGAACCGATAGCTACCATCTGGCATTGATGGAGCTCGCGTTCTGATCGGAGTGGCTCTAACGGCTAGCCTATTCGATTGAGGCGCTAGTTAGTGAGCATCTGAGAAAGAAATCAAGCGTTTTTCACTTTTTTGACTTGTCCAGTTCACCTTTTTAAACGAACATAGGCCATCGAACGAATGATTCGTTCGATGGCCTATGAAAAGCTGCGAAATTAGCCAGCCAGGGTGTAGTAACCGTACAGCGGGTTGCGCGATACGGAGTGAACCAGCGTACCAACGCTTGGGTTCTGAGCACCGATCATCTGGCCGCCGCCAAGGTAGATGCCAACGTGGCCGCCACCGTTCTGGAATACCAAGTCGCCTGGCTTAGGGTTGCTGGTGCGCTTGAACTGACCCGAGCCGAGGATGGCCGAGGTACCACGAGCAATGTTGATGCCATGCTGTGCGTATACGTACTTTACGAAGCCGGAGCAATCCCAGCCACTTGGGGTGTTGCCGCCCCATACGTATGGAACGCCTGCGTACTTTGCAGCGGTTGCCGCAATGCCGGACAGGCTAGAAGTCTCAACGGAGGACTCAGTCTTAGTCTCAGCCTTTGGAGCAGCAGACTGGGTCTGCTGGCTGCCGGTGCTGCGGCTCTGACGAGTGGTTGGAGCCATCGAATCCGAGGAATCGCTGCTGCTCGCCTGGGTGCTGCGAGTGGTTGGAGCCATCGAATCCGAGGAATCGCTGCTGCTCGCCTGGGTGCTGCGAGTGGTTGGCTCGATGCTATCGGCTACTGCGATAACAACTGGCTTTGGCTTTTCCTTAGCGGTAAAGCTTGCGCGCTCGATGTCTACAGCTGCGTCCTTGTCGGCAGCAACGCTGACCGACTTGACTGCAACGCGCTCTGGGGTGATGGTGTCAACCGGCGCTGCCGAAACATCGCGTGGAGCCGATGCCTGACCTGGTACACCCAGGGCGACGATCAAACCTGATGCTGCAGCTACTACAGCTGCCTGGCGACCTACCGAACCAGCGTTCGACGATACTGCCTGCGAAATCGCTTCTAGCGAGTTGGTGCGTGGTACGTCAGCACGGCGACGTCCATGAGTATGACTCTTGGTCACTATTAATGCCTCTCCTTGATACCTACGAGGTAAGCTGTCGGGTTCGAAGTGGAGTTACCTCGGTGGATTCGAAGTTTCCTTCTCTATCCACTTCACCCCTAGGGTTATTAGCCAAGCTAACGACCCGATGTTGGTTCCCCCGCCACTGCCGTACGAGTTGTGTATAACTGCTCATTGCGTGTTGGCAGTGCTCGGTTCTCACGCAAAGTTGCCCAGGGTTTCCCATGGCACGGATATAAGCCTATAGGATGATTTTTGAAATGTCACGTTTTGATCACGGAATAGTGACGAACGTCGTTATAACCATCCGGCAGGGTCTTTGAACTGGCCGTCGACGATCACTTCAAAGTGCACGTGAGGGCCGGTTGAGTTGCCAGTGGTACCGGCCAAGGCAATGACATCGCCACGCTTTACGTGATCGCCGACCTTTACCAATACTTGGCTGTTGTGGCTGTAGCCGGTCTCCAGTCCACTTCCGTGGTCCAAAGTGACTCGGTTACCCGAGTGGCCGGCCCAACCGGCAACCTCGACAACGCCATCGGCCGCTGCGTAAACCTTGGTTCCGCTAGGCACGCCGTAGTCAGTACCGCTGTGGATCATGTATCCAGCACCGGTTGGATTCTTACGGTGCCCGAAAGTCGAGGTGATGCGCTTGGTGGTCACTGGAGCGGAAAGCAAACCTGCAGTTTCCTTGATGCTGGTGATGTCGCCACCCGAAGCGGTCATGATGTCCGAGAACTTCTCTTCGCTCTTGACCTTTGGATTCACTTTGGAAGACAGAGCAGCGCGCTCAACAGTCAATTCAGCAGCGTTTCCTGGAGCCTTGACGTCGACCACAGCCGAGGTTGCGGTGCGTTCGGCGGCGGCCGCTACTGCCTTGTCCTCTTCGCCGGTGTTACCGGATAGCTGCGGTGCAACGGCGGCTAATGCCAGGCCGGAAACCGCTGCGACGGCAGCAACTTTATGCGTGAATCCAAGGCGGCTGGTCTTGCGGACCTTCGACTTGACGTTGGCAATGAATTCAACATTGCTCGAAGCCTGGACAGGAGCCGGGCTTGCTGGCTGAACCTCAACGGCGCTTGGCAATGCGACAACATTGTTGCCTTCTGCCTTAGGAGCCAGATCAGTCTGAGTTGGGGCAACACCGTAGCGCTGCAAGGAGTCGAAACGACGACCTACAAAGTCTGCGTTAACCGGCTTTGCCGGGGTAATGGTCGAGACGGTTTCAGCGGCGCGTGATGCGCGGCGTCCACTAGCACGCTGGGTTGCCGAAGCAGCGATCTCGGTGATCACATCAACCTCGGTGCCAGCAGCGCGACGTCGTCCCGCAGTCTTGGTTTCTACCAAAACATTCCTCTCACTGTTGCGCCTACGAAGTTAGCTGTCGGGTTCGGTTCTGGAGAATGAACCGGCCTGCGTCAAGCAGAGCTTCACCCCAAGGCGCATTCACGCCGAAGTAGTGGGTCCCCCGTTATTGCCCTCAATCTTGGTAACCGGCTACCGGCGCAGGGCAACACTAGGCGGTCGCGACGGAGACGGGTGATGCCAGTCAGATCCACGGCATCGATCATTAACGTTACCGGTCATCCGGTAAAGTTACAATTTCGTTATCTTTTTTGAGCCCGCACAAATACGTGTCCGCTAACTTCGACGGGCAGTTCCAAAGCACCTTCAATACCCTGTACACGGACCACAACGTAGTCGTCTGCTCGTTCCAAAGTGACAATCGCTCCGGGGCGAATTCCGCCTTCATTCAGTTGTCCGAGCAGAATTGGGTCGGTTTGGATCGGTTCTGCCAGACGCTCGATCGCCACCGGACCATCATTTCCGGCGAGCAAAGCGTCATCCAGATTCTGGACTTCATATGAGATTTCAGCCACGCTTGGTCCGCCAAGGACCTCAAGACCCGGAATCGGGTTGCCGTACGGAGACACAGTGGGCTTGCCCAGAAGGTCATATAGGCGGCGCTCAACACGCTCGCTCATGACGTGCTCCCAGCGGCATGCTTCATCGTGGACGTATTCCCAGTCCAAGCCGATCATGTCCGAGAGCAGGCGCTCTGCCAAGCGGTGCTTGCGCATCACGCTGGTTGCCAATTCGTGACCTTTTTCAGTCAAAGCAAGATGACGGTCGGAGGAAACGACGACCAGGCCATCGCGTTCCATTCGAGCCACTGTCTGCGACACGGTAGGACCCGAGTGGCCAAGACGTTCTGCAATTCGGGCGCGCAAAGCCACGATCTCCTCTTCTTGAAGTTCAAGAATGGTACGCAGATACATCTCAGTTGTATCGATAAGATCAGACACAGCAGCCGCTCCTGGAAGTCACAACAGTTTAGTTCGCTCGAATAATACGTGGCGTCGATACCCCACTCTACTTGGTTTATCGGACAGAAAGCGGATGTAACCCGCCCAGTGGATTTCGTAACCGACGGTCGCGTTTTTCTCTCGAGCCCTTGCTATTTGCAAAGATATCTATTGAAACGCCACGGCCATCCTTCATTATTCCGACTCATGGGTATTGGTGGCCTGTCAGGCACTTCAAACTATCGCTACAAGAGGAGCGCGATGAGCACGGACATCCAAATTCCACAAGACCTTCTGCCCGCCGATGGACGATTCGGCGCAGGACCTTCCAAGGTCCGCGCAGAGCAGGTCCAGGCCATCGCCGACGCAGGCTCCAAATTGCTGGGCACCTCCCACCGCCAGGCGCCGGTCAAGAACCTCGTCGCTTCGGTGCAGAACGGCCTGAAGGAAATGTTCAACGCGCCAGAGGGCTACGAAGTCCTCTTGGGTGTAGGCGGTTCCACCGCATTCTGGGATGCAGCAGCGTTCAGCCTGGTTCGCTCCAAGGCCCAGCACCTGTCCTTCGGCGAATTCGGCTCGAAGTTCGCCAAGGCTACCGACAAGGCCCCATTCCTGGAAGCTTCCTCGATCATCGTTGGCGAGCCGGGTACCGTTCCGGAGCCAGTGGCTGAAGCCGACGTCGACCTCTACGCCTGGCCACACAACGAAACCTCGACCGGCGCGGCAGCACCGATCAAGCGCGTTGCCGGCGCCAACGACGACGCACTGATCGTCATTGACGCCACCAGCGCGGCCGGCGGCCTGGACGTGGATCTGGCCGAGACCGATGTGTACTACTTCGCACCGCAGAAGAACTTCGCTTCAGACGGCGGCCTGTGGCTGGCCTTCGTTTCCCCGGCGGCTATCGCACGCATCGAGGAAATCGCCGCCACCGATCGCTGGATCCCGGACTTCTTGAACTTGAAGACCGCACTGGATAACTCGCTGAAGAACCAGACCTACAACACTCCTTCGTTGACCACCCTGGTTGGCTTGGATGCCCAGATCAAGTGGATCAACGCAAATGGCGGCCTGAAGTGGGCCGCGGCTCGCACCGCCGAGTCCGCTGGCCTGATCCAGGCATGGGCCGAAGCCTCGTCGATCGCTTCGCCATACGTTGCCAACCCAACTCACCGTTCCAACGTGATTTCCACCGTGGACTTCGACGACTCGGTTGATGCCTCGGCAATTGCCAAGGCCCTGCGCGCCAACGGCGTGGTTGATGTCGAGCCATACCGCAAGCTCGGACGCAACCAGCTGCGCATTGCCACCTTCGTGGCCATCGAGCCAAGCGACGTCGCTGCACTGCTCAAGTGCATCGACTTCGTTATCGAGCAGCTCTAAGCCATATAACAACGGAGGGGTTCGAAGAATAAATATTCTTCGAACCCCTCCGTTGTCTTAACTGCTAGTTTTCCTTGCGCGTGCGGTTGCGCTGCGCTGCCCGGCGACGAGCCGCAGTGCGTTGCGCGGTGCGACGGCGGCGAACCTGGCGACGAGCCGGCGACTTATGCGAGGCGGTTTCGGAATCGTCCTCTTCGGACTCTCCGCTTGCCTGCTCCGAGCTAGCCGATGGCTCTGCCTCAGTGTCGTTCGCGCCTTCTTCCGTCTCCGGCCCTTCGTCCTGCGACGGGTCGGTTACCGATTCTCCAGCTTCCTCGGCTGCTTGCGCAGCGTTGGCGGCTTCGATTTCTTCCTTGGCCAGCCGGTCAGCCCACGGCACCCATGCAGGGGCCAACAGCGAGTCGTCGCCGGCAATGATGCCGACTTCGCAAACGGTGAGGTCCTTTGCCTTGGCCCGAGGAACCCGTGCGAGTGTAGCGAACCAGGTCCATCCTTGGTATCCCCTTTTCTGGGAGACAAAACGATGGGTGACAAGTCGCTCACCTTCCGCCGTGACCCCGAGGTGTTCGCCGATTTCTTGCGCACCAGCAATCTCCGCGAGCGCGCCGCGTGCAGTATCCACTGCGTCGGCGAGGATGGTGTCCAACTTGGGTTTACGGGCCATTATTTATGCGTCCAGATCGTCGGCTACCGCACGAAGTACGGTAGCAACCTTCTTGCCATATGCCTGTTCAGGATAACGCCCATTGCGCAGGCTATTGGAAACGTTGTCGAGCAGCTTGATGAGATCTTCAATGAGAACCGCTTCCGCTTCAGGCTTTTTGCGCTTGGCGCGAGCCACTGAAGGAGCCTGTTCAAGCAGGCGCAAACTCAGTGCCTGGGGTCCACGGCGACCTTCAGCGACACCAAATTCCAGCCGGGTGCCGGGGCGCAAATCATGTACGCCTTCAGGCAATGCTGCTGCGTTGACATAGATCTCTTTGCCATCTTCTGCGGTAATAAAACCGAAGCCCTTGGCCTTTTCGTACCATTTAACCTTGCCGCTAGGCATGATCATTTACCTCGTTCGTTCTTTAACCAAATGCATGGCCGAGGCCTGCTCAGCGCCATGCATATTCATATGTACGATTTCGCGGAGTCACAGCCGGGGTTCTTCTCAGCTTCTTGCCGGGTACTCAACGTACGAAATCGTTTCAAGTCGTTTATCTAAGATTATGTCATCACTGAAGCACTGAATTCATCTTTGCGCGCCGAAGTCCGGCACGGCGCGCTGCGAATGCCCATGCAGGGCTAAGCTAGGAGTCGTGAGCACTGCATCAAAAACCATGACCGTTATTTCTCGATTGGCGATCATCATTGCTGTCGTTTCGGCCCTCGCATTGATTGCCACGCTGGTCTTCTACTTCCAGCAGATCGCGATTCCACCGCTGGTGATGGCCTTTGCCGTCTGGGGTCTTCCAGTCGCGTTCGTCCTGGCGGTAGTCGTGGTGATCAGCAATATCGCCAAACGCCGCAACACCTAGAAAACCTAAATCAGCAATCGTTCAGCAGACTCCCAGACTTCTTGTGCAAACTGGGATTTATGAGTGCAAAACCCACTGAAGCAAAACTTCTTGTTGTTGATGACGAACCGAATATCCGCGAATTGCTCTCCACGTCGCTGCGTTTCGCCGGCTTCGAGGTTGTTGCAGCTGCCAATGGACGCGAGGCGCTTGCCGCCGTCGAGGCAGACGAACCCGATCTCGCTGTCTTGGATGTCATGCTCCCGGATATGGACGGTTTCACCATTACCCGCAAGCTCCGCGCGGCCGGACGCCACTTCCCGGTACTCTTCCTGACCGCCCGCGATGACACGAGCGACAAGGTCACCGGCCTGACCGTCGGCGGCGATGACTACGTCACCAAGCCTTTCAGCCTCGACGAGGTCGTGGCCCGCATTCGCGCGGTCCTGCGTCGCACGGCCAGCGGCGAAGAGGAAAACGCCACCATCGCCGTCGCCGATCTTGAGCTGGACGACGATGCCCATGAAGTTCGCCGCGCCGGAGAAATCATCGATCTCTCCCCCACCGAGTTCAAGCTGCTGCGCTATTTGATGATGAACCCCAACCGCGTGCTCTCCAAGTCGCAGATCCTGGACCATGTGTGGGAATACGACTTCAACGGCGATGCATCCATCGTCGAGTCATACATCTCCTATTTGCGCCGCAAGGTCGACCGCCCCGAATGGCCGGCCTTGATCCAGACCAAGCGCGGCGTCGGCTACCTGATGCGCACCCCGGATCGCCGCTAGTAATTCACCGAGGAACACAAAGGCCTTGTAAAGTCTGTATATGAAGTCAATTCGAGCCAAATGGCGCCGCACCTCGATGAGGACAAAGCTCGTCACCGTCATGCTCGGGCTGATGATCATCGCGATCTTCGCCACCGCGATCAGTTCAGCGCATACGCTGAAGATCTCGATGACCAACCAGATCGATGACCAGCTCAACGCTTCATGGCCCACAATGGCCTACGGACTGAACAAGGCCTATGTGAATTCCCTCGACGGCAACGGCGGATCCGAAGGTTCCGGGGATTTCGATCCGACCTTGCTGGGGCTGAACAGCTCGTACGCCGATATCCGTGATGAAGAAGGCAAGATCCTCTACATCATGCCGCGTTCGCGGGTGAGCCCCAGCAGCACCTCGGATCTGCCGTTGCTTAATCCACAGGAAATTGAACAGCTGGCGGCCAACCCCTTGGTTCCCTCCACTGTCCCGGGCAGTTTCCCGACTTCTTCCGGCTGGCGAACCATGATGGTGCCGCTGGAGAGCAGCAACCTCAACCTCTTCCTGGCCCTGCCACTGGACACCGTGAACTCCACAGTGCGCCAGACCGCCGTGCTGGTGCTCTCCACCGGCCTGCTCGCCGCCTTGGTCATGTCCATGATCGCCTACGGCCTCACCGGCAGATCCTTGCAGCCTTTGAACAACGTCGAGCGCACCGCCTCGATGATTGCCGCGGGAGATTTGTCCCAGCGCGTGAAGGACTATCCTTCCGAGACCGAAGTGGGCCGGCTCTCGCGTTCCCTGAACGCCATGCTGGCCCAGATCGAGAAGGCCTTCCACGACCGGGAAGCTTCCGAACGCAAGATGCGCCGCTTCATCCAGGATGCCTCCCATGAGCTGCGCACTCCCCTGGTCACCATCCAGGGCTACTCCGAGTTCTACCGCTACGGCGGGCTGGCTGATCCCGAAGCGATGGACTCGGCCATGGGACGCATCGAGGCCGAATCCAAGCGCATGGCACGCCTCGTTGAAGACCTGCTGATGCTCGCACGCCTTGATGAGCAACGGCCCATGGAGAAGCAGCCGGTGGATCTGCTGGTGCTCGGGCAGGACACAGTGGAAGATACCAAGGTGCGCGCGCCAGACCGCGCGGTCAAGCTCGTGGGGCTGACCAACAGTCGCCCCAGCCCGGCCAGCACCGTGGGCGATGACGCTCGCATCCGCCAGGTCATCGCCAACCTGCTGACTAATGCACTGCGCTACACCCCCGAGGGCACGCCCATTGAGATCGCGGTTGGCGTCAGGTCCCTGGTGGCCGGCGCCATGGACGCAGTAATCGAGATCAGGGACCACGGACCCGGCATTCCTGCCGAAGATGCCAAGCGGATCTTCGAGCGCTTCTACCGCGCCGACAGCTCCCGACAGCGGGAAACCGGCGGGTCGGGACTTGGGCTCGCCATCGTTGCGGCCATCGTCCAGCAGCATGGCGGATCGGTCGCCCTGGCCGATACCGAGGGCGGCGGCGCGACCATGTCCATCTCATTGCCCTACGTGCCGCTGATCGAGCGCCCCGAGCCGGAGATCGAAGACTAAGGCCCTCCAGGCGGCTTGCCGTGCTTATCCACATTCGGCGATCGCCAGACACTGTGCTCCTTGCCAGCTTCCTAGGTTGGTTGCATCGAGATATCGATACAGCCATCTAGAAAGGACAAGGTCCATGAGTACGTTCTCCACCAATACCGGCGAAATGCAGGTCAAGTCCCAAGCCGTCATGAACACCATCGATCGCCTGCGCCACGAGGTGTCGACCATGCAGATGAACCTCGACCAGCTGCAGAGCACCTGGCAGGGCTCGGCCGCCGCGTCATTCCAATCCATCGTCGCCGAATGGCGCTCCACCCACGTGCAGATCGAAGAAGCCCTGAGCAGCATTGCCAGCGCCCTGAATCATGCTTCGATGCAGTACGAGGAAGTGGAGCAGGTCAACACCTCCCTATTCCGCTACTGACCGGCGACTGCACGTGGGCGGGTTGGTCAGTAGGCTTAGCCTATGAGCATTCTGATCGACCCGCCGCGATGGCCGGCCCACGGCACTGTTTTTGCCCATCTGGTCTCGGATACCTCCCTCGATGAGCTTCATCAGTTCGCCGCCCAGCAAGAGATCTCTTTGCGGGCGTTCGACAAGGACCACTACGACGTTCCCCGCGAACGCTATGAGCAATTGGTCCGCGCCGGCGCGAAGGAAGTCACCGGTGGCGAGCTGGTCCGCGCCCTGGTTGCCTCGGGACTGCGCATCCCGGCCAAGTATCGCGCCGAAAAGCTGGACGCCATATTGCGCCGCCGCTGGGCCCGCACCTTGCCGACCGAGCCCGAATTGGGCAAGGAGCTGCTCGGCCTGTGGTCCCAGGAACACCGGTACTATCATGACCGGGTCCATCTGCTCTCGGTGCTCGAAGCAGTGGACCGCCTGGGTGGAAAGCTCTCCGCTGAAGAGCTGATGCTCCTCCAGCTGGCGGCCTGGTTCCACGATGCGGTGTACCAGGGGACAGCCGAAGATGAGTTCAAGTCGGCGGTGCTTGCTCGCGAACGGCTCGATTCTGTGCTCTCTGCCCGGGCTGTGAGTACCGTCAGCGACCTGATCCTGCTCACGGCCGGGCACAACCCCAAGGAGTCGGACCGGCTGGGACGGATCCTGTGCGATGCGGATCTGGAAGTGCTGGCCCGCCCAGAACCGGCATACCAACGCTATGCCCACGCGATCTACCAGGAGTATGCGCATCTTCCGCGCCACGTTTTGGCCGAAGGCCGAAGCAGGATTCTCACAGCACTGCTGGAGAAGGCCACGATCTATGCGACGGCTGCGGGACGTGACTTGTGGGAGTCCGCTGCACGCTCCAATGTGAGCCGGGAACTAGAGCATCTGCAGGGTTGGAAGGGCTAACCCGATTTTGGCTCGTTAACGGCTGATGGCCTGGTACCCGAAGGTACCAGGCCATCAGCGCAGGTGATGCGCTAGATCGGCGGGGAAGCTTAGAAGCCGCCCATTCCGCCCATGCCACCCATGTCGTCGCCACCGGCTGGGGCAGCGCCAGCAGGAGCTGGCTTCTCTGCAACAACAGCTTCGGTGGTCAGGAACAGGCCAGCGATCGATGCTGCGTTCTGCAGTGCCGAACGGGTCACCTTCACTGGGTCGTTGACGCCAGCTTCGAGCAGGTTCACGTACTCGCCGGTGGCAGCGTTCAGGCCGTGGCCAGCGGCCAGGCCCTTGACCTTGTCGGCGACAACGCCTGGCTCCAGGCCAGCGTTCAGTGCGATCTGCTTCAGTGGTGCTTCGATGCCAACACGAACGATGTTCGCGCCGGTTGCCTCGTCGCCTTCCAGCTCAAGCTTTGCGAATGCAGCAGCGCCGGCCTGGATCAGTGCAACGCCACCACCGGCGACGATGCCTTCTTCAACGGCTGCCTTGGCGTTGCGCACGGCATCTTCGATGCGGTGCTTGCGCTCCTTGAGCTCGACCTCGGTAGCAGCGCCGGCCTTCAGCACAGCGACTCCGCCGGAGAGCTTTGCGTGGCGCTCCTGCAGCTTCTCGCGGTCGTAGTCCGAGTCGGTGTTCTTGATCTCGGCTGCGATCTGGGCCTTGCGGCCTTCGATAGCGTCGGCTTCGCCGCCGCCTTCAACGATGGTGGTTTCGTCCTTGGTGATAACGACCTTGCGGGCGGTACCCAGGACTTCGAGGCCAACGTTGTCCAGGGACAGCCCGATTTCCTCGGAAACAACCTGGCCGCCGGTCAGGATGGCGATGTCGGTCAGCATGGCCTTGCGACGGTCGCCGAAGCCTGGAGCCTTGACGGCAACGGACTTGAACAGGCCACGGATCTTGTTCAGGATCAGGGTAGCCAGGGCTTCGCCCTCAACGTCTTCGGCGATGATCAGCAGCGACTTGTTCGACTGCATGACCTTCTCCAGCAGGGTCACCATGTCCTTGACCGAGGAGATCTTGGAGTTCACGATGAGGATGTATGGATCCTCAAGAACGGTTTCCTGGCGCTCGGTATCGGTGACGAAGTAAGCGGAGATGTAGCCCTTGTCGAAGCGCATGCCCTCTGCCAGCTCCAGCTCAAGGCCGAAGGTGTTGGACTCTTCAACGGTGATAACGCCCTGCTCGCCGACCTTGTCGAGAGCTTCAGCGATCAGGCCGCCGATTTCCTTGTCGCCTGCGGAGATCGAAGCGGTAGCAGCGATCTGCTCCTTGGACTCGATCTTCTTGGCAGCGGCGAACAGCTCAGCGGTAACAGCTTCTACAGCCTTGTCGATACCGCGGCGCAGCGCGATTGGGTCGGCGCCAGCGGCAACGTTGCGCAGGCCTTCCTTAACCAATGCCTGAGCAAGAACGGTTGCGGTGGTGGTACCGTCACCGGCGACGTCGTCAGTCTTCTTGGCAACTTCCTTGACCAGCTCTGCGCCGATCTTCTCGTAAGGATCCTCGAGGTCGATTTCCTTAGCGATGGACACACCGTCGTTGGTGATAGTAGGAGCGCCCCACTTCTTTTCCAGAACGACGTTGCGGCCGCGTGGGCCTAGGGTCACCTTTACCGCGTCAGCGAGGGTGTTCAGTCCGCGCTCGAGTCCGCGGCGTGCTTCCTCGTCAAATGCAATCATCTTAGCCATAGTGGCGTACGGTCCTTTCGGGACGATTTTGCGAAAATGCAACCGACAGACAGCGCCCGCGACGGACGAGTTCTCCGGTGCGGCATCGGGCCAGCGACCGTTTCAGCTCTCGCTATCTGAGGTAGTTTCCACGCTCTATCCGACAGCGCGCCATCCGATGGCTCTTTGTCCCGTAGGGAACACAAAAGCCGACCGGCGTTAGCAGTCGCTGCGCAAGAGTGCTAATACAAATATTGGCACTCTCGCATGGCGAGTGCAAGCCGATCGGCTCTGAGCGAAGAGAATTATGAACGAACTATTCGTTCAGCCCTAGTGGGTCGTCGGTGCCCAGCACGACGGTGACACGATTTGGAATGTTACTGGTCTGCAATACTTCGTCGATGTTCAGCACTTCAGCGGCCTTTTGGGCCGTGGTTCGGTAGGACTCCGAGACGTAGTACACCGCGGATACGTCGGCTGGCTTGCTCCAGTTATCGGCGACGATATTGGTGAATCCGGCTTCGGTCATGGCTTCTTCGCCGGCACCTGCGACTCCAGCCACGCTGGCTCCGTTGTAGACACCGATCTGCTGGCCGAAGAGCACCTCGGCATCGTCAATGGTGCTTGACGGGGAGGAAGATTCGCTCGGCGATGCTTCTTCCGAGCTGTCGGCTGACTCGCCGGCGTCGCCGTCTTGGGACTGCGAGCTTTCACTGCTGGACGAACCGGCAATGCTGTCCTTGAGCTGAGGACCAAAGATGAACGAGGTGGCACCGATGACCAGGACGATCACGGCGGTTAGCACTACCCACAGCAATTTGCCGCCGGTCGACTTTGAGGCGGCGGACTGCGCCCATCCGTGCGCGTGGTGTGAACCCACACGGGTGTTGAACTCCGGTACGCGATCAAATTCGTCACGCGGGTAGTTGGTCATTCTTGTCCTTGCTCGAGGTCTGACTGGTCACGGCAGGCTGGGTTATCGTCCCGAGCCGACCTTACCGCCCACACGACGTTTTGTTGAACGTGTTCTGCGCAGTCGCTTAACCAGCATCGGGTCGTAGGCCATGGCCGCATCAGTTTCAATCAGCTGGTTCAGCAGCTGATAGTAATTGGTTGGCGACATTGAGAACTGCTTGGTAATCGCTTGTTCCTTGGCTCCGGCATACTTCCACCACAATTTTTCCAAGCTCAGGATCTGTTGTGAACGTTCGTCCAATTCCGAATCCGGGTTCATCACAAAATCAACCAGCAACTCGTTCTCAGCCATCCGCCCTCACCCCTGTCCTCGGCTCAGTTTTTGCGTATTTCAGTCATGCATGTACTCCACCGTTGGTAGACATACCACCGATATTCTAACCAATCTGTTGGGCTATCGCCGTGTGGTCGGGCACAGGCACGCCAGAAAAACGGCACAATGGCACCTATGGATGAAATGCAAGATGCCTTGTTTGACGCTCCCGAGCCACCACCGGCACCGGTGTACGAGCCCGTGGATTTCCCGTTCTTCCACGGCGCGCAATCCATGGCCGACCACGGATTTATTGCCCAGGATTGGGTTCCGGCGCTGAGCGGGCAGGATGGAAATCTACGTCGCCTTGCCCTCGAATTAACCAAACGTTCATCGCAAGGCGAAGTCCTCTTGCCTGATCCGAAGGTGATGTTCCGCGCACTTACCCTGCCATTATCGGAGGTCAAAGTCCTAATTATCGGCCAGGACCCGTACCCGACACCGGGGCACCCCAATGGTTTGGCATTTGCCGCCAATAAACAGCTCCGACCTTTGCCGCGTTCCCTGGGCAATATCTACAAAGAGCTGGAATCGGATTTGGGCATCAGCCCTGCGCCCCATCCCGATCTGGGCCCTTGGCTCCAGCGCGGGGTGCTATTGCTGAATCAAGCGCTGTCAGTGGCTGCGGGCAAGGCCGGTTCCCATCAAAAACTCGGGTGGGAGCCAATCCTCGCGTCGGTGTTCGCTGCCCTGAATACGCGCGACAATCCACCGGTCGCCATTCTTTGGGGCAACCACGCCCAGAAGTTCGCCGCCGACCTCGGCAACCTGCCCCAGCTGCGCAGCGCGCACCCCTCGCCGCTCTCGGCTTCACGCGGCTTTTTCGGGTCCAAGCCCTTCTCCCAAGCAAATCGGCTCCTGTCCGAGCAGGGACAGGAGCCGATTGATTGGTCGTTGCCGTTGGCCTAGCGGCGGCGGATGCGCCGGCGTTCGCGCCGTGCGTTGGAAGTCAGCGGGCGGCACAGGGTCTCACCGAAGACAACGCCGCCGGCAATAGACAGCATGATCGCCATGGCATTGAACATCTCCACAAGACCGGTGGCCATGTCATCGACGTTGATCACGATGCCGTACATGGCCCGGAAGATCATCAAACCTGGCAGCAGGAACATCACGGCCGGAGCTGCAAGGACCAGCTGCGGCGTGCGCAGCTTGTCCGAAGCGAAGCGAGCGGCAAAGCCGATCACTGTGGCAACGATTGCTGGAACCGCGCGTTCACCCAGGCCAATGCTTTCGGCGAGCATCTGGATCAGATAGCCGCCCACGGCGATCCCCGCAGTCGGCAACAGCAAGCGCAGCGCGCTTTGTTCGGTCACGGCGCCGGCGACAATGGCCACGGCCACCAAGAGGACCAGCAACCACGCCGGATACTCGGTCGTCACGATCTGATGGACATCGACTTCTTCGCCGCCGAACGCATCGGAGATCACCAGGGCAGCAGCGATGCCGCTCAAGATCGCCCCATAGGTCAGGCTGGCGGAGAACAAGCGGCCTACCGCGGTGACTGGGAAGCCGTTGATAGCGTCCTGCAGAGCCGAGACAAAACGTCCCGAAGGCAGAAGCAGCAGGATACCGCCGGAAACCACGAGCGCCGGATCCAAAGGGGCATGAAGTTGATGCCCGATCAGCGCGATCCCGGTAATCACCATGGTCGAGACGGCAATGGTGAAGAATTCGGGGACGCGCCAGCGCGAGCCGTAGCGCCCGATCTGCGTCACCAGGCTGGAGGAAATCATCGCCACCAGCGCACCGGCCCATGAACCGCCAATAAAAAGCACGAAGGCCGCTGCGAACAGCGCCCGGCCACTGGCAACAATCCAACGAGGGAATGGCTTGGGGCGGCGGGTGATTTCCTTCAGGCGCTTAGCCGAAGCGCTGCGCGAAACACCGCCGGCAATGATGTCCGAGACCAGCTCGTGCACCAGCACCAGCCCCGCATAGTTTGACGTGTAGGAACGGACCACGCGCAATACCGAATAGCTCTCGGCATCCGGCGGGCTGTAGTTGAGGTGCAGGGACTGATTGGTGATGTCGACATCCAGGTGGCTCAAGCCCAGGGCTGCGGTCACCGCGATGATGCTGGTTTCCACCTCCAGCGCGCCAGCGCCGTAACGGATCAGGGTCTCCCCCAGGTCCAAGGCGAATTCCATGGTGCGACGAGAGGAAGCATCCTGCTGGTCGTTGACCTTGGGGTTGGCGTAGGGAGTGCCCTGGAGCCGCTCGACGATGTTCAGCGCCTGCGTCGGCGGGGTGTCCGAGATCCACATCTTGGCCAGCAGCCGACGAGCCACCGGGTTGGCACGAGTTGGCATCAAGGTGATGCCTTCGTCGGTCGTGTGGACCTGGCCGGTACGCCACTCGATGTCGGAGGCAGCCGCAGCCGCCACGTTGGCGCTCACTGCCGTATTCAGCGGCAACTCGGAAGCGGTGGGAGGCTCCTCCGCTGGATCTTCCGGGTGGAACCCCATGTTGATTTCACTAGTCGAAATACGCGGAAGCGCACCGGCTGATGGCGCTGGATCTTCGCCGATCTGCGGTGACGTTGCACCGTGCTCTTCGTCAGATCGATGCGCCACTAATCTTGCCCCCTCAACCGATGTTTTCCCATGCAATTCACGATACAACCCATGGGCGATAAGTTGGCGTGAACGGGCATAAATCACTAGGTAGCGCCGAACACATTTATCCAATATCTTGCCCGGAGGAATATCGCCGGGCAGCAGTTGGTTGAACCTGCTAGGAATTAGATACTTTTGCATACACTTCGGAGGTCAAGATGAGCGGCAAACTGCTCCTGCCCGAGATCGGCGCCGAAACTTTTGGCGACATCAGCCAGGACGCCGAGGGGAACCTGCTCACCCACGCGCAGGTGATCCGCAATGTCATCGCAGAAGGCCAGGCGGCCGAAGCGGCCAATCTGGACTTCTTCGGCGTGGGTGAACACCATCGCGACGACTACGCCGTGTCTTCACCGGAGATCGTGTTGGCCGCCTTGGCCAGCACCACCGAACGCATCAAGCTGGGCACCGCCGTGACCGTGCTCTCCAGCGATGATCCAGTCAGGGTCTACCAGCGCTTCGCGACCTTGGATGCTATCTCCCAGGGCCGTGCGGAAATCGTGGCCGGACGCGGATCCTTTATCGAGTCGTTCCCGCTGTTCGGCTTCGAACTGGATGACTATGAAGAGCTCTACGAGCAGAAGCTGGACCTCCTGGCGAAATTGCGCCACGGTAACCCAGTGGTCTGGCATGGAAAGCACCGCTCGGCATTGCGCAACCAGCAGGTCTACCCGCTGCTGGAGAAGCAGCCCTTGACCACGTGGGTGGGTGTCGGCGGCAGCCCGCAATCCGTGGTCCGGGCCGCGCGCCACGGATTGCCGCTCTTCCTTGCCATCATCGGCGGCCAGCCCTCCGGCTTTGAAGGATTGGTGTCCCTGTACCACCGCGCGCTGAAGGAATACGGCCACGAAGAGCAACCCGTCGCCGCCCACTTCCACGGGCTGGTCGCAGATAGCGACGAAGAAGCCCTGGAAACCCTCTGGCCGCATTACCAGCGGACCATGAACCGCCTTGGGGCTGAACGAGGATGGCCGCCAGCCAGCAAGATGCGGCTCCAAGCTTCCATGGGACCAGATGGGGCCATGATGGCCGGAAGCGTTGACACCGTGGCGTCGAAGCTCGCCTCGGCCACCAGGAAACTGGGCTTGTCGCGGGCTGACATCAAGTATTCGGCGGGAACGCTGCCCCACGAGGCGATGATGCACAGCATCAAACTGCTCGGCGAAGAAGTGAAGCCCCGCGTCCACGAACTGCTCGGAGCTTAAACGCAAAAATGCCACCATCGCTGGTGGCATTTTTTCGTGGATCTTACTGGACTCGAACCAGCGACCTTTCGCGTGTGAGGCGAACGCTCTAACCAACTGAGCTAAAGATCCGAACTTGTGCCGTGACCACAGGGTCAAGCACCTAAATGATCTTAGCCGGTGATACCTCGCGCGCCAAATCGGCGACCGGCTTCAAGCTGCGTGATCCGCCATTCCCGGCGATCTTTCAGCTTGCCGATCTGCCAGATGATCAGCCCCGAAAAACCGCGCCAAATAGTTTATTTTCACTTCACCCAAAAGTACCTGTTTCCACTTGTCAAAACGGGACTTCAGGCTCCATAATTTTTCTAGCTCATCGAGCTCCAACTGGACCCTACAAGGAAGTTGCCGGAAGCCGCCGGCATCGGTCCCCTCAAGGCCAACGAAACCGCGTGGCAGGCCCAGCCTGTCGCGCAAAGCCTCATTTTTCGTTCGTTCTTTTTCTCTAGGACCGTACCCAGTGTTTGAAAACCTGAACTTTTCCTTGTCACACCTCTGCGTTTTGCCGGAGGAGCGTGAAGAATTGGCACAGCTCTACCCGGTTATCGACCAGCGGTGGCATCAGAAATTCGACCGCCTCAGCTTGCTGGTGACGGTGCGTGACCGCGGCACACTCGTCGCGGCCGGTTTGGTCCACGACTCGATCGTGGCACCCACCGATTCAATGAACGCCGTAGAGCTGGGTTGCATGGCGGTGCGGCCCGAATACCGCCGGCTGGGGATCCGCCAGCATGTGACCTCATTGCGCTTGGAACATGCGGTGCGCTCAGGCAAAACGCCGATCATCGTCATCGACGCGCAGAACCCTGCCTCGTGGGCTTTCTACGAACGTTCCGAGTTGTGGGAGCGCGAGCGCAGCTTCGAGCAGGAGGGACGCTTGAAGTTCATCTACCGGGCCACCCAGGCGGCCTGGGAGTGGGTCGAGAACCTGCCGCAGGCTTCCGAAGACTGCCTCGACATCAGCACCGCTTTGCCGTCGATCCCGGCGCCATGTTTCGCCACCGCTCCGGCAACCCAGCCGATGCTCGGCATGCAGCTGCCTTTTGGCGAGCAGGTCTCGGCGTTGCCGATGCTCTGATCCTAGAAGAGGGCGTCCTGCTGCTCGTCCACCCATTCGTGGCCGGGCAGCGGCGCCACCTCGCCAGCCCGGCGAGCGCGAGCAGCTTCGTGGAGGTCGATCGGGGTCACCTTCAGCACCGCATCGACCATGGCGTTCAGGAACTGCGGCGTGGCAACATCTTCCGGCACTGCCTGATGCACGCACCTGACTTCCGGGGCATCCGAGGAATCGTCCCAATCCACCAGCAGAAGTCCGGTCGCGGTGTAGCCGAAGCCGTCCCCGAAGTCCCGCAGCTTGCGGATCATATCCACGGTGCGGCGGAAGGCGGCTGGCTCGGCTTCGAGGATGGTGGCACGCTGCACGAAGAAGAAGCCGACCGCGGCCAGCGGATAGCGCGCCCGCAGATTCGCGGCATCCCCGTAGGCCTCTTCGTATCGGTTGGCCAGGTTCTTGCCGAACGATGAGGTCATGGCCTTGGTGCTCAGCAGCAGCTCGGGGCCGGTGGACCAATGGGTCATCACCACATCGGTCTGCTTCATGTAGGCACGGCCCAGGATTCTGGCGTCGGTGCTTCCGGCCTTGCCGGCCATGATCGATTCATGGACTTCATCAGCCAGGCGTTCAGGCAATCTGCGCAACAGGTCCAGGATGTCGCTGGAGAGCACGCGCGGCGCTTCGGGCCGAGGCCAGACCAGGTCGGCGTCGAAACCGGCTCGACGCAGTTCGTGGGCCAGCCACGCATCAACACCCTGGGCGAAGCGGCCAGAACGCGTGACCGCCTTATTGCGCACCGGAATGCTCAGCAGCGCTTCCAGCACCGAATAGGACGGATTGAATTCCTCGGTGACCGCGCCGTTGCTCAGCCACGGCGAGTCCTTGGCCGCTGACATCAAGGTGGTATCAAATTCCGCAAAGGCCAGGGTCTTCTCAACCACAGGATTTGCCACGTTTATCCCTTCACCGCTTTGCCGCGCGCCTTGCGGCGCTCCAGCATATTCGTGCGTGCCGCACGGATGGTTTGCACCGCATCCTGGTTCAGCGCGAGCATGCGCTCCAGGACGATCCCATCGACCATCTCGGTGGCTTCCTGTTTCTTCCCGGCAGCCAGCAAGCCTCGCACCACGGGCTTGATGCCGCGCAGCGCCTCGGCGTGCTGCTGCACCATGGCGATCGAAGGCACCGGCAATACGTCGGCTTCCCTCGGTTCGAGCTTGAGGATTCCGCCGCCGTAGGAGCGCCCGACCATTTCGGCGCCCAGCATGGTCAGTGTATTCAACGAGGCCAGGGGCAAGAGTTCGCGCCCCAGTTCACGCGCATCCGCGCCGAGATATACCCCGTGGATCGAGTTGATGTGGTGGACCTGCGCCTCGTTGGTGGTCAGCCTCGGCGTATCGGCGTTCATGTAGGTCATGAACAGATCCGGCACCGAAAGCACCGGCACCCGCCACCACGGCGAGCGCACCCGGCATTTATAGGCCTGGTCCACGTTGGCCAGTTCGCCGGTGGCCACCAGACGCTCACCGGCAGCGCTCGGCGCGCCGGCGGGACGGAAAAGATAGGTCGCGGCCCCATGATCGCGCAGGCGTTCCCACCCGGGTTGATCGAGTTCCAGCCCGCGAAGGTGCCTGGATCCGGGAGGCGAGATGCGGATCAGGTCCTGGGTATCCAGGGCCAGCTCGCGCACCTGCTGCTCGGTGAGGGTGAACCACTTGTTATTGCCGGTGACCGCGCCGAGCGAGGTTTCGCCCCAGGACTTGAGGATTGCGAAGTGGCCGCCGGCGTTGGCCGCGGCCAGGATCCCCTGGGCTTCGAGGCCTACCAGCGATCCGGTCCAGCGATCTGCCGCGCGCTCGGGAACATGGCGGGTGCCGGATCCTAGCTGGGCGAGATCCTGGGCGTTGCGGAATTGGTGCAGGTTGAAGTGCTCGCTGGGTCCTTGCTGGTAGCCTTCGGCCAGCAGCAGCACCACTTCTTCCTGGGCGTCGGCGAAGAGCCGCTGCTCGAAGACTGCCAGATTCACCGTGGCGAAGCGCTCGAGCAGCATGGCGCGAACCACTCCTGCGTAATTCACGAACATCAGCTCGGCCGGCAGCACCAGGGCCATCCGGCCGCCGGGGGCCAGGAAACTGGTCGCGTGCACGACAAAGGCCGCCCAGATGCTGGCCAGCTCGTTCAGCTCCACTCCGGCATTTTTTGCGGCCAGCCGCGAACGCTGGCGATCCGCTCCGCGATGCAGCTGGTAGCGCACATAGGGCGGGTTGCCGATCACGACATCCATATCGCCGGTGCCCTGGATGTCGAAGAAGTCGGCTTGGCGAATCTTCGCGTTGATTGACTGCTCGGCCAGCCGCTGGCGGGCCTGGGCAACCGTGGGTTCATGCAATTCGTAGCCCAGCAACTGGGTTTGCCCGTGGCGCGCGCCGAGTTCATGGTGGATGGCCTGGAGGAATTGAGCGTCGCCGCAGGAAGGTTCCAGGACCTTGGAGGCCGGTGCCTGAAGCGCCCACTGCGCCATGAAGGCCGCAACCGGCTCCGGGGTGAAGTAGGCTCCCCGCGCATGGCGGGCGGTGGCCTGCTCTTTTTGTTCTTTACTCAACACGCAATGATCTTTCCATGGCGGCCAGACAGTTTGGCTGGACGCAGATGACCGAGCCCGGGATGACAGCTTATCCATTGTACGCGGGTGCCGCCCCGGATCTTTGGTCCTAGTGGGCCGGCTCGGCCTTGCCCTTGTTCCGCAGCTTCTGGATCGACAGGACGATCACCGTGATGATCGCGCCCATGATGAATCCGGCCACGCAGGAGAAGGCGGTATTAACGCACCAGCCCAATACCGCGCCGGCCGAACCGGTGGCGTGGTGCACTAGCTCTTCCATGTGGTGCACGAATCCGTACGGGGCGTGCCAGCCGAGTTCGTCCATGCCAACCAGCAGCAGGTGGCCACCGACCCACAGCATGGCAACCACGCCGACCTTGCTGAGCACCGACATGATGATCGGCATGGCCTTGACCAAACCGCGGCCGATTTTCTGCGAGAGCTTGCGCGGCTTGGCGGCCATGTGAAGGCCGATGTCGTCCATCTTGACGATCAGCGCCACCGCGCCGTAGACCACCACGGTCATCATCACTGCGACAACGAACAGGATCAGCGCCCGGGTGAGGAACGGTTCGTGCGCGACTTCGTTCAGCGAGATCACCAGGATCTCCGCCGAGAGCACCAGGTCGGTGCGCACCGCCGAGTTGATGATCGACTTCTCGTCGCGCTCATTGCCATCTTCGCCAGAGCCGTGGTGCTTGATCCAGCCGAAGACTTCGAGCAGTTTTTCCGCTCCTTCGAAAACCAGGTAGGCACCGCCGATCATCAGGATCGGGGTCAGCGCCCAGGGCGCGAAGTATGAGAGCAGCAGGGCGACGGGAAGGATGAAGACCAGCTTGTTGCGGATCGATCCCAGGGCGATCTTCCAGATGATCGGCAGCTCGCGCTTGGGCGAGATGCCTTCCACGTACTGTGGTGTTACCGCGGCATCGTCGACCACTACGCCCATGGCCTTGGTGCTGGCTTTGGCGGCGCCAAGGGCCACGTCATCAAGGGACGCTGCAGTGACTTTCACCAGCGCAGCTATGTCGTCCAATAGTGCTACAAGGCCTCCGGCCATGGTCGGCTCCTCAAAATGGTGGTGAACGTCCGGCCTTTTCTGCCGTGGCTCAAGGAATATAGTCTTGCCAGAAATTCTACCGGGGTTGTGGTTATCCGGCTCATAGCCACGACGCTGTTGCAGTGTTGCTGCCGGCGAAAATGAAAGAAACCGCGTCATGGGCGAGCATGAACACGGTTCTCATCTGGATTGGCTCCAGCGTGGAGCCCCCTACCGGATTCGAACCGGTGACCTTCAGTTTACAAGACAGACGCTCTGGCCAGCTGAGCTAAGGGGGCGTACCGAATAAGAATATCGGAAAACCCCGCTGGTCTGCGAATCGGCAAGCCTTGCGGGGCAACGCAAAGGGGAAGAAAACCACGGATGGTTTTCTTCCCCTAAGACGAAGGTGCGAGATCAATATGGAATACTACCGGATCCCGCCAGGTTGTCCAGAGCTCGCTCTGGACTTACTTGTTGGCCTTGATGGCTTCCTCGACCTTGGTCGGGAAGTCTTCGGTGCCCAGAACGAATTCCTTGCCCTGGATGAAGATCGAAGGGGTTCCCTTTACTCCGTCGTACTGGCCAGCGGTGGTCGTGTACTGGACGAATGGACGGAACTTGTCGCCGTCGATGCAGTCGCTGACCGATTCGGAGGCGCCGTTGTCGACAGCCATCTGGGCCAGTTCGGCGTTCTTCATTTCGCCCTCTGGGTAGTGGCCCCACAGTGCCTTCACGAACTTCATGTAAGCAGTTGGGCTCTCATCGGCAACGCAAGCCAGGGCGTTGGCGCCACGCGAGGAGAAGTTGGTAGGCGAGCCGCCGTCCAGGTATCCGACGTTGCGGTATTCAACGTTGATGTCACCGTCAGCCAGCCACTTTTCGATCTGGTCGCCATAGGTGGCTTCGAAATCCGCGCAGTGCACACAGTTCGCATCCACGTACATGGTGACGTTGATTGGCTCGCCCTTCTTGGCGACAGTCAGGTCACGCGGCTCGGGGCTTTGCAGCTGCTCCTTGGGAGCGGTCAGCGTGGTGACATCCACCTTGTCGGTGGTCTTCTCGGCGACCGAGTCCGCGGAAGTGACGACGATACCGCCAGCAGCAGTCGCACCCTGAGGAGTGGCACCGCTATCTTCAATCTTCGCGTTGTTGTTTCGAACGACCAGTGTCACGACCAGCGCGATGACAACAACAACGGCGACTAGAACGCCGAGCTTCACGAAAAGCGACTTGCGCTTCTGGGCGGCCTCTTGGCTGGCTCGCAGCTGTGCTGCTTTTTCGCGAGCGCTCGCGTTACGCTGTGCCTTGGTCGGGCGCGGATTATTCGTAGACATAAATTTGGTGGTTCCTCAGTCAGCAGAGAACAGTCATCTGGGTCAAGCTTAGCCAATTATTTGCGCAAATATCCCGGAAAACCCCAGAATGCCCACCCTTCACAGGACACACATATCTTGTGCATACAGCGCCCAAAGCGCTAAACAACACCGTAGTTGAGCATTCAACCAAGTCATACGCCAAAGAACTCCGAAGTTCCCGGCATGCACCTGTGCCGAAGCCGTGAGAGTGCGACACCTCACATGGCTTGGGAAAAAATTCAGTATGATTTCAATAGGAACGACTTTTTTCCATAGCCGTTCGCCCAGTGCAAGAGAAAAAATCAAATACTCAGTCATTCACTCAGAACCGACGAATCCGCACCCCGCCGGTGCACAGTTTGATCAAGCCAGGAGGTTTAAAGTGGGTACCCCAGCACCAAGCCAGAACACCGAGGAAACTTACGATTTGGTGGTCGTAGCCAACAGGCTGCCCGTAGACCGGATTACCAATCCCGACGGGTCGCAAGGTTTCCGGCGCTCCCCCGGAGGCCTGGTGACAGCTCTTGCTCCGATCATGGCAGCTTCGGACGGCGCTTGGGTTGGCTGGCATGGTGGCATCGACGAAGAACTGGAGAGCTTCGATAAAGATGACATCCACATGGTGCCCGTGCCACTGAGCGAAGATGACCTGGAGCTGTACTACGAGGGCTTCTCCAATTCCACGCTGTGGCCGCTCTATCACGATGTGATCGTTCCCCCTGAATACCACCGCACGTGGTGGGACCGCTATAAGAAGATCAACCAGCGTTTTGCCGATGCCGTTCTGAAAATCGCAGCCCCCAATGCCACGGTGTGGGTCCACGATTACCAACTGCAGCTGGTACCCCAGATGATCCGCCTGGCGCGACCGGATCTGAAAATCGGATTCTTCCTGCATATCCCATTCCCTGCAGCCAGCCTCTTCTCCCAGCTGCCATGGCGCAAGCAAATCCTGCAAGGGCTGGCCGGCGCGGACCTTGTCGGGTTCCAGCGCGAAACCGACGCCTCCAACTTCCTGCGTTGCCTGCGCCGCTTCACCGAATACTCCACCAAGGGCGATGTGGCTACTCCCCCGGCCGGCCACCAAATGCAGAACCTCTGCCGGGCCAAGGCCCACCCGATCTCGATCGATACCGAGCAGATTGCCAAGCTCTCGCGCGACCCGCAAATCATCGCCCGCGCCGGACAGATCCGCAACGAATTGGGCAACCCTAAAACTGTCATCCTGGGCGTGGACCGCCTGGACTACACCAAGGGCATTCGCCACCGCCTCAAGGCCTACGGCGAATTGCTTGCCGACGAACAGCTGCGTGCCGGCGATGTCTGCCTGATCCAGGTGGCCAGCCCGAGCCGCGAGAACGTTGACACCTACATGGAGCTACGCGACCAGGTGGAATTGATGGTCGGGCAAATAACCGGCCAGCATGACACCCTGAGCCACACCACGCTGCGCTACCTGCATCAGTCCTATCCGCTGCGCGAAATGATCGCGCTGTACCTGGCTGCCGACGTTTTGCTGGTGACAGCGCTGCGCGATGGCATGAACCTGGTCGCCAAGGAGTTCGTCGCAGCCCATCAGGATGGCCGAGGCGTATTGGTGCTCTCTGAATACACCGGAGCGGCAGACCAGTTGACCCAAGCCGTACTGGTCAACCCGCACGATATCGACGGCATGAAAGACAAGATCATCCAGGCCGTGAATATGAGCGAAGCGGAACAGGATAAGCGCATGCGTCGAATGAACCGGCACCTGAAGGTCAATACCGTGGCCCGCTGGTCGGAAGTATTCCTCTCCGAGCTTGCCGAAATCAGCGCCGCTTCCTCGGCAGATGCCATCGCCCGATAGCCGGTTCCACGATTCCTACACACTCGACGGGAAACCACCTTGCCTGAGCTCGACCCGGAACTGCACGCCGCCTTGAGCGGCTTTGCAGCTCATCAGAAGATCCTTGTGGCCCTGGACTTTGATGGGACCATGTCGCCCATCGTCGATCGCCCCGAAGATGCCCGGCCACTGCCAGAATCAGCGGAGCTTTTCGAACAGCTCCGGCAGCTGCCCGGCGTTTTTGCCGCGCTCGTCTCCGGGCGCAACCTGGCCTCCCTGGCTCAGGTCTATCCCGAGCCAATGCCGGAATTCTGCATTGGCTCGCACGGCGCTGAGCGCCAGGTCCCCGAAACCTTCAAGGCTTCGTGGGTTGAAAAGCCGCTGAGCGCGGAGCAGAAGAACTTGTTGGCCCAGGTCACCGCAGAGCTAGCCGTGGTCGCTGACCGTCACGCCGAGGTGTCCTTGGAGTACAAACCATCGGCGACGGTGCTTCACGTGCGTCGTGCGGCTCCCCAGGCCGGTGCGGCGGCGCTGCACGAAGCCAAAACCGCTCTGCAACCTTTGGCAGGAGTCAAGTTGCTGGAAGGTAAAGCGGTCCTTGAAGCCTCGGTCCATCAGGGCGACAAGGGCGAGAGCCTGTCCTGGCTCAAGCACTTGTTACAGGTCGACGCGGTGCTTTTCATCGGCGATGACGTCACCGACGAAAACGGCTTCAAGGTCTTGGATTCCACTGATCTCGGGGTGAAGGTAGGTTCCGGGCCCACGGCAGCCACGCATCATATAGCGTCTCCGCAAGACTTGCCAGTGCTTTTGCAAAACCTGATTTCCATGCGACACTAAAGTGTCCTATTTCACTTTCACTATGGATCGTCGGGCACGTACCTGCCCGTGAAAGGATTGTCATCATGGCAACTGTGACCTTTGATAAGGCCACCCGTATCTACCCAGGCGCTCTCGTGCCCTCAGTGGATGCAATCGACCTGGAAATTCAAGACGGAGAATTCCTCGTGCTTGTGGGACCGTCGGGTTGTGGCAAGTCCACCACCCTGCGCATGCTCGCAGGTTTGGAAGAGGTCGATTCCGGTCGCATCCTCATTGGCGACAAGGACGTGACCAACGTTCCGCCAAAGGACCGCGACATCGCAATGGTCTTCCAGAACTACGCACTGTACCCTCACATGACCGTTGCCGAGAACATGGGCTTCGCACTGAAGATTGCAGGCGTCGACAAGGAAGAACGCAACCGTCGCGTTCAGGAAGCAGCCAAGCTTCTGGATCTGGAGCAGTACCTGAACCGCAAGCCAAAGGCACTCTCTGGCGGTCAGCGTCAGCGTGTGGCCATGGGCCGCGCAATCGTTCGCTCCCCTCAGGTCTTCTTGATGGATGAGCCGCTGTCCAACCTGGATGCGAAGCTGCGTGTGCAGACTCGTACCCAGATCGCGTCGCTGACTCGTCGTCTCGGTGTCACCACCGTGTACGTGACTCACGACCAGGTTGAAGCACTGACCATGGGCGACCGAGTTGCAGTGCTCAAGGATGGCGAACTGCAGCAGGTTGGCACTCCTCGTGAACTATACGACCGTCCGCGCAACGTTTTCGTTGCCGGCTTCATCGGCTCCCCAGCCATGAACTTGGTCAAGCTGGAATCCGCCAATGGACAGGTAGCCTTCGGGTCGACCCTTGTTCAGGCTCCAGGCGCACAAGGTGGAACCACGCTGGGCTTCCGTCCAGAAGATATCGAGATTGTAGGTGCTGGCGAAGGCGTAGAGATCGTCGTCGATGTCGTCGAAGAACTCGGCGCTGATGCTTACATCTATGGTTCTGCTGAACTAGCCGGCGAAACCCAGATGATCGTGGTTCGTGTTGATGGCCGTACGCCACCAGCTCGAGGCCAGAAGCTGAACATTGCACCTCTTCTGCAGCACGTTCACCTGTTTGATACAGAGAGCGGTCTGCGTCTAGACGAAGCCTAGGAACAGTAAAGCTGAGGGGCAGAAAACTATCTTTTCTGCCCCTCAGCTTTTGGCTTTAACTACTGTGTTAAACATCGAAGGCCCCGAACTTGCGTTCGGGGCCTTCGGCAAATTATGCCCGGCGATGACCTACTCTCCCACACCCTCCCGAGTGCAGTACCATCGGCGCTGTGGGTCTTAGCTTCCGGGTTCGGTATGGGACCGGGCGTTTCCCCCACGCTATGATCGCCGTAACTCTATACCTCATGGCTAACCATGGGAAAACTACGGTGTCATTCGCGATTGCGACAACTCCATAACTATATCAGGCGTGCCGTTCACGTGCCAATCCAGAGGGCGTAGCAGAGGGTGTCCTTCGCCATACCGCCAGTAGCGTTCAGCTCCAGATATTCTCACCACGCAGGGTGACTTCTGCCCCGCCATCGCAGTAAATCGTCTGGCCTGTCACGTGGGTGTTTTCTTCACTCGTGAGCCATAGAAGCAGCTTCGCAATAACAGATGCCTCCGAGTGGTAATTCAGTGGCATGGGGACGTTGGAGTCCACCATTGCACGCCCTTCCTCCGTGGCCAGCATCGAGCGCGTCATATTGGTAATGACGGTGCCAGGTGCCACTGCATTCAACGGAATGCCAGCGCCAGCCCATCGTGGCATGATGCACTCACGGCGAACCCAACGGCTCAAGGCCCGCTTCGAAGATGGGTAGTTGAGGTAGCCTTCTCGTGGTCCCGCGGCTTCCAGCTGAGCACCGATAGCAAGAGCAGTCGATTCGTCACCGTCTAGCATTGCGTCCACGAGCTTCGGAGAATTCTGCTGGACTGAAGCCATCGAGGAAACAACAACCGCCCTTGGAGCATTAGCCTTGGCCATTGCAGGGGCAAGTCCCTCCAGGAACTGGGTCACGCCGAAATAGTTGACAGCAACGGTCAAGGCCTTGGGAGCCGAAATGCCAGCCGCAGCGATTACTGCGTCGATAGCAGTGCCCTGCGCCTTCTCTAAAGTCTTCCTGACGGCCTCCTTGCGTCCCTCAGGCGTAGACAGATCTGCAACGACATCCGATTCGTTCAGGTCTACTCCAATGACGCGGTCGCCACGGGACGCGATCATCTCAGCTGTCGTCGCACCAATGCCAGAGGCAGCTCCGGTCACAACGTAAGTCCGCATATTTACTACTCTCTCCCTAGACCGTTCACGGTAGTCGCTCATTCGGACGCACAGCCGAAACGTGAATGTGCTGTACTTCCAGAGTATGGCGATTCGCGAAAGGGGCTCGAACAACGTTGACTTAGGCAAGGACTATGCGACGCCGAATCTTTTTCAAGCCGATCATCATGCTGCTGGTTTGGTTGGTGCAGGCCGGCAAGCACGCACCGCTTAAACAAAACAAGGGAACCAGGCCCAACAACCCGAACTCCCCCACCAACACCAACACCCAGCAACCCACTGAACTGAGCTCTTAAACAAGAAAAGGGGCGAGCTGATAGCCCACCCCGCCAACACCAGGCCAGCCCAAACCGGCACCAACTAATACCAGGCCAGCAGCAGCACTGGTTAAACAGGTGAGGCCCCAACACACTGTGTCAGGGCCTCAAACCATATTAGGTTAAGTCCGGCGGTGACCTACTCTCCCACACCCTCACGAGTGCAGTACCATCGGCGCAATGGGCCTTAGCTTCCGGGTTCGGTATGGGACCGGGCGTTTCCCCCACGCTATGACCGCCGTAACAATCACGAAGCACACAAACCAAACAACTTGGTCATGTTTTCCGGTGTTAAAACGTCTTATATTTGTTTTCAGGTGATTACGGGTTGTTGTCTCGTAACCGCATAGTGAACGCGAACAGCATTGAAATCATTAGTTCAAATATTGTTATATTGTGTGTTGAAAGTCATCGGCCTATTAGTACAGGTCAGCTACACAAGTCTTCAGTCCTTGCTTCCACATCCTGCCTATCAACCCAGTGGTCTAGCTGGGGGCCTCACACACTCAAGGTGCATGGAAATCTCATCTCGAAGCAGGCTTCCCGCTTAGATGCTTTCAGCGGTTATCCCTTCCCAACGTAGCTAATCAGCGATGCACTTGGCAGTACAACTGACACACCAGAGGTTAGTCCGTCCCGGTCCTCTCGTACTAAGGACAGCCCTTCTCAAATTTCCAACGCGCGCAGCGGATAGGGACCGAACTGTCTCACGACGTTCTAAACCCAGCTCGCGTACCGCTTTAATGGGCGAACAGCCCAACCCTTGGGACCTACTCCAGCCCCAGGATGCGACGAGCCGACATCGAGGTGCCAAACCATGCCGTCGATATGGACTCTTGGGCAAGATCAGCCTGTTATCCCCGAGGTACCTTTTATCCGTTGAGCGACGGCCCTTCCACGAGGTGCCGCCGGATCACTAGTCCCGACTTTCGTCCCTGCTCGAGCTGTCACTCTCACAGTCAAGCTCCCTTGTGCACTTACACTCAACACCTGATTGCCAACCAGGCTGAGGGAACCTTTGGGCGCCTCCGTTACATTTTAGGAGGCAACCGCCCCAGTTAAACTACCCATCAGGCACTGTCCCTGAACCAGATCATGGTCCGAAGTTAGGTGACCGGTACAGCCAGAGTGGTATTTCAACGATGACTCCACCTGAACTAGCGTCCAAGCTTCAAAGTCTCCCACCTATCCTACACAAGCTGCACCGAACACCAATACCAAACTATAGTAAAGGTCTCGGGGTCTTTCCGTCCTGCTGCGCGTAACGAGCATCTTTACTCGTACTGCAATTTCGCCGAGTTCATGGTTGAGACAGCGGGGAAGTCGTTACTCCATTCGTGCAGGTCGGAACTTACCCGACAAGGAATTTCGCTACCTTAGGATGGTTATAGTTACCACCGCCGTTTACTGGGGCTTAAATTCTCAGCTTCGCCACAAAAGTGACTAACCAGTCCTCTTAACCTTCCAGCACCGGGCAGGAGTCAGTCCGTATACATCGTCTTGCGACTTCGCACGGACCTGTGTTTTTAGTAAACAGTCGCTTCCCCCTGGTCTCTGCGGCCCACACCCGCTCACAACTGCAAGAGCTGATCACGAGGCAGGCCCCCCTTCTTCCGAAGTTACGGGGGCATTTTGCCGAGTTCCTTAACCATGATTCTCTCGATCGCCTTAGTATTCTCTACCTGATCACCTGTGTCGGTTTGGGGTACGGGCGGACTGGGACCTCGCGCCGATGCTTTTCTAGGCAGCATAGGATCACCGAATCACCCCAAAAAATGGGGCGCCTATCAGGTCTCAGAAACAATTGAGCGGCGGATTTGCCAACCACTCTTCCTACACCCTTGGACCAGGTCAATTCCATTGCCTGGCTCGGCTACCTTCCTGCGTCACACCTGTTAATACGCTGACCTCACTGCATCGGTTCCCACCACATCAACCAACAAGACACCCGAAGGCATCAACACTGGAATCCGTCATGGTTAGCATCCACAGCTCAGTATGGGCGGTCCTTCGCCGGTACGGGAATATCAACCCGTTATCCATCGACTACGCCTGTCGGCCTCGCCTTAGGCCCCGACTAACCCAGGGCAGATTAGCTTAACCCTGGAACCCTTGATCATTCGGCGGACGGGTTTCTCACCCGTCATTCGCTACTCATGCCTGCATTCTCACTCGTATAGCGTCCACCGCTGGTTTCCACCGCGACTTCACCCGCTATACGACGCTCCCCTACCCATCCAAACGCCCAACAAAAGCCAGGCAAATATTTGAATGACGCAACTTCGGCGGTGTGCTTGAGCCCCGCTACATTATCGGCGCGGAATCACTTGACCAGTGAGCTATTACGCACTCTTTCAAGGGTGGCTGCTTCTAAGCCAACCTCCTGGTTGTCACAGCAACTCCACATCCTTTCCCACTTAGCACACGCTTAGGGGCCTTAGTTGGCGTTCTGGGCTGTTTCCCTCTCGACTATGAAGCTTATCCCCCACAGTCTCACTGCTACGCTCTCACTTACCGGCATTCGGAGTTTGGCTAAGGTCAGTAACCTTGTAGGGCCCATCGCCTATCCAGTAGCTCTACCTCCAGCAAGAAACACGTAACGCTGCACCTAAATGCATTTCGGGGAGAACCAGCTATCACGAAGTTTGATTGGCCTTTCACCCCTACCCACAGCTCATCCCCTCCATTTTCAACTGAAGTGGGTTCGGTCCTCCACACGCTCTTACACGCGCTTCAACCTGGCCATGGGTAGATCACTTCGCTTCGGGTCTAGACCGTGCCACTCAAACGCCCTATTCAGACTCGCTTTCGCTACGGCTACCCCACACGGGTTAACCTCGCGACACAGCACTAACTCGCAGGCTCATTCTTCAAAAGGCACGCCATCACCCAGGAACAAGTCCCAGGCTCTAACGGATTGTAAGCGCACGGTTTCAGGTACTATTTCACTCCCCTCCCGGGGTACTTTTCACCATTCCCTCACGGTACTGATTCACTATCGGTCATCAAGTAGTATTCAGGCTTACCAGGTGGTCCTGGCAGATTCACACAAGGTTTCACGGGCCCCGTGCTACTCGGGTATCAACACTAGAACGGCAGACACGCATTACACCTACGGGACTATCACCCTCTATGGTCCGGCATTCCAACCGATTCACCTATACGCCTGCACCTCATCCCACCAGCAAGATAGCACTGGTACATGTCAACCCCACAACCCCGATGATGCAACGCCTATCCGCTATCACACACCAACCGGTTTAGCCCCATCCGCGTTCGCTCGCCACTACTAACGGAATCACTATTGTTTTCTCTTCCTGCGGGTACTGAGATGTTTCACTTCCCCGCGTTCCCTCCACACAGCCTATACATTCAGCTGCAGGTCACACCACATAACATGGTGCGGGGTTCCCCCATTCGGAAATCCTGGTATCAACGTCCGGTTATCGACTCCACCAGGCTTATCGCAGATTCCCACGTCCTTCATCGGCTCTTGATGCCAAGGCATCCACCGTGCGCCCTTAAAAACTTCAACACAACATCAAAGTCTCAAGATATGAGCAATAAAACAATCTAACAAAATCACGCAGACAAGACTCAAACACCTAGATGACCCAAGGAAAAGGGCCACCAGACTCATCTCATCTGCAAGATGCTCGCGTTCACTATACAGTTCCCAAACAACAACCCCACACCCCCGCAACCACACCACCAACAAAGGCGGCACGTCCACGGCAAACACAGGACAAACACCGAAACACCAAGAACCCCGCCACCCAAGAAGAGAAACAACCAACCATCACAACACCAACCCCACAAGGGCCAGCACCACAACAACCGATCACATCATCCACCAGGGACGGAGGCTTGTTGCCTCAAAACCCAACAGCATGCCAAACCATACAAACCACACAACACCACCACCGCTTTTCCAACACCACAACAACCCAAAGGATCATCATGCTGCGTACTCACCAGCAACAACACCATGCAGCCACAGCCAGTACCCCACACACACCACACAACCCCACAAAGGATCAATCAGGCATGCATGCTTTCCAGTACTGAGTTCATTGATATTCCACCCATGAGCAACCCACCCGTACCACACTCGGGCACAGACATGGGCAACCATAATAATGGTTAGCTCCTTAGAAAGGAGGTGATCCAGCCGCACCTTCCGGTACGGCTACCTTGTTACGACTTAGTCCCAATCGCCAGTCCCACCTTCGACGACTCCCCCCACACAAGGTGGTTAGGCCATCGGCTTCGGGTGTTACCAACTTTCGTGACTTGACGGGCGGTGTGTACAAGGCCCGGGAACGTATTCACCGCAGCGTTGCTGATCTGCGATTACTAGCGACTCCGACTTCATGGGGTCGAGTTGCAGACCCCAATCCGAACTGAGACCGGCTTTTAGGGATTAGCTCCACCTCACAGTATCGCAACCCATTGTACCGGCCATTGTAGCATGCGTGAAGCCCAAGACATAAGGGGCATGATGATTTGACGTCATCCCCACCTTCCTCCGAGTTGACCCCGGCAGTCTCCCATGAGTCCCCACCACTACGTGCTGGCAACATGGAACGAGGGTTGCGCTCGTTGCGGGACTTAACCCAACATCTCACGACACGAGCTGACGACAACCATGCACCACCTGTGAACCAGCCCCGAAGGGAAACCCCATCTCTGGAGCGGTCTGGCACATGTCAAGCCTTGGTAAGGTTCTTCGCGTTGCATCGAATTAATCCGCATGCTCCGCCGCTTGTGCGGGCCCCCGTCAATTCCTTTGAGTTTTAGCCTTGCGGCCGTACTCCCCAGGCGGGGCACTTAATGCGTTAGCTACGGCGCGGAAAACGTGGAATGTCCCCCACACCTAGTGCCCAACGTTTACGGCATGGACTACCAGGGTATCTAATCCTGTTCGCTCCCCATGCTTTCGCTCCTCAGCGTCAGTAAATGCCCAGAGACCTGCCTTCGCCATCGGTGTTCCTCCTGATATCTGCGCATTTCACCGCTACACCAGGAATTCCAGTCTCCCCTACATCACTCTAGTCTGCCCGTACCCACCGCAGATCCGAGGTTGAGCCTCGGACTTTCACGGCAGACGCGACAAACCGCCTACGAGCTCTTTACGCCCAATAAATCCGGATAACGCTTGCGCCCTACGTATTACCGCGGCTGCTGGCACGTAGTTAGCCGGCGCTTCTTCTGCAGGTACCGTCACTTTCGCTTCTTCCCTACTGAAAGAGGTTTACAACCCGAAGGCCGTCATCCCTCACGCGGCGTCGCTGCATCAGGCTTCCGCCCATTGTGCAATATTCCCCACTGCTGCCTCCCGTAGGAGTCTGGGCCGTGTCTCAGTCCCAGTGTGGCCGGTCACCCTCTCAGGCCGGCTACCCGTCGTCGCCTTGGTGAGCCATTACCTCACCAACAAGCTGATAGGCCGCGAGTCCATCCCCCACCGATAAATCTTTCAACAACCCACCATGCAGTAGGAAGTCATATCCGGTATTAGACCCAGTTTCCCGGGCTTATCCCAGAGTCAGGGGCAGGTTACTCACGTGTTACTCACCCGTTCGCCACTAATCCACCCTGCAAGCAGGGCTTCATCGTTCGACTTGCATGTGTTAAGCACGCCGCCAGCGTTCATCCTGAGCCAGGATCAAACTCTCCATAAAAAACAAAAAGCCACCGAAACCCCTCGGAAAATAAGGGAGAATCAATGAAAAATCCTGGCGAATAAAAAACACTCAAGAACACTGCACGGGGGTGCAATGCCTCAAGCAAATGTTATGTATTCACCAAATAAAAATAATTCGGTATCAACAAACTTGGCACACTATTGAGTTCTCAAACAACAAACACTTACCGGTTCTCCATTACCCAACAATTCAGGCAATGATTTCGTCCAGCGTTATAATCTCAGTTATTTATTCCGCTCAAAATTACTTGAGCTTTTTCTGAGTGATTGTCGCCAGATTTGGTGTCAGCTTCAAGCTGACCTCGTTGCGGCGACAGATAAAAACTATACACAGGTTTTCGGAGAGTTACAAATCAGATTGCTACTTTTGGAGGTGACTGTGGTTACATCCATAAATCTCAGCTTCGGAGTGCGTTTGGAACCTCTCGTCCGTCCACGATTCGGGTGGTTGCCAACGGGCCGGAATCCGCAAGGTCGGTTCTACATCCTCGGCACCCAGCTCATGCCCATCCGTCAGACTTCTACGATCTGACACCCCTGGGCTCTACGTCTAAGACATTTTGATTAGATTGCCTCGGACTACCCCACTGACTTCTTTAACTCTGCATACCTACATCTGCCTGCGATGCGGTGCTCCACGAAGCTGCTCCACTCCTCGATAGTCCGAACAGCAAGTTGCGCCATTCCCGTCGAGACAAACTTTGTTGATGAATCGGGCCGTCCCTTTAGGAGGACGTAAAAGGTATGTATCAGTTCAGGACAGACGCATCGACTAAGGACTTGGCGCGTACAAAAGTGAAAGCTCCTCAGCCTTCAGAATACGAAACCTCCACAAAATCACTATTTGAAATGACATGTTTGAGCGCCCGCTAGAACAATCCCTGCATCGCTACCACCGTGCTTCGCCGCCTGGAGCTCAGCGCGTCGTGCTCGAGTTGAAGTCATATGGTCAAAAGACCATTCCCAATCTCGCGTCCAGGACAACCGAAAGCCCTGCGCGTTCGAATAACACCCGCTCGTGCGCGCCCTCTGAAAGGTCACGCCCGTATGTAGTGGTTTTAGCCTTCGTTCAATAAAGGGCGGCGGTACCAGACTTCTTATGAAGTTCTATTGCTACGACACCAACGATTCCTTTTTGTCACTGCCGCCCCAGCCATGTTGTGGCAATTTCGTTCCGTGAACGCTGCTCCTTCTCGACCTGCCCCGACGGCTGCAACCCAGCTTGGAATTGCGTTTCCTTCTATGCAGTCATAACCCGAGACGCCGAATAGTATTCGCAGCCCCGTCCAGGACGGAGAAGTCATGGCCATCAAGAAGTACCCGACGGGTCCAGTCCGCAAATAGTGGAACATACTTGCTAGTTCCGACAGCTCCTGCGACGGTGATCTGCTCTAGAGTCGTCAAACAAGTGGTTAGGTTTACATACTCGGCAACCCCGCACCGCCCTACCGCATCTGGATCACGAGATCCGCTTGCGCAGCAGCCGGCAATGAACTCTTAGAGGCAAGATCGGGTGTCTGAGTTATCTGTCTTACGCGGAAAGCCAGGAACAAAGCAGAAAGCCGATGCTCCGCGCCCTTTGTCTCTCCCAGTACTGCCCATGTGAAATACAGAGGTGTTGGTTGTGGGAGCGCCAAGATAGGAGACGCGTGTATCTTACGAATACGACTGCGACAAGGTTCGGC
Organism: Glutamicibacter mishrai; assembly: GCF_012221945.1. Classification (NCBI taxonomy): domain Bacteria; kingdom Bacillati; phylum Actinomycetota; class Actinomycetes; order Micrococcales; family Micrococcaceae; genus Glutamicibacter; species Glutamicibacter mishrai. The sequence continues at coordinate 2,338,348 of NZ_CP032549.1, read as the reverse complement.
GACGCCGAAAAATCTATGGATTAGCTTCAAAAACGAAAGCGTCCGGACCTGTAGCCAGCAGGAACGAAAAATACTGCACCGGCTGGACGCATCCGTCGGTGCACTGCCCAAATGTTGCAGCCGTAGGGGCAACGAGTAAATCACGGTCAAGAAGCGCAAAGCGGATCAATATTCGAGCGCCAGGCACCATTTATGATCTGAAGGCCCTATAGCCCTACGAGCGCTGCCTGGATCTTATTTCTGGGCATAAAAAAATCGCGGAACCGAAGTTCCGCGATATTTGTGACCCCAACGGGATTCGAACCCGTGTTGCCGCCGTGAGAGGGCGGAGTACTAGGCCGCTATACGATGGGGCCGTATGCTGAAGAATAATCTTCAGCTCACCAAATTGCTTTGATGAAGCGCTGGGATACCAGGACTCGAACCTAGAATGACGGAACCAGAAACCGTTGTGTTGCCAATTACACCATATCCCAATATGACTTGCTATTCATTAGCTAGATCAGATAACCGATCAGCAATGAATGCCTTAGCACGAGATATAACTATACCTAAAAAGTTCCTCGAACGCACATCCAGAGCCCGGATACTCGAGTGATCTACAGCTCGTTAGCTATAACAACGACGAAATACATGGCTGCTCCGATCCTGAACACCTGTCCAGGCCACTGAAGTAGAGCTCCAGCGGTAAGCAGACCGTCGCAGAATGAACGAAGGACCCAGCTCATTGAGCTGGGTCCTTCGCATTTGTTATTGGTCGGGATAACAGGATTTGAACCTGCGACCTCGTCGTCCCGAACGACGCGCGCTACCAAACTGCGCCATATCCCGTGATCAAGAACGTTTTTACTCTACACCCGGAGCATTCTGATCTCATAATCCATCTGAGTCAGGAGCCCGAGAAGGAAATGGATATGGCGAAAAGCCGAGTCAGCTATATGCCTTTGCCAGGATTCAGAATATTCAGCGGGTCCAACAGACCTTTGATGCTCCGTTGCAGTTCAAGCACATCAGCCGATTGTTCCCAAGGCAGCCAGTCCTTCTTGATTAGTCCAACACCGTGTTCGCCCGTAATCGTTCCTCCCATCTCCAAAGCAATGCGAACTGAGCTCTCAACCGCACGATGCAAGCGTCCCAAAGGATCATCACCATCATCAGGTTCGACAGAAAAAGTAGGATGAAGATTGCCGTCGCCGACATGGGAAATCATTCGCATGTCTACTCGCTCTTGTTTGGCAGTCGCTTGAAGCCGGTGAACATACTCCACCATCTTGCTCTTGGGAATCGCGACGTCCTCACCGGTCCTATAGGCATCATCCTTGGTGTCGCCTCTACTCGTACGCCTCATTTCAATTAGTTCAGTAGCGCCATTGCTTCCCGAAGGACTTACTTCGACATCACGCTCGGCAAATACATCTCGGATCGCGTCTTCTTCACGAAGCGCGCCATATCCATCAAGCCTGGCTAACAACATCGCGCCACCTGATGCAGACAGATTTGTTGAATACTGCTCGTCCAATACCTGCATGGTTGCATGGTCGACGAGTTCCAGAATCGCCGGCTGGATCCTGGCTCTAGCGATGAGCTGCACGCCGTGTACTGCTTCTTCCAAAGAGGGGAATACTAAGGAGATGTCGCGCTGGTCGACAGGCAAGTAACGCAATCGAATCACAGCTCGCACCACAATCCCCAAGGTTCCCTCAGAACCTGTAAATAGCGCCGCTAGGTCATAGCCGGCTACTCCCTTGAACGTATTCTTTCCAACCCGTATCAAACGACCATCAGCAAGAACCACATCCAGCGACAGTACTGACTCACGCGTAACGCCATATTTTGCACAGCGCAGACCACCCGCATTAGTAGCAACGTTCCCGCCGAGGGTAGACATCTTGTAGCTTGCCGGATCAGGGGCGTACATCAAACCGAATTCGGCGACGGCCGTGTTCAAGTCGTGATTGATGACGCCCGGTTCCACGATTGCTATTTCATCGTCAGGACGAATCTCCAGGATCCGGTTCATTTTGCTCAGGTTCAGAACAATAGCTGGGCCTAAAACATGGACTCCGCCCGATACCCCTGTTCCGGCTCCACGACTAATTACTGGGACACCAAATTCTGTAGCCAGCCGCATTACCCGCTGAACTTGTTCCACTTCCGTCGGTACAACGACGGCAATGGGACGAATTGGCTCTTCGGCGAGCTGCCCAAAATCTCTTGAGTTTTCCGACAGAACGGATTCATCATGGACTAGTGCTTCTTCGGGAAGAACCTCAGTGAGGCGATCAAGAAAAGCCAGTTGCTTATTAGACATCTTTGTCTCCACAGTCGCAGGGGATTTGAACTTACCCTAGACCCTACGATCAAAGACCTTAGACAGAGAAATCGTGACTGTGCTCGTTGCTGGTTTGGTTGGTGCAGGCCGGCAAGCACGCACCGCTTAAACAAAACAAGGGAACCAGGCCCAACAACCCGAACTCCCCCACCAACACCAACACCCAGCAACCCACTGATCTGAGCTCTTAAACAAGAACAAGGGGCGAGCTGATAGCCCACCCCGCCAACACCAGGCCAGCCCAAACCGGCACCAACTAATACCAGGCCAGCAGTACTGGTTAAACAGGTGAGGCCCCAACACACTGTGTCAGGGCCTCAAACCATTTTCAGGTTAAGTCCGGCGGTGACCTACTCTCCCACACCCTCACGAGTGCAGTACCATCGGCGCAATGGGCCTTAGCTTCCGGGTTCGGTATGGGACCGGGCGTTTCCCCCACGCTATGACCGCCGTAACAATCACGAAGCACACAAACCAAACATCTTGGTCATGTTTTCCGGTGTTAAAACGTCTTATATTTGTTTTCAGGTGATTACGGGTTGTTGTCTCGTAACCGCATAGTGAACGCGAACAGCATTGAAATCATTAGTTCAAATATTGTTATATTGTGTGTTGAAAGTCATCGGCCTATTAGTACAGGTCAGCTACACAAGTCTTCAGTCCTTGCTTCCACATCCTGCCTATCAACCCAGTGGTCTAGCTGGGGGCCTCACACACTCAAGGTGCATGGAAATCTCATCTCGAAGCAGGCTTCCCGCTTAGATGCTTTCAGCGGTTATCCCTTCCCAACGTAGCTAATCAGCGATGCACTTGGCAGTACAACTGACACACCAGAGGTTAGTCCGTCCCGGTCCTCTCGTACTAAGGACAGCCCTTCTCAAATTTCCAACGCGCGCAGCGGATAGGGACCGAACTGTCTCACGACGTTCTAAACCCAGCTCGCGTACCGCTTTAATGGGCGAACAGCCCAACCCTTGGGACCTACTCCAGCCCCAGGATGCGACGAGCCGACATCGAGGTGCCAAACCATGCCGTCGATATGGACTCTTGGGCAAGATCAGCCTGTTATCCCCGAGGTACCTTTTATCCGTTGAGCGACGGCCCTTCCACGAGGTGCCGCCGGATCACTAGTCCCGACTTTCGTCCCTGCTCGAGCTGTCACTCTCACAGTCAAGCTCCCTTGTGCACTTACACTCAACACCTGATTGCCAACCAGGCTGAGGGAACCTTTGGGCGCCTCCGTTACATTTTAGGAGGCAACCGCCCCAGTTAAACTACCCATCAGGCACTGTCCCTGAACCAGATCATGGTCCGAAGTTAGGTGACCGGTACAGCCAGAGTGGTATTTCAACGATGACTCCACCTGAACTAGCGTCCAAGCTTCAAAGTCTCCCACCTATCCTACACAAGCTGCACCGAACACCAATACCAAACTATAGTAAAGGTCTCGGGGTCTTTCCGTCCTGCTGCGCGTAACGAGCATCTTTACTCGTACTGCAATTTCGCCGAGTTCATGGTTGAGACAGCGGGGAAGTCGTTACTCCATTCGTGCAGGTCGGAACTTACCCGACAAGGAATTTCGCTACCTTAGGATGGTTATAGTTACCACCGCCGTTTACTGGGGCTTAAATTCTCAGCTTCGCCACAAAAGTGACTAACCAGTCCTCTTAACCTTCCAGCACCGGGCAGGAGTCAGTCCGTATACATCGTCTTGCGACTTCGCACGGACCTGTGTTTTTAGTAAACAGTCGCTTCCCCCTGGTCTCTGCGGCCCACACCCGCTCACAACTGCAAGAGCTGATCACGAGGCAGGCCCCCCTTCTTCCGAAGTTACGGGGGCATTTTGCCGAGTTCCTTAACCATGATTCTCTCGATCGCCTTAGTATTCTCTACCTGATCACCTGTGTCGGTTTGGGGTACGGGCGGACTGGGACCTCGCGCCGATGCTTTTCTAGGCAGCATAGGATCACCGAATCACCCCAAAAAATGGGGCGCCTATCAGGTCTCAGAAACAATTGAGCGGCGGATTTGCCAACCACTCTTCCTACACCCTTGGACCAGGTCAATTCCATTGCCTGGCTCGGCTACCTTCCTGCGTCACACCTGTTAATACGCTGACCTCACTGCATCGGTTCCCACCACATCAACCAACAAGACACCCGAAGGCATCAACACTGGAATCCGTCATGGTTAGCATCCACAGCTCAGTATGGGCGGTCCTTCGCCGGTACGGGAATATCAACCCGTTATCCATCGACTACGCCTGTCGGCCTCGCCTTAGGCCCCGACTAACCCAGGGCAGATTAGCTTAACCCTGGAACCCTTGATCATTCGGCGGACGGGTTTCTCACCCGTCATTCGCTACTCATGCCTGCATTCTCACTCGTATAGCGTCCACCGCTGGTTTCCACCGCGACTTCACCCGCTATACGACGCTCCCCTACCCATCCAAACGCCCAACAAAAGCCAGGCAAATATTTGAATGACGCAACTTCGGCGGTGTGCTTGAGCCCCGCTACATTATCGGCGCGGAATCACTTGACCAGTGAGCTATTACGCACTCTTTCAAGGGTGGCTGCTTCTAAGCCAACCTCCTGGTTGTCACAGCAACTCCACATCCTTTCCCACTTAGCACACGCTTAGGGGCCTTAGTTGGCGTTCTGGGCTGTTTCCCTCTCGACTATGAAGCTTATCCCCCACAGTCTCACTGCTACGCTCTCACTTACCGGCATTCGGAGTTTGGCTAAGGTCAGTAACCTTGTAGGGCCCATCGCCTATCCAGTAGCTCTACCTCCAGCAAGAAACACGTAACGCTGCACCTAAATGCATTTCGGGGAGAACCAGCTATCACGAAGTTTGATTGGCCTTTCACCCCTACCCACAGCTCATCCCCTCCATTTTCAACTGAAGTGGGTTCGGTCCTCCACACGCTCTTACACGCGCTTCAACCTGGCCATGGGTAGATCACTTCGCTTCGGGTCTAGACCGTGCCACTCAAACGCCCTATTCAGACTCGCTTTCGCTACGGCTACCCCACACGGGTTAACCTCGCGACACAGCACTAACTCGCAGGCTCATTCTTCAAAAGGCACGCCATCACCCAGGAACAAGTCCCAGGCTCTAACGGATTGTAAGCGCACGGTTTCAGGTACTATTTCACTCCCCTCCCGGGGTACTTTTCACCATTCCCTCACGGTACTGATTCACTATCGGTCATCAAGTAGTATTCAGGCTTACCAGGTGGTCCTGGCAGATTCACACAAGGTTTCACGGGCCCCGTGCTACTCGGGTATCAACACTAGAACGGCAGACACGCATTACACCTACGGGACTATCACCCTCTATGGTCCGGCATTCCAACCGATTCACCTATACGCCTGCACCTCATCCCACCAGCAAGATAGCACTGGTACATGTCAACCCCACAACCCCGATGATGCAACGCCTATCCGCTATCACACACCAACCGGTTTAGCCCCATCCGCGTTCGCTCGCCACTACTAACGGAATCACTATTGTTTTCTCTTCCTGCGGGTACTGAGATGTTTCACTTCCCCGCGTTCCCTCCACACAGCCTATACATTCAGCTGCAGGTCACACCACATAACATGGTGCGGGGTTCCCCCATTCGGAAATCCTGGTATCAACGTCCGGTTATCGACTCCACCAGGCTTATCGCAGATTCCCACGTCCTTCATCGGCTCTTGATGCCAAGGCATCCACCGTGCGCCCTTAAAAACTTCAACACAACATCAAAGTCTCAAGATATGAGCAATAAAACAATCTAACAAAATCACGCAGACAAGACTCAAACACCTAGATGACCCAAGGAAAAGGGCCACCAGACTCATCTCATCTGCAAGATGCTCGCGTTCACTATACAGTTCCCAAACAACAACCCCACACCCCCGCAACCACACCACCAACAAAGGCGGCACGTCCACGGCAAACACAGGACAAACACCGAAACACCAAGAACCCCGCCACCCAAGAAGAGAAACAACCAACCATCACAACACCAACCCCACAAGGGCCAGCACCACAACAACCGATCACATCATCCACCAGGGACGGAGGCTTGTTGCCTCAAAACCCAACAGCATGCCAAACCATACAAACCACACAACACCACCACCGCTTTTCCAACACCACAACAACCCAAAGGATCATCATGCTGCGTACTCACCAGCAACAACACCATGCAGCCACAGCCAGTACCCCACACACACCACACAACCCCACAAAGGATCAATCAGGCATGCATGCTTTCCAGTACTGAGTTCATTGATATTCCACCCATGAGCAACCCACCCGTACCACACTCGGGCACAGACATGGGCAACCATAATAATGGTTAGCTCCTTAGAAAGGAGGTGATCCAGCCGCACCTTCCGGTACGGCTACCTTGTTACGACTTAGTCCCAATCGCCAGTCCCACCTTCGACGACTCCCCCCACACAAGGTGGTTAGGCCATCGGCTTCGGGTGTTACCAACTTTCGTGACTTGACGGGCGGTGTGTACAAGGCCCGGGAACGTATTCACCGCAGCGTTGCTGATCTGCGATTACTAGCGACTCCGACTTCATGGGGTCGAGTTGCAGACCCCAATCCGAACTGAGACCGGCTTTTAGGGATTAGCTCCACCTCACAGTATCGCAACCCATTGTACCGGCCATTGTAGCATGCGTGAAGCCCAAGACATAAGGGGCATGATGATTTGACGTCATCCCCACCTTCCTCCGAGTTGACCCCGGCAGTCTCCCATGAGTCCCCACCACTACGTGCTGGCAACATGGAACGAGGGTTGCGCTCGTTGCGGGACTTAACCCAACATCTCACGACACGAGCTGACGACAACCATGCACCACCTGTGAACCAGCCCCGAAGGGAAACCCCATCTCTGGAGCGGTCTGGCACATGTCAAGCCTTGGTAAGGTTCTTCGCGTTGCATCGAATTAATCCGCATGCTCCGCCGCTTGTGCGGGCCCCCGTCAATTCCTTTGAGTTTTAGCCTTGCGGCCGTACTCCCCAGGCGGGGCACTTAATGCGTTAGCTACGGCGCGGAAAACGTGGAATGTCCCCCACACCTAGTGCCCAACGTTTACGGCATGGACTACCAGGGTATCTAATCCTGTTCGCTCCCCATGCTTTCGCTCCTCAGCGTCAGTAAATGCCCAGAGACCTGCCTTCGCCATCGGTGTTCCTCCTGATATCTGCGCATTTCACCGCTACACCAGGAATTCCAGTCTCCCCTACATCACTCTAGTCTGCCCGTACCCACCGCAGATCCGAGGTTGAGCCTCGGACTTTCACGGCAGACGCGACAAACCGCCTACGAGCTCTTTACGCCCAATAAATCCGGATAACGCTTGCGCCCTACGTATTACCGCGGCTGCTGGCACGTAGTTAGCCGGCGCTTCTTCTGCAGGTACCGTCACTTTCGCTTCTTCCCTACTGAAAGAGGTTTACAACCCGAAGGCCGTCATCCCTCACGCGGCGTCGCTGCATCAGGCTTCCGCCCATTGTGCAATATTCCCCACTGCTGCCTCCCGTAGGAGTCTGGGCCGTGTCTCAGTCCCAGTGTGGCCGGTCACCCTCTCAGGCCGGCTACCCGTCGTCGCCTTGGTGAGCCATTACCTCACCAACAAGCTGATAGGCCGCGAGTCCATCCCCCACCGATAAATCTTTCAACAACCCACCATGCAGTAGGAAGTCATATCCGGTATTAGACCCAGTTTCCCGGGCTTATCCCAGAGTCAGGGGCAGGTTACTCACGTGTTACTCACCCGTTCGCCACTAATCCACCCTGCAAGCAGGGCTTCATCGTTCGACTTGCATGTGTTAAGCACGCCGCCAGCGTTCATCCTGAGCCAGGATCAAACTCTCCATAAAAAACAAAAAGCCACCGAAACCCCTCGGAAAATAAGGGAGAATCAATGAAAAAATCCTGGCGAATAAAAAACACTCAAGAACACTACACGGGGGTGCAATGCCTCAAGCAAATGTTATGTATTCACCAAATAAAAATAATTCGGTATCAACAAACTTGGCACACTATTGAGTTCTCAAACAACAAACACTCTCGACACCACAACCACCAAAAAACCAGTGACTGCTTCGCTCCGGAGCAACTTTTCAAGCTTACCACCAAGTCAACCAAAGTCAACTCGACGTTTCCAGCTCGTTCACCCCACTGCTTCTTCCAAGCCTTTTCGGCCCGTCCAGATCAGCGGCGCGAGATAAAACTTTACACGGGTTCCCACCAGACGCAAAATCGGCCTGTACAGTCCGTCATCGCCTCGAAAACACCGTAACTACGCGGATTTTTGGGCCGCCCATATGAATTCTGGTCAAAAACAACTGAAATTTGTTGTTATGAATCGGGTCACTCTACAAAAATGGGCCGCCACCTGTCCGGGGACAGGTGGCGGCCCATTGAAGAACGTCGGGTGCTACTTGGCGCTCTGGTTACGCAGGCGGGAGACTTCGTAGAGCGAAATACCCACGGCCATCGATGCGTTCAGCGATTCCATAGCGGAGTCGATCGGGATCGAGACGATCGCGTCGCAGTTCTCGCGAACCAGGCGCGAGAGGCCCTTGCCCTCGGAACCAACCACGATGCACAGCGGGCCGGTGGCCAGCTCGAAGTTCGGGAGCTCCATGTCGCCGCCGGCGTCAAGGCCGATCACGAAGATGCCGGCAGCCTTGATTTCCTTCAGGGCGCTGGTGAGGTTGGTGCACTTGGCAACCGGAACGCGCACTGCTGCGCCAGCACTGGTCTTCCATGCCGAGGCGGTCATGCCGACACTTCGACGCTCAGGGATGATGACACCGTCGGCGCCGAATGCGGAAGCCGAGCGAACGATCGCGCCGAGGTTACGCGGATCGGTGATACCGTCCAAAGCCAGGAACAGCGGCTGCGACGTGGTGTAGCCGCGGTCGTAGTCCTTGACGGCTTTGGTCGCCAGCTGCACAGCGTCCTTGTATTCGTACGGCGGGATCTGCAGGGCAAGGCCCTGGTGAATCGCGTCGTCGGTCATGCGGTCAAGTTCCTGCTTCGATGCTTCCATCAAAGGGATGCCCTGAGCGGCAGCAAGCTTGAGGGACTCACGCACGCGGTCATCCACGTCGATGCGGATGGCTACGTGCAGCGCCTTGGCAGGGATGCCAGCACGCAGTGCCTCGACAACCGAGTTGCGGCCGGTCACGAATTCCGCGTTGACCTTGATCCGGTCGGTGCGCTTGCCGGTGCTGCGCTTAGCGGCCGAGCGCTCGGAGAGCTGCTTGGCGCGGTAAGCCTTGTGATACGGGCGATCTTCAGCTTTGGGGGTCGGGCCCTTGCCCTCGAGGGAACGTCGTCCCTTGCCGCCACTGCCCTTGGTTGGGCCCTTTTTGCTCATGGTATGTGTCCTTAAAGTTGAGTTTGCGGTAGCCGATCAGCGGCTAATTGTTCAGTGTCCAGCGGGCGCCGTCTGCGGAGTCGAGCACCGTGATACCTGCGGCGGCCAAGGCGTCGCGGATCGCATCCGAACGTGACCAGTCCTTGGCGGACCGTGCTTGAGCGCGTTCTGCCAGCTGTGCCTGGATCAGCTGGTCCAGCACTTCGTGCTCTGCGGATGCGTCGGAGTTCTGCTGGTCGCCGGCATCGTCCAAGCCGAGCACCTGCGTCATTGCCAGCACCTGTCCAAGGGCTGCGGCAACGGCTGCATCCTCGTGCTTATCCAGCGAAGCGTTGCCGTGGCGCACAGTTTCATGCAACGCGGCCAAGGCCATTGGAACGTTCAGGTCGTCATCCATCGCGGAGGCAAAAGCTTCCGGCACCTGCGTGGCAGCAATCGCTTCTGCCGCGGAGCCCAAGCGATAGCGCGCGTTGGAGATGAAAGTGTCGATGCGTTCCACCGCAGCGCCAGCTTCGGTCAGCGAGTCCGGGCGGTAGTCCAGCATGGAGCGGTACTGGGCCTGGCCCAGGAAGTAGCGCACCACGCGGGCGTCGGCCAGGGCAAGCATTTCCTCGGGGGAAATGGTGTTGCCCACGGACTTGGACATCTTCTCGCCCTCATAGGTGACCATGCCGTTGTGCATCCAGAAGTTCGCGAATCCGTGCCCGGCCGCGTTGGACTGAGCCATCTCGTTTTCGTGGTGCGGGAAGCGCAGGTCCAGCCCGCCGCCATGGATGTCGAATTCACTGCCCAGGTACTTGCCGGCCATGGCCGAGCATTCCAAGTGCCAGCCCGGACGGCCTCGGCCCCATGGGCTTGGCCAGGAAGCGGTGAGCGGATCGGAGTTCTTGTGCCCCTTCCACAGGGCGAAGTCCCGAGGGTCCTTCTTGCCGCGTGGGTCCGAGTCGGCGGCATCCTGCATGTCGTCGATCTTCTGGCGGGTCAGCGCACCGTACTGCTTGTAGGAGCGCACGTCGAAGTACACATCGCCGGAGCCATCGGCCGCCGGGTAGGCGTGCCCGAGGTTGATCAGCTCGGTGATCAACTCGTGCATTTCAGTGATGTGCCCGGTGGCCCGTGGCTCATAGGTCGGCCGGCGCACGCCGAGCGCTTCATAGGCGCGGGCGAATTCCTGCTCAAAGCGGTAGGCCAGCGCGAACCATTCTTCGCGAGGCTTGTAGTGTTCGTCGGCCTGGAAATCCGCGGCGAAGGAGTTGGCGGACTTTTCCAGGATCTTGTCGTCGATGTCGGTGACGTTGCGGACCGTGGTGACCGCGAAGCCGCGGTACTCCAGCCAGCGGGAGAGTACATCGAAGACGATGGCGCTGCGAACATGGCCCACATGCGGCATGCCCTGCACGGTGGCGCCGCAGTAATACAGCTTGACTTCGCCTTCGGTTAACGGCTGGAAGTCACGTACTGATGCTGTTTTGGTGTCATAGAATCGCAGGCTCACGCCTTTAAGGTTATCCGATGGATGCACCCTTTGTACTTCACTTGTGATGCGCTCGCTGATCTGGGGTTTTCACCGGCTCCCCGGCCGTCAGTTCTGCGCGGCGTACACCAGCGCCGTGGCGTAGGCGGTAATACCGGTTCCTTCGCCCTCGTAGCCCAGCCCGTCGCTGGTGGTCGCAATGACGCTGACTGGGGCGCCGATCGCATCGCTGAGCACCTGGCTGGCCTCTTCGCGCCGTGCCGAGAAGCGCGGGCGGCGTCCCACGAACTGCACCGCGACATTGCCGATTTCGAACCCGGCCGCGCGAACCAAACGCGCGGCTTCTGCAAGCAGTTTCACACCGCTGGCCCCGGCGAATTCCGGCCGGTCCACCCCGAAGTGGGTTCCCAGATCGCCGATCCCGGCCGCGCTGAAAAGCGCATCGCAGGCTGCATGGGCAACCGCGTCGCCGTCCGAATGCCCCGACAGGCCGATATCCTCGGGGAAGTGCAGGCCGGCCAGCCACATCGGCCGGGCGGGGTCGGTGCTCACGGCGTGAACGTCGATACCGTTTCCGATGCGTGGCAGGATCATTGGTTCCTTCGCGGGGTTGGCGGAGCTGCTCTGGGTGCTGATGAGCTGGTTGACGGTATCGAGGTCCTCGGGGTGGGTGACCTTCAAGGCTTGCTGCGCTCCGGCGACCACTTGCACTTTTTCGCCGCAGGCGCGCACGATCGAGGCATCATCGGTGACTTTTTCCAGTTCCGCCTCGGTGTAGTGGTCCAGCTGGGCGTGCGCTTGGCGCAGCACCGAGGCGTTGAATCCCTGCGGGGTCTGCACCGCGCGCAGGGTAGATCGTGCCGGGGTGTGCTCGATGTATTCGGTGCCATCCTGCGCTCCGGGTTCCACCACGCAGATCGTGTCGGTCACGGCCAGGGCCGGAATGACCGCGGCGGCTTGGCCTCGATCCAGCGCCTGGATCACGCGCTGGTAGAGATCGACCGGGGCAAAGGCGCGGGCGGCGTCATGGACCAGGATGTTCGCGGCGTTCGGGCTCACGGCGCCAAGTCCGCGGCGTACCGAATCGGCACGGCTGCTTCCGCCAGGAACAGTGCGCAACGCGGTGCCGTAGGGGGCCAGGACTTCGGCCATGCGGTGGTCATCTGCGGGAGTGACCACAATGATTTCAGTGATCTGCTCGACCTTGAGGATGCGGTCGATAGCGTGTTCCACCAAAGACTTGCCAGCTACCTGAACCAGTGCTTTGGGAATGCCGGCTCCGAGCCGGGTGCCCATTCCGGCGGCAACCAGGATCAGGCTCGAAGTATGCGATGGGGTTTGCTTCACAGCGCCCAGCTTATCGTGTTCATCCGGGATTGATCGGGCTTTTAACGGCAACAGCCGTGAAACGCTTTTCAGCGCTCCACGGCAAGATGCAATCGGGAGTTTTGCTTAGGCCGAAGCCAAAACCTCATCCAGCAGGCCCTCGGCCTTGGTCTCATCGAGGTCCTTGGCCAGAGCCAATTCGCTGATCAGGACCTGACGGGCCTTGGCCAGCATGCGCTTTTCGCCTGCCGACAGACCACGATCATTTTCTCGGCGCCAGAGATCGCGAACGACCTCGGCAACCTTGATGACATCGCCGGAAGCTAGCTTCTCGACATTTGCCTTGTAGCGGCGCGACCAGTTGGTCGGCTCTTCGGTAAATTCAGCACGAAGGACATCGAACACATGGTCCAAGCCTTCCTGACCTACCACGTCACGTACGCCAACCAGATCAACGTTCTCTGCAGGAACTTCAATGGTCAGGTCGCCCTGAGCCACCTTGAGCTTGAGATACATTTTCTCTTCGCCCTTGATCTTGCGCATCTTGATCTCTTCGATCATTGCGGCGCCGTGGTGCGGGTAGACAACAGTCTCGCCAACCTCAAAAACCATGTGGATAAACCCCTTTCCCACAACCTAGTCTAACATGTTTGCCATCCGCGAAGCCTCGATTGTGCCCGATATAACCGCGAATTCACGCGGATTCACCTCTTCCATTCGCAAGAGAAACATGGTAGGAAAAAGGTAGGTTCAGCTAGAATGCATACCTCTTTATCCCAAACCCGGTTCTCTACTTCTTGTCGAAAAGTGTGTGTTGCACGTCGCTAAATCGCGTCTTTGCGTGAAAAACAGCTAGGCTTAGAGGTAATCATGGTCTAAATCTTGGGTTGCCCCTGCTCTGGGTGCAGACGAGCCGATAGCCATGAACCGAAGCAACTCATTATTCTCACCGAGGAGTTAGTGTCGTGATCACCGCACGCATGACCGCTGGACGTCGCATTGCCGCGTCCCTCGCTGTGGCTGCCCTGGCATTCGGTGTCACCAGCTGTGGCGCCATCAACGAGCAGGCCACCAACACCGACTACGCTGCCAGCGATGGCGTGCATGTCGACGTCGCCGACGCACAGGTTCGCAACCTGCTGTTGGTTACCAACAGCGACGGCTCCAAGGCGCGTCTGATCGGCTCTGTTGTCAACGACAGCGATTCCTCGCTGACCCTGACCGTCGAGGCAGCCAGCACCAAGCCAGTGACCATCTCGGTTCCAGCCGAGAAGAGCGTCAAGCTGGAAGATGATGCGAACCAGAAGGTCGTCTCCGGCTTGAACATCGCTGCCGGCGAGCACGCAGAGACCACCTTCACTTCGGGCGGCGAGACCGTGGACTTCAGCGTTCCTGTCGTCGATGGCACCCTTGCCGAATACCGCGATTTTGTACCAGGCGGATCCGATGCATCGGTTACCGATCACCTGAAGAAGACCGAGAGCCACTCGACCTCGGAGCACTAAGCAAAAAACCAGGGAGCCTGGGAGCGAATCAATTGATTCGCTCCCAGGCTCCCTGGTTTTTAAGCCTTGGCCAGCTAGACCACGAACTTGTAGCCCAAGCCGCGCACAGTCACCAGGTGTTCGGGCGAGGCCGGGTCCGGCTCGATCTTCGAGCGCAGGCGCTTGACGTGAACGTCGAGGGTCTTGGTATCCCCCACGTAGTCGCTGCCCCAGACACGGTCGATCAACTGTCCGCGGGTGAGCACACGGCCGGCATTGCGCAGGAGCATCTCCAGCAGCTCGAATTCCTTGAGCGGCATGGAGACCTCGGTGTTGTCGACCGAAACCATGTGGCGCTCTACGTCCATGCGTACCGGGCCGGCGGTGACCACATTGCTGATCAGCTCTTCACCCTCGCCCTGGCGACGCAGGACGGCGCGGATGCGAGCGAGCAGCTCGCGGGACGAATATGGCTTGGTAACGTAGTCATCGGCTCCCAACTCGAGGCCAACCACCTTGTCGATTTCCGAATCCTTGGCGGTGAGCATGATGACCGGGACCTGGCTGTTCAACCGGATCTGGCGGATCACCTCGGTTCCGGGCTGTCCTGGCAGCATCAGGTCCAAGAGCACCAGATCGGCACCGTGGCGTTCAAACTCGGTGACCGCAACCAGCCCGTCCTCCGCGATCCGTACTTCAAATCCTTCGCGTTCCAGCAGGAAAGACAGCGGATCAGAAAGCGATTCCTCATCCTCTACGATCAAAATTCTGGTCATCGTCGTCCTCCTTCGCGATCGGAGGTTCTCGCCTCGACCGATCGTTCCTTCATCATCTCGTCGGCAGCACCATCAGTGCCTGCCCGTTCTTCATCCGCTAGGGGAAGTCTAAGGGTAAAAGTGGAGCCCTGCCCGGGCTGCGACCACAGCGACACCTCGCCACCGTGGTTGGCCAGCACGTGCTTGACGATGCTCAGCCCCAATCCGGTACCACCGGTTTGCCGTGAACGCGCGGAGTCCACGCGGTAGAAACGCTCGAAGACGCGCTCCTGCTCCTCGGGCGAAATGCCCGGGCCCTGATCGGTGACCGAGATCTGCGCATAGCCATCGCGTTGGCGGATCCCCACGCCCACCTTGGTGTTCTCCGGGGAGTACCGGATCGCATTGTCGATCAGGTTGCGCACTGCGGTCATCAGCAGATCGGGATCGCCCAGAATCGGCTCATCCAGGTGCCCGCCGACAGTGATGTCGATGCCTTTTTCCTCGGCAATCAGGTGGCTGCGATCCACCGCTTCGGCGACAACGGAATCGATATTCACTTCCTTGCCCTGCACAATGGCATCGCTGGCCTGCAGACGGGAAAGCTCGATAATGTCCTGGACGAGCGCGGCAAGCCGTCGTGATTCCTTGTCCATGCGGGTGGAGAAACGGCGCACCGCGGTCGGGTCATCGGCCGCTTCGGTAATGGCCTCAGCCAGCAGGGAGATGGCGCCGACCGGCGTTTTCAGCTCGTGTGAAACGTTGGCCACGAAGTCATTGCGCATGGCTTCGGTACGCGTGATCTCGGTGCGGTCATCAGCCAGCAGCAAAATGTATTCGTCGCCCAATGGCGCGACGCGCACGTGGACAATCAGCTGTCCGGCGCCGAGCGTTGAGCGCTGCAATTCATACTGGCTCTCAGCGATCACGCCGTCTGCGCGCACCTGGCGGACCAGGGCCAGAAGCTCGTTGTGAACGAGCGTATGGCCTCGGACTAGGCCGTAGGCATAGGAAGCGGGATTAGCCCGCACTACACCGTCAACATCATCGAGGATCACGAAGGCGCGTCCGATGACGGACAGGACGGCAGCTGCGCCTTCAGGGAGCAGAGGCTCGTCCACCTGCGGCAGTCGGGCGGTCCGGCGTTGGGAAATCCTGAAAGCGATCACGCCAACGATGCCCAGGGCCAGACCGAGGACACCGGCTATCAGAGTCGAGATCACATCGTTCACCCTTTTAGCGTAACTTCCCCACCGGGCACCTTCGTTCCTAAATGACGCGAAAATGGCCAAATCGGCGCGCTGTTCACCAAACGTTCACGTTTCGTGGCATATTCGTTAATCACCCGCTGACAGGCTGGAGTAAGACCCTCCACCATGCCATAAATCTGTTTGGGGTGGCTTGCCGCTACGGCGGAAGGCCAGCTGGCATGGGAACCGACACTCGAAAGGAACTGCTGTGCGTAAGGTTTTTCAGGCAGATCTACAACAAATTGGCGAAGAACTTATTGAGATGGCCAACCAGGTCGCGACCGCCATGGATCGCGCATGGGATTCATTGGCGAATGCCGACGTTGAGCTAGCCCAGGAAGTCATCGCGGCAGACGCGAAAATTGATTTCCTGCAGAACCAGCTGGATGAACGCGCTATCGATACCCTGGCACTACAGGGCCCTGTGGCCAGCGACCTGCGCATGATCGTCGGCTCGTTGCGCATGAGTGCTTCCCTGGAACGCATGGGCGACCTCGCCCGCCACTTGGCGCAGCTAGCCCGCTTGCGTTTCCCGCAGCCGGCAATTCCAGAGAGGATCTCCACGACCTTCGCTGAAATGGCGAAGATCGACATCCAGATCGCTCAGGCCGTGGCCCGCCTGCTCGATACCCGCGATCTGAATATCGCCGCCGAAATTATTGAATTGAACCACGAAGTCGATCGCCTTCACTCCAGCGTATTCGCTCGCATCGCCGAAGCGGATTGGGATGCTTCGGCCCCGACCACCGTGGATGTTTCCTTGACCAGCCGCTACCTTGAGCGCTTCGGCGATCACGGTGTTTCCGTGGCCCGGAAGGTCACCTACCTGGTCACCGGCGAATGGGATCCATCGGACGCCTAAGCCGATCACGGCATCAAGATCATAAGCCAGTGCCTGCACCCGGAAACCTTCCGGGTGCAGGCACTGCTTATTTAGCCAATTGTTTAATGAAGCCTTAACGGCAAAGGGCAGCCCACCAGTTGGCGGGCTGCCCTTGAAATTTTCGGCGCGAAATCGGCGCCAGCGTACAGCGGCTTCTTAGCCTTCGCACTCTACGCAGAAACCTACATTGCCTTCTTCGCGAACCAGCTGCGAGCGGTGGCGAATCAAGAAGCACGAGCCACAGATGAACTCGTCGTCTTTCTGTGGAATGACGGTGACCGTCAGTTCCTCGTTGGACAAATCTGCACCCGGCAGATCCATGCCATCAGTGTGATCGGCTTCGTCGAGCTCGCGCACGACGGACTTGGCGTCCGGTGCGTTTGCGGACTTAACCGCATCCAGAGAAGCCTTACGTGCCTCAGCAACGTCTGGGCGGACTTCATCGTAATCAGTTGCCACGAATTGCATTCCTAACGTGAGCCATTGAGCCTATTCGAAATAGGAGATTACAGCATACTAATGCCAAAAATACAATCGTGCGCAGTTGTTTCGCTCACAGCCATATAGCGGGCCCATTTTGAAGGTTAAATACAAAACAGCGGCACCAGAACTTCCAAGCTCAAAGCTTGGGGTTCTGGTGCCGCCGAAAAGCAGGTCTTACTTGCGTCCCTGGTTTGCAACAGCCTTGATGGCGTCGGCTGCAGCAGCAGGATCCAGGTAGGTTCCGCCCTTAGTGATCGGCTGGAAGTTGTCGTCCAACTCATAAACCAGCGGGATGCCGGTCGGGATGTTCAGGTTGGCGATATCTTCGTCGCTGATGCCGTCAAGGTGCTTGACCAGAGCGCGCAGCGAGTTGCCGTGAGCGGTAACCATAACGGTCTTGCCAGCCGACAGGTCCGCCTTGATGTTCTCTTCCCAGTAAGGAAGCATGCGCTCAAGCACGTCCTTGAGGCACTCGGTGCGTGGAGCGGAATCGCCCAGCGCGGCGTAGCGCTCATCGTTGATCTGGCTGAATTCCGAGGAGTCATCCAGAACCGGTGGCGGGGTGTCGTAGCTGCGGCGCCATTCCATGAACTGCTCTTCGCCGAATTCGGCCAAGGTCTGGGCCTTGTCCTTGCCCTGAAGCGCGCCGTAGTGGCGCTCGTTCAGGCGCCAGTCGCGGTTCACTGGGATCCACGAGCGGCCGGCGGCTTCCAATGCCAGGTTGGCAGTGACGATCGCGCGGGTCAGCAGCGAGGTGTGCAGCACCTCTGGCTTGTAACCGGCTTCGGCCAGCAGCTGTCCGCCGCGGGAAGCTTCAGCACGGCCCTGTTCGGTCAGCGATACGTCGTACCAGCCGGTGAACAGATTCTTTTCGTTCCATTCGCTCTGCCCATGGCGAAGCAAGATCAAAGTGTGACTCATACGATCCATCCTATCCAATGCACCAGCGCCGAAGCACCAAAGTTAAGGAGTGTCCATTAATTGAGAAGACCCGCACTCGACTTAGAACACGAGTGCGGGTCATCAAAAGTTCAATGCGGTTCTTGGCGGCCTAGTAGTTGTACCAGCCGCCGCCTTGTCCGCTGACTGCAGGCTTGACATCTGCAAGGTAGACACAGGCAATGCAGGCGCCGATGAGCTGCAGGAAGCCAATTCCGCCACCGCTGAGGATGCCCAGCAAGGACACGACAGCACTCGCCGCGGTCAGGCCAGTCCAAAAGCCTTTGGTGCGTTTGCCTTCTTGCGCGAAGCGCTGGGCTCCGTGGCGCAGGCAGTCAACCAGCGCCCAGACGGCGAGCACCAGAATGATGACGCTCAGAGCCAGCATCAAGTAGTACTCGATCAGGTGGGCAACATTCATCATGGACATATCTTCACTCTACCTATGAGACTTCACGTTTTTGGAACTGCCACGCGCTAAAGCTGTTCCAGGGCCTGCTCCAAATCGGACCACAGGTCTTCGACCTCTTCGATACCCACCGACAAGCGGATCAGGTTATCCGGGACTGTCGCGGGTTCCGATGCATGGCGGGCTCGACGCTCGGCCAAGGTTTCCACCCCGCCCAGCGACGTGGCACCGGTAATGATGTTGAAGCCGGCGACAACTTGATCTGCGTCTTCGGCGTTCTGCCCGGCTTGGAAAGCGATCACCGAGCCAAAGCCATCCATCAGCCGCGCAGCGCGCTCATGGCCTGGATCCTGTGCCAGCCCCGGGTAGCGCACTGCTTGCACCTTGGGATGCACCGCCAGGCGTTCAGCCAGCACTTGGCTGTTCGCCTGCGAACGATCGATGCGCACGGCCATGGTCCGCACGCCGCGCAAGGCCAGGAAGGTGTCCATCGGGGAGCTGATCGCTCCGTGCAAGGTTCGGTAGCCATGCAGCTTTTGGCGCAGCGATTCATCACTGGTCACCAGCGCGCCCATGATGATGTCCGAGTGCCCCGAAAGATACTTGGTCACCGAGTGGACCACCAGGTCGGCGCCCGCGGTCAACGGGCGTTGCAGCAACGGGGTGGCGAAGGTGTTATCCACGATGCTCAGCACGCCGCGGTTCTTGGCTTGTTCCAACAGCACCGGCAGATCGGCTACCTCCAGCATCGGGTTGGTCGGCGATTCCACCCAGAGCACGTCGGCTCCCTCAAGGGCAGCAATCACTTCTTCGGCGTCGGCGATATCCACCGGGCGGATGTCCAACCGGCCAGCAGCCTGCAGTTCCGAGCTCAGCGCCAAGGAACCGTTATAGGAGTGCTTGGGCATGACAAGCACTCCCCCGGCAGGAACCAGGCTCAAGGCCGCGGCGATGGCGGCCATGCCCGAAGAGAAAACCAGAGCGGGCAAAGCTGCAACTTCGAGCTGTCCCAGGACCTCTTCGAACGGATCCCATGTGGGATTGGAGAATCGCGCATAAACACGTTCGTCCGCGGCCGCCTGCCCCTGGGAGTGATAGGTCGAGGTGAAAGTCACCGGGTAGTTCACCGGCGCATCGGTGTCATGGGCCGGACGGCCACCTGCCACGATAAGAGTCTTCGGATCCCATTCGGGGCGTGGAGCTGATGGCATGCTGCTGGAGTTCATGGAAAAAACTTTACGCGCAGCCGCCGTCTGGCCGCGGATGGGTTTCACTACATTTCATCCGTCGAATCCACCACACTGGGCGATTAGTTGCGCCCAGGCCAGGGGTTGCGCAAATGTTTTGCCGACTCCTTGGATAGGCTAGAGGGGTGAATAACGAATCGAGCGCGCCGGCCCCTGGCTTGTTCATAGTCTTTGAAGGCGGCGACGGCGCGGGCAAATCCACGCAGGTCGCCCTGGCCCGGCAATGGCTGGAAGAACAAGGGTCCAAGGTCATCACCACCCGCGAACCCGGTGGCACCCAAATCAGTGAAGCCTTGCGCTCGCTGGTCCTGGAACACGGCCACGGCGACATCGATTCCCGCACCGAAGCCCTGATCTACTCCGCGGCCCGCGCTGCCCATGTGCAGCAGGTCATCAGCCCGTCCCTGGCCGCCGGCACCCACGTGATCTGCGATCGCTTTGTCGATTCTTCGCTGGCATACCAGGGCATGGGCCGAGCTTTGGGCTTCGACGCCGTCGCGAACATCAATGACTTCGCGACCAACGGCTTGAAGCCCGATGTCACCATCATCTTGGATATCTCCGCAGCCGATGGCCGTGCACGACGGGTTGCTGCCGGTGGTGGCGTGGAGGCCGCTGACCGGCTGGAAGCCGAGCCCGACGACTTCCACGAACGCATCCGCCAGGCATTCCTGGAACTGGCCGCTCGCGATCCGCAGCGATACCTTGTCCTGGATGCCAATAACAGCGTTGAGGATCTGCACCGGTCCATCACCACGCACTTGGCTGGCCTGCTGTGAACCGCCCGGTCTTCGCCGACCTTGCTGGCCAGCAGCGTGTCATCGATAACCTGTGCGCAGAAGTCGACCGCGGCAACCCCACGCACGCGTGGCTGGTCACCGGCCCACCCGGGTCCGGGCGAACCACCGCGGCCCGCGCCTTTGCAGCGGCCCTGCAGTGCACGAACACCCCTGCCGGCTGCGGCGAGTGCGAGAACTGCAAATTAGTCCTCGCCTCCTCCCATCCCGATGTCTCGTTCGTCTCCACGGATAAATTCGAATACCAGATTGCTGATGTACGCCACCTGATCACTCGCGCCCAGGAAAGCGCCAGCACCGGGCGGTGGCGCATCATCATCATCGAGGACGCGGACCGGATGTCTGAACGCAGCACCAATGTGCTGCTTAAAGCCATCGAGGAACCGCCGGCGAAGATGATCTGGATCCTGTGCGCCCCGTCGCCAGCCGACGTCCTGGTCACCATCCGTTCGCGCTGCCGCGCAGTCAACCTGTCGGTCCCTTCGACCTCGGACGTGGCGGATCTGCTGGTGCGCCGCGACGGGCTTGATCCGCAGCAAGCGCTATTTGCCGCCCGGGTCTCGCAGTCGCATATTGGCGTGGCCCGATTGCTGGCACGTGACGAGCATGCCCGCATCCAGCGGGAAAAAGTAGTCACCTTGCCACTGCGCACCACGACTCTGCCCCAGGCCATGGCTGCTGCCGCCGAAATCTCCAAATTGGCTACCGAGCGTGCTGAGAGCATCACCGGCACGGACCTGCAGAAGAAGACCGAACAGCTACGCCATGCCAACGGCCTGGGTCCTGAAGAAACCATTCCCCCGGGCCTGCGCAGCCAGTTCAAAGCCCTCGAAGAGGATGCCAAGCGTTTCGCTCGACGCGCCAGCTTTGATGCTTTGGACCGGACGCTGACCGACCTGACCACCTTTTTCCGGGATGTGCTCAGCTTGCAGCTGGGAACCGGCATCGAGCTGATCAACGAGCATTTGCGCGAGAAGCTTGAGGCATATTCCCGTGGTCAGAGCAAGGAAAAATCGTTGGCGCAGCTGGATGCGATCAACCAGACGCGCAGCCGCCTGGCCGCCAACGTCAATCAGCTCATGGCTTTGGAAGCATTGATGACCCGCCTTTTGCCAAATCCCGGCCGACGCTAACCCACGCAAGGAGACACTCAACGTGCCTGTACGCTCATCCAAACTGCGTTTGCTTGCGGTGGGAACCCTGCTGGCCCTGACCGGGCTCACCGGTTGCTCCGCGGGATCCACGCTCCCTGACGCCGAAGGCACGGACGCGAACCCCAGCGCCAGCAGCCCCGATACTCCCCGCGGGCTGGAAAGCTACTACTCCCAGCAGGTCGATTGGGAGAACTGTGGCGATGCCCTGGAATGCGCCACCATCAAGGTGCCGCTGGACTATGGCGATCCCACCGGCGAGAGCATCGAGCTTTCGATTAATCGCCGGGCAGCAGATGGCGCAAGCCGGAACCTGCTGGTGAATCCCGGCGGACCCGGCGGCTCAGGCTTGGATATGGTCGAGTCTTCCGTGCAGACCATGTTCAGCGATCAGCTGCAGAAGTCCTACAACGTCATCGGGTTCGACCCGCGTGGCGTGGGCGAAAGCTCCCCGGTCACTTGCCAGAGCGACGCCAAAACCGATGAGGGCCGCCAGGAAAACCTCCGTGCCTGGTTGCCCGAGGACCAGGAACAGATCATCGAGGAAACCGAGGACTATGCGGCCGACTGCGCTGCCAACACCGGCGACCTCTTGGGCCACGTTGACACTGTCTCGGCTGCCAAGGATATGGATGTCATCCGCGCCGTTCTGGGCGACAAGCAGCTGGACTACCTGGGATTCTCCTACGGCACGTTCCTCGGTGCGACCTATGCGGATTTGTTCCCGCAAAAGGTGGGGCGTTTTGTCCTTGACGGCGCCATGGATCCCAAGAGCCAGGCCGCGGATTTGACCAAGGCACAGGCCGTTGGCTTCGAGCACGAAATCGAAGCCTGGCTTGCCCAATGCATCGATTCCGAGGGCTGCCCCTTCAGCGGCACCGTGGAATCAGCGAAGGTGCAGCTTCAGCAGTTCTTCGCCCAGGTCGAGAACGAGCCCATGGTTTCCAGCGACGGCCGAACGGTGCCGATCATCGATTTTGTCAACGGATTCATCCTGCCGCTGTATGACAATTCCAATTGGCCCTACTTAACGCAGGCCATGGCTTCCGCCGTTAATGACGGCGATGTCGATACCATTCTCGGATTCGCCGATCTGGCCGCTGATCGGCAGAGCGATGGAACCTACGCTTCGAATTCCAGTGACGCGTTCACGGCCATCAACTGCCTGGACCGTCCAATGAACGCCGGCGAAGAGGCGATGGGCAAGGAAGCCACCGAGTTGATGCGCGTGGCTCCGACGTTGGGAAAGTACCTGTCCTACGGTGAAATCGCCTGCGATCTATGGGATCACAAGCCCACGGGCAAGGCTGGCGCGCTGGATGCCAAGGGATCCAATGAGATCCTTGTCGTCGGCACGACGTCCGATCCTGCCACCCCGTACCAGTGGTCCCAGTCGCTGGCCAAGCAATTGGATAACGCCACGTTGTTGACCTACCAGGGTCATGGCCACACGGCTTATGGGCGCTCCAATGACTGCATCACCAATGCGGTCGATGGCTACCTGATTGACGGGAAGGCCCCGGCACCTGACACGCAGTGCTGATAGGGAACAACGATGTCTTCCTCGTTTTGACGATCAGACAATTCCTCGGATAAAGTGACGTGGTGCCTGTTTGCAGGCACAGGCCTCCTTAGCTCAGGGGTAGAGCAGCTCCCTCGTAAAGAGCAGGTCGCCGGTTCAAATCCGGCAGGGGGCTCATGTGAAGAAAATCCCCGGAATCACGCAAGCGTGGTTCCGGGGATTTTCGCATTTCTCAAGTCTCGTTGCCGCCGGTGATTTCGAAGTCGAGCGTTATCGCTCCCCCGGTGGCGTAGTTGGGGACATCCGCGGCCACCGCCTGCCCCTCGGGCGAGCTCATGGCCGCGCGAAATGCATCGACATCGCTGAACTCGGCCTCGAAAATCGCGAAGTACTTCGCCGGGTTGCCTTGCGCGTCCGGGGAAATATTCGTCGAGTAGCGCCACGAACGAAGCCCTGGAAGCTGGGCCGCAAGCGGCAAGTGGGTCTGTTCGTAGTACTTGACGAAGGCATCACGGTCAGCGGGTTCGGGATAAAGAACGGTGAGCTTGTGCATGTCGGCTTCTCCTCAGGGGTTGCCATTGTTCGGGTACGCAACGGCCCCTCGAATTCCGGAAAATCCGAGGGGCCGATGCCGATATTATGACTTATTCGAAGTCGGCAGTGGCTGGGTCAGCCGCAATGCGTCCTTCTGCGCCGCGATCCAAGGTAGCGATCGCTTCGATGTCTTCAGCATCCAGGGTCACGTTCAACGATTCGAAGTTCTCGACGATGCGCGCATCGGTCACGGACTTCGGAATAACGACGTTGCCCAGGGCCAGATGCCAGGCGATGACAACCTGCGCCACGGAGGCGTCATGCTTCTTGGCAATGCCTTCAAGCACTGGATCCTTGAGCAGGTCTCCGCCCTGTCCCAGTGGCGACCACGACTCGTGCAGGATTCCGTGTTCGGCTTCGTAGGCACGCAGTTCGGCTTGCGGGAAGTACGGGTGGGTTTCAACCTGGTTGATGACCGGGCGGACGCCGGTTTCGGTGTAGAGCTCTTCGAGGGCTTCTACGGTGAAGTTGCAGACGCCGATGGACTTGGCCTTGCCGTCCTTCTGCAGCTGGATCAGCGCCTTCCAGGTATCCACGTAGGTGCCGCGCTTGGGCTGCAGCCAGTGGATGAGGTACAGGTCAACGTATTCCAGACCCAGACGCCCCAGCGATGCGTCGGCTGCTGCGATGGTCTTGTCGTAACCCTGGTCCGCATTCCAGACCTTGGTGGTGATGAACAGGTCTTCGCGGGCAATGCCACTGGCGGCAACCGCGCGGCCGACGCCTGCTTCGTTGCCGTAGATCTTCGCGGTGTCGATGTGGCGGTAGCCAGCCTTCAGGGCCTTGCCAACCGCGATTTCCGCTTCGTCGTCCTTGACCTGCCACACGCCATAGCCCAGCTGGTCAATGGTGTTTCCGTCGAGGAACTTACTTGTGGGTATTGTTTGGGTCATGCAACCAATTTAGTGCACGGCCCGACCCGATTTCTAGGACCACCACGCAACTGATCGGGAATTGTCAATTATTCGCTGTCGGTGAGCAGCTGGGCGGCTCGGCCCACATCTTCCTTGACCAGCTGCGCACGATGGCGCACCGATTCGATGTCGATCGACTCCCCCGCTTCGGCCTGCATCCGCATCATCGCAATGACCTGCGCGGTGGTTGCGAGGTCATTGGCAGATTTGGTGAGGCTGCGGTGCACCCCGGCCGTGGATTGCGGAATATGCTCGTCGTTGCTCGGCGTGATCCGCTGGGCCATCGTGCACAACTGCCGCACGGTGGCCAGGAGGTCAGCCATCTCATTGGCTTCCTTCACCAGCTGGTTATAGACCTTGTCATCGGCAATGCCCTCGATCACCTGGAACACGCGATCCAGGGAACGCTGGAAGCGATCGTGGGCGCGGCGCCAGACCCCCTCGCCAAGTTCGCGAGTGGCTGCGCGCTCAGCGCGAAGTCGTGAAAAGAACGCCATGACTCTTCTTTACCGGTGATGTACAAGAAACGATAGCTCTAGCCTACCGGTGCTACAGCACCGGTTAGCGCATGGATGTGACATAAAACGACACCGGCCCCGAAACCTCCCGCAGGTGCGGGTGGTTTCGGGACCGGTGATCGGTGCATTCAGCAGCAACGCCCCTCGGGGTTCTTTTCCTGCCAGTCGGTGTAGTCCTTCCAGAACTCCCGTTCACTCATCGGAGATTGGTCCGGATGATTGCGATGATGGTGTTCCAGATAGTGCTGGTACTTATCGGCACCCAGCACCCCGTCGACAAACCGTTTGGCCTGCGAGAGGCGTTCCATCAGCGTTGCCATGGCTAGTGGCCGCCGCGCTGGACTCGCGATGAGGCAGGAACCTGCTTCCATTCCTTCTCCAGCTGCTTTTCAGCAGGAGTGGAAATCAGTCCGGCCGGCGCGTACATCTTCGAAGGGACTGCAGGATCCTCGGTGTTGTTGCCGCCGCCGTTCTTCTTGGCCTTGATCGTTGCCATGATCGCGGTAACGATCACCACCGCGGTCAGCAGCAGGAAGAGCACCGAGAGCCAGCCCTGGACGCCGGTATTGCGCACCACAGCTTCCATGGCTTCGACGTTTTTGGCCGAACCGAGCGAGGTTTCGCCGTTGGCCAGCGCTTCCTTGTAGGCATTGTGGTTGGCGAAGTATCCGACCTTGGTATCCGGCGAGGAGATCTTCTGCCAGCTGGCCACGAAGGTGACCACCACGGTGAAGGCCAGTGGCAGGGCGACAACCCACAGGTACTTGAAGTTGTTGCGCTTGGCGATGATGGACATGACAACTGCTAGGGCGATGGCCGCCAGCAGCTGGTTCGCGATGCCGAACAGCGGGAAGAAGGTGTTGATGCCGCCCAGCGGGTCGGTCACGCCCAGGATGAGGATGTATCCCCATCCGGCCACCATGACCAGGGTGCAGATCCACACCCCGGGACGCCAAGAGGTGTCCTTGAACTTCGGGAAGAAGTTGCCAATGGTGTCCTGCAGCATGAAGCGGGCCACGCGGGTGCCGGCATCAACAGCGGTGAGGATGAACAGCGCCTCGAACATGATGGCGAAGTGGTACCAGAAACCCATCATCGCGGTGCCGCCGAACCACTGGTGCATGATGTGGGCGATACCCACGGCCAGGGTCGGAGCTCCACCGGTACGCGAGACCACGCTGGTCTCACCCACATTGGTGGCCAGTTCGGTGAGCGTATTCGGCTCCAGGTTCACGCCGGCAAGGCCCAGCGAGTTCACAAAGGCCACCGCGGTTTCCACAGTGCCGCCGGTGGCGGCCGCCGAGGAGTTCATCGCGAAGTACACGCCGCGGTCGATGGAGATCGCAGCCACCAGCGCCATGATGGCCACCATGGATTCCATGAGCATGCCGCCGTAGCCCAGGAAGCGGGTCTGCTTTTCCTTCTCAACCAGCTTCGGGGTGGTGCCCGAGGAGATCAGTGCGTGGAAGCCCGACAGCGCGCCACAGGCAATGGTCACGAACAGGAACGGGAATATATGCCCGGAGACCACCGGGCCATCGGAGCGCGAGGCGAACTCGGAGAACGCTGGAACGGTGATTTCCGGGCGCACGATGATGATGGCCACGGCCAGAAGGGCGATGACGCCGATCTTCATGAACGTCGACAGGTAGTCACGAGGTGCCAGCAGCAGCCAGACCGGAAGCACTGCGGCGATAATGCCGTAGATGATGATGGCCCACGCGATGGTGGTGCGATCCAGGTGGAAGAATTCGGCGCCCCATGGCGATTCGGCGATCCAGCGGCCGGAGATGATCGCGAACATCAGCAGGATGAAGCCGATGATGGAGATCTCCAGGACCTTGCCCGGGCGGATGAAGCGCAGGTAGATGCCCATGAAGAGCGCGATCGGGATGGTCAGGCCCACCGAATACACGCCCCATGCGGATTCGCCCAGGGCGTTGACCACGACCAGCGCCAGGATGGCGGTAATGATGATCATGATGGTCAGCGTGGCGATCAGGGCGGCGGTGCCACCGATCAGCCCAAGCTCTTCGCGGGCCATTTGGCCCAGGGAACGGCCGCCGCGGCGCATGGAGAAGAACATCACCAGGTAATCCTGGACCGCTCCGGCCAAAACAACGCCGACGATAATCCAGATGGTTCCCGGCAGGTAGCCCATCTGGGCGGCCAGGATCGGGCCGACCAAAGGACCGGCGCCGGCGATCGCGGCGAAGTGGTGTCCGAAGAGCACGCGGCGATCGGTCGGAACGAAGTCGCGGCCGTTGTTCACCGTTTCGGCGGGCGTCGCACGGAAGTCATCGGGCCGGACGATCTTGCGTTCGATGAACTTCGCGTAGAAACGGTAGGCAATCAGGTAGGTGGCGACGGCTGCGAAGACAAACCAAATCGCATTGATGGTTTCTCCTCTCGAAAAAGCAAGGAAGGACCAAGCAATGCCACCAACTAGGGCAATGGCGATCCAGACGGCGATCCGCAGAGGCGTCCAACGCGTTTCTTCGCGTTGGGCGACCTCCGGATCAACGCCTGCCGGGGGCAGCGTATTCTGGGCACTCAAGGTGAGCATCCTCCTCAGGGCGTGGCAAGTGATGTGCGCGATCGCACTATATAAGCTCGATCACGCGGTTAAGACTACTGTGTCACTTTACGCGCCTGAAACATTTCCCGCTAAGCCTTCACAACGATTTTTCCTGTGTGCTCACCCGAATCAAAATACTCATGTGCACTAGTCAGATCCGAGAAATCGAAGATCTTGGAGACGTTGATGGCTAGTTTTCCTTCATCGACCAACGGCATCACTCGTGCGATGGTCTGCTTGATGATCTCGTTCTTCTGCTCCAACGGTCGGGAACGCAGCGTCGTGGCGATAACCCGGGCACGCTTTCCAAGCATCACACCCAAGTTCACTTCGGCCTTGGTTCCGCCCTGCAGGCCGATGATGACCAACCGCCCGTTCACGGCGAGCGCATTGATATTCGGCTGAAGGTACTTCGCGCCGATGACGTCGAGGATCAGATCAACGCCCTGCCCATTGGTCAGTTCGCCGACCCGCTGTTCGAAGTCCTCCTCGCGGTAGTTGATCCCCTCATCAGCTCCCAGCTCTTGGCAGTAGGCCAGCTTTTCGGCCGACGAAGCAGTGACGAACACGCGAGCGCCCGCAGCCTTGGCCAGCTGAATGGCCATGGACCCGATGCCGCCGGCCCCACCGTGAATCAGGATCGTCTGACCCTGCTCCAGCCCACCTTCAATGAAGAGATTGGATACCACCGTGGCCGAGACTTCCGGCAGGGCGGCTGCTTCCTCGATCGACAGCTCGTCGGGGATCCGGATCAGCAACTCGGTCGGCACGTTCACATACTGCGCGTATCCACCTCCGGCTAGCAGTGCCGCTACGCGCGTTCCAACGCTCCAATCGCTGGCCCCGTCACCGACCGCGACGATGCTGCCTGCGACCTCCAGTCCGGGTATATCACTGGCTCCCTCAGGCGGTGGATAAACCCCTTTGCGCTGCTGCACATCGGCACGGTTCAGCCCAAAGGCTTCCACCTTGACCAGCACTTCCCCGGATCCAAGACTAGGGATGGGCCGTTCGGTCAGCTCGATGACCTCTGGCCCTCCACCGGCGTTGTAGATGTAGGCGTTCATTGTTTCGCTCACGGATCTCAATTCCTTTCAATCGGGGTTCATGCCGTATACTTTTTCGGGTTGGATGGTTGTCCGAGCGGCCGAAGGAGCTGGTCTTGAAAACCAGTAGGCGGCAACCCCGTCTCATGGGTTCAAATCCCATACCATCCGCGTTATGAGTTTGGCGGGCTGATCTTTTGATCAGCCCGCCAAACTGTTTAATGCCGTTCTGTAGGCAGCCCTTCGCCCACCAGGAAACCAGCCAGGCGTGCCACTTCGTTGGCTACATGCGTGGCGTCCTTGAGCGTTCGCGCCGCAGGATTATTCACGTCGCCGGCCTGGGCTGCAATCGCCGTTCCCCATTGCGCTGACGATAGCTGCAGACCCATCACAAAAATCCCGCGGTGGGCCAGTCCCTCGCTGTTGACCAGGCGGTACGGTTCACCCACAACATCAAAGCCTGAGCCGGGAAGGCTCTCCCCTTCCGAATTGCGCCACGTGTGGGCTCGGCCCACGTGGTCCTTCAGCAATTGCTTGATGAGGGTTGTATCGTTCTGCAGCACGCGGTTGCTCGGCATCATCGCTTCGCACATCGTTTTCGCTGTGTGCACTTCGGCGTCCACCCACGGCGAGGAGGCCGTGAACTGCCCCGAGACTTCGTCAAAGGCGAATTCCGGTTCCGGGCCGATAAAGGTCACGATGCCGGCGCGGGATAGCGCCAGCAATTGTTCGATTCTTTCCAGGGGAGGCCCGGAAGCCAGCCCTTCAACCAGTGGTTCGAAGTGCGCCTGGATCTCTTCAATCCTGGACTGTTCGTCGATAACACCGGCGACAATCAATTCCTTGACCAGCATCCGGCCGGCATTCATCGTCATGATGGCGCAGGACAACGGGTCTTCCAGACCACCGGTGCTGTGCCGGGCATTGCTGATCAAATAATCCTGGACTGCCTGCTGGTAGTCCTCATTGGAGGCAAATCCCAATTCTTCGAACGGCCGGGCAAGCTTGGGAACATCAAGCCATTGGATTTCCGGGAATTGCGAGATGAATTTGCGCAGCTCGCTCAGCCACACCTGGCTGCCTTCGCGGTGCTCGGCCAGAAGGATCGATTCCAGCTGATCAATGAATTCTTCCGCTGAGAAGCCCTCAGGCGCCCCGGCGCTCCGCGCGCACTGCCGGTAGTACGCGAAGAGCACGTCGCGGTGGAGCTTGGGCCAGATATGCCGTGAAAACTCCAGCGTGGCATTCGGGTTCGTCGCGCGCAACTCGGCAAGATGGCCAATCAGATCCTGGACGTCGAAGAAGCGCAGTGCGATCTCTTCTGGGATGAACTGCTCAACGACCGGCTTGCCCCAGTAGGGGGTTCCGCGTCGCGAGGCCACGATCAGTTCAGGTTCCCTGCCGGAGGCTACGTACTCGAACTGATGCCCCGGTTCATTGCTCACCTCCCGGAAGATTCCTCCCCGGCCCAGGGTGAGTTCAGCCATGCAGTCAAAGAAGTTCAGGCCCAGCCCTCGAATGAGCGCTGGCTGGCCGTCCGCGAATTTGCTGAAATCAAGATCAGCGGGAATGTTCGGCGGCAGATAGGTGGCACCCGAATTAGTCGCGGCTTCCTGCAGCTGCTTCTGCCAGGGATTCAGTTCCGCGCTCTGGTGCCCCAAGGCCAGGACCACCGCGTCTACTGACAGATGCTGCGCTTCGGCCCCTGGAGCAGACGCCTTGTACTCCAGCTGGTACCCGTTGCCCTGTGGACGCACAGCGAGGACTTCGGCGGGAACATGTTGGATCGTGAATGACTCATGCTCCTTGAGCACGGCACAGCTACGGTCAAAAACATGCTCCAGGTATTCGCCGTACATGGCGCGTGATGGATAGGTTCCCGCTCCGATATGTTCGATGGCTTTGGCGTGCTCCTCGGTGAGCTGTCGTCCATCTCCCCGCAATGCGACAAATTGCCTGAAGCTCAAACCCGGCTCATCGGTTACTCGTTCGGGCGCAACCGTGGGGAAAGAGGCGGGGGTATTCATCCAGAAATTCTCCGACTGCCGCGGATTCCAGACGTGCCCCGATCCGGGACGGTACGGATCAAGAACCACGATGTTCAGCTTGCTGCCCTTGGGCGCCAGCTTGAGCGACAAGTCAGCAAATCGTTCGACAACGCTGGTGCCGCGCGGGCCAGCCCCGACTATAGCCAGGCTGTACTCAATCTTGGGGTTCTCCATCACGGTGCTCACCCCTCTAGGTTATTACCTTTATCGCAGGCCATGAGCCCTACCGCATAGACTATGCCCATGACTGAGCATGTTTCCATGGCGACGGACGCCGATCCATATTCTTGGCTAGAAGGCACCCGCGACGAGTCGGCCCTTAAATGGGTACAGCAACAGACTGCGCGAACCGAAGACGAACTCTACGATGATTCGTTCCGCGAACAGGTCCAGCGCATCAAAACAGTACTCGATGCGCAAGACCGCATTCCGATGGTCACCAAGCGCGGCGAGCACTATTACAACTTCTGGCGCGATTCGGAGCACCGCCTCGGGCTTTGGCGACGAACCACGTGGCAGTCCTATCTCACCGATGCCCCGCAGTGGGAGATCTTACTCGATCTAGATGCCTTGGCGAGGTCGGAAGGACAGGAATGGCATTTCGCCGGTTCCACCCTGCTTCGCCCGAAAGCATCCGAACCCTATGAACGAGCATTGATCCGGTTGAGCCCCGACGGAGGCGATCAGGTGCGAATCCGGGAGTTCGATCTGATCAGCAAGGGCTTTGTTGAAGACGGGTTCGATTTGCCCGTGGCCAAGACCCAAGCTTCGTGGATCGACCGTGATACCTTGCTGGTCGGCTCGGCCACCAGCGACCAATTCACCACGCGCTCCACTTATGCCAACACCCTGCGGCGTGTAGGTCGAGGCCTCGACATCGAAGCAGCGCCGATGCTCTTTGAAGTGGACAAGGAGCATGTGGCGGCTTTCGGTTACTTCGATTCGACCCCAGGGTTTGAACGCGTCGTGACCACCGATGCTATCGATTTTTACCATTCGGTCACCGGAGTCTTCCTCAACGGGGAGCACCAAGTCATTGAAGTTCCTACCGATGTCCAGGTAAGCCTCCACCGTCAATGGGTGATTTTCGCGCCGCAGACCGACTGGGAACATCAGGGCCAGGTCATCGCTGCCGGCTCTCTGGCCATTGCCGAGCTGGATAAATTCCTAGAGGACGGCACCATCCAGCGAGTGCTCTTCGTCCCCGATGACAGCACCGCCTTGGAATCCTTGAGCTTCACCGCGAACTACCTGCTGCTCACCGTACTGCACCACGTAGCAGCCCAGGTCCGCGTCATCAGCCTGCACGAGGATTTCAGCGAATCCCAGATGCCGCTTGAGGATCCGATGCTGAGCGTTTCGGTGGGCGCTGTCGATGATGAAGACCAGGCTGCCGGCGATGACTATTGGATGACCGTTACCGGTTTCACGACGCCCACCACGTTGTTGCGTGGAACGGTCGGCTCCGCGGCCACCGCGGTGAAGAAATCTCCAGAGCGGTTCAACGCCGAAGGATTGAGCGTCACCCAGCATTTCGCGGCTTCAGCTGACGGGACCCGTGTCCCCTACTTCCAGGTCGCGGCAGTAGACCTGCTTCTGGATGGCCAGAATCCCGTGCTCATGGATGGTTATGGCGGATTCCAGCACAGCATGACTCCCGGCTACGCAGCCGCAATGGGGACCGGCTGGCTTACCCGGCATAACGAGCAAGGCCGCAGGGCGATCTATGTGATGTCCAATATCCGCGGCGGCGGAGAATACGGTCCGGCATGGCATCGTGCGGCGCTGCGCGAGAATCGCCATCGCGCCTATGAAGATTTTGCCGCGATCGCCGAAGACCTGGTGCGGCGAGGCGTGACTTCGCGCGAACATCTGGCAGCCACCGGCCGATCCAACGGCGGTTTGCTGATGGGCAATATGATTGCCGGATACCCCCAGCTGTTCGGGGCCATCTCCTGCGGTGTTCCCCTGCTGGACATGCAGCGGTATACGCAGCTTGCGGCGGGCCATTCGTGGATTGCCGAGTACGGGGATCCCGAGGACCCTGAGGATTGGAAGTTCCTGCGAACGTTCTCGCCCGTCCATCGCCTCAGCGACCAACCACATCCAGTCGACGACTATCCTGCTTCTTTGATTTGGACCACAACTTCCGATGACCGCGTCGGTCCATCGCAAGCCCGAATCATGGCAGCGAAGATGATGGACCTGGGCATCGAAAACGTGCGGTATCACGAGCCAGAAGGCGGCGGCCATGCCGGTTCGACGGACAACGAGTCAACCGCGAAAATGCTGGCTACCAGCTACGAATTCCTCTGGCGACATGTGCAGTAGCCGACTCGTTTTGGAACACGCGCCTATCTTCAGGTAGGCTAGATTCTGCTGGAAACAGCGGATGGACACGTGCCAGAGCGGCCGAATGGACTTCACTGCTAATGAAGGGTCGGGCTAAAACTCGACCGGGGGTTCAAATCCCCCCGTGTCCGCCATAAAACCCCTACTCAGGTAGGGGTTTTTCTTTTTATCTCATAGCGTCGCGCCCCGCGCTGAAACTGCCTGTAACCACAGCGCCCGGGATTGCCATGCAGATTGATTTTTGCGGGCGTTACCGGCCCCGCCTTTAGGCAGTAGCCAACAAAAACGGCACCCCGAGCGTGATGCTCAGGGCGCCGATCTTGGATCCACCAGGTGGATCAGGTCTTTGCGCTAGTCCTTGCGCTTGACGAAGGTCTGCAGCATGTTCTGCACGATATCTTCGGGCAGCGAGGTATGGCGCACAATAATCTCCGATATGCGGTCCAAATCGGTATCGGCAATGGCTTCAAATAACGCCTCGCGGTCAGCTTCAGGCAATTCAGCCGCGTCGAAGTGCACCGGACCATCAGGCCCCTGGCCCTCAAACCGGAAATCAGCGACGTTGCCATTGGCGGCCCCACCGGACATCGGCGAAGTGGCGATCATCCGCTCGAGATCTTCCACCGGCAACCCGGTGTATCCATGCAAGATTTTTGCGGCTTCCTCGAAGTTCGAATCACGCAGCATGGAGAACAACTGGTCGTATTCGTTCGGCGGCAGCTGTTCGCTGGAGAATTCTCGGCTCTCGCCATCAACTTCAAAGGCCATCTTGAAATGGGTGGAGCTTGGCTCGTTCTCGGAGCCGAACTGCTCGCTCCACTCCTGGGGAACCACCCAGAGGTCATCGGTGGAACCCGGCTGGGACTCCTGGGCCTGCTCGCCGGTAGCCTCTCGGTCTTCGCGCTCAACCTGGGCTTCGAGCTTGTCGCTCAAAGCCTTGATCTCGGCATCATCAACAGGAAGTTCCTTGGCTGGAGCCACCTGCGGGTACTTATCGAGGCTGCGTACGGCGATGACGCAGTTCTTCACCGAATCACCGGTGGCTGCACGGTACACCTGCACGGCTCCCATGACGTCGCCCTTGGCCAGATTGCGGTACACCGAATTACGGGAAGAATCATCTAGCTTCGCGTTAGCAGCCTCGGCTGCTTCACGGGAGATCGCTTGCGCAACTTGCGCAGTATTCTTCTTCCGTAATGCCTGCAGACCGAAGTAGCCCAGGGCAATCACTGCGATGATGACGACGAGCCAGATGATAATTTCCATACATCCAGACTACTTCTTTTAACTGTGCAATTACCCTGCTACGCCCAAAGTGAAAGGCAGGACACCCGGCGCACCGGCAATCCTCAAGGCACGACCGGCCATTGCCAGTGACCAGCGCGAATCCGCGAGGTCATCAACCAGCAAAATCGGACCGGGAGCACCGGCCGCCAGTTGCTCCAGGGCAGCTGGAAGCTCAAAGGCATCGGCTACCGCCGCTACGCGGAACGCTGAGTTACCTCCGGAGCCGTTTTGCGGTCCGGCACCCCGGTATTCGAGCTGCCCGAGATAGCGCAACCGGCCCACCTCGGCCAAGCTTTGAGCCAAGGAGGTGATCAGTTGCGGCCGCTTATTCGATGGCATGGCAACAACGCCTACCGGGCGCTCTTCCCAGTTCCACTCCGCCAGCACCTTGACGCACGCATCAAGCATCGCCTTGTCGATTGGCTGGTCGGCGGGATCAGCGAAGAGCTGGCGCAAGCGGTTGCCCCACCCGAGGTCGGTCAACCTGGCCAAGGCCCTGCCGTTGGCCAGCTGCTCATCCACGGGGATCTTCCCCTTGAGCGAATAGCCCAGCCGGTCCAGTCCCGAAGGGTAGAGCTTGCGAGGCTCGATCGGGATGCCAACCCGGCCCAACGCAGCTTGCGCGCTGTCCTTGGAATCTTCTGGAATATGGTCATCGAACCACACGCCGGCACAGTTATCGCAACGCCCGCAGGCCACCGAGCGCGGGTCATCCAGCGCTTCAGTCAAGAACTGCATTCGGCAGCCACGGGTGTTTTCGTAATTAACCATCAGGTTTTGCTCGTGGATCCGGCTTTGAGCCACGCGCTTGTAGCGATCCGCGTCGTAGGTCCATGGCATGTCGGTGCGCATCCAACCGCCGGCTACGCGCTCCACTGCCCCATCGACGGCCAGGACTTTCAGCAACAGTTCCAAAGGCGAACGTCGCAAGTTCACCGCGCTTTCCAACGCCGGAACACTCATGGCGCCATCAGTGCCGCCTAGGGCTTCAAGCACCTGTGTGGCACGGACTTGGTCCGGCATGGAACTGGTGGCGAAGTACTCCCAGATTTCCGAATCATCGGGTCCAGGCAGCAGGAGCACGTCGGCGTTGATGCTGCCACGGCCTGCACGGCCCACCTGCTGGTAATAAGCCACCGGCGAGCTCGGCGCGCCTACGTGCAACACGAAGCCCAGATCCGGCTTGTCGAATCCCATGCCCAATGCGCTTGTGGCAATCAGCGCCTTGACCTCATTGTTTTTCAGGGCTTGTTCCAGCCGCTCGCGTTCTTCCAAGTCGGTGCGCCCGGTGTAGGAAGCCACCTCATGCCCGGCTTCCCGCAAGAGCCTGGCGATGTCTTCGGCTGCCGACACCGTGAGCGTATAGATGATGCCGGAGCCTTTGAAATCGTTGATGTGGCTGAGCAGCCAGGCCAGCTGCATTCGCGGAGAGGGCAAGCGAAGCACCCCCAGCCGCAAGGAATCACGGGCCAGGGTACCGCGCAGGGTGAAGACCTGCTCTCTCCCGCCGGCAAGTTGTTCCGCGACGTCTTCGACCACGCGGCTGTTAGCCGTTGCGGTGGTGGCGAGCACTGGCAGGCCTTGGGGCAGCCGGGCAATCAGATCGCGAATACGGCGGTAGTCCGGACGGAAATCGTGGCCCCAGTCCGAAATGCAGTGGGCTTCATCGATCACCAACAGCCCCAGGCGCTGCATCAGCATGGGCAGCTGCTGTTCCCGGAATGACGGGTTGTTCAGCCGCTCGGGAGACACCAGCAATACATCGATCTCGTTGCGTTGCAGCTTCTCAAGAATTTCGCGCCATTCAAGCACATTGGCAGAGTTGATGGCAGCGGCTCGCACCCCGGCCCGTTCGGCGGCGGCCACCTGGTCGCGCATCAATGCCAAGAGCGGGGAGACGATCAGGGTAGGTCCGTAGCCCTGTTCCCGCAAAAGCAGGGATGCGATGAAGTACACCGCCGACTTGCCCCAGCCGGTACGTTGGACCACCAAGGCGCGACGGCGTTGGGCGACCAGAGCTTCGATCGCTTCATACTGCCCGTCGTGGAACTGGGCCTCCGGGTTTTGCACCAGGGCGCGCAATTTCTGCAGCGCGAGAGTTTTCAGATCCACTTGCATTGAGCCATCCATGGCTCAAGTATTTCAGTTTCCTCCCCGGATTTAGCCCCGGCCCCACCGATTTGTGCAAGAACAAGGAATCTGAGGGTGCGTAGAACCCATATTTAGCGGAAGTGTTAGGCATTTCCCATGCACAATTGCGCCATTCTCGATGATTTGAATCAGTCAAACCGGTAGGCTGAAAGGTGTGAGTGAAGAAATTGATCTTAATCAGAGCTTTAAGGCCTACGACGTTCGTGGCGTAGTCGGCGAGAGCCTGAATGCCGAAGCGATAGAAGCTATCGGCGCAGCCTTTGTTGATGTCTTGTCCCTGGCCGGCAAGGATGTTTTGGTTGGCGGCGACATGCGCCCATCCTCAGCAGAATTCGCCCAGGCCTTCGCCCGAGGTGCCACCTACCGTGGCGCAAACGTCGTCATGCTCGGATTGATTTCCACCGACGAGCTCTACTTCGCCTCGGGCAAGCTGGATGCGGCCGGCGTGGTTTTCACCGCCAGCCACAACCCGGCCCAGTACAACGGCATCAAGATGTCCAAGGCCGGCGCCCGCCCGATCTCTTCGGCCACCGGCCTGTTCGATATCCGCGATCTGGCCCAGCAATACGTCAATGAGGGCTTGCCGGTTTCCGGCGATGCCCCGCAGGGAACTATCAGCGAGCGCGATGTCCTCGCCGATTACGCCGCCTACCTGCGTGAGCTGGTTGATCTCTCGGACATTCGCCCGTTGAAGATCGTGGTGGACGCGGGCAACGGCATGGGTGGCATGACCACCCCAGCAGTGCTTGGCGACACCGTGCTTTCGGCCCTGCCGCTGGAAATCGTCCCGCTGTACTTCGAACTGGACGGGACCTTCCCTAACCACCCGGCCAACCCGCTGGAACCGGAAAACCTGAAGGACCTGCAGGCCGCCGTGCTGGAGCACGGTGCCGATCTGGGTCTGGCTTTCGACGGCGACGCCGACCGTTGCTTCGTGATCGACGAACGCGGCCTTCCGCTGTCCCCATCGGCCATCACCGCCTTGGTTGCGGTCCGCGAAATCGCTCGCGTCCAGGCTACCGGAGAGCAGAACCCGGTAATCATCCACAACTTGATCACTTCCAAGGCGGTCCCGGAGTTCGTCACGAAGTCCGGCGGAACCCCGGTGATGACCCGCGTAGGACACTCCTTCATCAAGGCCGAGATGGCAGCCCAGGGCGCGGTCTTCGGCGGCGAGCACTCCGCCCACTATTACTTCCGCGACTTCTACAATGCCGACACCGGCATGCTCGCAGCCATGCACGTGCTGGCCGCGCTGGGCGAGCAGGACCTTCCGCTCTCGGAACTGGGTGCCGAATACGAGCCCTACGTTGCCACCGGGGAGATCAATTCCCAGGTCGAGGACAAGGAAGCTGCCACCGCCCGGGTGCTCGAGCACTTTGACGGACAGCCGGTAGATGTGATGACCATGGATGGCACGACCATTTCGGCTACCGACGGCAGCTGGTGGATCAACCTGCGCCCGTCCAACACCGAACCGTACCTTCGCTTTAATGGCGAGGGCCGCACCGCAGAAATTATTGAGCCCCTGCGCGATGCCGTTTTGGCCATCGTGCGCGGAGAAAACGTCACCAACTAGCAAAGGGAAGACATGAATCTCGAATCATTGGATGAGGGCGTCAAGGACGCCCTGAACAAGGTTCTGGGCACCGCCCTGGGCGTGGCTCGCGAACAGCTTGAAGAGCAGGGTGTGTTCCTCCCCTTCGCCATCGCACTGGAGCCCAAAGACGGCGAGGACGAGCCTGAGCTGCGTCTGATCGCTGTTCCGCCGACGGATGACCCGGAGGATCCGGACGCCGACATCGACACCGAAGCCATGGCTGCCGATCTGGTCCAGGTACTGAACCAGCAGGGCACCCACTTCGAGGCCATCGCTATTGCCTCGGACGTTCTGCTGCAGGAAAACGACCGCGACGCGATCCACGTGGTGGCCGAACACCGCATCGGCGCAGCCCTCGCGATCGTCCAGCCATACACCATGCCTGCCGAGCCAGGCGGAGAATGGCACTTCGATGAGCCGGCGGCGGAGTCGGCGGAAGCCATCTGGGCCAACGCGCTCTAGCCCGCATCGGGTGCTTTCGGGGTCGGCATAGTCACTATGCCGACCCCGAAGCGCTTTTCCCGCGTAGAGTGGGAAGCATGAAACTCAGTGCCTTCACCGACGTGTGCCTGCGGACCGTGATGGTCCTGGCAACTCCCGGCACCGGGCAACTGACCAGCCGCGAGATCGCCGATTCGGTCGGGGTTCCCTACAACCACGTTGCCAAGGCAGTGCTGGAACTGCGCACGCTGGGCATCCTGCAGGTCACCCGCGGCCGCAACGGCGGCGCCGCCCTGAGCAGCCAAGCGATGGATTTTTCCCTCGGCGGGCTGCTGCGCAAATTGGACAAGCGCACCGATATCGTGGACTGCACCGATCATGACGCGCAATCCAACTGCCCGCTCTCGGGCAACTGCCGCCTGCGGGCAGTCTTCCGCCAGGCGCGCGAAGCCTTCTACGCCTCGCTGGATCCGCTGACTATCAGGGATATCTGCCCGACGTCAGCAGCGGAGCCCATCACGCTGCTCCCCTTCCCTACGGTGCGCGGCATTTCCTAGTTCCACTTCACCCATGAAGTGATACCGGTCACTTCTGTTGCGAAACCGGCCGATTGATTTGCAATCCTTTTCTACTGAGCGTAGAAATGAATCATAAATCTTGTATTTCAGATACAAGTAATACCCTACGCCCAAGGAGACCCGATGCTGTCCACCAAGTCCTTCCCGGTCATTGAAGCCACGCTGCCGATCATCGCAGAGCGCATTTCCAGCATTACCCCGAACTTCTACAACCGCCTGTTCGCCGCCCACCCTGAACTGCTCAACGGAATCTTCTCCCGCTCGAACCAGAAGAACGGCACCCAGCAACAGGCCTTGGCAGGATCCATCGCGGTCTTCGCAACCTACCTGGTCAAGCACCCGGGCGTCACCCCGGAAACCATGCTCGCCCGCGTGGCCCACAAGCACACCTCCCTCGGTGTCATCGAGGAGCAGTACCCGATCGTCTACAAGCACCTCTTCGATGCCATCGCCGAAGACCTGGGCGATGCACTGACCCCGGAGATCGCCGAGGCCTGGACCGAGGTGTACTGGCTGATGGCCCATGCGCTGATCAAGATCGAGAAGGGCTTGTACGCGCAGCAGGCCAACGCCGAGATCTACACCCCGTGGAAGCTTGTCGAACGCACCGAAACCGGTGTCGATTCGGTCAGCTTCAGCTTCGAGCCAGCTGACGACACCCCGGCAACGGTCGCCAAGCCAGGGCAGTTCATTTCGGTCCGCATGCCGATGGCCGACGGCGTCCGCCAGGTTCGCCAGTACACCCTGAGCGGCGATATCGAGCAGGCCAACCGCCGCACCATCACCGTCAAGCTGGATGTGAACGGCGAATTCTCCCCGGTCATCCACAACGACCTGAAGCTCGGCGACGTGCTCGAGCTGTCGAATCCGTATGGCGATCTGGTCATCGATGAGGAGGGCGCGCCGCTGGTGATCGCTACCGCTGGCATCGGCTGCACCCCGAGCGCCGCCGCGCTGCAGACCCTGGCCGCACGCGGCTCCAACCGCAAGGTCACCGTGCTGCATGCAGACCAGGAAGTGGGCGCCTGGCCATTGCGCGAGCAGATGCTCGATTCCATCGCCAAGCTGCCCCAGGCCACCCTGGGCACCTGGTTCGAACGCGGCGAACTGCCGGAAGAGCTGAACGCCAAGGCCGGCTACATGGATCTGACCGATGCACTGGCCGAGGACGCTGAGGTGTACCTGTGCGGCCCGCTGCCATTCATGCATGCGGTGCGCAGCCAGGCACTGGAAGCCGGCATCCCAGCCGAGCGGATCCACTATGAGGTCTTCGGCCCGGATGTGTGGCTGGCCGCCTAGCATCCAGGTCTTGCAACTGCGCTGCAGGTGGAATCATGGGGGATCCACCTGCAGCACTTTTTTGCCGCTATTTTCCGGTATCCGCGGCAGATTCCGGGTGATCGCCCTGCTGCGGGGCCTTCTTCTTGAAGTCGAGTTTCTTCGGATCCAGCTTCCGCGGATAGATTTTGCCGCCGAGCTTTCCAGGCTTCCTCGCCTCCGCCCCCTGGACTGGCGGTGCCGGCAGATCGGCATCGCGGTCTTCGGATTCCGGAGCTTCGGCAGGCTGCTCGACTGGCGCAGCCTTGGCGCCGCGTGCCGGTTTCGCGGCCTGCGGGTCCACCAGGATCTGGTGCAGCCCTTCCTCTGAGATCCACTTGCGCAGCACCGAGTTGAACAGGATCGGGTTCTCGATGTTCCATTGGTGGTGCATGCCAGGGACCACGCGCGTGATCACCTGCGGGAGCTTGGCGCGCAGCGCCTCGAAGGATTTCTGCACCACCTTCGGCTCCTTGGCTCCGACCAGGGCCAGCACCGGACCCTGGTAGGAGTCGAGCTTCTCCGGAAGTCCCCCGGGCTCCATCTCGTCCATGATGGCCCGCAGGTTCTCGGCTTTCAGCTTCACCCCGTGCTCGGTGAACAGTTCCCGCTCGTCGTCCACCATGCCGTAGGCTCCGGCTTGGAAACGCCAGTACCACTCGCTGCCGATGAGCTTGAGCTGCATCCTCTGGAAGGCCCTGGCTGCCTGGCCCACACCGGTCACCGGTGTTCCGGTGATCAGCACGGAGTCAACGAGTTCCGGATGCCGTGCCGCCACGTGCAGCGCGATGACGCCACCGAGGGACATGCCCACCAGGTGCACGCCGCCTTCGGAAACTTCGTCGGCGATCAAGGCCGCGACGTCATCGGCGGCGGATTCCAGGCCTTCCCAGGTCTCCTCGAACCGGGCGCCGAAGGCCGGCAGATGGAGGGTCAGGATGTTGTAGTCGCCAAAGGCCAGCACCTGCGGGTCCCAGCTCCAGTTGCCGACGTTTCCGCCATGGAGGAACACCAGCGTCTGCATC
The DNA here is from genome assembly GCF_012221945.1 of Glutamicibacter mishrai. NCBI lineage: Bacteria > Bacillati > Actinomycetota > Actinomycetes > Micrococcales > Micrococcaceae > Glutamicibacter > Glutamicibacter mishrai. The sequence goes on along the minus strand of NZ_CP032549.1, from coordinate 2,296,447 downwards.
GAACGCTGGGCATCGTGATGCCGGCCGGGATGCACTTCCGGATAATCGGTGGCATCGCGTGCCGCACTGCTTGCAGGGGTCTTGTTCTGGTCTTTGGCTGCAGTCATGGCAAGTACTCCAATACCGCGTCGAGCCATTCCAGCTCTGCGGCTTGTTGTCGGATTGCATGGTCAAGTGTGGCAGCCATCAGGAAGCTGCGACGGTCCGCAGCGGCGCGCATGTCAATGCCTTCGCGCTGGGAAAGGTAGTCATCGAGGGTGTACTGCGTGGCTTGGCGGCGTTCCTCCAGCAGATTCTGGATCTCATCGCGCTCGAGTTCGGCGGCAAAGAACACCTGCCCCATGAAGGGATCCCGTTCGGGAGACTGCACTGCCCCGGCAGAAAGCCACTGGGCCAAGGCCTCGCGTCCTGTTTCGGTGATGTGGTGCTCCTGGCGGTCCGGGTAGTTCGATTGCGCGACGGTGCGCACGGTGGCGTATCCCTTGTCCACCAGCTGCGCCAACGTGCGGTAGATCTGCGCCTTGTCTGCGTTCCAGAAGTGGTTGATAGAGGAGTCAAAGTGCTTCTTGAGCTCGTAGCCAGTCATGGGCGACAAGCACAGCAGCCCGAGAATCAATCGTGCCAAAACCATAGGGCAATCTTTTCACACATAGTTGATTTTGCACCCACTTCAACCCGGTGTGTGGAAACTGTACCCAGATTGTGACAATTACTTGGCTGGGCATGGGAATGCCCCGGCCACTGGAAGTCCAGTGGCCGGGGCATTCCCATTCGCGGATCTGCGGGAGATCCAGTTTTGCTAGGCGCCCAGTCGTTCCTTGAGGCCGTCGAGCTCGGCACGCAGCGAGGCTGGCAAAGCATCGCCGAAGTTGGCGTACCATTCTTCGATGCCCTCGACTTCGGTGGCCCATTCATCCTTGTTGACGGCCACTGCGACCTCGACGTCGGCCGGGGTGAAGCCTTCCAGACCGGTCAGGTCCAACGATTCGCCGGTTGGCACGTTGCCGATGATGGTCTCCTTGGCGTCAGCGGTGCCTTCAATGCGCTCGATGGCCCACTTGAGCACGCGCGAGTTGTCGCCGAACCCTGGCCATGCGAAACCGCCGTCAGCGGTGCGGCGGAACCAGTTGACCAGGAAGATCTTCGGCATCTGCTCCGGGTTGAGCTTGTCCGAGATCTTGTCCCAGTGGTTCAGGTAGTCGCCTGCGTTGTAGCCGATGAATGGCAGCATCGCCATTGGGTCGCGGCGGATCACGCCGGTTGCGCCGGCAGCGGCCGCGGTGGTCTCCGAGGACAGGGTCGAACCCATGAAGATGCCGTTGGTCCAGCTGCGTGCTTCGGTCACCAGCGGGATGGTGGTCTTGCGGCGGCCGCCGAACAGGATCGCGTCGATCTTCACGCCATTTGGCGAGTAGTAGTCCTCGGAGAGCATGTCGACCTGATCGATCGGGGTGCAGAAGCGCGAGTTCGGGTGCGCAGCGGGACGGCCGGACTCAGGGGTCCAGTCGTTGCCCAGCCAGTCGGTCAGGTGCGCTGGAGCCTCGTCGGTCATGCCTTCCCACCAGACGCCGCCCTCATCGGTCAGCGCAACGTTGGTGAAGATGTTGTTGCCCTTGGAGATGGCGCGCATGGCGTTCGGATTGGTGGACCAGCCGGTGCCTGGAGCCACGCCGAACAGGCCGTACTCAGGGTTGACGCCGCGCAGCTCGCCGTCCTTGCCGATGCGCATCCAGTTGATGTCATCGCCCAGGGTCTCGGCCTTCCAGCCTTCGATGGTCGGATCCAGCAGCGCGAGGTTGGTCTTGCCGCAGGCCGATGGGAAGGCCGCGGCAATGTGGTACGCCTTGTTCTGCGGGCTGGTCAGCTTCAAGATGAGCATGTGCTCTGCAAGCCAGCCCTCATCGCGGGCCATCGCCGAAGCGATACGCAGCGAGTAGCACTTCTTGCCCAGCAGCGCGTTGCCGCCGTAGCCCGAACCGTAGGACATGATGGAGCGCTCTTCTGGGAAGTGTACGATCCACTTGTTCTCATTGCATGGCCATGCAACGTCTTCCTGGCCCGGCTTGAGCGGTGCGCCCACCGAGTGCAAGGCTGGCACGAAGAAGGCGTTCTCCGCTTCCATCTTGCGCAGGACCTCGGTGCCGATCCTGGCCATGATGCGCATGGATGCGACCACGTAGGCGGAGTCGGTGATTTCCACACCGTAGGCAGGAGTTTCCGCGTCCAGTGGTCCCATGACAAACGGGATCACGTACATCGTGCGTCCGCGCATCGAGCCGTCGAACAGCCCATTGAGCATGGACTTCATCTTGTCCGGGTCTTCCCAGTTATTGGTGAAGCCGGCGTCTTCCTTCTTCTTCGAGCAGATGAAGGTGCGCTCTTCTACACGCGCAACGTCCTTGGGGTCCGAGAAGCCAGCGTAGGAATTAGGGAAGTTTGGATCAGTCAGCTTAACGAGCGTTCCGGCCTCTACCAACTCTGCAGTCAGTCGATCGGCTTCTTCAGCTGAACCGTCTACCCAATAAACACGATCCGGCTTCGTCAGGGCGGCCACTTCTTCGACCCAGCTTGCCAACTCCTTGTGCGAAGTCGCCGCTGCGTCGATTACGGTCTGATCCGAGCTCGTGCTCATTATTTGTTCCCTCCATTGGGCTCAACTAGCAATGAATCAAGGCTAGGCGGAGCACCGTGCCACTTCGGTGTGATTGAGACCTCAGAATTCCTGCTCCCCGAAAGCAGCTTGTTCAAAATTCCCGAAATTCCGCGGGATAAGATGGAATCAAATACTGAAATATGTGATGAAGGTCACGTATACCGGTACCCTTTCACTTGCTTCACATAACCTTTTGTTCACCTGGGCGCGGTAGCTTTGCCCGTCGATTTGTACATGCCCAAAACGACCTGTATAGTAATTCGAGGTTCGTGAGAACGGATCAACAAAAGAATATGCGCCCATAGCTCAGCTGGATAGAGCGTCTGTCTACGGAACAGAAGGTCAGGGGTTCGAATCCCTTTGGGCGCACAAATTGAAAATTCCCACTCACTTGAGTGGGAATTTTTTGTTTCCCAGGAGAAGTTTATGCGCCAGCTACCCGTTGACTCGAACACCGCCCTTCGACTGCTCGCCATCAGCGACGCCACGCACCTCGCGCATTCCTACCAGCGCAACAGGGAGCATCTGAAGCGGTGGGAACCAGAACGCGCCGAGGAGTTTTTCACCGAAGCTTGGCAGGCCCAGAATATTTCACAGGTCTTGGCCGCAAACTCCCAAGGTCTCGCCTACCCCTACGGACTGTTCCGCGACGACGTATTAATTGGACGCTTTAGTATCGTTTCCGTGGTTCGCGGTGCCTTCCAAAGCGCGAGCCTCGGCTATTGGGTCGATCATGAATGCACTGGCCAAGGATTGGCTTCACGCGCGGTGGCTGCAATACTTGTTGAAGCAGCTGAGCATCTCGGTCTGCACCGGATCGAAGCAAGCACCCTGGTTGATAATCACGCCTCGCAGCAAGTACTGCTCAACAACGGCTTCACCCAGATCGGCATGGCACCGAAATACCTCAAGATCGCCGGCCGCTGGCAGGACCACAACCTCTACCAAGCCATCTTGCATGGCTGAGCCTTGGCCGCTGCCCGCCCCAAAATTCGGCTTGGATCACGACAGCAATGCACGTTCCACTAGATATTTTGTGAATCACGGCACTTTTGTCTATTTTGGTTTTTGCTCCGCCTCAAACTCGTGTAAAGTTATTCAAGTCGTCAAGGCGACAACAAATAAATATGCGCCCATAGCTCAGCTGGATAGAGCGTCTGTCTACGGAACAGAAGGTCAGGGGTTCGAATCCCTTTGGGCGCACAAATTGAAAATTCCCACTCAGATGAGTGGGAATTTTTTATGTTCTCTCCGGCACCAATGTGCTCGTTAATGCGAGTCGCGCAGCACCAGCTGGGTGTCCATAATGCTCCATTCAGGAACCTGCTCGCCTTGAATCCGCTTGATCAGCAATTCAGCCATGATCTCCCCCTGGCGTTCGGGGAATTGCGCAATGGTGGTTAGCGGTGGAGTGGAGCTGCGCGCAAATGAATCGTCATCCACCGCTGTCACCGACACGTCCTCGGGCACTTTGATTCCTGCCTCGGCCAGGGCCTGCAACGCACCAAAGCCCATCTGGGCGCTGGCGGTAAACAGCCCGTCAAAGTCAACGTTGTTCCCGATCAGCCGCTGCATGATCTGATGCCCGCTCGCTGGCGTGAAATCTCCGATTTCGACTGCCGCGGGTTCCAGGCCCGCGTTTCGAACGGCTTGCTGGAATCCAGTTAGACGGTCCAACCCGGCACCCATATCCTGGGGGCCGGCAATCATCGCCAGCTTGGTCCGGCCTTGGGCAATGATGACCTCGGTCGCCTGGCGCGCAGCCGCAATATTGTCGATGTCGACAACGTAGATTTCATTCTGGTCGGTACTCATGGTGCGCCCGCCGTAAACCATCGGGAGCAGGGAGCCCAGATCTGCATAAGACCTGTCGGCCGCATGGTGCGACAGGACCAGGGCGCCGTCAACGTTTCCGCCTTGGAGATAACGAGTGGTTTTTGCCGGGTCGGATTCGGTAGAAAGCAGCAAGGTCAACATGAATTCGGTGCCAGCGACATATTGCGCTGCGCCCTGGACGACCTTGGCGAAATAGGGGTCAGCGAAAAACTTCGCGGTGTTTTCCGGGACCACAAGCGCAATCGAGTTGGTTCTCCCCTGAGCCAAGGAACGAGCAGCCCGATTGGGCACATAATTGAGTTCCCGGATCGCCTGTTCCACCGCTTTCCTGGCATCCGCTTTGACGCGATCCGAGCCATTGACCACTCGCGAGACCGTGGCGCGCGAGACGCCAGCCCTCTGCGCCACCAATTCCAGTGTTGCCTGCGGCTTGCGTGGTTCTTGCGTGCTCATTCGTCTGCGCCTAGGTCCTGGGGGTTTGTAGATCAGCCAAGCAAGCAAGATGGCCCGCAGCTACCCCCTATGGGTCTGCGGACCATCATGCTCAGGTGTTAAGCCATTGTACGATTGGAGGCGATCAGGCCTGCGTAAGCGCGACCACTATTCTTAATGATTCGCTCTTGGGTCTGGTAATCCACGTAGATGATGCCAAAGCGCTTGTCATAGCCCCAGGCCCACTCGAAGTTATCCAGCAGCGACCAGACGAAATAGCCGCGCACATCCACGCCATCTTCGAGGGATCGGGCAACTTCATCAAGATGGTTCAAGATGTATTCGCTGCGCTCCTCATCCTCGATGGTTCCCTCTTCGCTGAGCACGTCCGTGTAGGACGCGCCGTTTTCGGTGATGTACAGCGCCGGGAGATTCTCGTAGTCCTTCTTCAAGCGGTTCAACAGCACGCGCAAGCCCTGGGGATTCACTTCCCAGCCCATTGCGGTTCGGGGCAGGTCTCGCGCTGGGAAGCTCACGTACTCGCTGCCAACGAATGGCGATGACTTCGCGGAGTCGGTGGGAACCACCGCAGGTGGCTGTCGTCCAGGCAGCGGATGGCCCGAGACATTGTCATCATGGTAGTGGTTCACACCCAGGAAATCGATGGGCTGGTGAATGATCTGCAGATCCCCTGGCTGGATCACCTCGGCCAGTCCCAAGTGGCTTACGTCTTCCAAAAGGTCCTGCGGATAGCTGCCCTTGAGGATCGGATCCAGGTACATGCGATTCCACAGTGCATCGATGCGGCGGGCGGCTTCCAGATCCACCGGATCGGTGGGGTCGTTGGGCACAGCGTTAGTCAGGTTGAGTGTAATTCCCAATTCCTTGGCGCCAAGCTCCCGCAGCCGCTGGGTCGCCAGGCCGTGGGCCAAGTGCTGATGGTGCATCGCGGCCAAGGCCGCCTCGGGTTCTTGCCGGCCCGGCGCATGCTCGCCGGAGGCATATCCGATCAGCGACGAGCACAGCGGCTCATTAAAGGTGGTCCAATGCTGCACCCGGTCGCCGAGCTTTGCGTATACAGCCTCGGCATACTCGACAAACTTGTAGGCCGTCTCGCGATTGGTCCATCCGCCGCGTTCTTCCAACGCCTGCGGCAGATCCCAGTGGTACAGGGTCAGCCAGGGCAGGATGCCGTTCTCGAGCAGTTCATCGACCAGGCGCGAATAGAAATCCAGGCCTTGCTCGTTGACGGTGCGCCCGCCGGGCACGACGCGGGCCCAGCTGGTGGAGAAGCGGTAGGAGTCCAGGCCCAGTTCGCGCATCAGCTGAACATCTTCGCGATAGCGGTGGTAGTGGTCTACCGCGACTTCGAGATTTTCTCCCCCGGCGATGGCCCCTTGCTTGCGGGCGAAGGCGTCCCAGACGGAGTCTTCCTTGCCGTAGAGGTGGCCGGCGCCTTCAATTTGCGCCGCCGCGGTGGCCGAGCCGAATAGGAAATGCTTGGGCCAGGCGAATTCTTGAGATAGATGGTGAGTCATTAACCCTTTACAGCTCCTGCCATAATTCCGGATACAAGTTGTTTGCCTGCTATGACGAAGAGTAACAGCAGCGGGATCGTGGCCATCAGGGCGCCAGTCATCACGATGGTGTAGTCGACATATCGAGCAGATTGCAGCTGGCTCAATGCCACCTGCAGGGTAGGTGTTTGCGGGGCGACGAGCATCGGCCATAGGTAGTCGGTCCACGCGGTCATGAAGGTGAACAGCGAAAGGATCGCCATGGCCGGACGGGCGGCCGGCACGCCAACATGCCAGAAAGTCCCGATCATCGAAGCCCCGTCAACACGGGCGGCTTCAATCAGTTCGTCCGGGATGTTATCCACCAGGTACTGGCGCATGAAGAAGACGCCGAAGGCGGTGACCAGGGTCGGAATCATGATGGCTCCCAGGGACCCTGTCCAGCCCAGCTGCTTCATCATCATGAACATCGGGATGATGCCCAGCTGGGTCGGCACCGCCAGGGTGGCGATCACGAAGACCAGCAGGCCCTGGCGTCCGCGGAAGCGCAACTTGGCAAATGCGTAGCCGGCCAGGGTGGAGAAGCTGACCACCGAGAAGGTGATGACCGAGGAGACGATAAGGCTGTTGCCCAGCGCCGCCCAGAAATCGACCGAGTCGAAGACCTCGGCCACGTTGGTCCAGAACTGCCCGCCGGGCAGCAACGGTGGCCACGCCGAGGAGAACACGTCGCCGGTGGAGGAACCGATGACGAACGAGTACCACAGCGGGTAGGTGCTGCCGATGAGGAAGGCCAGGAGGATGCCGTAGGTGAGGAATCCCGGGCGGCGATCGGCGGAAAAGTTCTTGCCCCGCCCCAAGCGCACCGGCTTGGGCGCGGCGGTCCGCTGCAAGGTCGCATTGCTCATTTTTTGCCCTTCCTGGTAGCGATTCGGCGGGTTTTCTGCTTATCCGATGACGAGGCGATGGTGCCGGAGATCAAGAAGTTGATCACGCCGATCACGATGATGATCAGGAACAGCATCCAGGCCACGGCCGAGGCGCGCCCGAAATCTCCGCGGTTGAAGGCCAAGTCCCACAGGTACAGCACGGTGGTCTGGTATTGCCGGTCCGGGCCGCCCGGCACCGAGCTGCTGGGGTTGAACAGCTTGGGTTCGGTGAAGATCTGCAGGCCGCCGATGGTCGCCGTGATGATCACGAAGATCATGGTCGGGCGGATGCTGGGCAGGGTGATGGAGAAGAAGCGGCGGATCACTCCGGCCCCGTCGATGGCCGCCGATTCGTGCAGTTCACGCGGCACCGCCTGCATGGCCGCGAGCAGGATCAGCGCGTTGTACCCGGTCCAGCGCCAGTTCACCATGGTCGCAATGGCCATATGCGAGGGGAACACGTCGGTTTTCCATGCGATCGTATCCAGGTTCAGGGCACCGAGCAGGTTGTTGATCAGCCCGTACTTTTCATCGAACGCGGTGGAGAAGATCAGCGTCACGGCCACCGGGGTGACTACGTAGGGCACCAGCACGCTCATGCGCCAGAAGGTCTTCGCCCGAATATTCTGGTCCAGCATCGCCGCGATGAAGGTCGCGACGACCAGCTGCGGGATGGCGGAGAGCAGGAAGATGCTGAAGGTGTTGAACAGCGAATTCCAGAATAGCGGCGAGGCCAGTTCGGCCTTGTAGTTATCCAGCCCCACCCAGTCGCCGGCGCCGCCAAGCAGTTCCCAGTCGTTGATCGACACCACGAAGGTATAGATCAGCGGGAATAGCCCGACCAGCGCGAAGAGGATGAAGAACGGGGAGATATAGAGGTATGGCGAGTATTTGAAATCCAGCCGGCCGCGCAGGTGCCGGCGGCGCATGGCCCGCTCGGCTTTGGATTCTTCCAGCTTTTCAACCGTGGGCGCGCCGGGTTTTTCGGCCTTTGCTGTCGGCCGTGACATGGGTGTCGTGGTGCTCATCAGTGTCGTCTTTTCTGCTGCAGTCGCCTTGTGCGGGGCCGGGCCCCTCACAAGGCGGTGGAGGCTATCCGTTTACTTGATTTCCAGTTCCTGCAGCGTTGACAGTGCGCTGTTCCACGCAGCTTCCCCGTCGGTGCCCTTGTCAATGGCGATGGTTGCCGGCCCGAAGACCTGCTCCTGGATGACCGAGTCATCTGCGCCCTTGTACTGGGCCTTCACTCCTTCGGCGCGGTGGCCAAGGATCTCGCCGATCGGTGCGCCGTTGAAGAACTTGGTCAGATCGTTCTCGCCGGTCACTGCCTTGGACTTCTGCGCTTCAAGGTTGCTCGGGAAGGCGCCTGCCTCTTCGAAGGAGGTGGCCTGGGAGGTGGCGTTGGTCAGGTACTGGGCCAGCTTCGCAGCCTCAGCGGGGTGCTTGGAGGTGCTTGGCACGGTCAGGAATGCGCCGCCCCAGTTGGCCGGTCCGCCAGGGAAGACATCGGCGAAGTCCCAGCCATCGGAAGCGTCGCCGCCGGCGCCTTCAACTTGGCCCTTGACGTTGCCCAGCATCCAGCCGGGGCAAGGCATGACGGCGAAGGAGCCATCGACAAAGGCCTGACCCTTGCCCCAGTCCCACTGGGTCTGCCCGGAGGACAAGCCCTTGGATGCGGCGTCCGAGAGCTGGTCCCAGCGCTTGCGCAGTTCGGCATTGGAGTCGATGTTCAAGGTGCCATCGGCTTTGTAGTAGCCCTCGTCAAGCTGGTTCACCATGGCGTTCCAGACGAAGCCGGACTGGTCGTAGAAGGCCTTGTCGGTCTTCTTCACGTAGTCTGCGCCCACCGAGAAGAAGTCATCCCACGTGGCGTCTTCGCCGCCGAAGAGCTCGGCGACCTTGTCGCGATCGCTGGGCAAACCGGCAGCCTTGAAGAGCTTGCTGTTGTAGCACAGGCCCATCGGGCCGATGTCGGTGCCGTAGCCGATGGTTCGTCCGTCAGCGTCGGTGGCCTGCTTGACTTTCCAGTCCACCCAATCGCCGGAGATGTCACTGGCGCCGTATTCGTTCAGGTCAGTGAAGCTGTCGGACACTGTCATCACCTGGCCGAGCCAGCCTTCTTCTACAGCTTGCACATCTGGCAACCCGGCGCCTGCAGCCTGTTTGGTTTTCCAGTCGGTCAGCGCGTTGCCGCCGGTGTCGATGTTGGTGGCTTCAATGGTGACCCCTGGGTTTTCCTTCTCGTACTGCTTGTACAGCGGGTCCAGTCCCTGAGTGCCGAAGGTGGTGACGGTGAGGGTGACGGGGTTATCGGCCGAGGCTGGCTGGGCAGCGTCCTTGCTTGCTCCCGATGAGCATCCGGCAGCCAGCAGCGCGATGCTTGAGGTCAGTGCTACTACCTTGGCAAGCCGGGTTGTGCGTGAAGATTTCACGGTGACTCCATTCAAGTTCAGTTCGTGCAAGTGTGGGTACTGCTAAATTTTGAGAGCGCTCTCAAAATTGGGCAAAAATAATGGGCCCATTCCTGAACCCTGCTTGCCATGGCAATGAAAGCAGCTCCGCTTATCCATTTTGTGAGCGCTCTCACGAAACGTCTTCAACAATTCTCCACGATGGATCTTTCCTGTCAACCCCTAACTTCTGCAGGCAAAAAAATAACAGCCAGGCATGCCTTCGAGCAGCGAAGGAATGCCTGGCTGTTATTGCCAGCGGGAACTAGCCCTTCTTATTCAGTTCCAGTCCAACCAACAGCGGATCGTGATCCGAAGAGCGGTACTGGTTCGCGGTGAACAGATCGGTGATGTTGTAGTTGTGCCGGCTGTACTCGTAGCCCACGGATTCGATCGCATTGATATTCCAGATGTCTTGGCCAGTGACCTTTGCAGCTAGCTCAGGGGAGGCCAGAATGTGGTCCAATGAACCGCTGAGCCCGTCGTAGACGTAGCTCTGGGAATCGGCCTTGGCACCGATGTCGGTGAACCCGGCCTCGGTCAGAACGCGAATCGGATCTTCAGCGGCATAGGAGTTGAAGTCACCGGCCAGCAGGACCTTTTGCGTGTTTCGCGAGACCTTCAGCTCTTCAGTGAATCGAACCAATGCCTGGGCCTGCTCGACACGGTCTGCATTCCACGCGCCCTGGCCGTCGCCAGAATCGGCATTGCCCGAACCATCATTCGGGTTGGATCCCTTAGACTTGAAGTGGTTGGCCACCACGACAAAGCGGGTGTTCTGGTTTCCGCCGACCTTCTGGAAAGCCTGGCCCAACGGGTCACGGGCATTATCAAATGCGGCATCCTGCAAGATGACCGATTCATCAATCGGCTTCACCGCCTTACCGCGGTAGATGATCGCGGTGCGGATGACATCTTCATCGGCCGGCACGGTTGCCGGGCTCGGGACGAAGCTCCACACCTTGCTGCCAGCGGCGGCATTCAGCTGATCAACCAGGTGGGACAGAGCTGCATCGCGATCCTGTCCAAAGCGTGCCGAGTTTTCGATTTCCTCAAGGACCACCACGTCGGCGGTGAACTTGCTCAGCGCGGAAACAATCTTGGACTGCTGGCGTTCGAAGCTGATCGCATCGGCAGCGCCGCGGGCATCGCAGCCCTGCTTCACGGTCAGCGGGTTGCCTTCACGGTCCCGGTAATAGGTGCAGCCCTCAAGCTGATCGCCGGTGGTAGTGAAATAGTTCAAGACGTTGAAGCTGCCGACACTGAGGTTGCCGCCGACTTCTTCGGGAGCCTCGTTGCTGATCTGCTCGAAGTCCAGCGCGATGTCGGAGTCCTGGGCGCCGATCACTTGGCCCTGGGGCTGCAAACGCCACAGGTCGTAGCGGTAGTCCAGGATCATTGGGCCGGTGAAGCTCGCCTTGGCACCGACGCTCACTCGCTGCTCGGCATCGATATAAGGCAGGGCAACGGAAGTGTTCTTGGCGGTGCTGAAATTCAACGTGGCTCCATCATCGACCACGAGCGCACGCTGCGCATTTTCTTCAGCGAGCGCTTTGGCCTGGGAGCTTCCGGGAGCAAAAACATCGGTCGGCTGGCGCAGAAGCTTCTCGCCAGGCAGGATCGAGCTAGTCCCCTGGGCCAGACTCAATTCGCCGTACTGGTTCAGCGAGTAGTTATCCGAGACGGTGAACTCTCCTTGAGGCTCAACGAGCATTGATTCGATCTGCTCGCGTCCTGCCTCGTCGCCAGGCAGGGAGATCGCCAACGGCTTCACGCTTTCGGCCGGCTCGGCTAGCTGCTGGACACCCTGGGCCTTGATCTGGGTCAGCCCGTAGTATTCGCTGACCGCGCCGGAGACCTGGACAAAGTCGCCTACCTGCACCGAGGAGACCTCGTCAGGAGCATAAACAAAAATTGCCGGGCTGCCTGCGGTGGGAACTTCCGCCCCGGTGCCTTCGCTTTGCACATAGAAACCGCGGATCCCGCCCTCGGCATAGGCGCCGGTGACCACGCCTTGCACGGTGACCTGCTGGCCGGACAATGGCGAGCTGTTGCCGGTGCCCTGCACCTGTTCGATGGGGGTGATTTCGACTGTGTCCGCTTGGGCCACCGAGAAGCTGGATACAGCCACGGCGCCGCCGAGCAGAACCGCTGCAATGCGAGTAGTTCTTCTCTTGCTCATGTTTTCCCTTTAGGTGATGATCGTTGCGTGACGGCCAGGCCGCCACAAGTGGTGAGGGCTCGAGGTAATCAAAGTTCGATGAACTACTAATGAACTTCGCACCGCGGTTTTCAACACGCCCCAAGAACAATCCAAAGGCATCAAGCGGTTTACGTCTAGAGGTGATTAAAGGAATATTCGCACTAATTGAACTGACCGGTCAGTTCAATTAGTCTGTAATTGTGCTTATCGCAGATTCAGTCACCGTCAAAGGCCGCCACGAACAGCTGGTGCCGCCCACTTCCCTGAGTGTGCAGCGAGGCGAAGTGCACCTGGTAGTCGCCGACCCGCAGATTTCACGTACCGCTTTGGCCCTTGCGCTGAGCGGTCGCATGCAGCCCACCTCAGGCGCAGTAGCGTGGGGCCATTCCGACGCACTGAAAACCCTGCGCCGACACAGCGCGCTGCTCGATTCTCCTGAGGTGAACGAGCCAGAATCCCATATGAAGGTCCGCGACGTGGTTGGCGAGGACCTCGCTTTGGTCCCCGGTCCTATTTGGCGCAAGCCACGAGCCAAAAAGTGGATCAGCGAACATGGCTTTGATGACGTCGCCGCCGACTGGGCCGATGCCATTGACCCAGCACGCCGTCTGGAATTGCAGTTGCTTCTGGCCGCCGAAAATCCGCACGTGGAATTACTGGTTCTCGACTCCCCCGACCGCCACGATCTGCACGACGAGTTGTGGATGGACCTGCTCATCGAGTTTGCCTCTTCCCCTCGCGAATTCGCAGTGCTGGCCATCGTAAGCGATATTCCCTACGACTGGGACGGGCCGGTCAGCTACCTCGGCTCGCTGCCTGAACAACCCGAGGAGATCGCTGATCCTATCGAGGAAGAAACCCTCGAAGAGACCAGTTCCGAAGGCTTCGTGCAAGAAGAACTGGACCTTGATCTGCCTGAGCCGACAAGCCAAGTGCCGGTCATCGACCAGCCGGCCAGCGAAGAACCTGCCGCTGAATCCAGCGAAGCGAAGGACAACTAATGACGACTTTGCAACTTGCGCTCTCCGAACTCAAGCGCATGACCCGAGGCACCCTGCCGAAGCTGGCGCTGATCGCCTTGACCTGCGTGCCATTGCTCTACGGCGCGCTCTACCTGTACGCCAACTGGGACCCGCAGGGCAACCTGGACAAGGTCACCGCCGCGGTGGTCAACCTCGATGACGGAGCGGAAAAAGACGGCAAGGACACCAAGGTCGGCGACGACGTGGTGAAGAACCTCGAAGAGGACGGCACCTTCAGCTGGGCCCATCTGGACTCCCGCCAAGAGGCCGAAGACGCGGTCGCCAGCGGCGAGTACGCCTTCGCACTGGTGCTGCCCGACGACTTCTCCGCAGCCCTGGTCTCCCCCGGCGACTTCAAGAAGGCCGACCAGGCCAATCTCGAGCTGCTGACGAACGACGCGAATAACTTCATGGTTTCCAACTTCGCCCGCACCTTGGCCGGCGAGGTGCGCAATTCGGTCTCCGAAGAGGTCGGGACCGAAACCGCCTCGGCGATGATCGCCGGATTTGTGGATATCCACGACTCCATGGGCGATGCAGCCGACGGTGCCAAGAAGCTCTATGACGGAACCCTGAACCTCGGCGATGGAGTAGTCACCCTGGCCGACGGCACGACCAAATTGGTGGACGGCAGCAGCGATCTGAGCGATGGCACCGTCCAGCTCAAGGACGGCACCACGCAGCTTTCCGGCGGCCTGGATGACCTGCTGGCAGGGCAGAAGAAACTCAGCACCGGCGCCAATGCGCTGGCCGACGGCACCTCAGAGCTGGCCACCGGCGCCGACAAGCTCAATGACGGCCTGCAGAAAATGCAATCGCAGACCTCCTCGCTGCCCGGCTCGGTGGGCAAGCTCAACGATGGAGCACACAGCGCCAAGAACGCCGCCGATCAGCTGGCCACCGGTTCGCGCCAAGTCGCAGACGGCAACGCGCAGCTGGCCGGCACCGCAGATGATGCCATCTCGGTGATCAACCAGCTGCAATCAGACACCGATGCGCAGCTGAAAAAGGTCAAAAGCGACTCCCAGGCCCAACTGGATGCCCTGGTCGCCGACGGCACGCTGACCGAGGAACAGGCCAAGACTATCAAGGCCACCATCAGCCAAAGCGTCGAGAACTCCTCCGTGCCCGACGCCCTGGATGCCAAGGTCAAGCAGGTGAACTCAGGCCTCTCCGGACTGCAGACCCAGCTGCACACCCTGGCCGACGGTTCCGAAAAGGTCGCCGACGGCAATAAGCAGCTGGCCAGCGGCCTGGGCACCCTGGCCGATGGCACCAAAAAGCTGGATGCCGCGGTACCGGCCCTGGTTGATGGCATTTCCACGGCCGCCGACGGTTCGGCCAAGCTTGCCGCCGGTGCGCACAGCGCAGATGACGGTGCCCAGAAGCTGGCCGACGGCGAGAAGTCGGCGCTGGCCGGCACCTCCCAGGCCGCCGACGGTGCCAAGACCCTGGATGACGGAGCCGGTTCCCTGGTGGATGGCAGCGATCAGCTGCACAGCGGCCTGGTGCAGCTCTCCGACGGCGTGGGCGACCTCTCCGATGGAGCGCAGCAGCTCGAAGACGGCTCCGGCGACCTCTCCGACGGCCTGAAGGATGGCGTCAAGGAAGTCCCGAACCCGGATGAGAAGACCAGCGACCAGCTGGCCGACGTGATCGGCTCCCCGGTGGCCCTGGATAACGTCAAGCAGACCGCTGCCCAGTCCTACGGCGCCGGACTGGCACCGTTCTTCATGACCCTGGCGACCTATATAGGAGTTTTGGTCCTCACCCAGGTGATGCGCCCGATCACCAAACGCGCCCTGCTCTCCAACGGCAGCAATTGGAAGATCTCGATCGGCGGCTGGCTGCCCTTCGCGGCGATCGCCGTGGTGCAAACCACCCTGCTCTACTCGGCCGTGCACTTCGGCCTGGGCCTGAACACGGCGCACCCATGGATGGCCTGGCTGCTCTTGGTCCTCGCCGCACTGTGCTTCAGCGCCTTGATCCAGGGATTCTTCGCCCTGCTGGGCACCGCCGGCAAGTTCCTGGTGCTGGTACTCATGGTCCTGCAGCTGATCACCGCCGGAGGAACCTTCCCATGGCAGACCCTGCCCGAGCCATTGCAGTTCCTGCACCAGATCCTGCCGATGGGCAATGTCGTGCTCGGCATGCGCCACCTGGTCTACGGCGCCGACCTGAGCGTCATGTCCACGGTCATCGGCTCCCTGCTGGCCTACACGGTCCTCGGTTTGCTGCTGAGCATGCTGGCGGTGCGCAAGAATAAGACCTGGACCCTGAAGACCCTGCAACCGGAGCTGAAAGAATGACCACCCCCGCCAGCCAGCGCCAGCGAGTGCGCGCCACCGATTCCAAGGAACGGCTTTTCGAGGCCGCCATGACGCTGTTGGGCAACCGTGCTCCGGAGGCAGTATCGGTGGACCAGATCGCCGCGGCGGCCGGCGTATCCAAGGGCACCGTCTACTACAACTACGGTTCCAAGGATCAGCTGATCAGCCAGATCCTCGACTTTGGCGCGAACAAGCTGATGGACGAGCTCTCGCGCGTGGCCGCCGGGCCCGACCCCTATGCGGCGCTGAAGCATATGGTGGAATTCGCCATGGATTTCGTGGCCAGCTACCCGGCCTTTGTCCAGCTGTGGATGCAAGAGCAGCTGCATGCCGATCTCGCCACGACCACGACGCTGCACAGCCGGGTGACCGATCTGCTCCTGCAGGTGCTCGAACGCCTGGCCCACCTCGATGAGGCCGACAAGCTGCCGGTGGCCACCACCATTTTCGGCGCGGCCCTGTTCACCGCGCGGATGCGGGCCACCTGGCGCGAGGATCTGGCGCGCGATCAGGTCATCAACGCCGTCATGCTCACCGTTGACGGCCTGCTGGCAACCCGGCCGCCCGCCACTGGCTAGTCGCCTGCAGCCCCGGCAGCTGCCCGGAGTAGACCACCACGCCCCGATAGCCGTTCAACCGCCCGAGAACATAGGCGTATCCGTCGGCCGGCAACCGGGTGAGCAGTTCATCGAGCACCAGCACCGGTGGTTCGCGCAGCAAGGCGCGGGCCACCAGCAAGGCCGCCTGCTGGCCGCGGTCCAGCGGTTCGCCGCCGCGACGCAGCCTGCTCTGCTCCGCCTCGGGCAGCGACTGCAGATCCAGCCCGCAGCGCTGCGCCAATTCCAGCGCCTTGCCCATGGCGGAACCGGGGTGGCGGTAGCGCAGTGCACGGCCCAAGGTTCCTCGCTCGGGCACCATGGATTCCAGCGCCGCGCCCACCAGCTTGCGCCGTTCGGTGGACGGCAAATCCTCACTGCGCCCTTCGGCGATCCACACGCCCGCCTGCCCTTGGCCGCTCTGGGCGAAGCTTCCGGTGGCAATGGCCGCCAGCAAGGCCGAGCAAGCAGCGGGCGCGCCGAGCAACTGGATGCGTTCGCCGGGTTGGGCGCGCAGCACCGGGAAGGCCTCTGCGCCATCAAGCTGCGGATGGATCCGCACCGCCGAGCCCTGGCCCATCAGCTCCTTGGCATTCCTGGTGCTGGCCGGCGCCTGCTGGGCACCTGACCACTGCTGTTCCTGGGCCAGCAGCGGCGCGAGAATCTGGCGTCCGGCCTTGTAGTTCTGCCGGTACTCCACCGCCTTGCCCCATTCGCCCAGGCTCCCGGCGCAGATCCCCATCAGGGTCAGTGCCGTCGCGACCGCGGTATGGGGCAACCCCGCCACCGAACATGCCCCGACCGCCAGCGCGGTCCCCAGCAATGGCACCGCCAAGGCCGAAGCGCGCAGGGCACCGGCATAGCGGGCGCGCTGCACCGAAGCATCCATGACCTTCTGCGCGCTCGCCTGCACCCGCGCTACTTCGCGGTCAACCCCGCCCCCGGAAGTGATCGCGGTCCGCGCCGCTACGGTGTCGGAGATCCGGGCGGCCAGGTATCCGCGTTGCCGCCGCAGGCTCCTGGCGCTGGCGAACGTCCCGCCCGCGAGCCCCAGCAGGAGTGCCGCTTCGATCACCAGGGTCGCCCCCAGGCTCGCCGCCAGCAAGGGATGCAGCAGCCACAGTCCGATGCCGCTGACCAGCAGCAGCGGAATGCCCGCCACCAAGGGCACCATGCCCTGCACGATCCAGTTTCGAATGGAGGATAGGTCGTTGGTGGAGCGGGCGATGGTGATCCCGGCCGACGGGCCGCGCACGCTGCGCAGCGCATGGGCGATCAGCCCGCGGCGCAGCTGCGCCACATAGTGCTGCCCCAGCTTCTCGGCCAGCACCCGTTCGAGGTACTTGGCGGCAAAAAACCCGAGAACCAGCCCGATCACCGAGCACAGCGCCGCCATCGTGAACCCGGCGGCCAGCTGCCCGATCAGCCAGCTGGCCGCGATCGAGAACAGCCCGGCGAGAATGCCCAGGCCCAGCAGGCCCGCCAGCAGCATCCTGCGTCCCGGCGCATACAGCGGGGGAAGCCGTTCTGCGTGTGCCAAGGGCATCGCTACTTGGCCGGCAGCAGGCTGGCGGCCACCTCTGCTTGGCACAGATCGAAGGTGCCGATCACCGGGGTGGACAGCTGGCTTTGGGCTTCCTGCGCGGCCAGCGGCGAAGCAGTCACCACGCCGCTGACGGCCGCGAGATCCAGCCCGGCCTCCAGCAGGATGCGCTCGCCGGCCTGCGCGCCGAGCGCATCCTGGGCGCTGAAGAGCACGCGGTCGACGTGCTCGGCGAAGATCGGATCGGCCAGCAGCCGCGAGGTTTCACCCTGGAACAGTCCGTCGGCGATCTCGATGACCACCGCGTCGGCGCCGGTGGCGCTCTGTTCGCGGATCATCGCCACCAGCAGCGAACGCACCGTCTCGTAGTCCAAGCGGTAGGTGGTCGGGTAGCCGAAGTCGGTGAAGTCGCAGACGCTGAACGCGCCGGCATCGGTGAACAGATTCGGGTCGTTGCCCGCTCCGGTGCCGGTGGCCTTCCCGGCGGCCACCTTCAGCCCGCCGTTGACCAGCCCGTTGACCAGGCAGCCCAGGGTGGTGGACTTGCCCGAATTCATCGAGGTGCCCAGCACCGCGATCACCGGCGGGCGCACCTGTCCGAGCTGCGCGGCCTGCGGCGATTCGTTGTTGATATCCAGCGGCGCGAAGTCCGAGAGGTTGACGACCTTGCCGTGGCGCGTCAGCAGGCCCACCGGCTCAAGCTGCGTGGCCTTGTCGATGGATGCGTGCTGTTCGATCACTTCGCTGGCCACGCCTCCCCCGGCCACCAGCTGGCAAGGACCCAGATCGTCCGGCACGTGGGCGAGGAATTGGTCCGGCGCATAGCGGTGGCCGTAGGCGACCATGATTTCCTGGCCGACGAACATCAGCTGGCGGCGCGATACCGGTGACTGAAGCCGGCTGTGCTTGCCCAGTTCGGTGACCGTGGCGATCACGACGTCGCCGGGTGCCGGAACCACCTGTGCCCGGCGCACGATCTGGAAGTCCTGCGGGTTGCGCTGCAGTTCGGCAGCGACAAAACGGGTGGTGTACGCGGCCCGGATGGCCCGGGCGCGAGCTGCGTCGATATGCTCCTGCACTTCGCTGCGCGCGGCGGTGCTCTGAACTGGAAGTGATTCTGCGATGACGGCCATGGTCCCATTCCTCTTTCACACAAGACCCGGGGCACCTGGTGGTGTTCCGGCGTTGGCTGTGGCGCCAACAGTTCTCAGTGAAGCGAGGGATGGTTAACCGAAGATGAACTAACCCTGAGGTCTTCCGGGGCGATCGATGAGAGGGTTTTCATCTACTTCTCATAACCCCAGATCATCTAAATAACGTAGTTTGACTAGTGCATAAGAAAAAACTCGGTGAGAGTTCTCTCATGCGGGCCGCGGAGCGAGGAAATGCGTCACCTTAGCGTCGCGAGCATCCAAGTGCGAGTACGGGTGGCTGGTTTCCAACACCGTTGTTCCCAGGGTCGGATAGTTCATTGCCAGCTCGTAAACGGCTTCCTCGTCGGAGTCGACCGAGGCGAGCCTCAGGGCCAGCTCCTGGAGGATCGGCTGGTGCCCGATCACCAGCAGGTTGCTCACCGTTTCGGGGACCTCATTGATAATGGAGCACAATTGCGAGACGCCCGCTGAATAGATCCGCGAATCCACATAGGGCGTAGGCCCCTTCTCCCCCAACTCCGACAGCACCCACGCGCAGGTGGAGCGAGCCCGCAGGGCATCCGAGCAGAGGATGTAGTCCGGAATCAGGTCGTTCTCCACCAGCCATGCGCCAGCCGAGGGCGCCTCGCGGTGGCCGCGGGCGGCCAGCGGCCGATCATGATCGGCAACGCCGAGCGGATAGTCAGCCTTGGCGTGGCGCATCAAGATGAGCTTGCGCGAATGCATGGTGTTCATCTTCCCAGCTTAAGACAGCAGCGGCGGGCAAACCGAATATGGTTTGCCCGCCGCTGCTGGGTGATCAGATTAGATCGAGTATTCAGGTGCTGCCCAAACGACAACTTCCGGGTGCTCGTAGAAGCGGTAGCCCTGGCCGCGTACGGTGCGCACGGTGTTGGCCAGGCGGCCCAGCTTGGAGCGCAGGCGGCGGATGTGCACGTCGATGGTGCGCTCGTTAGGCACCTCTTCGGCATTGCGCCACAGGTTTTCGAGCAGTTCTTCGCGGCCTACGGTGCGGGTGCCGTTTTCCACGAGGAAGTTCAGCAGCTCGAATTCCTTGAAGGTCAGGTTCAGGGTGTCGCCGTCCAGGTACACTTCGCGGCGCGACAGGTCGATCAGCACGCCGGATGGGCGTGGGGTGCTCGGGCGGGCTTCAGCGCGTGGGCGGCGCGAAACCGTTGGGTCGCCCAGTGCCTGGCGGACCACGTCAATTGGCTCACCCTGGGCGCTGGTTGGCGCCAAGGCGACTGCCGCGTGGGTCTGGGCCTGTGGCGACAAGGTTGCCAGGAAGGCGCGGACCTGGGTGGCCAGCTTGCCCAGCGAGGTTCCCTGCGCCTGGGCTGCAGCTTCGTCCAGGCCTACATACAGCACGAATCCGCGGGCCGAGGTATCCGCGCTGGCCTGGCTTGCAGGCTGCACCGGGGTGTTGGTCGGCTGATGCGTAGCTTCACGAGTTTCCTGGACGTTGGAAACTGCGCGCAGTGGGCGATAGCCCGCTGGTGCATAGTTGCCAGCAGCCTGGCGCTGTGCAGCAGCCGCGCGGTTCTGCGCGTTGCGAATTGAAACGTGGACGTATCCGGATCCAGCCGACATGATGTTTTCCTCTTTTAGTGCGAAGGCCAAGTGGCTTGGCGCTCGTGCTTCGGGTTTTGCTTGCGCTGTTCATGGCCTTCGTCCATGCCCAGCAGTTGGGTTTCCCGTCAACGACCGGCAAAATCTCGATTACGAGTGACTCATAATTCCGTTTTCGCGGTGTTGACGCCGAGCATTCGATTGCAACGTGCATTGGCAATCCGCGGTTGCCCGCCGGGATGCTTTTTGCTGTTCTGCGCCGTACTCACACCTCTAGTTTCCTCGTAACATTGTCAACTTGCAAGTAACAAACCAGGGGCATGTCCATATAGTGAGACAAAACCGTTCAAAGGTGATATACGACACTTTAGGCATATCTAGGAGATCTAAGCGCTTAACTACTCAATATGTTCAAGCTTTCCGAGTAAACCATGCATACCGACTAGTCCATTCAGTGCCCTGAATATCCATTCATCACAACACGCTGTCCACACTTCAATCATTCGTCGATCGCAGGGCTTGACCAAATTAAGCACTACCTGCCAGCAGAAATCCTGCATAAAATCGACTTGCAGTCATAGCTCGCGCACAGCAAAATCATATTCTTACCCCAAGGCAATAGGAGACGCTGTTAAACATGAATGAATCTCGGTTTTCACCTTCGCAATTGCCCCGCCTCACCCATCCCGATGGCACCCCGATCAAGGTCCTCGTAGTTGACGATGAGCCTTCGCTGGCCGAACTGGTCGCCATGGGAACCCGCATGCTCGGCTGGGAAGCCACCATGGCCCACGATGGACCCGAAGCCGTCGCCACTGCGCGTTCGCTCGCGCCCGACGTGCTGGTTCTGGACTGGATGCTGCCAGGCTTCGACGGCCCCGAGGTGTTGCGCAAGGTCCGCACCCACTTCCCCGAGATTCCCGTCCTCTTCCTCACCGCCAAGGACGCGGTAGAAGATCGCATCGAAGGCCTCGGTGCCGGCGCCGACGACTACGTCGCCAAGCCATTCAGCCTCGAAGAGGTGCTGATCCGATTGCACCGCCTGGTCGAACGCTCAGGTGCCGCAGCCGCGGATACCGCTGAACTGGTGGTGGGCGATCTGGTGCTGAACATGGATTCGCACGATGTCTCCCGCGCCGGCCGCGACATCTCTCTGACGGCTACCGAATTCGATCTGCTCAGCTACCTGATGAGCAATGCCCGTCGCGTGGTCTCCAAATCGCAGATCCTCGATAACGTCTGGCACTACGACTTCGACGGCCAGGCAAATATCGTCGAACTCTACATTTCATACCTGCGCAAGAAGATCGACGTCGACGCGGAACCAATGATCCACACCGTGCGTGGCGTCGGCTACGTACTGAAGCCGGCGGCATGAGTTTTTTCTCCCCTAGCACCAAGGTCAGCTCCCCGCATTCGCTACAGCGCAAGCTCCTGCTCATCCTGCTGACCTCGCTCACCGCCGTCTCGGTCCTGCTCGGCGTGCTCTACAACGCCGGCATGCGGCAGACCCTGATGGACCAGCTCAACAGCCAGCTGCGGCTGACCACCGAACGCGCGCTGAATTATTCGCAGGGCGCTCCAGCGGTCAACTCGCGCCTGGATGCGCCGGGCCAGGCCGCCGGCACGCTCACCGCGCGCTTTGTGGACAAGTACGTTTTCAACGGCGGCGTGCTTGATGAACGCACCGGCGAGCTGCAGCAGCTTAGCCAGGAAGACGCCATCCCGATGGTGGATCTCGAGCTCAGCGACCTGCACCCGGACAAGGACAATTTCCATCCGGTCCGAGCCCACCTGACGGTCGGCGACTACTACCTGGTCGCGGTGAAGGACTCCGGCTCCAACGGCATCTTGATCGTCGGCTTGCCATTGCACAGCACGGACTTGGCGCTGCGCGGCATGGCCTGGCTGACCCTGTTCATAGCTTTGATCCTGATCGCCGGCGCGGGGCTGGCCGGTTCGTGGCTGATTTCGCGTTCGCTGGCATCGCTCAAACGCGTGGCCTCCGTGGCCGCATCCGTGGCGGCCGAAGACCTGGATTCGGGCAAGGTGGCGCTGACCCAGCGGGTTCCTTCCGAGGATGCGGTCCCGGGAACCGAGGTCGGCAATGTGGGCAACGCGCTGAACGCCATGATCAGCAATGTCTCCACGGCCTTGACCGCGCGTGAGAAATCGCAGGCCCAGATGCGCCAGTTTGTCGCCGATGCCTCCCACGAGCTGCGCACCCCGCTGTCCTCGATTCGCGGCTACACCGAGCTGCTCTCCGCCACCGAGCATTTCTCCCCGGACGGACAGCGCTCCGTCGACCGGGTGCTGCAGCAGAGCAGCCGCATGGGATCGCTGGTGGAGAATCTGTTGCTGCTGGCTCGATTGGACGAAGAAAATTCGTTCAAGCGCAGCAACCTGGATCTGGGCATGCTCACGGCCGACATCACCGAGGACTTCAAGCTGACCGCGCGCGACCATCAGTGGGACTTCGAGTGCCTGGCCGAGCAGACCACGGTCTTCGGCGACTCCGCCTCGCTGCGCCGGGTGATCACCAACCTGCTGGCCAACGCGCGCAAGCACACCTCGGCTGGCAATACCGTCACCGTCACGGTGGACCAGGATGATGAAACCGATGAAGCGGTGCTGGAAGTCCATGACACCGGCGAAGGCATCGCGCCTGAATTCCTGCCAAAGGTCTTCGAACGCTTTACCCGTGCCGACAAGGCGCGTTCGGGGTCCGATGGCACCACCGGGCTGGGCCTGCCGATCGCCAAGAGCATCGTCGAAGCCCACGGCGGCACCATCTCGGTGACCTCCGAGCCTGGCAATACGGTCTTCGAGGTCCGCCTGCCGCTTGCCGGCGAGGAACCTCAGCCGGATATGCCGAAGGCCGCGGTCTGATGACCGCGGCCTTCGGGCTAGTGCTTAATGCTGGTTAGGCAATCGGCGGGGTGACACCGTACAGTCGGTCACCGGCGTCGCCAAGGCCCGGGATGATGTAGGACTTCTCATTCAGCTTCTCATCCAGCGAAGCCAGCACCACGTGCACGCGATCGTCGTCGCCGTGGATCTCTTCCAAACGGGCCACGCCCTCTGGAGCTGCGATCAGGCAGATGCAGGTCACGGACTCGGCGCCACGATCGAAAATGAACTTGATGGCCTCGGCCAGGGTGCCGCCGGTGGCCAGCATCGGATCCAGGACGAAGACCTGGCGGCCGGTCAGGTCGTTAGGCACGCGGTCGGCGTAGGTGATGATGTCGAGGGTTTCCTCGTTGCGAGCCATGCCCAGGAAGCCGACCTCTGCGGTTGGCACCAGGCGGGTCATGCCTTCGAGCATGCCCAGGCCGGCGCGCAAGATCGGGACAACCAGCGGGGTTGGCTTGGCAATGGCAGTGCCGATGGTGGTGGCAACCGGGGTTTCAACCTGAACGCTTTCGGTCGTCACCTCTCGGGTTGCCTCGTAAGCCAGCAGGGTGACCAGTTCGTCAGTGAGCTGACGGAAGATCGAAGACGGGGTGTTCTTATCTCGAAGAACCGAAACCTTGTGTGCCACCAGCGGGTGGTCGACTACCTGTACGCGCATAAGTAGAAATCTATCAGCACACCGGCGGGCGAATCGAGGAAATTGCCCGAAATTCCGCTGTTAAACGAGTTTGGTGTGCCCAAAGAAACAGGAATCGGGCGCCAGCACGTAGAGTAAAAGCACTATGCTGCACGAATACGATGCCTGGATGGACCTCGCTCTGGACGAGGCGCGAGCGGCGCTGGCCACGGACGACGTGCCGATCGGCGCGGTCATCATCTCTCCCGAAGGCCAGGTTCTGGCCACCGGGCGCAATGAGCGCGAAGCGGTCAAGGATCCCACCGCCCATGCCGAAGTGGTCGCCATTCGCAATGCGGTGCGCGCTCTGGAAGAACGTGGCGAAGATGATGGCTGGCGCTTGGCCGACTGCACCCTGGTCGTCACTCTGGAACCCTGCGCCATGTGCGCCGGGGCGATCGTGCTCTCCAGGATCCCCAAGCTTGTTTTCGGCGCCTGGGATGAAAAAGCCGGTGCCTGCGGATCGGTATTCGACATCGTGCGCGAACCGCGCTTGAACCATTGGGTCGAAGTTTATTCCAGGGTCAAGGAACGAGAATGCGCGGACCTGCTGCGCGAGTTTTTCCGAGGCAAGCGCGGCTGAACCGGCTGAAATGTGTGTTTCGAGCCACTTCGCACTGAATATCGGGCTCTCGTTTTTGTAATCACCTTTGGTTCGGTATAGAGTTATCAGGTCTGGTGACGTGTCCGAGCGGCCGAAGGTGCAACACTCGAAATGTTGTGTACGGTAACCCCGTACCGTGGGTTCAAATCCCACCGTCACCGCGTAGAATAGCCCCGGGATCCATGTGATTCCGGGGTTTTTTCTTACCTACTTTTGGCCTGTTGCCTTAAATCCCGGATCTGTTGCCTTAAGGATCGGACAGCCGAGGATAGAGGTAGAAGTGGCGACAATACAGAAACGACCGCTCAAGCACGGGTACAGCTACCGTGTAGTCTGGCGAGAACCAGACGGAACACTTCAGCAGCGGACATATCGCAACGACGAGGAAAAGGCGAAAGACCTTAAGCGATTCTTGGACGCGAACAACAACAGCATGAACATCGCGCAGCAGGCGAAGCTCAGATCGTTGTCTACAGCTCCAACAGTGCGAGAGCTCGTAGAGCATCACATCGAGAATCTTGGTGGCGAGGTGGAGCCAGGGACGGTGCAAACCTACCGGGGCATGCTCAGGATCTACTTCACCGGTACCGGCATTGGCGAAACACCTATCGACGTTCTCACCACAAGCCAAGTGCGCACATGGTTCGATGAGCTAGACAGGTCGCCCAAGACTAAGAAGAACGTTCATGCGCTCCTATCAGCCGCGATCCGCACCGAGCTACGTCAGGACAAGCCACGCATCAAAGCCAACGTTGCTGAGGGTGTGCGCTCCCCCAAGTCCGTCAAGAAGACCCGCGACCCCGTATTCCTAGAGAAGCACGAGATTCAAGCTCTCATCGACGCAATGCCAGATGAGGTGTATCGACGGATGGTGGATCTGAAGGTTTACACCGGGATGAGGTTCGGTGAAATCACCGCATTGCGTCCCAGCCATATCACCGAGCGCAGAGGTCGAATGATCATCTCCGTGCGCGAAGCCTGGAAGCGACATGCAGGGAAGGAAGTTGGTCAACCGTTGGGAGCACCGAAAACCAACAAGGGCACTCGCAACATCACGCTGAGCAAGAGCGCAGCAGAACGTTTTAAGCCCTGGCTGGACAGCATTGAAGAAGACAACCTGATCTTCACCGTCCCATCGACTGGAACGCAGATCACCAGCTCCTACTTCTCGCGGATTATCTGGGCACCCGCAGTAGATCCGTTGGTAGAGGCAGAGCGTGGCAAGCGTCCAGTGCTCCATGCACGCCCCACGCCACACGACTTGAGGCACACTCACGCATCAATGCTCATAGAAGCGGGAAACGAATTCATGCTCATCCAGGAGCGCCTTGGGCATGAATCGATCACTACGACGATTGGCACATACGGTCACCTGCGCAACGACGCTGATGCACGGGCGGCGGACTCCTTGGAATAGATGGAGCAGTATCGTAGTCTCGAAGTCCCAGCGCTTTATTGCAATCGGAAGAATGGAGAGAGCGGACCTTGAGCGATGAATTGACCTGCTGCTCGTGCCATGTGCCCAAGAAGGCCTACACGGTTCAGGAAGCGGCTGAGTCCTACGGTGTCGGAGTGGATACCATTCGAGCCCATATCAAGCTCGGTAACCTGATCGCTAGGTACCCGAGCAGCCGTCCAGTGATCGCGAGCGACGAGCTGAGAGATTGGTTCAATTCGTTGCCAGAGGAACGAGGATAATTTCATGAGCGAAGAGTTTTATACGCCCCAAGAAGTCGCCGAAAAGCTGAAAGTATCCAGTCAAATGGTGCTCAATAAGATCCACTCCGGCGAATGGGAGTGCCAGAAGATTTCCGCTCGAACTTATCGCTTTAGCCAGGAACAATTCGACCTGATTACTTCAAACCCAGCTATCGACCAACGACCACACAGGGGTCATTTCGGAAGACGCAAATATGACTCTGATCTACACAGGGCACTACGCAAAATTTCTGGGAGCTCCGAGAACTAGGAAGCCATGTTACTCTGCAGATAGGCAAGGAGGCAGAGTTTTGCTGGGGATCCTTATGCTAACCATGTAGTCATTTTATTACAGGTACCAGGTGATTCAGATGAATGCGCATGATGAAAATCGTAATCATCCAAGTGGCGACCAGAAGCAGAAATTAGCGTACACCCTGGCTGAAGCAGCGTTTCAGACGGGTTATAGCGTCCGCACTCTCCAACACCATATCCAAATGGGCAACCTGATCGCACGGTACGCCAATACGAAGTGCGTGATCCCGCACGACGACCTCGTATCCTGGCTCGAACACTTGCCTACGGAGCCGCCTAAAAGATAGGTAAACTGTGGAGCATAGATTATTACGATAGATGTCTTAGCGCATCGCGTATGCGGTCTTCCGGAAAAATTGGAGTGTTGTCAGTTCTAATTTCCGATTCCGACTCGATCTGACGTGCATGGTCTGGAGAGAAACGGTATCTGTTTCCTATGCGTGAAGCGGGCCATTGTCCTGCTGCGGCGTGCCTGCGAACAGTTTCAGGACTTATGTTGAACTTCTCGGCCATGTCACGGGTGGTTAAGTACTTCTCATGTACAGCGCATTCCCTTCTAAATCTGAACGTTTCTTAGATCACACTCGCACGCCGCTCGCCCGGACTCCAACCTACTCCCAAGTACTGTATTGTTTTCCGAGTGCATCTCAGTCCAGATGCTGAACGAAGTACTCGATCCCTACAGGAGGAAGTTATGGGTTTCATTGGTTGGATTGTTTTAGGCCTTATTGCTGGTGCGATCGCTAAGGCGATCAAGCCAGGTGAGCAGGGTGGCGGCTGGCTCGCTACCCTACTGCTGGGTGTTGTTGGTGCCATTGTTGGTGGTTGGCTTGGATCCGCGATCTTCGGTGTCGGAGTGAACGAGTTCTGGTCACTGTCAACCTGGTTACTGGCCATCAGCGGCTCACTGATTGTCCTCATTATCTGGGGACTGATCACACGCAAGAAGGCGTAGTTTGCGCGACAGAACGGGGTCTTACCTTTCGGGGTAAGGCCCCGTTTCACTTCCCCTGATACTCATTAGGACTCTTCTCCGTTGAACTCGCCACCCGAATCCGATAGTGCCTCTCACTACGACGTTGCACAATTGAGTCCGCAGTCTTCTGGCGCAAAAAATCGTATAAGCGTCATGTGAAGGCTTATCGATTATGTCTGCCAATAATCAGCGAACAATTTCGAATTTACAGTAGAGTCAAATTGCGGCTAGGCATCGGCTGGAGTTGCCTATATGATTCTGAGTTTTCCACAGCCTGCGTCTTCTTATATTTCCACGGGCATCAATCCTCGACTTTCCATGAAAAACCGCGAGTTTATGCGCTAATGTCTATTATATGGCCACCGAAACCTCACCCTCAGAGGTGCATAAGAAATACATTGATCAGAGGATCGCAAGAAAGGAAGACAGGCGACTTGAGTTCAAGGCGGCTGTCAACGGGTTTGATGCAAAAAAGACCGCACGTTACTGCGCCGCGATAGCAAATTCTGGTGGCGGTGAGATGTTCTTTGGTATTACTGACCAGATCCCTCGGTCGGTTGTCGGTACCTCCGCTTTCGGCGATCTTCAGGAAACCGAGCGACGACTAGCTGAAGCGCTCGGACTGAAAATTACTGTCAAAGTGTTTGACTACGAGGGTAAGCGTGTTGTTGGGTTAGCCATTCCGTCCAGGCCCCACGGGACCCCCTTGCAGCTTGACGGAGCCTATTGGACACGCACTGGGGAGAGTCTAGTCGGCATGACTCCGGACGAACTCAAAGCGATCTTTGACGAGGCTCGACTCCCGTATGAAGAAGAAGAAGCTTACCCACCCGTGCCTGCCGACGATGTACTAGCATTGCTGGATTCATCTGTGGTTTTCCGGTTACTTGCTACCCACGCCCCGCATACTCCTGAAGGTCAGCTAGAAGAGTTTCAAAGGCTCGGCTTGGTGAAAGAATCCAGCCTTTCCGGCGAATGGATCGTGCTTAAATTGGGGGCGCTTATTGCTGCCAGAGATCTATTGGACTTCGGACTACAGGGTCACAAGCTACGGATCATAACTTATGGAGGCACCGGCAGGCTCGACGCAATCTCAGACCGGTTCTACGATTCCGGTTACGCCGATTCTCTGCCCCGCACCGTAGAGCTCTTGACTAGCATCCTTCCAAACCATGAGGACTTCTCACAGGCTAGGAGAGAGGAGGTTCCTACATATCCTGTAATTGCTCTAAGAGAACTTATAGCCAATGCAGTTGTCCATCAAGACTTCCACCGCACAGCAGGCGGCAATTACCCTACGGTCGAGGTTTTCAAGGATCGCGTAGAGATTTCCAACGGTGGGACGCCGCTGATCGACATAAAAAAATTTGTTACCCAGAACGCCCAACGAAACCGGATTATGTCAGATGTCATGAGGCGCATCGGCTTGGCAGAGAATAGAGGCAGCGGTGTCGATCGTAGCTTAGCGGCGTTTGAGGAAATTCAGGGAGCTGCCCCCGAGTTCATTACAGAGAGCCACATGACCAGAGTGATCCTTCGGGGCTCGCAAAGCTGGGAGCAAATGGGCCCCGACGATCGACAGTGGGCAGCATATATGCATTGCTGTTTGAAATGGGCCAATGGAGAACATATGACGAACTCAAGCCTTCGAGCTAGATTCGGATTATCCTCCGGTAAGACTCAGGCAATCAGCAATCTCATCGCAGAACTAGTCAGGTTAAACGTAATTATTATCGATCCGAGCGGTCCATCCGGCAACAAAGGGCGTCGCTATATTCCGCATCCTTGACGTACCGTAGAAGCATCACGCAAGAAGGGCTTGGTAAATAGCTTCTCTGCCAGCCACCAAATTAAGGCGTTCTTGTTATCGGCCTTAAGCATAGACCGTCCACGGGTCTGCCCGGTATTTGATTTTTTGGTCTTCGGACTTGTGCCATTCGTGGTCGTCTTCGGTGGTGACCCAAGTTGAGTCTTCGCGCCGGATTCGTTGGCATGAGTTGGCGGGTATCCAGAGTGTTTCTTTTGCGCCGTTGTCTACCCTGCCGAGTTGGTTTTTGATTCGGGCGATCATGAGCATGTTGCCTTTCCAGCCTTGCGCTTGGGCGTGGAATAGTTCACCGTCATGCTCCACTTCAACGTAGGGATACCGGTTAGTTTCGTACCTGTAGAGTCCTGGCGAGTACGGGTCTTCGTAGTAGTCCACCAGTTGATTGTCTCTTAACATAATCCGGCCCCCGCTGAATAGATCGTCAGCGGGGGCCGGTTGCGAGTTTTGCGCTGGGCCATGAATCCCCATCCATGACCCCAAGGACTTTAGTTTCCCCAAAGAACTTAGGTCGAGCGTGAAACCTAACCACATGCTAGAGCGTTAGGCGCGTTTATGCATAGGATTTCTTCATGATCCGTGAATATGGATTATTTATTCATTCAGGCTTCAATCCTTGAAAAAGGTTGCGTCTGGTTGAGCAGAGTCGATAGAGTCTAGAACGGTACGATTTCCACCTTCTAACGACTAGTCAGGCGATAACCCTCTTCCCCCAAGAGAGGGATTATCCTAGTCGAGCCCGCCAGCCTCCCCAAGTGCTGGCGGGTTGCCTTTTTAACGCACAAAAGCCGCCCCACCCTCAAGTGAGGGCGGGGCGGTTCTGTCTATTCGTCCAAGGTAACTGGGCCGGTCACTTCGAAACCTACGGCAGACGACTCGTCGTCCTTGGTGCCGGCGGCAAGCCACGGCAGGAAGCGCTGCAGGAACTCCTCGACCATCGGCAGTGCCATGATGCGGGTAACCGCTGCGGCGATACCCAGAGCCAGCGCCGCGGCGCCGGTAGCCGCTTCAGGACTTCCCTGGGTGGCAGCACTGTAGATCGATGGTGCCATGGCAGACAGAGCGACGATGACCGCGAGGATAGTGCGGACGGTAGCTCGCCATGGGTGTTGGGACTGCGTGGTGATGGCTGAATGCTTAGCCATGATGCCTCCTAGTAGGTGTTGTTGTCGTTGAGCCAGCGCTGGATGGCTTCGTAGGTCATCTTCTTGGGGTCGCCGTCGAGGATGCCCTTGTAGAACTTGCGGTCTTTCAGGTAGCGCTGGAATTCGTACCAGAACCACTTGCCGTCCTTGCCGTCCACCTTGAGTGGAGTGCCCTTAGCGACGCCCCACTTCGCGACAGGGGTCTTGGTGTAGTACGGGTTACCGTTCGGGTCGCGTACGTCCTGCAACCAGTTCTGCAAGTCGGTGTAGCCGAGCTTGCCGATCTTCCCGTCCCACTGCTTGTTCGACTTGTAGCCGAGCTGGTGCATGAGGATCTGGATTGCGCCCTGTTCCCAGGACTTGTAGTTGCCGTTGATCGTCAGTTCGGCATAGTCGGTAGGGAAAGTAGTTGAGCCGTTCGGAGTGTTCGATGGCGACTGGTCTTTGACCTTCTTCACCTTCGCGTCTTCAGGCTTTCCGACCGACTTCACTTCACCCTTGGCAAGGCCCCACGAACCTGACTTGGCTGCTGCCGTGGTGTGCTTGATCGAGACGTGAACGTGCTTGGTGTGTGCATTCGCGCCCTCGTACTTGCGCCAGCGGGTGCCGCCCCAGATGCGATGGTTGTAGATGCAGTAACTGGTACGGCTGTCGTAGATGACAGCGTTCAGGAAATCCTCGACACTGATCCCGTCTCTGTCCACGTCGATAGCACGCACGATGCCACCAGCGCTGTAGTCCGGGTTGTGGTCAGAGACGCGGGCGCTGTGCGAGGTGTCGCCGATCCAACCATCAGATGCTTTGTCACGATCAGGCCATCGGGTATTGGTTTCGCTGCGGAGGTCGTCAAGCGAAGGGGCAAGATGAAAGCTCATTGCCAGATCCTTTCGGGCATAGAAAAACCCAGACCGCTTTGGCCTGGGCATAAGAAAAGCCACCGCGGAGGGTGGCTTAGGTTTCGGGTGCGTACTTCGATTTCAGCTTGCCAACGTCTTCGACCAGCTTTTCTTGGGCTTTGTCGGATTCCTTGGCGATGACGATGTGCTCGTCTAGTTTGGCCGTGGTCTCGGCAAGCTTGTACGCAGTCTCATTGCTGCGGTCCTCGATGCGCTTCACCGCGTCCTTGATTGATCCGCCATGGTTCGGTGTCACCTCGTGATGAATGCGTTCCGTCTTTTCTTCCAAGGTGAGGATGCGGGCTGATACGCCAGGGACAGCATGCTGAATGATCTGGTCTGCTCTGTCGCGCTTTTCTGGTTTCCCGTTCCACTGGTCGAGGAAAGCGGCAAACTCGCGAAGCCGACGGACAATTACTCTGAGCGGCTTCCATAGAATTCCGCCCACCAGGATCAGTGCACAAGTCCAGAACAACGCCCCGTTCGGGCCGCCGAGAAACTCAGGAATAGGGGGCATTCTCACCACCTGCCATGTGTCATCCCGCCACAACCTAGCGCTTGCAGATTGTGTTTGCATCGTTTCCAATCGCATCCTGGCTCATGCTGAAGGTTCCATATGTTACGAGAACAATCGGGGCAACCGCCCCACAATAGGCGGAAGTTAAAAATTAATGCTTGAATTCGAGTCATTGGAAAATGCTTTCCTTTCGCCAATCTCGGACCTAGGGGAAAAATGTCACCGTCGACTAATTCATTTGGGGATGTCGAACATCTCGTAGGAAGATTCATTATCAAATTTGGAAGGTTGGAGCAGTGTACGGGGCACTTCCTGAGGACCTTATATGGCGATGTTGATCCTGATGAAAGAGACGCGCATATTTTGCGCCTCACGCTTTCAAGGACACTTTCTGAAATCAGATCGCGCATGTCCAAATTAGGCGCCGATCACCAAAGCCTCATCGGCTCAACCAAGACGTGGATCTCTGAGACGAAGCGCCTGAACGAAGAACGAAACAACATCATTCACTCAGAGCTGATGCAGAAATCCAGCGGAGAAATTCTCTATCTGAACCCCAAGCTTGGGTGGGTTACGATCTCCCATGATGACCTGCAGGACTACTACCAGCGAGCAGCCAAACTCCTGAACGAATGCATGGATCTAACGGAACAATACGTGTACGCAACGGGAGGCCCGAAAGCCTCCACCGTCAAGAAGGGCACGACGTACATAGCCGCCTATGAGTTGAGCAGCATCGTAAAGAAAACGATGCCGTCGGATATACTCCCGCTAAGGTCCCGCCAGTAGCGCCTGGAACTTCTCTAGTGTCGAAGCGTGGTGTTCTGCTTTCGGGTCATCTGACAGTCGAATCAGGTGTATCGAATGCCTAATGTCGTCGATTCTGTCTCTGCTCTGGATACTTTCTTCTGTCCATCCCAGACCTTCGAGCGAGTCTGAAGCTAATTCATTGATGGCGGCCTGCAGAGCTTCGATGGCGTCAACTGCAAATTCTGGATCATTCACTATGGCTGCACGCAAAGCTTCACGATTTGGTGTCTTCAATTTTGCGACCTTTCTTCGGCCCGGATTCGTCCGATGTCGCGGACCGTATAGATAGCGGCCAAGACAAACGGTCGGATGATGCAGTAAACCAGAAAAGCACCACATAGAACGTTCAGAATTTCCAAAAAAGACATTCTCTGTCTCCTTGCTAGTATGACGATAGCCCAAGAGCAACGCTCACAGAGGGCATAAAAAATGCGCCCCTGTGAGCGCTTGTGGTGTCTGCCTTGTCTAGATCGCTACGCCGGGTAGGGTTGCTGGCCAGTTGGCAGTGCATGGCCATGAGATTTCACGGGCCGACGCGGTACCGTGAACCGTACCGGAGAGCATGGTGAATCCGCCGGATAGTGACAAGGTGATTCCCTGTTTGATAGTGCCGGAGCTGTCGCGCTGCGGATAGGTTTCAAGGATCATTGGTGACTGGAACCCGGCGGGCATGTCCATGAATCGTGAGCTAGTAGCCGCCGAACCATTCAGGCCCGTGATGCGTAGGTAGCACCGGTCATTCTGGCGCTGAATCTCGATAGCGCTGGCAGTCCACCCGTTGATCAGCAGGCTGGTGACGTTGCGCCGCCCGGTGTCCTGACCGAGGCGGTTCACTTCAGCGTTGGTGTCGTTGTGCAGGCCTGCGTGCCCAGCAGTATTGACAGTCACGTTAGTAGGTAGTGGAAGTGCCATAGTGTTTTACTCCTTAGTTTGGGATGACGAGAGCGCGAAGGCCTGGGCCGCCTGAGTCTGGTGCGCCGATTTTTACGCGTTGCTGCGAGCGTGTGCCGTCCTTGTTGACGCGAACCAGGATGGAAGTATCCCCCGCCGTTTCTGGGTCCTCCACCTGCAAGCCGGTAACTAGTGACGTACTGCCCTTTGGTGTTACCTGAATTTCCTTGCGTGTACCCTGTGCAACACCCGCCACGAAGTTCTCGGTGGCTACAGCAATATCCTGCTGAGTGACGACCGGCTGATTTCGTGGGTCAGTTCCTGCACCGGGGACATGCACGTAATCCGGTGACACTTTATAAACGGTTCCCGATTTGGTGGAGCTGAGTCGGTCGCCGGCTTGGACCGGTAATGGTGCTTCGACGGTGCCGCGTGAGCGAAGCATCATGTATTCAGGCGAAGTGGCCGGAGAGTCGCTCAGCGTTTCAAATCGTGCACCCACCATACCTTCGCGGCGGAAGTTGATGTAATGCCCGCCAACCAGTGTTCCGACGGTACGCGCTGAGTGATTCACGCCCGCGCCGTCACCCCATGCAGGGCGGGCCCGGTCATCCAGGGTAAACGCTGTGTTTGGCTGCAGCTCGATATACGGCTTATAAAAGTGCATGGCCATGCCGGGTCGGTTGCCCGCGTCCAGGATGAATGCACGACCCCTGCCACGTGCGGTCAGCTCGGCGCGGTTGGATACACCCATTGAGTACCAGCCCTCGAAGTCTGGGTTAGCGTTCGCGGTGTGCTCTAGGCCGTGGGCTTCTAGGAACCAATAGACGCGCTCACCACTGTTAGGCGTGGACCCGTCGCCGGTAACGTGAGACTGGAAGCCCGCTGTTACATCGCCGTTCCAGTCCTCATCGGACGCATCAACTTCAAAGTATGGTCGAGCTTCCTGATTACCGGGCTGATTCGACTTGAACTGGATGCGGTGGCCACGCGCTCCACGAACCTCTTTCAGTATCGCTGACTGTCCAAGGCGGATCAGGTCGAACGGGGTAGACCCGTCGAGCTTCGCATACTTCGGCAAATCGGGGATGATCGACGGATGGATCAGGCCATCAATCAGGCGTGGCATGGACGCGAAATATGGGATTAGCTTCTGCGGTGCACCCACAGAATCACCAACTGTATCTTGCACGTAATCCTTCGTGTAGCGGTTCCAGCTCGCGCTCACCAGATGCTTGTAGTATCCAGTGATGTCCGCTGTCAGATGCTGGTCAGATTCAAGGTCAATCGCGGCGAGCTGAGCATCATACCCATCAGTGATGAGGATGAGCGCCTGATTCACTGTCATCGCCAGCGTTTTCAGGTCATTCGCCAGCTTGGACGCAAGAGCCTTGTCCTTGATTGGGTCACTGGGGAGGGGGAAGAATATTTGGTATGGCGACGTTTCGGCCATGTCAGTACCTCCATATAGGAGACACCCGCGCCGGAATGATCAGCGCGGGTGTCGGTGTTTAGTTCTGGGTTGAGTCGTTGAACTCTTCATACGTTTCAGGTACTGGACCCAAGGTTTGCCATTGCTCGTAGGTGAGGTTCCCGCCGTCAGAGTTGAATTCCTCGTAGGTGGTATACGTCGTGGTTGCTTTCAGGATTCGGACACTCAGTGATTGGGTGTAGCTGTCGCTGAATGCGCTATTAATCCCGATGATCACCGCGTCAAGTGTCACACCGAGGAAGTCCTCAGAGTTCAGTTTGATCCGGTCGCCGAGTTGCAAGCGTGGGTCAGGGGTTACGGTGAGCTGGTCAACACGTGGGATGCCCGCGACGGCGATCTGCGCGATGCCGTCAATCAGGTTCGACATGATGTTGGTTTCCTGCACGCCACTGCCGGTAGCCCACGCACCGAAGTCGTGTTCATACGCTGGGCCCGGTGCGCCGGTATCAATAGGGTCCTTGATCATCTCTTTCCAGGAGATTTTCGCCTTGGCGCGGATGATTGGCAGATTCTCACCCCACCACGAAAGCCATAGGGCTGTTACGCCAGTGAAATTCGGTGATAGGGTGCGTGTCTCCACCTGATAGCCAGGCTCCAAGCCCTGCGCCGTGGCCTTGTACTTGAATGAGTCGTGATCGAGTCGCGTATAAGTGCTGACCAGCTTATTTTGTGATGGTAGGTTTGCGTACTGCTCGTTGGTGCCGTCTGTGTAGATGCCGCCAAAGACGTTCCCATCCCCGGCGTTGACCATTGCCGAGTTCCAGCCTTCAGGGCCAATGGTGTTTCCAGCAGGGTCAACCATGATCCAGTCTTCGCCGTCTTCTGGTTCGATCAGGATTTCATGGGTGTCACCTTCTTGGAGTGCTTCAGATTCACCCTTGAAGACGGTGACGCCGTAGCGTCGACGCTGAGATACGACAGGGAGCAGGTATTTTGCGCTGATCTTGGACCGGCGCATCAGCAGGTCATTGCGCCACCCCATGCCCAGGATGTTGTCCAGCGTGGTCAGGGTTGCGACGGTTGGCCCGTTGTAGAGGGCCGTGGCCGAAGCGGTGCGCAGCTTACCCGATTCATCCAGCCAGGTAGGGGTCATGAGCGCGTCGCTAATGTCCTGCAATAGCTCAATAGCCGGGGTGTTCTTCGTGGAAGGAAGCGCGAGAGCGGTGAAAACTCGGCTTGTACCGAAGCTGAATGAGTAGGTTGGAGAGAAGTTGAGTTGACGGAACTCCGCTCCGGTAGTCACCGGGCGTTCTACCTGTAGACCGGCGATACGTGTTGTTGCGTCGCCGGTCAACTGCACCATTTCCACGGCAGGGCCAAGGCCGCCAGTGGTAATCGTCGCGGTAGCGATGTCTCCCTTGTCATTTCGCAACGCCATGTTGGACTCACGGAAGACTACGGCGATATTCTGTGCGCCGTTGCGTGGGATGGACGCTACCTGCACACCGTCCACCTCAGCGGTGATCGTTGATGCGCCAGCTCGTAGTGTGAAGTCTTGGCCGCCAATGGTCGCCTTCGCACGTGCCACACCATTATGTGTTGGTGCGATCATGAGACTGATCTGCACCGGCCCAGCGGTCTGCCCCGTCTTGGGGATGAACCGGGCTGACACGTCGCCCACCACGTCACCCCAGGAGGTGAAGTACGTGACCGGCGGTTGAGTCGTGCTCGATCCCGCCGAGACGGTGAGTACGTCCCCTACTAGTGGCATCATCGAGCCCTGCATTGGAACGTCCAGCACTGTCGCCTCCACGGATTTAGGTGTGGAGTAAAAACCACTTGCGCGGGCAGCGAGATTGGCATAGAACGCGGCACCGAGACCGGGGAATCGGTGCGTGAAATACTCGCTCGATGGGCTGTTATTCAGTGGTGGCATGGTCGCCAACAGTGCAGGGTAATTCACCGGCTCATTGAGTTTGTCAATGTCGTCGATGAGTGACGCGCCGTGAGAACCAAGGATCTCACCCGATGGTGAGTCAATCGCACCAGTGAACTGCACCCACTCGGTCACGCCGTCAGATACGAAGATTTGCACCCGGTCCCCCGGTTTGGGAGTCCACCCGGTCGAGGGGTTCCAGGGGTTGTGGTTCGTCTGGACCGATTTGCCTTCAGCCCAAACCACATCAGCCGTTGCCTGCGTAACCCCGTTGCCACCTCCTAGCCCTTGAGGTAGGTCGCCCTGCAAGTCGCGCCCGATGCTCCACGACTCAACCTCACGCTCAACACCGTTCACTAGAACTCGCGATGTGAAAGTTTGAACGTTGGAGCTGATCAAAGACCCAGCCTGCAATTACCCCACCTCCGAAACAGTGAACGAAACATTTGAATACGTAGCACCAGGAACAGCAAGAGTCAGATCAGACGAAAACGAATCCACTACCGCTTCCGGACAGCCGTTGCCGGCAGACCACGGCTGCACAGTGTCAGTCCACGTCACCACAGGACCGGTGGAACGTCCTGCGCCATTGATGACCATCTCGACATAGGCCGCCCCGGCGGGTGGCGTCTGAGTTACCTTTAGGCGTTGCCATTGCGTCGAGCCAACAGATGTGGGGGAACTGTAAGACTGAATCAACACGTCGTTGATGTCACGGAAACGCAACTGCACGCGCATCCCCGCCCCCAGAACATAGCCTGAACCAGTGACCGCGACACCCTGTAGGACAGGCACCTTGTCCGGTATCAGCACCACGTATGCGCTATCGGAATTGAAGTAAGACCTCGGCATCACAAGACCCGGCTCAACTTCCACCGACCCAGCACCAACCACCGAACTCGCCGACGGAATTGTGGGGTCACACAGCGACCAATTAGGCGACAACAAATTAGTATGCGGCGCATCAGCCGACACAAAAACAAACGGACCCGGACCCCACGCACCATTAGCGAAAGCAGACAGTGTGGAGTGCTCCGAAGGGTCAGCGAACTGTGCGTTCAAACCCCAAGTTCGCCGGCCAATAGGTCGCGCCTGAGCCTTACGCCGACCTTCCAACGTGGTCGAGAATGAATATCGCTCTTCGGCATCCAACTGCGCTGACGGAGTCGAATAAATGGGGATCATGCGACCCAACGTTCCAAGATAAACAGTCACAAGACCTCCAAAATAGAAGTGGCCCACCCCGAAGGATGGGCCACTTCAACCATTATTTACTTGCTGGCCAACGCAATTTATTGCGCCCGGTAACGTTCGCCTTAGCGATTTCCCGCGAATCGACCTGAAGGCTGATAACCTGCTCACGTTCACGAATAGCAGCAATCAAACGATCAATATCCGACTCCGCGAAGCCACCCTCAACAGTTTGGTTCACAGCCTTAGTCACCGTGTCCCACTGATTAGGATTCAAGATCGCTTCAGGCTTACGCGTCTTGTTCACAATCGTGGAAACACCCGGCTGCAACCAACCACCGTCATCATGCAGGTAAGACATGTAGTTGAACGGAACACCGTTCTTCCACAACTCAGCATGCAAGTGAGGACCAGTAGAACGACCAGTATTACCCGATGATGCGATGCGCTCGCCGGCCTTCACCTTGTCGCCGGGTTTCTTGCCCCAGCCGGACAAGTGACCGTAGTACGACGACATGCCGTTCGCGTGATCCAGCACCATGCCCTTACCGGTACGCCCGGTAACAGCGTTGACACCGATCTTCCGAACAACACCATTGAGCATCGCTCGAACCGCCGAACCAATCCCAACCGCGAAGTCGATACCAGCATGAGGATAACGCCCACGCGAAGTACCAAACCCCGAAGTAATCGGACCATTAGCAGGCTTAGCAAACGAACCAAGAGGACCGTCAAAGTACATGGCAGTATTTGAACCGCCTGAACCCTGAGCTCCCTCATCCTTCTTCGTCGCCCAACCAGTGAGACTGTCAATGACCTTGAACCCAGCACCGCGAATCAGCTCGTTGAAGCCGCCGCCAGGAATGAACGAGGAAATCGACTGCTTCAGTGGTTCCGTGACGGCACGAACACCAGATGCGAGCATGCCAACAGCCCAATCCTTCACCTTGCCGACAGTGTCAGTGACACCACCCCAGATGTTGGACCAGAACCCGCCGATAGGAAGTTGAGATTTCTTCTCGTCATGCCCACCGTTCATTGCAGGCAACGCACCCATAGGCGCTTGCATACCACCACTGAGCATCTTTTGAGTCTCAGTGGCGGTGTACACGTAGCCGGGGCCGGTGTTGATCAGCTCGGGGCCTTCTTCGCCGACGAGCTTCCAACCGTTCTTCATCTGCCCGCCCTTGGCGAACGCAGGAAGATTCACTTCAGGAAGAGTCCAGTCCAACCCGAGTTTGCCCGACATGGTGTTGATCATGTCGCGCAGACCGTTGTTGTAGACCGTGTTGACTACGAAATCAATTGGCTTGTACGCGATCGATTTGATCTTGTCCCAAACCTTCTTGATCCCATCAACACCCTTTTCAAAAGCAGGCTTCACCGTGTCATTAATGAAGTCACCAAGCGCTTGGAACACCGGCTTAATGTAGGTGTTCCAAACGTTCTTGATTCCATCAGAAAGCGACTTCCACCCGGACTTCAAGGCATCGAAAGCTGGCTTGAGAACATTGTCCCAAACCCACTTGAAGAAATCGCCAACAGCCTGGAAAACAGGCTTGATAACGTTGTTCCAAACATTGCTTAGCGCCGGTGCGAGAGTGTCACGCCAGAACGAAATCAAAGTGTTGAAAACAGGCTTGAGAACGATATCCCAAACCCATTTGAAAAAGTCACCTAATGCCTTGAATACGGGCTTGATAACGTTCGTCCAGACATTCTTCAGCGCTGGCGCTAAAGTGTCCCTCCAATACGTCACAACCGCGCCAATTGCAGGCTTCAGAACGGATTCCCAAACCCACACAAAGAAGTCACCCAAAGCCTTGAACACAGGCTTCAGCACGGTATCCCACAACGTTTTCAGTGCATAGAACACAACGCCGAAGTAAATCGCCAAGGCAGACAAGGCAACCTTGACGACCGTCTCCCAAACAGCCTTGAAGAACGAGCCAATCGCAGCAAAAACCGGCTTCAGCGTGTTATTCCAGAAATTAGCTATCGCACCAACAACAACACCGAACACTTGACCGATGGCCTCGAATGCCGGCCTGAGAACACCTTCCCAGATGCCCTTGAAGAAGGTAGCAATCCCGTTCCAAATATTGATGAAGAAGTTGCGGAAACCCTCATTCGTGTTCCAAAGGTAAATGAACCCTGCAACGAGGCCGGCTATCAAGCTAGCAATCAAAATGAAAACGTTAGCCTTCATAGTCGCATTCAGAGCCGCAAAACCACCCCTGAACAAAGCGATAGCCGAAGTAATACCGGCAATGATGCTGGATACTCCACTAAACAAGAAGAACGCTGCCGCAACAGACGCGATAGTTACCGCCAACGGCTTCAACCACGCCTGATTCTGCTGAATCCAACCAGCAAAACTCTGCAACGCTGGCACAGCTTTCTCATTCAAGAAACCAAAAGCCGAAGTCATAGCAGGCAAGAACGCCGTACCAATCGTCTCTTTCAAATCCTGGAACGACGCAGACGCTTTTTGTTGCTTGTTCTGCAACGTGTCAGACTCACGGGCAAAGTTACCCTGAGCATCAGCAGACTGGCCATACAACGCCGACTGAATAGCCAACGCCTTAGACTCAGCATCCAACTTAGGAATCTTGCCAGCAGTAGCCTTATTGAAAGCATTCTCAGCCGAAGTAAGCTTCAACTTCGCAGACTTGGCCTCGTCCGAATCCTTGCCATACTTCTTGACAGTCTCGTTGTACTTGCTCTGAGCGAGACTCATCTTCGTTGCCGCCGCCTCCACCGAAGCAGAGTCAACAACAGGGGCAATGATCTTCTTGTCTAAAGCTTCGGCCTCAAGAGCCGCCGCCGACAGCGTGACACCATACTTCTCAATCGGGTCCATCTCACCCTTGAGAGCGGATGAAATAGCCTCGATAGCTTCCTTAGTGGTACCACCAAACATGGAAGCCATGTCAGCGCCCATGCCGATAAGCCCATTAGTCTTATCGGCGATCTGATCCATGGGAGTACCCATGTTCTTCAACTGGGAGCCTAGAAGCGTACCGAGCTCACGGTACTCATTGCCCGAGATGCCGACAGTCTGGGAAGCCGTGGCCGCCCAATCATGCATCGTCTGAGCGTTATCCTTGAACACTGTGTCAATAGCGCCGATGGACTGTTCAGCGTCACCAGCAAGACCTACAACTTCCTTGACGCCACCAACAACAGCGCCGATAGAGAACCCGGCAGCAAGACCACCAATAGCGCCCTTGAACGCACCAGAGAAGCCACCGCCAGCACGCTTACCACCATCCTGGGCTTGCTTAGTTGCAGAGCTCGTGGCGGTCTTCATGCCCTTGGAAAGCTCAGCCTTCAGTCGCTGGCCAACACCCTTCCAACCCTTGGCATAAGTCTTAGAAGCCGTCTCCGACGATTTAGTAGCCGAAGACAAAGCATCCTTCGACTGCTTCAGCTCAGTTTGCAAACGATTCTGAGCGTCAGCAGCGCCCTTAGTCTCAGCCTCAAGCTTCTGCTCAGCAGTCGCTAAACGGTCAACCGCTGTTAGAGCCTGACTTGATTTAGCGCCAAACTTCTCCGTCGCTTCGTTGACTTTCGCCTGAGCAATCTCTACTTTGCGTTTAGCTGCTTCCTGCTTCTTAGCCGAAGCCTCCGCCTGAGCAACCACACGCTTTTCAGCTATTTCAACATCTTTGGCTAACGCGTCAACGTCAGGCTTGTTCTGATCGAAACCATTAGCGATAGCCTTGCCCATAGACTGGCCAGTTTTCGACGCTTGAGTTTCAGCGCCCTTGAAAATCCCGCCAACCTGCTTAGCGAGCTGGCTAGTTTCAGCCGCGAGAGTTAAGTAACCTGTAGCAAGTTCAACTGATGCCAAAGTGACCCCCATGGCTTAACGCAAGGAAGGCACCGACCATGATTAGTCGGTGCCTTCCTGCTTGATATGAATTTATTTGTCCCAGCCGAGCAACTTCCGAAGATCCTCAATCTTCGACGGCTTGACCTTCAGGACCTCTGACTCTTGCTTCTTATCCCACGGCCTTGGAACAGGCTTAGGAACCTCAGACTTTTTGAT
The DNA here is from genome assembly GCF_012221945.1 of Glutamicibacter mishrai. NCBI lineage: Bacteria > Bacillati > Actinomycetota > Actinomycetes > Micrococcales > Micrococcaceae > Glutamicibacter > Glutamicibacter mishrai. The sequence goes on along the minus strand of NZ_CP032549.1, from coordinate 2,254,334 downwards.
CCCATGGCGACGTGACACGACCGCCACAAGCTGACTAATCCCGTCATAGATCCCAGTCGCCACATCAAACATCGGGTTATACCAGAACCAGTCCTTACCATTGATGGCACGCATCAAAGGGTCATCGTAAGGAAGATTGCTGATCACAGCCCAACAGTCGGACCAAGTAAAGTCCTCAGCGGCGATATCCCGCCAACGCAAACCCCGATCAATGAGGGACGCTTCAAACGCGGCGGGATACTCGGTGTGGAGCTGTATTAGCTCGCTGATTTCCCTAAACCCACCGGCTGACCGGCAGTCCAATCCTCAATGAACTCCATCAGTTCTTCCTGGGACAGGTCACGGTACGCTTCAACAGCTTCCTTATCCGCGCCAGCAGAGATCAACCATGCGGAAACGTGCTGCACTTCGCCAGTGTTCATCGCCTCGATAACGCGCAACGGTGCGCTCTCAAGCTTCGGGAAACTGAACTCATCGTCAAACAGTTCCGACTTGAAAGTGACGAATGGGTAAGACTTTTCAACTTTGCGCTCAAACTTGCGCTTCTTCGAAGTAGGCACGGTCAGCCCTTTCAATAAAAGTAATTGGGGTCAGTCAGCGTCAAAAGGTGAACCTGTGCCCGGCGGAGCTGACCAACACGCCGGGCACAGGAAAAATAGGAACCAGTAACTACGGGGTAACTACTGGATCATCAATGAACGAAACAGCCTTCACGCCATTAGCGTCAGGGAATGCCTCAATGGTGACCTCGTAGCGGATCACGTCAGAGTGAACGAAAGTGACATCACCGGAAGTAGTGAGCTGACCATCGGCAATGAATTCGCGCAGATGGGTTTCAGAATCGAGCATGTCCAACACGAACGCCTTGCGTGGTGGCATCTTCGAAGTCTGGTTGACCTTCACCTTGCCGGCAGTAACAGTCACGTTGTCCTCGCCGTGAATCAGCTTCAGCACATCGGCGTTAGCGGACTCCAAGAACTGGAAGGTGTAAGTGATGCTGTGTTCAGTACGGACGACCTTTACAACGTCGCCACCCCATGCACGGATCTTCTCATCCGATGCGTCGGTGGTACGAGTAACACCGTCCTCACCGATATATCCACCCTTGACCCACGCAGGATCAAGAGCAGTAGCAGCATCAGTTGGAGCCGCGATGTCGGAATCGCCGAACAGCAGTCCACCAGTCGCGGTGACCGGCGAGCCAGTCAAAATAGCAGCTGTACCAGTTGCCATGATTTGCCTCCTAAAGGGCATACAAAAGAAGCCCAACCACAAACGTGATCAGGCTTGAAAAATGGTTAGGTTAGATAGCAGTAAACTCGACTGTGGACGCTCTGAAACTCAGTTCCACAGTGAAGGAGTAACCCGGCGTGCGAGTCTCCGAATCCGGTTGAAAAGTAGGCCGTTGCAACGTGCGCAAGAAAATCACGCCCTTCTCCTGGAATGGCCACTGTCGAATAATCGCATGAAGCTTACGCGCAACCTCAGACGCACGCACAGCATCAGGATGAGAAACCTCAACCGTCAACCGTGCATCATCCAAGACCACATCACGCTCACCACGACCACCAGTATCAACAACAGTCACAAGAAGCTGATCCCACGCCCACTCAGGCGGAACATCCAAGAACGGGCCAGCCTCAGCCGGGAGCCACGCCCCCAAATAAGCCATAGCCCGTTGTGTCGGATCTTGAAACATCAGAACGTCCATCAGTCACGCCCCGCATCCAAAGCACGAATCAGCGCATGATTTTTACGATTATGGAAGTGAGCGTGACCCGTAGCCATCACAGACACAGCACCACGAGGATCTTCCAAAACCAGCTCAGTGACCTTATAGCCCATCGCTTCACCGCCAGCAGCCGCAGCAATGTTCTCGGCGCGACGCTTCAAATCCTCACGGACAGCAGGAAGCTTACGGATTTCCTCGAACACCTTCTGATTGAACTTCAACTTACGAGCCATCAACCAGTCACCCGCTTCAGCGTCACAGCATCGCCCGGAGACCACCCAGTAAACGGATTCACCCACGGGCCCTGAGCCTCACCGTCAACACCATAGCGTTGGCCGCGAACCGTAACCTCATCCTGTGCGCTGAAACCAACACCGGCTGACAAATAGATGGTCATCTTAGAAACGACCCTGTACGAAAGCCCCTGAGTCGGCTCAGAGCCAGACCCAGGAGCCACCGCAACACCATGAACTTCAACAGGTGGCGCAAACTGCTTCACCGTCTGATTCAGGGCATTCTTTGTCACGCCAGTGAAACGATGATGAACGACCGTATCCCCATAAGAAAACATTAGAAATACCCATCAAAATCATCATCCGGCGCATATGCAGAGCGGGGGCTGAACCCAGGCGTAAGATTCCCAGACACAACCCCCGCAGGAGCAGGCGTGCGGTACGTTCGGACACTGCCAAGACCAGCAGAGTCATCCATGTCCGCTAGCTCGCCGGGGAGGAACCAGCCACCCTTGGAACTAGCAGACGACCAACGAACCGAAAATGGCCCAGCAGATTCCTGCTCGGCCATCTGGTTCTTCTTGTCGAGGCGACGCTGAATAGAGTCAGCCACAAACACGAGCAGATAATCCAGCAACTCCGCTACTTTGGCCTCACCATAGCGCATCACTAGAAACGCCTCGATAGCGTTGATCCAGCTAGTTACTCTCGGCTTTTCCGCGTCGTTTAGGGGCCGAGCGAGTAGTGGCTCGACCTGAGCCAGTGTCATCAGATGTGCCACTCTCGGCCTCCTTCCAGCCGTTGGAGCGGAAGAAATCTGCAACCTTACCAGTCACAGAAACCTTCCGCCCCGTACCTTCATGCACGAAAACAGCCATCGTTACGGGGTCACCGCAGCCGGAGTAACAGCGGCAACAGGCGCAACGCGTTCGCCATCGTTGCCGACAACATCTGCCAGGGTGTATGCGTAACGAGCGCGGAAACGGAGAGCGACCTGATCGTTCTCAGCCAGATTGACACCGTCAATGGTGGCCTGATCCAAGAACTTCACAGAAATATCGGAACGGATACCGATCAGTGCCAGCGAAGGATCAGCGACCATAGCCATAGCCTTGGTCTTGTCCCACGCACCATTCTTGTTCCAGTACGCATCCAAACCAGCCACGTTATCCACGGAGCCCGGAGCCTGCGACAGAGAAGGCAGGTAAATTGGCGAATTCTGCGCATCACGCAGGTTAGCCAGCTTGTACTTCAGACCACCGCGAGCGAGGAACACGTCAGGGTTAGCGCCCGAATCATCTACGGCCTCGGCAGCCTGGAAGATCGAACCCACGAGATCGTCTTCACCGGTTCCGACCTGGAAAACGTTGCCCGCAGCGGTAGCAGCAGCGAACAAATCCGCAGAAGTCCACGCAGCAGGCTTGTTGGTGCCGAACAGGACCGCGGCATCCAGTGCCTTGCCGATAGCCTGACCACCCAGTGCGGCGGCCTGCGACAGCAGATCCTCAGTAGCGTCCTCAATGTCTTCTTCATTCAGGACAATGATCGCGGCAACTTCAGCAGCGGTGAGAATCTTGTTCTCAAACGAGAACTTGGTGCTTGGCTTGGTGCGCGTTTCAGCGGTTTCACCAACCCACTTAGCTTCTGGCAAAGTCGCCAGAGCAGGCAGGTTCTGAACCTTAGCGCCCATAGGGGCGGTACGGAATGCTCGCAAGACAGTAGAAGTCTCGGTAGCACGGTTGAGCAGAGTATGGTTGTACTCTTCCTCGATCAGCGCCTCAATATCGGCGCGAGTTACAGGTGCCATTTGGCAATACCTCCAAAATAGGAATGGTTAACGTTTTGAGGAAAACTCACGAAGCGCGGCAGCAGCACGGGCCCCCTTAGCGGCAGGATATTCCTGCCCCTTTGGTGAATCGCCGAGCGACGGCTTCAGCTTGATCTTCGGCTTAGACTGTTCAGCCTTCACCAAATAAGGTTTCTCCGTCGCAATCTCAGTCAGACGCGCAGACAATTTGTCCTTGTCCACATCCAAACCAGAAACCACGCCAGAATGATCACCAAACTGCGCAATAGCGTCAGTTGGATCATGAAACCCAGCCACAATCGCGGCAGCACGAACTTCGGCATTGAAAAGCTTCTCTGCCAGTTCAGATTCAGCCTCAGTGCGGGCTTCGGACTTCGCCTGAGACAAGGAAGCATCAAAACCGCTTACCTTGTTCTTCAGATCGTCGTAATCCGCATACTTGCGATGCGTGCGAGCCACCGCAGTATTGATGATCTTGTCCAGCTCTTCCTGAGAAGCAGGAGGAGTGAACACCGATTCATTCGATGCTGCAGGATCGCCAGCCGGCTCAACCGCGGCAGGTTCGTTAGACATGAGTGTTTCCTCGATTCATCCGTAAATCCGTCGATATTCCAGCGAAAACAGTCGCTGTCACTGATCACCCTCAACGGGTAGTTCTAGGCCCCTGAACCCATCCACGGCCTTCTGTGCGTTAGCCTGGATAGCTTCTGGGAGGGACTGCGAACCGTTCGAACGAACATGCTCGGCAGCTTCAATCGCGTCACTCTTAGACCAACCAGGAATGAGAGCGAACAGCATTTCAAGTGGCGCACCAACAGTCGCCAGCTTCACAACCGCATCACTGGTCTGCGCCAAAGATCGGGTGGACGTGTCGCGCCAGTGGATCTCCGCAGCTGTGTCATCGGCAGCGTCACTGCCAAGGATCGCGGCAGCTGAACGCAAGGCAAGTTCATAACCCTCACCCATGACAACCTTGTGATCGTCAATGTTGCGGAAGTAACCCGACTCGGCAGCCGCGATACCTTCAGCAGACATATTCACCACAGAACCCAATAGGTAATGCGGAGGAACTTGGCACACAGCTGACAAATGCTTGATATGGGTGTCAACCGAGCTGGAAACCTTATCCAAATCCGCTGCAGGGAAAGAACCGAACTTCGTTAGCGGGTCCGTCGAGTGAAGCAGGGAATCCACAGCAGGACGTATCAGCGCATTTCCGTCCGCGTCGGTAGCAATAGAGCCACCAGCCATGTTCTTCTGAGGGAAAGCGCCATAGCGCTGCACCATCTGCAAGGTGAAAGTTGCGTCAACGATCCGCTTGTAAACAGGGATCGCCGGCTCAATTTCCGACTCCGGGTAGCCGTCAGTAGCGTAACTATTTGGAACCATCGCCACAGGCACAAAACCAAGATCATGCCGGGTAACGTCCATCTCGCCGATATGCTCAGGATCTCCCTCGAAACGGTAAACCGCCTCGTTATCGACAGCCATCCACTTCTTGTCTGCGACACGATGCAGCACCAGATCAGGGAATTCGTCCCACGGGTCAGCCTTTGACATAAAAGTCCGAGTCGCTGACAACGGGCGCATAACCACGCCGCCACCAACAGCAGGCAAAGACAGGACAAACGAATAACCGAGCCCGATAGCCTCCCGCGTAACCTGACCCTGCCGGCCATCCATCCCATTCTCCTGCCACGCATCTAACCAAATGTCGTTATGCGTGTACCCATCAACGATGAGGCCTTGAGCGATGCAATCGCGAACAAAGCGCAACCACGGAGAACGTGCCTTACGGAACAAATCCCGGTATTCAAGGTCAGCATTCTCCGGCATCCACGTCTTGTTCAGACCCCCATCAATGTTCTTCTGCAACCAGCGCAGCCGCGCCCACTCTTTACGAGCATCTCGCAGAAAATCACCACGAATCAGGCCAGCCAATTCATCGGCAGTTTTAGCCACAGTCTCACCTAATCCCTCTAATGACGGCCTCAACCTTCGGAGGCGCAGATTCAAACTTCTTCACAGCCCAGAAAGCGAAAGTCACCGACTGAGCCTGAGTAATTGGTTCGGCTGGGTCCACCTGCTCCCAGGTAGTCCCGCCAACGAGCGGACGGGTCCCAGCGTGCGCGAACGACTCACGCAATCCAACCTCGTCATAATGAGCGACTTGACCCGAATTCCAAGACTCAATGAACAAACCGAACGCGCCAGCGATCTCCGACGCATTCAAAGACATGTAAGGGATCTGCAAAGCATCAATATCAGTCAAAACCGGTGCACAATTCTTAGAATCCAGAGCAACAATCGACGGTTGATACTTGTTCTTGAACTCAAGCAACTTCGCAGGAACCCACAAGGTCTGAGTCGCAGTATGCAAAGTCCGAACAGCGATACGCCCATCAGTAAGGCGTGCAGCATACGAAACAGTCGCAAAACCACCGCCACGACCAAGATTCACCGTCAAAGCGCCACCAACAGGAAGCGGAAACTCGCTCTCAGAAACAACCTGATCCGCCCAAAGCGCCAAATCCATGTCGTGAAGGACAACCTCAGCTTCAGGCCGACGAGCAGGCCAAATCGACAGACGCTCCATACCGAAATCTTCAGCATTAGGCGACTTATCACGTTCCAACTGCTCAGCGATAGTCTCAAGTTCGATCAAATAACCCGCAGAAGGGTTAGCTTGCATCCAAGCGGCCTCGTCAGACTTGTCAATACTGTCAGCAAGGTCCGGATCTTCAGCGCCAGTAGGGGACCACTCAGCCCACCCAGTGCGCGGAAAAGCTTCAGTATCACGTCCACGATCCCGCAAACCCTCGAACACTTCAGAATCATTCACGCCATCTTCGGGAACAGTCCCAGCGAACAATTCCTGCCGATTCTTGATCGTCGTCTGCGTATAAGAGATCGCCTTATACGCCTGACGGCTAAATTCCTGCGCCTCATCATAAATCACGTTCGAAGCAGTAAAACCACGGCCCGAGTTCTTGGAACGGGCCACGAACCGGATACGATCCCCACGCTTCTGCCCCTTACGAGGCTTCAACGTGACACCCTCCTGCCCATTCGCCGTATAAATATGAGCAACACGAGCATCCAACTGAGGAACCGAACGAATCACAGCCTCCAACTTCTGAAAAGCCTCATCGTTCGTCTTCGTCTCATGCGAAGTATGCAAAATCGTCTTATGAGCACCATTAGCCCGCGGAAACATGAACAAATGCGCCAGGTCGTAACCCAGCAGGATCTCACCCTTACCGTTCTGACGGGCAACAAGAGCACCAAACTCAGTCGCAGCCCACGCACCAGAAGCGTCATAAGCAAAAAGCTCACCCATGACGCCCCGCTGCCACTGCAACAAGTTCACGCCACACATGTCCAAGAACTGGCAAACACGCGGCCCATGCGTTCCAACACGCTCAGGAGACTTAAGAATTCGCGGCGTTTGGGAACCCAACAACGTTGCCGCCGTCGAGGAAGCTGTCAAAACTATCGGCCTCCTGCTTTTCCTCGCCACGAATGGCCTCTAGCTCTTTCCAAACCTCGCGCAGCTCCTTGGTGAGCCCAGAAACGCGAGTAGGGTCTTCAGCAACCGCATATTGGATCGAAGCCCACAAGACCTCACGAGCACGCTCCAAGTCGTTCTCACGAGAAGGCATCTCAGGCACCACAACACCCCCAGGAGCCGACTCAGGCGACGGTTTACGCGACTCATCACGCTGCCGACGCTTCGACACTGTATTAGCTCGCCGGCAAGCATCGTCAACCGGCTCCTTATTGCGTAAATGACGCTCATAAGCAGCCTTCGTACCGCACGGCGCAGGAGGTTTAGGCATCGCTATTCCCCTATCAGGTACTAATCAGGTACACCGAACAAAATGCGGAGAGAGAAACGCCAAGAGCGGCCCGGGACGAGGCAGTTGGCGCGACCTTGGGGTGTACCCCCACCCTTATCCGGCGGGGCGGATGTTGGGTTGTGTGGTCGCGCCTTTGGTTGCGTTGCATTTGCGGTGCATTGGTTGGAGTTCTTGGTTGTATAGGTGTCCGCCGTTTGCGATTGCTTGTGTGTGGTCGGCGGTGAATGCCATGGCGTTGTTTGGTGGGAGTGTGTAGTCGATTGGTTGTCCGCACCATGCGCATGGGAGTTGTTTGTTTCGGAGGTGTTGGGCTTTGCGTCGGTAGGCTCGGTGTCCGTGTCCGTTGCGCTCTGTTGCCATCGTTCACCACCTCTTGTTGCTACCCGCGTTGGTTGTCCGGTTCCAACGCGGGCGGCGGTTGCTGGATCGTTACCCGGTCGCAGCGCCGGGCCCATCGTTGGGCTTAGCGGATCTACATAGCTACGCGGTCCAGGTTGTTGTGCGTAAACATCGAGTTTCGCAATACAATCGCTGCGCGCTCCGCCTCTTCAATGGAAACGAATGGGCCCGCTTGGTAGTTCTTTCGATTGTGCATGACCTGTACCCTGTACATTTTTCCATCTTGAGTACGTGAGACGCCTAGAACTCCTGTCGTGCTATTCCTGTTCGCGCCTGACCTATTCTCATTATTTTGTTTATCAGTTGCCAGTCGCAGATGGCTCGGGTTGACGCATCTCTTATTGTGGCAAACGTGGTCAATAGAAATCCCAGTTGGGATCTTGCCTTTGTGTTCTTGATAGGAATAGCGGTGAGCAAGCAGAAGATTGTCGTTCTTCTTGATCACTCCATACCCACGGCTGTTTATAGCGCCGGTCCAATCCCAGCAGGTTTCGGTACGTTGAATTTTCGCCCAGAACCTATCCTGAAAGGACTTGCCATTACCCATGTCGCGCAGTCTAGTTAGCGGTTTACCTGCATCAGATTGCCGGCGGTGGGATGAACATAGTCCGCGAGCATGATGCTTCTTGTCGCATCCTTCAAAGATGCAGATCTTCTTCTACTTCTCCTAGGTACACGAAAGCCCCCGACGTAGGAGAACGTCAGGGGCTTTCTGGCCTCGGGAGCTACCCAAGGATTCTATGTAAATTTGATCGGGCAGGTCTATCCTCGGGTTGTTGAAGACTAAGCGTGTGCTTACTCGCAACCGTCTTGGGTAGCCTTCACTCATTGGAGTGTTGACCCGTCGTGCGCTACCCCGTCGTGAGCGGTCGAGGGCGGTTCCTAGTAGCGCTTGCCCGCTCTGCTGTGCAGGTCTGGGCTTTGTGTGGTGCCTAAGCCCCCCAGTAACCTGGTCAGGTTATGGGGTCTAATTTCGTTGCGCGAGTTCCTCAGTCATTGAGCCTGTAAAGAAGCCCCCAGAATGACTACTGGGCATCGAGGCTGGCCCGCTGAGTAGTCGATATGCTAATCGGTTGAGAAGATTCCAGTCTCATCAACAAAACGCGCGATAGGAAGCACTAGATCCCTTAGGTCACTGTATTCAATCTGAGAATTGAAAGCGAAAGGATTCTCGTGAATCAAAGCCGCAACTAAAATCGCTTCAGGCTGTACAGCCAATGCGTGATTTCGTATATCAAACTCGGGTGCTTGAGGCCCGATTTCATCCCGGATCCGGTTCAGTAAGTCTCTATGCTTGGATGCAAAATCGGAAGATAGTGTAAGTAATTCCGAAGGAGACCGATCTGTCAGAGCGCCAATCTCCCGCAAGTGATCAGCCGTGAGCCCTCGGCTACCAAGGCTCCAGTTCATTTGCTTGGCTAGAGCCTGAAGGCCCTTCATCAAGTCAAGAGGGGCATTGGACTTGAGTAAGCTCACTTCTTGAACCCCCTTATCTAACTCTTGATCGAGCAGTTCTGCGAGAGCCAAAGCCCTAGCGAATTGCCTTTTCGTATCCTTCGAAACCCCATCTGGTCCTTTGTAAATAAACTCATGTTCAGTCTCTGCCCATGTATGCTCCGCGAGTGTACGAATTTGAACTTCGCATCGCACATGATCAGAAAGCGGCGTTACCGCGCCAGAGATTAGCAAGTCCAGGTGCAGTCCACCATAAGTTAGCTCATTATACTCGCGACCCTGACTCTTATCATCAACGTCGAGAACTTTAAACAGATGGGACGCCTCTATAAGAGCTTGTACCTGTGACTTCTGGGAGGCCAGAGGAACGATAATTCGTATCCCTAAGAGATCTGAGCAGTCGCGCCAAGGGTCGACGTACTTAAAGGATCTACTTCCATCCTTAGGTGGCTTACTTTGCTTGGCAAATAAGCTCATTGGATCTTTAGGTCTAGACTCCACAAGTGGAGTTCTATGCATCGACTCGTCTAGCAAGTCCTCGATCTGTCTGGCTGCTGTAAGCAGTATTTTTTCGTAGAGTGCATAGTTGCTCTTGTACGCATCATATGTGGCAGCAGCCGACCAGCTTTGTCCAGACATAGTCAGCGAGATCGGGTGTTCTTGACGTTTTCCAGCGGCACATCAGGGATTGTAATGTTGTATGTTTCGGCAACGCTGTTTTCTTTATTGCGTTCCACTTTGATCCGGCTGTCAGAGCCGATCGCCTCGGTTGGCGCCACAATGGAAATATCACTACCCAGCTGGATCCGAATGTTGTCCAGGTTGTTCTTGACCATCTTGATATCCTTGTTGAAAGGAACTGGTGGCGCACCCCGCTCCAAAGCTGCCCTGAAGACGAAAGTTTGATGGACCTGTGGAATATGATCTTTGACAAATCTTCGTGGATCGAGTGACTGCGAATTGCTCTTCAGTGTTACTGATAAAGCAGCCTGTGCTTCCATCTTCGCTTCAGCATCCATAGAGCTCGCCGAGATCGCTTCGGTCATAGTGTCCATGAATTTTTTGGTCAGAACTTCAGGCTCGTCACCCAAGCGCATGCCGAGGAATTCTGATATGAAGTATGTGGCAAAACGTCCACTATTCTGCACATCAGCAAGATACCCGGAAATATTAGCTTGCTCTTCGGCGTCAGGGCTCAGAATCGCAACCTTATAAATTCTGTTTTGATCGCCGAAAACGAGATCCGGTATGCGCTTAATGGACAAGGCTCGATCACCGTTAGGAAGTTTTTTGGTTTTAGCCTGCATTGCTTCTTGATGTTCAACTTTAGCAATTAGAACAGACGTTTTACCTTCCATTACAGCGTCTGCAACTACCAAAATTCCAGATTTTGCATTCATTCTCTGGGCGGCAACAAGTCGCTCAGCCAGATCATGACTGAGAGCTTTTAATCCTGGTTCCTCAATGTGCTTAGCAACGAGACTCGGAGTAGGTGTGTCCACCTCGTCATTAGGAATGATGGCAAGCGCCCCTGAACGCAGTGCGTCTACAAATCGGCTTCGGAGGAACCCACGGTCCCGATCGTTTAATTCCACAGGAACGTCTGTTAATGCCAATCCGAAACTGCGGTCTTGACCTTCACCTACCAGAAGGATCTGGTGCATAAAGATGCTCTTTAGAATCAATGTCGAGAAGTCTGGCATGCTTCCTCCGGAATGTGTTTATGCCAATGATCACCCACGCTAATGCAGACTGTCCAATCGATGCGAAGAGTTAGACGCATTGCGGACTTTCTACCTGATCAATCTAACCGCATTCCTTCAGGGCACGTATAATTGAGATGCCCCGCTTTTTGGTTTAGCGCTGCGGGGCGTGGCGCTTTCTGCCTGTTTCCGGGCATAAAAATAAGGCCTCCGTGGTGGAAGCCTTTGGGTACAGTTTTCTCCTGTGCCTATAGTTTAACAGGTTTATAGTTCTGTGCAAGCTTTCGTTTTTGTTCTGCATTTTTTGTCATCGTCGCGTAGCGCTCGTTGATCGCTGCTAATTCCATTACGCAGCGTTCACAGGCTTGGGTATCAACAGGGCGGAACTCGACAGCTAACACAACTTTGATCTTGGCTCCGCACAGCGCAAAGCTGTATTCGTTGGGGCCCTCCAGAAAATACGGGTCCTGTGATCGATCCTTGGACCTGGGAATATATGAAGCGTCCTCCACCGCGTGCACCGATTGGAAATCTTTAGGCAACGTTGGATGCCATTTTCCGGTCACGAGATCTCGTCGTAGCTCGAACCGTTTCAGTGCGCTCATGACGGGGTTCATTCCACCAGGCCGCAATGCTCGTTCTGACATGATTCTCCTATCGAATCTGATGCTTGAGGTCTTCAAATTGCTTTGGCTCCCAGTGTGCACCACAGGACCTACAATTTGCACCGAACATGCTGGCATTCAGTGCAGTGTTTCGGATGGTCTCGCCGTCTTGCTCTGTGAATGCGTGGGTGTTCCCGCAGGCGGGGCATCGTCCGACTAGTTCAACGGATGGTTCGGGGTTGATGAGTTCGCGGATCTCAGCGATCCATTGGCTTGTAGTTTCCACGCATCGGATAATGGTTTCTTCATCCTTCGCGAATGAGGCCCAGCTATCGAGTTTCGTTTCTGGCGGGAGCTCGGGGTTCTCCGTGCCCGTGTTTGCGATGTAGCTGGTGTTGAGTGATTCTTGGATCTCGGACCACAGGGCAACTGCGGCGAGGGCCACGGGTGAGCGTGACCCGGATCCGCTTTTCCCTCCCCTGCGGCTGCTTGATCCAATCTCCTTGCGGATCTGCTCGAAGAGGCTGGTTTCGTTTGGGTAGCTTACTGATCCGTTTTCGGGATCGATATGCTTCACCGGATGGGCTTTGGTCAGGACGGTTATGTTTTTGGATAGTTCCACGGAGTGCATTTGTTTCCCTTTGCTTTGGTTTAGGGTTTAGTCGGAGAGTGCGTCGTGAATGTTCGAGTAGTGACCTTGGAACACCATTTCGGTGTCCCCTGCGCGTCCTCGTCGGTTCTTTTCCACGTTCATGTACATCCGGTATGAGTCTTCGCCTTTCAGCTCACGATGCAGGAGGATGATCACGTCCGCGTCCTGCTCGATTGAGCCGGAACCTCGCAGGTCTGATGACCGGGGTACCTTGTCTTCTCGGTTCGCGCTGCCACGGTTCAACTGGGACAGGAGAACGATAGGAATGTTCATTTGTAACGCCATCAGCTTCAACTGGCGGGTTACGTCTGATAGGAATTCTTGGTCGGTCATCCTTTCGCCTGCCTGGGAGATCAGCTGTAGGTAGTCGATAACAACGCCGGCCAGTTCTTCTGTACGGTGTACGTCGTTGATGAACCCCCGGATGGCGGGCATTGTCGATGTGCGAGGTTCGGACACGTAGATTCGCCGGTTCTCCATGGTGGGCAGCCATTCGGCCATTCGCTGCCAGTCCTCCGAGGTGAGGCTTCCTCCGGTGATTCGCTGGTAAGGAATTTTCTTCTCGTTGGCTATGAGGCGGTCCATGAGATCAGCTTCGAGCATTTCGAGACTGACGAAAGCAACCGACCCATAAGGTTCAAGCGACTGAGCAAGTTGCAGACCTACCGCCGATTTGCCTACGGATGGTCGCGCACCGACGACGTAGAGCGCTCCTGGCATGAGCCCGCCGATGAGGTCGTTGATTTGCGGCCATGGTGTTTGATAGTAGACGCGCTCTTTTTCGAGGTTGTCCACGTAGGTCTCGGTGTTCGAACCGATAGGTGCGATCTTACGGAGACCGATGCTGCCGCGAGCACTTTCAAGGGTTGCTTTCGCCTGCTCGATGACATGTTCAGGGTCCACTCCACGTTCGGCCTGAGACCTGATCCAGTCGGCAGTCGCGGCGAGGTTTCGCCCTGCATGAGCATCGGCAACGATCTTCGCGTAGTAAGCCACTGTGGAGGCCGTGGGAGTGACGGACATGGCTTGGTGCAGCAGTGACGCGTCTACCCGCTGTGCGTTCGTGAGAGCGTACTTTGGCAGGGTTAGAACGTTGATTGGTTCGCCGCAGGTTTTCATCCCGATCATCAGGCGATGAACATCTTCTAATCGCTTATCTTGGTAGCTCGACGGGTCTAAATCGATCTCATCAAGCGCTTGGCCTCCCGTGAGGAGGATTGAACCGATGACGGACAGTTCCGCGTGTTCGAGAGTCCCGCTCATTTCGTGATCGCTTTCGGCATGTCCGGTAATTCGAAGGTTCCTGCGTGGTAGGCGTGGTACTCCTCCGGCGAGATAGAGCCTGAGGCGACGAGGTTGTAGAGGTGCTTCTTGCGGGCAACGGATAGTTTGACGTTGTCGTAGTCCTCGTCTTCCTCTCTGATGCGGATGTCCGTTCGGATTTTTCCGATGCGATCCTCGCGGATTTTCTTCACGCCATGGCGAATATCCGAAGGCATGATCCATTCTTTGGATTCACGGAAGTACTCGCTCACAGCGTTTAGTGAGTCGGTCAGGTCTAGGTCGCCGATGGTGTCGTGCCATGCCTGGATTGCTGGTTGGTCGAAGGTGCGGTTGTTGAATGCTTGGATTTTGGCAAGAACCATGGCGGTGTCGGTGATATTCATTGGGTGATTGCTCCCTGGTTGCGTTGTTCTAGCTCTTGGGCGAGCAGGAGTGTCTGCTGCATGCGGTCTGAAGTGGACTGCATCGAGGTGTTTGCTTTGCTGTTATAGCCGTCGATGAGCTGCCCGAGGGTGGTCTTGATGATCGGTTTTCCAGCTCGGTAGGTGTCAACGATTGCTTGCACTGCTTGTGGCTCGGTGAGCTGTCTATCTCGCAGCATCCATTCGGTCAGCTTCATGACGGCGACGTAGTTGAATGCTTTCCCGACTGCTTCGTAGGCTTCGGTCGTTACTCGCTGTGCGGGGGTGTTCTTTGAAGGTTTCGACTCGTCGAAACGGTTCTTTGGGATAGTACTTTGGGATAGAACGGATATGGGGGTGTCACTGTGACCGGTAGGTTTTTCGTTATCCACAGGTTCGCTTCCCTTATCTGGCGCGGATTTTGATCCCTTTTCGGGCAGTTTTCCCCTACCGGTCACTCTGACCGGTTGGGGGGTGTCACTGTGACCGGTAAGTCCACCCTTATCCCTACCGGTCACGTTGACCGGTAGGACGTATCGATCTGAGGTGCGCGAACCGTTTTCCCGGGTCCTTCGCTCGCGAATGATCAGCCCTTCATCCTCCAGGGCTTTCAACGCACGACGCACGCTGGATTCCGAAGCGCCAATCGTATCGGCGATATGTTTTTGCCCTGGAAAACACGAATGGCGCTCGTCTGCGTAGTCCCCCAAGACGACGAGCACGAATTTTGGGATTGTGGGGATCTTCTGATCGAAGGCCCACTTAAGAGCTCGGATGCTCACTTGGACTCCTATGAAATGCACAGTGGCGAGGAACAGTAATTGTTCCTCGCCACTGAATAACTACGTGGGTTGCTCTTGTTTCGTTACTCTCCGCCAGGCAGCAATGAGTAACGCAACATGCAGTCTGGGCAGGTGTAGGACGTGCCTGTGGTTGCTCCGTAGCTGTCCTTTACCGGGACGGCTGTATCTCCGCATAGCGCCACGGTGAAACGTCCAGCTGCAATATCTTCTTTGGGCCAGTAGTGCAGCTCCACCGGGGCAGGTGCAACCTTTGATTCAGCTGTTGCAGTGGAGGTGCTAAGCATTGTCGCCACCGCCGTTGATTCGGTACTCGGCACCGTGCAATTCGTCGAACGCTGCGAAGCCGGTTACTGCGCTGATGTTGTGGGTATCGCACCACATGGCGAGTTCGGTGACAGTGTGCCAGCGTGGGTCTTTCCGTTGCACCGGGTTAGCGGTCATAACCTTTACCGCGTGCTCCTGGTCGATCTTGCTCAAGATTTGCTCGATCATTTTCGGCAGGTGTTCCAGCTGTTCTCGGGTCCACGGCTTTTCGATGTATTGGGCGTCATCGTCGTCGC
Organism: Glutamicibacter mishrai; assembly: GCF_012221945.1. NCBI lineage: Bacteria > Bacillati > Actinomycetota > Actinomycetes > Micrococcales > Micrococcaceae > Glutamicibacter > Glutamicibacter mishrai. The sequence continues at coordinate 2,238,840 of NZ_CP032549.1, read as the reverse complement.
TGGTGTACCCATAGTTTGAGACGTCGAAGAAAATCCCGCGCTCAGCGGTCCAGCGACTGTTGATCTGGGTCCCGGTGGAGTTGTAGAGGTGAACGCTTGGGCCTTCGTAGCTTGAGCCGAGGATCTGGCAGTTCTCATCGGTGTTCAGGTCCTTGGGGGTGCAGCCCATGCCGCATGAGCAGACATATTCAAGCTTGAATCCTGCAGGTGGCTGAGGAAAGTTGGTAACATTGTTCACGGCTGGTTCCTTTTCTAGGTAATTGGTTGAGGCTGCGACGGATACTTTGGCGAGTGCGTCGCGGCCTTTCTTTATTTCGAGTGATTGGTTGGTATCGCCGATCTGATAGCGAGTTCTGCCCGTAGCACTCACGACAATTCCTCCATCAAGCTCGGTTCAAACAGTTCCGCGTAGTGCTCATCCCACACCTGATCGAATAGTGGACGATCTGAATTGGTGTAAGCGTTGATCATCCGAATGGAACCGTTCACCTCGTTCGTCGCCTTCTTCGGGGCCTCGCCATGCAACTCCCGGTATGCTTTAGCGATTCGCCGGCCAAACATCGAACGCTCAGACTTGATCTCACTGGCCTTCAAGCCCTTGCCGATCAAGTAGTCATCCACATGCAACGGCAGATCCAACGGGTCAATCTCCGGCTCTTCACCCAACGCACGAGCAGCCAGGATCTTCGCCTTCGACTCCAAGAACTTCGGCGACAAGAACGGAGACAAAGCCTGTAGCGCCTCACCCTGAGCCTTGATCGTCATCGCGAGGCGGTCCAGCTGTGCGGCCGAAGCATTCGGGTTGATCGTGCCGCCCTCATGGAAGTACGCGTCCAACGCGTCAGCAGCCTCATTCTGGAAGAGCGCGAGATACGCCTTGGCATCCTCGTTCTCGATCCGCCGATGGTCAATCGTGGCGAGCCACATCGTCATAACCTTGCGTTCAAGCATGCTCATTTCGCGACGCTTGCCATCTTCGGCAACCGTGGCAATAACTGCCACGGTTCCCCAAGGGGCACCCTTGATGCGTTTCAACTGGGCGGAGTAATCTACGCCGATTGACTCGCACATGTGGCGCAAGCTCACGAACTGCTTTCCGCCCTCATTGGTTGCCGTGATCGTAGTGGTGTGGAACGGGATTTCGACTAAAGTAGTCATTGAGTTACTGCTCCTAATTGGTAGGGGTAAAACGAAACCCCAGCGGCCAGGCTGGGGTTTTTCTTCATGCGGCGGCAAGCACCCTATTGACTGCCGTCTCGCCGGTCGGATCTGAATACTGAATGACCCGCTCAAGCTCAGGATCAAACAAGCCCTTCTTGAACTTGTTGGCCAACTTGTCAGCGCGTGACTTAGAAAGCGTCTCGCCGTTGTCGCCGGCCAAAATGATCAGCCAGTCACGAATGTCGTTCTTCTTGGCGCTGCGGTCACAGGCGATATACATAGAGCTCTCCCTAGGAAACGCGAGTCTCGAAAGACAAGCGGGGTGGTACAAAGAGTGGTGTGATGCCTGATTAGGCGAAGGGGTCTTTCTTGCGGTTCTGCTGGTTGCGGGTCTTGACCCAGGTTTTGATGTTCTCGATATCTTCTGGATCGAGAGCCATGCGGTTCTTGCTAAGAGTGGTGAAGTGCCCCGACTCTTTGGCATACCTGCGAAGTTCTGTCTTAGTCATCCCCAGTGTTGGGGCAACGGCTTCAGGTGACTGGTAGAAGGGGGATTCCACTTCGGCGGTCATGCCGCCACCGACTGCACGAAGTCCGGATAACTGATTGCTTCGGTCGGGACGCCTAACCCGATTGCAATTTTGCGCAAAGTTGCAGGCGATACTTGTCGCGCACCTTTTTCCACGTGCGACAAGGTGCTCTTGGTGATCTCCGAGCGAGCGGCCAGATCGACAGCGCGAACCCCAAGCGCTTCACGGATTACGCGAACGGCGGTGCCGTTGATTCGTAATTTCATCGTTGTAGTTTCCATACCGCAACTCTAACCAACAGTTCGCAACTTTTGCAACTCATGCAACTAGGTTTTTTGCACAATCCCGCAATCCTGCGGAAAATCAGCTTGCAAAGTTGCGAAGAGTTGCCATAGGATGGCTTATATGAAGATCAACGCAGATAAGTTGCAATCAATTCGCAGATATATGGATCTAACTCAGGCTGAAATGGCTGAGCATCTAGACGTTTCGCCAAGAACAATTGCCAACTGGGAATCATCCGGGGTGCCGATGTCCAAGGAGGCAAGAGTGGCTAAGATTCTCGGATCGGTAATATCCGAGGTTGATTACATAGAGTCACTGAATGACGCACCACCACCCGCGCTGTCAGATGAAGAAATCGAGGAACTGAACAGGCGTTCGGAGGAAGCGGACTGGGCGCCTTCATGGGCCACGAAGAATTCCAAGTCTCCGGAGGCGCGGAGGGCATACCTTCTTCAGGCGTTTAGCGACGTCGATCTGCTCCTTGAGCTAAAGAGCAGATCCTTGCGCAGAGGGGACAGGGCTTCCCACTGGAACGCCGAGCGGATGGAGCGGTACCAGAACTTCGTTTCACCCCAGTGGCAAGACCCTGATTACTCCAACATGTCCGATGAGGATGTTAGAAAGAACAGATACGATTTGGCCGCTCGGCCGGCTGAACCGAACATTGGATTCGATGACTTACCTGACGAACCTTGAGCAGTTAGCTCACGAAATGGGGGTGCGGGTTCGATACGCACCCCCCCTGCCCGGAACGATGTGGGGTGTATACGAGCACCGCTTTCGCTTCATCACATTGCGCCCCGGCATGGGCATGCCCCAGCTGGTAACAACATTCACTCACGAACTAGGCCACGCCCATTTCGGGCATTCAGGGCACCATCCAAAGACTGAGCGCGCAGCTAACCGCTGGGCGGCAAGGAAGCTGCTCACAGTCGATCTTCTCAAGGAACACTCCGTGGCGAGCGCTGACACAATGTCAGTTGCTGCGAGCCTCGGAGTGCTCCCCTCGGTAGTTGAGGCCTTCATTGACACGCTGAGTATGGGTCAGATTGTGGACCTAATGAACTACATGGCAGAGCTCCACACATAGAAATAAGCCAGTTGCCAGAGGCAACAATTAGGCATTTAGGTCTGATTCGTACTCAGTAGAATCCGCGAGAACACGCGAGAACAGAGCGATCAGAACATAAAAATACTACTCAGGGGAGTTTTCAAATCCCACCGTCACCGCCAAGAAAAGCCCGGGAATCCTTTGGATTCCCGGGCTTTTGCTTTGCCTGGAGGCCTTAGTTGGCGAAGAGGTCGGTGAGCTTGCCCTTGGCATCCCACAGCGCCAACGCGTCGCCGTCGTTGTTCAGCACGCCTGCGCCGTCGACGTAGAACGCTTCATCGCTGTTGGTGCCTGGACCCGAGTACACGCGCAGCTTTGCTCCCGGAGCCAACTCGTAGCCTTCACCGATCTGCAGCTTGTTGTTGGCGGCATCGCGGATGAGGTAGCCGCTCACGTCAATGGTGCGCTGGCTGGTGTTCTCCAAGATCACATGTTCGCCGTTTTCCGGGGTGGTGTCGCTGCCCGGAACATCATTGACGGCATCCGAAATCAGCACACCGTTGTTGGCTGGGAAGACCTTCTGCCCCTCCAGGTGGCGATCGATCTGCTGAGGGAAGTCGCCGGTAATGCGCTCGACACCGAGAGCCAGTGCTTCATCGGCTGCTTCTGGAGCATTGACCGTGTAAACGCCCAAGCCCAATCCGGCATCCTTCACACGCTGAGCACCGGCAGCATCGAGGGTGCGGTAGCTGGTGCCGAAAGCATCAGCGTAGGTTGCGTAGTGCTCGAGTTCCTGCGCCGATGGCACGGTTCCGGTCAGCTGCTGCAGTGGAACTTCAGGGGCCAGCTGCGCAAAGCGTTCGTTGGAGGCTGCATCGAAGCCTAGAACCTCGATCTTGCCGCCCTCTAGCAGCGCCTTCCACTGTTCATCGTTGGCCAGCGCATCGGCCACGACCTTTTCAACGCCCAGCGACTTCGCTGGGTCCTTGATCTCGATGAACACGCCGGTTTCGCCGGTCAGTGCGCCGGGAACGTCGTCGAAGTGCGGAATCTTGGCGCCGACAAATTTGCCGGAGAAGTACGAGCCGGCATCCAGCTGCTGCAATTCATCCCAAGTGAACGAGGTGATCGCATCGTTGGCACGTTCCGGGAAGATGTCTTCTACATTGGTGGTGCGGGCTGGGGTTCCATCGTGGAAGATGAACGGCACGCCGTCTTTGGAAAGCTGCACGTCGATCTCGATGAATTCAGCACCCGACTGGCTGCCGGCCTTGATTGCTTCCAGGGTGTTCTCCGGAGCTACGCCCGCAGCACCGCGGTGTCCGATGACCAGAGGGTTTGAATCCGAAGGCTCAACTTCAGTTGCTACCGCAGGGGTGCAAACGCCGGCTGTCAAGCAGAGGGTAAGAGCCCCGAGGGTGATATTGCGCAGTTTCATGGTGGACTTCCTTTGGTGTCATTGATGAACACCAGCCATGCTTCCGCGCGCGCATGACCTCCACCTCACTGTCAGTTGAAGCAGAGATTAATGTTTACTACTCAATGACGTGTTCGCTGAACTGCGTCTGAAGATTCGTTCCGTTCAGCTCAAGGTAGATCTGGCCTTCGGTCACCGAAACTGACATCGTGTTCCTGCGGGTCAGGCAACGCACGGCGTCGTCGATGAACGTGGAATCAAAAGAACGGAAGCGGATCTGCTCTGCCTGATGGATGATCTTGCCACGCCACGCTGTCAGCAGCTTTTCCGGGTCTCGGTGGGTGTAGACAGCCGTGCGGTCTGCTCGCTTGCTGCCAAGGTGAAGCCGCTGCGCGTCGGGAGCACCGATTTCAATCCATGCAGTGATCAATCCGGTCAGATCCTTGACGAGGATTGCTGGTTCTTCTCCCGTTGATACGCCGCCGGCCGAGAAGCTGATTCCTTCTTCGTATTCCAAGCAATAAGCGAGGACACGCGTGATCATGTAGGCATCGGTTTCCGAGGGATGCTGTGCCACGCGCAGTGACAGGTCCTCGTATACCCCGCGATCTACATCAGCAAGTTGAACGTCAAAAGTGTGCATAGTCGCGCCGATAGCCATAGTTCTCGAGTTTACAGCGCAAGTGACAGCGCCATGTGACAACCCTCGGTTGTGAGGGTTCAAGATGCTTCCGGGAAGCGCCATATAATGATCGGCTCTTTCGGGATCCGCGTTTGCTTTTGGATCTGCTTGGTCAGTGATTCATCCATTCTTGCCAATCCAACTATTGGTGGAGGCGAAGAATCATAGGTGACTTCTCCGGGAGGATGGATTCTGATCTTGTGCGGATTTTCTTGGATGACTTCTTCAGTCCAGCCGGGTGCTTCCTTGGCTAAATTGCAGAAGGCGCACTTCATGCATCCATTGATGCTGCAGGTTTTTCCACCCTTGCTGTGCTGATGCACATGATCTGCGTGGCGTGGTTTGTTGTTGCAGTAAGGAGTGCGGCAGTAAGGGTCCCTCAGCTGCAATAGCTTGCGCAATGATCCCTTGAAGAGCCGCTCCTTGGAATCCATGGCCACCAAATCCTGGCCGCCGGGCAGCGTATAGAGCCTTCGGATCATCGGGTAAGCCCTGATCCTGCGGCGCAATTGATCAAGTTCTTCAACCGGAGAGCAGTCATCAACCTCTCCGTAGGCTTCAAACAGCCGACGGGCATATTCCGCTGGCACGGAGCCGTAGCCCTGTATGGAAGCTGGTTCTTTTCCGTCCATGAGCAGGGACATATCCGTCATCACGAGATTTACGTGCAGCTTGATTGGAAGTGGCTTGTCTGCCGGATGACCCGTCAGACGAGAAACCACAAGATCGACCTTGATTTGGGAGATGGGACGCTGGTCCCCAGCCTTCTTCAATTTCTGTGCTTCGTCCTCAAGCGACGCCTCCACGGCGATACCCACTTCGATGGGAAGGCTGGCGCTCAGCCGGACACAGTCCTTGCCTTTGAAAAAGGATGCGCCACGATGCTCTGCTTTCTTTTCGATGTCCTGATCGCGGTTTTCACCGCGCACTTCATCAACAGCTTTCTGCGCAATGTCGCGGGCTTCTTTGTCCGATGCCGTATCAAACATGGTCGGGGCGCTGGCAATGAACCTATCAAATTCCCGGCGCTCCGACTGGCTCATATCTTCTAACGGAGCCAGGATGGCCATGATCAGTTTCTCGCTGAAGTCGCCCTGCTGGAAACGGGAAAAGAGATATGGCATGTCGGCTATCAGGAATCGCATGCGACGCACATAAGCGACGGAAGCATTCTGCGAACGCCTGCGGGCCATGGCCACATGGTGGGCCGTCCCGCGCTGCTTTGCCGTCACCGGCCCGCCAATGGTTCCGCCCTGCGTAGCATCCAAATGCGAAGTCAGGATTGCTTGGATCGAGGAAAGGAACGCATTCTGGGATTCTATTTTCTGAAGTGCGATGATGCTTGCGGTTGGATCATCATCCGCGAGGGCAGCGCTGATGAAAGACTGATCGCTTTCGGAAAGGCATGGAGCATCAGCGAAGGTGGTTCCCACTGGAAGTACATCTTCGAAGTTACTACCGAATACTCCATTGTCTTCGAACATATATCCAGTATACGCCGAATAGGCCCGGAATAATAGGGTTTATCCACAACGAAAAATCGAAACCGGACGTGGGAAACTCGAAAACTCGCGCGTATTAGGCTTCGTTGTCCGGGTGGTCGTCGGACCACTGATGGGCGCGGGAGACCAGCTGCTTGGCAAGAGAAGACAGATCGCCCTTGGCACTGCCCAATGCGACACCGAGCAGGAAGGTGCTCAAGGGAGCGGCAGGGCGGGCGACTTCGTGGGCGACATGCTTGGCGACGTCCAGGACCGTGGCGATATCGATCTCGGCGGCATCAAGGCCCAATTCCGCGGTCGCGGCTTCGAGCCATTCATTCAGGGCTTCGGGAGGCAAGTGCACAGCCATGTCAGGGCCTTTCGTCGTGGCGGGCGCGTTCCAGCGCCTGCGGGGTGTCGATGTCGTTGGTGGTTTCATCATCCACCGGCAGCTCGGCCAAATCCAGTTGGCCCAGCGCGGCGCGCGCCGGGGCATTGATGAGCCGATCACCCAGTTCCGCGCAGGCTTGGGCGACGGCCTGTGTGCGATAGAAGCCGGCGAGCCATTGGGTGTAGCCCTGCGCATCGCGCAGCACGAGCCCGTCGGGGCCGAGCCGATCGGCATGATCCAGCAGGGCACTGATGACAGTGTCGGGATGCTGCAGATCGCAGGCGAGAACCAGGCACCAGGGGCTGCTCACCTGCGCGATCCCGGCGGCGATGCCAGCCAGCGGACCGGCGAAGGGCGGGTCCTCGCGCAGCACGCCATCGGCCAGGGTGCCAGCGGACTGATCGCCGATGACAAGAACGCGGGCGGCCCCGGCCTGTCGGGAGGCCTGGATGACGCGGTCGACCAAGCGCTGGCCGTGGAGCATCAGCCCGGGCTTGTTCGCCCCGCCCAGCCGGGTGCCGCGTCCGCCGGCGAGGATGAGCGCGTCGAACCCGAGGCTCATGGCGCGGTCCGCAGGACTTCGACCCGATCGCCGGGGTGGATCTGCTCGATGCCGGCGGGGACCAGCGCGTAGCCCTGGGCGGAGCCGAAGCCGCCGACCGAATGGGAGATGCGCGAGGCCGCGACCGCCGGAGCGCAGCGCAGCTGATCGCCATGCTCGAAGACGATGGGCAAGACCTGCAGGCGGTTGCCGGCGGCCTTCCAGCCGACCGCGGCGATGGCCTGCAATCGCGGGCGCTGCAGCTGGGTGTGGCCCTGCATGGCGCGCAGGACGGGGCGGACGAAGAGCTCGAAACTGACCGCGGCGCTGACCGGATTGCCGGGCAGGGCGAAGATCATCGCGCCGCCAGCCAAACGCCCGGCGCACTGGGGCTGGCCGGGGCGCACGAGCACCCGGGTGGCGTAGACCCCGGGCTGATCGACCAGGACCTTGCGCATGACGTCGTAGTCGCCAGGGCCGACCCCGCCGGTGCTCAGGATCGCATCGTGGGCCGGTGCGAGTTCTTCGAGCTTTTCGCGCACCGCCTGCAGGTCGTCAACACAGTGCACGATCGTGGCCGCGGTGATGCCGGATTCGGCGAGCAGGCCGGAGATCAGCAGCGAATTGGTTTCCGGGATCTGCCCGCGGGCCAGTTCCTCGCCCGGCGGGCGCAGTTCGGCGCCGGTGACCAGCACGGCAACCCTGGGCGCGGTGCGGACGGCCAGTTCGGCCGATCCGGCGGCAACCAGGGCCGAGAGCCGGGCGGCGGTCAGCTCTTCTCCTTCGCGGGCGATCAGCTCGCCGGCGCTGCGGTCCTCGCCGCTGGCGCGCACGTCCTTGCCCGCCGGAACCGGCACATTGACCTGCACGGTCGATACATCCCAGCCGGTGCTCGCGGCGCTGGTGTCCTCGATGCGCACCACCGCGTCGGCCGCGGTGGGCAGCGGGGCGCCGGTCATGATCTTTACGCATTGGCCGGGCAAGAGCGCGGGATCCCAGCTGCTGCCGGCGGGGACTTCGCCGATCACCTCCAGCTGGGCCGGGGTGCTGGCGGTGTCGGCGCTGCGCACCGCGAAGCCGTCCATCGCCGAGTTCTCCCACAGCGGCAGCGGGTGGCCGGCGTATACGTCGCTGGCGAGCACCGCGCCGTGCAGGGCAGGGCCCACCGGCAGGGTGCGCGCCGGCAGCGGCTTCACCAGGCCCAGCAGCCGGGCACGGTGTTCCTCCACCGTTATCGCGTCTTGGGGCTGTTGCTTCATGGCTGTCCTCCTGGGTCGGCGGCCGGAAGGGTGGCCACCACCGCGCGCATAAACCGGTTGACCGGGTTGGCAAAAACTTCGGACACGCTGCCCGAGTCGACGATCTTCCCGCGCTCCAGAACCAGCATCTGGGCGGCCAAGGCCAGGGTGTCGGCGGCCGAATGCGAGATCACGATCGCGCTGGTCGAGGTGCGGGTGAGCTCCTCGCGCACCAGGGCGCGCATATCCATGGCGGCCTCGACATCCAGGGAAGCGAAGGGCTCGTCGATCAGCAGCAGCTTGGGCCGGGCGGCCAGGGCGCGGGCCAGGGCAATGCGCTGGCGCTGCCCGCCGGAAAGCGCCGCGGGGCGCTGCGATGCCAGCTCGTCAAGGCCCAGCCGCTCCAGCCATTCGTGGGCTTCCGCCAGGGCCCGGGGCTTGGCCAACCCCGAGGCGTACGCCCCGAAGGCAATATTCCTGGCCGCGTCCAGGTGCGGGAACAGGTGCGGTTCCTGGCCCAGCAGCCCCACCCCGCGCAGGTGCGGGGCCAGGTGGCGGCGGGCATCGGCCAGGATCGTGCCATCAAGCTCGATCCGTCCGCTGGCGATCTTCTGGGTCCCGGCGATCGCGTTGACGATGGTGGACTTGCCGGCCCCGCTGGGCCCCATGATCGCCAGCGTGCTGCCCGAACGCACCTGGAATTCAACGTCGACCGCAAAGCCGGTGCGCGGAACCTGCATCTGGGCCAGCAGCCTCATTTCACGGCTCCCGGACGCCAGGCGCGAACACACAAAAGCACCAGCACCGCGGTGGCCAGCAGCAGCAGCGAAAGCGCCACGGCGGTATCCCGGCCAGTGCCAGCCCCATTAAAGGCCGTGTAGATCGCCAGCGGCATGGTCTGGGTGACCCCCGGGGCGTTGCCGGCAAAGAGCGCGGTGGCCCCGAATTCGCCGATGGCCCGGGCGAAGCACAGGATCACCCCGGCCACCAGACCGGGCGCGGCCAGCGGCAGGGTGATGCGGGTGAGCACCATCCACCGTCCGGCGCCCAGGGTCGCGGCGGCCTGTTCGTACCCGGTGCCGGCAGCGCGCAGCGAGCCCTCCACCGAGAGCACCAGGAAGGGCAGGGCCACGAAGCTTTGCGCGATCACCACGGCGGCGGTGGAAAAGGGCAGGGTGATCCCCCACAGCGCATCGATCAGCTGGCCGATCGGGCTGGTGCGGCCAAAGAGGAACAGCAACGCCACGCCGCCGACCATCGGGGGCAGCACCAGGGGCACGGCGATCAGCGCGCGCAACAGCTGCGCGGCTTTCGGGCCGCTGCGGGCGATCACCAGCGCCAGCGGCACCCCGAGCACTACGCACAGCGCGGTGGCCGCAACCCCGGTGCGCACCGAAAGCCACAGGGCTGACAGGGCTTGTTCGCTGGTGGCATCGGCAAGCAGCGTGGACCAGCTGGCCCGACCCAGCAAGGCCAACAGCGGCAAAATCAGTAGGGCCACCCCCAGCACCGCCGGGGCCAGGGTGAAAGCCGGGACGCGCAGCCCAGTGTCGCTAGCCATTGCCCTGCGCAGCCCCGCTGCCAAAGCCGTAATCGGTCAGGATTTCCTGGCCGCGCTCGCCGATCACGAAGTCCAGGAACTCCTGCGCGGCGGGATTATCGTCCAGGGTGGCGATCGGGTAGCTGTTGACCACATCCTCGGCGCCTTCGGGCACGATCGCGGCCAGATCTGGCTCATCCTGCACGTCGCTGGCGTAGACCAGCCCGGCATCGGCTTCGCCGGCGGCGACCTTTTGCACCACCGCGGTGACATTCTGCTCTTCGCTCACCGGCTTAACTTTGACCCCGGCATTTTTCAGCAGCTGTTGCGAGGCATTACCGCAGGGAACCTGTGAGGCGCACAGCACGGTGTCCGCCCCGGAAAGATCCGAGAGCGAGTCGATGTTGGCCGGGTTGTCCTTGGGAACGGCGATCACCAGGGTATTGCTGGCAAAAATCACAGGTTCATGGCCGAACCCGGCTTCGGTCACCTCGGCCATGGTGCGCTCGTCGGCGGAGGCGAAAACGTCCACGTCGGCGCCTTCGACGATCTGGGTGGCCAGGGTCGAGGAGCCGTCATAGTTGATGCCGGCGATCTTGATCTCAGGGTGTTCTTTCTGGAATTCGTCGGCGATCTGCTCGAATGCGCCGTGCAGCGAGGCCGCGGCGGAGACCGTAATGGTCTGCTGATCAGCTGGTTTATCGCTGGTGCAGCCGGAGAGCAGAAGGGTGGCAGCGGTGCCTGCCAGCAGGATTCGGGCAGCCAGCGGCCAGGTTACGCGCATGAATTCTCCAGTACTCGAGCTTTGTGCCCATGCTACAACCGGGCGCCGGGCAAGCGCGTTATTTTACGTCTTGAGTTGCTGTTTTACCTGCCCATCTTCCACCGCTAGTGAACGCCAGTTACGCTGGTAGTTATGACAGTTCTACCGGCCGGGGATATCACCGACGCCCGCGGGCGGCCCTTGCATGATTTGCGGATCTCGGTGACCGACCGCTGCAATTTCCGTTGTGTCTACTGCATGCCCAAGGAGATTTTCGGCCGCGATTTCGCCTTCCGCGAGCGGTCCGAGCTGCTCAGCTTCGAGGAGATCGAACGCCTGGCCCGCGTCAGCGTATCCCTTGGCGTTACCAAGCTGCGCTTGACAGGTGGCGAACCCCTCTTGCGCCGAGGCATTACCGAACTGGTCACGATGCTCGCCAAATTGCGCACCCCGGAAGGTGCACCGGTGGATTTGGCGATGACCACCAATGGTTCAGCCCTGCCCAAGATGGCGCAGTCGCTGAAGGATGCCGGACTGAACCGCGTGACCATTTCGCTGGATTCCCTCGATGATGCCAAGTTCAAGGCCATCAACGACGTGAACTTCCCGGTGGCCCGCGTGCTGGAAGCCATCGAGGTGGCCCGCGAGGTCGGCCTGGGCCCGGTGAAAATCAATACCGTTCTCAAGCGCGGGGTCAACGACGATGAAATCCTGGAACTGGCCGAGCACTTCCGTGGCACCGGGGCGATCCTGCGCTTCATCGAGTACATGGATGTGGGCACCACCAATGGCTGGAAGCTTGATGAGGTCTTGCCTTCGGCCGAAGTGGTCTCAATGATCAACGAGCGCTGGGCGCTGGAGCCGGTGACCAAAACCGAGCCGGGCGAAACCGCCAACCGCTGGCGCTACACCGATGGCGCCGGGGAAATCGGCGTGATCTCCAGTGTCACCAATGCCTTCTGCGGCAATTGCTCGCGCTCGCGCGTCTCCGCCGAGGGACAGCTCTACACCTGCCTGTTTGCCGGGTCCGGTTATGACTTGCGCAAGTTGATGCGTGATGGGATCAGCGATGAGGATTTGGCCAAGGCACTGACCGGGCATTGGCGCAAGCGCGATGACAACTATTCCGAGCTGCGCGCCGCGCTGACTCCGGGAAACCGCAAACGCATCGAGATGTCCTACATCGGGGGCTAGAGGCCTTTACTGCGTTTTATTCGCAGTGCGGCGGTTATGGCCTCTTCTGCAACGACCGCATAATTTTCCTTGCTCTGGGACAGAGGTATCGAGTCTTCCCCATACTTGTCGTAAGCGAGTTCTAGTAATTCGTTGGCGTCGCTGAGCCCTAGAGCGTTAACCAAGTGCCCTAAATCAAGAATGCCTTTATCACGCTCGGCCGCCAGCTTCATGGCGGCCAAGGCCTGCAAATCAGCAACTTCGACTGCGGAAAGAATCGAACCCGATGCGAGTAGTAGGCATCGATATTTTCCGTGGCACGATCGATCAGGCCATGAAGAAGCAGGGCCGAGCCGCCGACGACTCTAATTTTCACGCTGAGTCCCCGCTCGGCCAAGCGTCGTTCGAGTTCTGCGAGCAGCTCAACAACTCGGTCTCTCCTCAGGCCTGATCCGCTCATACTGTTCCCAAGCTCCGTTGTCGAATCCAGACGTTCAGTTCTCGAAGTTCTGGAGGCGTTTCAGCGCGAATCAGCTCCTTCATCTTCTCCCCTACTGGGTACACCTTCTCCGAGAGGAACACTGCTTCCGAGGGTCGAGCCATGTCCGCGGCCCACTGCGGGACTGGTGAATTGGTCTGGTTCGAAATCCACTTGGTCACGGCCGCTAGTGCCACTTGGTATTGCCAGTCTTCCAATTCGGGCGACTGTGCCTAGAGAGGGCGCCCTTCAGCGAGGGATTCGGTCGAATATTCAGTGACAAGACGCAGCGCGAACTCGAAATCTTTGGCTTCCAAGGTCTCGCGAAAGCCTTCAGCTATTTCAGCGCCCCGTTCACTAATGATGCGTAGTCCAGGTTCTTCAAATCCAAGTCTCTTTAGAACCCGGAGCACTAGCCCCAAAGCAACCGTCTCTTTCCCCGATTCCAGATCAACGATGAACTTACGCGAAACGCCGACCGAATTTGCCAAGCCGGCTTGAGTCAGACCCAGGACGCCACGTTGGGTCCGGATTCTATCCGCCAGGTTTGCGACAGTGAACGATCGAGGTTTCATATTCAAATAATGTCACCGTACGGTGACATAGTCTAGAAGTACTTGCTGCCTGTTGTTAGCCCATGGATTTCTGTCCATCCAGCGATTCGCGAATGATGTCCGCATGCCCTGAATGCTGGGTGGTTTCGGCGATGATGTGCACCAGGGTCCGGCGCACCGACCAGTGGGTATCGACAAACCATGGGGCCGAGGGCAGCTCGTGCACGGTATCCAGATCCACTTCAGCAAGCAGTTCGTCGGTGCGGGCGGCGATCCGCGCGTAGTTCTCCAGCAACGCGTCGAGGGTATCTCCGGCTTGCATATGGAATTCGTTATGGAAGGCCTCGATCGCTTCGGGCGGCATCTGGCTGAAGTCCGCTCCGTCCCAGGCCATGGCAGCACGGCCCTTGACCATGAATTCCTGCCACTGCTTTTCCACTGCACTGACATGTTTGATCAGTCCGCCGAGGGTCAGCTCGCTCACGGTGGTTCGCTGCTCCGCCTGCTCATCATTCAGGTCCTGGACGGTGAAACGCAGGAAATGCCGTGCGTTGGCCAGAGCCTGGAACAGGTCGGCGCGTTCGCCGGTGAGTTTGGTGTTGGTGATGGCCATGGTGCTCATGATTGCCTCCTGGCATAAGCTGCAGCCGGTATTTCCAGCTGGCAATAACCAGATTAGAAGTGAAAAGTGCCAGTTTCTGTCCTAAATCAAGGCAGACTTATTCCATGAGTACCAGCACCAGATTTTTGCGCTTGCTCTCGTTGTTGCAGACCCATCGTTATTGGTCAGGAGACGAGCTGGCCGAACGCCTCGACGTCAGCCTGCGCACCGTTCGCCGGGACATCGACCGGCTGCGCGACTTGGGTTACCCGGTGCAGGCAGACCGAGGTGTAGGCGGCGGCTATCAACTGGCCTCGGGAACGGCATTGCCTCCCCTGGTGCTCGATGATGAGGAAGCCGTAGCACTGGTGGTCTCATTGCAATCCACCGTGCACGCAGGGGCTTCCGTGCTGGCCGAAGCGGCGCTGCGGGCGATGGGCAAGGTTGTTCCCGTGCTCCCAGCCAGGCTGCGGAAGCGAGCACAGGCATTGACTGCGAGCACTGTCCCGCTCAATTCGCAGTCCCCCGCGCCGGATCCCGTGGATCCTGCGGTACTGGTGGCCTTTGCCCAAGCATGCCGCGATCATGAACGAATCGCCTTCGACTATCAAGACGCCAAGGGAGCCAAGAGTTCGCGCAGGGTTGAGCCGGCCCAGCTGGTGAATGTGGGCAACCGATACTATCTGGTGGCATTTGATCTGGGTCGCGATGATTGGCGCAGCTTCCGTGTGGACCGCGCGCAAAACCCGTCACCTAGGGCATTGCGGTTTACGCCCCGCGTTGTACCCGGCGGGAATGCGGCCAGCTTCGTTCGCGCAGGCTTGCGCGGCAGCGGGCAGCAAGATGTGAGTGCCCGGATCCATGCCAGTACCAAGGAGTTGGAACCGCTGATCGGCCGCTGGTTCCAGATCGAGGAAATCGACGACAACAGCAGCCTGGTACGCACCGAGAACATGAACCTGAACTGGGCCGCGTTTGGACTTGCGATGAGCCGGGCCAAAGTCAGCGACGTCCAGCCAGCAGAACTGCACACGCTCCTCGATTCTTGGATGGAGAATCTCAGCTCCTGATTGCGAAAGTTGTGAGATGCAACAAAAACCGCCTTGAGAATGGCTTGCAAGGCGACCCCGGGGAGTATAGTCGCTGGCGTGCTGAACGCATTCAAATCATTAGGATTAAAGCTTTCACTAGAGAATACTTAAAGATTTAACCATCAGCATGGTCATATTGATCAACATTGAGGCCCCTCCGAAGGCCCTTGCAATCGCGCCGAACACTCCTCTGAAAGGCTGATTCATGACCCCTGCCGACTTTACCTCTGACGCGCAAACAATTCTTCCTGAACTAGTCGAGCTGCGCCGTGCTTTGCATGCGGATCCCGAGCTCGGCCTCGATCTGCCTCGAACCCAGCAAAAGGTGCTCGACGCCCTCGAAGGACTGCCGCTGAAAATCACTACCGGCACCCGAACCAGCTCGGTCACCGCAGTGCTCCGTGGAGCGCTATCCGGCCCGACTGTCCTGCTTCGCGGCGATATGGATGCCTTGCCCATCGTCGAAGAAACCGATCTGGACTTCGCTTCTGCCAACGGCAACATGCACGCCTGCGGGCACGATCTGCATACCGCCGGTCTGGTTGGCGCGGCAAAGTTGCTGTCGGCTCGGCAGAATGAACTTCATGGCTCGGTCATCTTCATGTTCCAGCCAGGTGAAGAAGGACACGGCGGCGCAAAGATCATGCTCGAAGAGGGGCTGCTCACCGCAGCCGGCGAACCTCCGGTTGCCGCGTACGCGATCCATGTGGGCCCCGGTCCGCGAGGACTCTTCGCCACTCGCGGCGGCCCTGTCGCCGCTGGTTCCAACCAGCTGACAGTGAAACTGCAGGGACGCGGCGGGCATGGCTCGCAACCACACCAGACCTTGGATCCAGTTCCCGCGGCGGCAGAACTCGTGCTGGCGTTGCAGAGCTTCGTGACCCGACGCTTTAACGCCTTTGACCCGGTGGTTCTTTCGATTACCCGGCTGTCCACCGGAGACGGCGCGATCAACGTCATTCCGGAAAGCGTCGAGCTGACCGCCACCATCCGCACCATGTCCCACGAATCGCTGGCTGTCCTTGAAGAGGGGCTGCCACGAGTCATCAACGGTGTGGCAGCGGCCCACGAACTCACCGCAGATATTAGTTTTGAAACGCTGTATCCGGTGACCGTGAACGATCCGGCTGAGACCGAAGCGGCACTGGAAACGATGCGCGAAGTCTACGGCGAACAGCGCGTGGCAGTCATGCCGTCGCCGATGATGGGCTCCGAGGACTTCGCATTTGTACTCGACGAGGTTCCGGGAACCTTCATCGGACTGCTCACCTCCCCGCCTGAAATGAAGGCCGAGGAGATCGAATGGAATCACTCCCCACGCGTCATCTTTGATGACCAGATCCTCGGTGATCAGGCGGCGGCTCTGGCGGCCATCGCGTTCAAGCGCACCGCCAGCTGACTATGTGCGCTGCGCGCTAATTCTTGAGAATTACAGTGGTTTGGGTTCCTGCATACTCAAACCCAGCGCGCAGCGCGGTTCTGATGGACGCGATGTTGTCGACGTGCACACGCCATTGAGAAATCAAACCGGCGTCTAGTGCATGCTTTTGGGCAATTGCGACGGCTTGGGATCCGAGTCCGGTCCGGCGACTGGCGGGTGACACGAGCGCTCCGAGATGGGCCACGGCTTCTTCCCACACATCGTAGCCAGCACCAGCCAAAGGCACCGGTTCCTTCTCAGAATCGCTGAGCAAGGTAAAGGTATTTTCCATCGCGCTCAGGCCGACTTCTGCGGTGTCTTCGGGTGGGCAGGCTGCTTCGAGCGCAACGGCATGCGCTCGCGCACGGCTGACCTTTGCTTTCGGCGTTGTCAGTGTTGGCGCTGAATCGCTGTAGTACAGTTTCGCTTCCCCGAGAGGCCGCCCGCCATAGGGAGTACTGAGCTCCAACAGTTTGGCGTGACTGACCAGGTCCGTATCAGGAAGGTTTCGGCCAGCCTCAATCGCCCAAGATGGGCCCAACAAGATCCCGGTTCCGAACAGAGAAACGAACATGAGCACGGCGCTGTCGTTCTTTTCGCGATAAATGCGTCCCTCTCCCCGCGCCAAGGCTTCTGCCGATACGCCCAGGATCGATGCCCAGGATTGCCGGATAATCGCGATGGTGTCAGATTGAAGCGTCATGCCGAAAGACTACCGGACTTCGCGCGAGCGGCCTCGACATGGCGGCGGGAGGGTATCGCCTTAGCAGCAAACACGATCGCCAAAACATCCAAGGCGATGATAGAAATCAGTGTCCCATGCGCCACCAACCACATGAGGTTTGAGTGTGGGAGCAATAGTGAGGGATCCACCAGCGCACTGGTTTCCATGCCATTAATCGTTTCACTGTCAATGCCTTGCCACAACTTGTAGAAGATGACGAAGCAAAAATTCAGCACCAACAGAACCAACGCTGTGAGAGTTCCGAAAACATTGCGAATCGGAATTAGCATTCAAAACCTTCCAGCAGTGCTTCAGCGGTTATATTTTCTAACCAAAAATAGGCATGGATTGCCAGCAGCACTTCGTCCACTGTTTGTTCAGTTGCCGGCGCATCGCGGAGAGTGAGAACTGCACTGGTGACACTCGAAATCGCTGAGTTGAATTCGTCCCTGTCGACCTCAACAGCATAATGCGAAAGTAAGTAATCAAGCGTCAGATTGCGTAGTTCTGATCCAGAAAGATACTTCTGTACCTTGTATCCCAGCGCACTTTGCATCGACACGGTCGAGGTCTCTACGTCCGGAAGCGGAAGACATTGCTGGCGAAGCCTGGACAGCAAGAACTCGTCGCGCGGAACTTCTCCCGGCACCACTTCCCTGTAGTCAGACCTATTCGCGTTTTCAATTCGTGGCATGAGCTAGACAGTATTTGGTCTACAGTCCGACCCATTCGGAGCTGCCAGAAGTGAAGTGCTGCTTCTTCCAGATGGGAACCTCAGCCTTGATCCGCTCGACGAGGTTTTCGATCGCGTCGAAAGCTTCCTTGCGGTGTGCGGCGGCCGAGGCGGCCACCAAAGCAGCATCGCCGATCTTCAGCGGACCCACGCGATGCACGGCGGAAAGCTTCAGGCCCGTGCGTTCTTCTTCCTCAGCGATGATCTTCTCAAGGAAATCCTGTGCTTGCGGATGGTGTGAGTAGTCCAAGGAGTTCACCGACTGGCCACCGTCGTGGTTGCGGATGATTCCGTGGAAGAGCACCACGGCGCCGGCGGTATCGGACTGCACGGCATCGCGGACCGCGGCCTCGTCGATGGGTTCTTCGGTGATCAGCGCGTAGCTCATGAGCGGGCTCCTTCGGTGTGTGCGGGTTCAGCCAGCAGCTGCGGGGCCACCTCGGCCAGCGCGGGAAGCCCGCCTTCAAGATAATTGGTTGTGATGCCCCGAGAGGCAAGCAAGGATGCTGCGCGTTGCGAACGCGGACCACGAGCACAGTAGACCGTCACTTGTTGGGGAATCTGGTCCACATCTGCGCCGGATTCGATGGCCGCTTCCAGATCTGGCAGCGGTAGATGCAAGGAACCGGCAATGTGCTGCTGCGCGCGTTCATCATCATTGCGCACGTCCAGCAAGACTGGAGCGTCGGTTCCGGCCAGCAATTCGGCGAGCGCCGTCGCGTCGATGCCTTGGGCTTCGGGCAGTGCTCCGGAGCAGAAGAGCACGTAGTCGATCAGCTCCGTGACCTCGGCGCCTTCCGGGTCCCGGGCGAATTCGAGGGTCCGGGTGCTGGCGGCCAGTGCATCGTAGATCAGCACCTTGCCCACCAGCGGGGTGCCGATTCCAGCGATGAGCTTCAGGGCTTCTGTGGCCAACAGCGAGCCGATGGTTCCGCATAGTCCAGGCAGTACTCCCCCGGCGGCGCAGTCGGGCACGGTTCCCGGGGCCGGTGGTACAGGGAAGAGATCGCGGTAGCCAGGCCCATGCTCATGCCAGGCCACGGACACTTGTCCGTGGTGTTGCAGGATGGATCCCCAGATCAGCGGTATGCCCGTGAGCTGGGCTGCGTCATTGGAGAGGTACCGGGTCGGGAAGTTGTCACTGCCGTCGATGACCAAGTCATAATTCGCAAAGATCTGAAGCGCGTTGGATGAATCCAGGCGCAGGTTGTGCTCGATGATATGCACATTGGGGTCCAGCGCCGTGGCGGCTTGGGCCAGGGAAGTGGTCTTGGCAAGACCAATATTCGCGGTGGTGTGGGTGACCTGGCGGTGCAGGTTGGATAGCTCCACTACGTCGTCATCAACGATGCCGATGGTGCCTACCCCGGCTCCCACTAGATAAGGGACGCTGGCGCTGCCCAGTCCCCCGGCACCAACGACCAGTACACGGGCGGCGGCGAGCCTGCGCTGCGCGGTCTCATCAAATCCTGGCAGGCTCAGTTGGCGCGCGGCTCGTGCAGCCTGATCGGCGCTGAGTGCTGGCCCGGGGGCTACAAGCGCGGGAACGTCGCGTTCGCTTTTCATCGTGCTCCTTATCGCTGTGGCGCGATAGCATGAAGTCATGTCGAAGATTACGATACGCTACTTCGCCGCTGCGGCGGCGGCAGCGGGCTGCGAGCAAGAGAGCTGGGAACGCCCGCCAACGCTTGCGGCCCTGCGTAGTGAACTGATCGATTCCTACGGGCCGGAAATGGCACAGGTTTTGCGTGCCGGCAGTTTCCTGATCAACGGCGTGGTGCGCCGCGATGCCGGCGAGCTGGCCTCAGCCGAAGATCTTACGGTGGACGTGCTGCCGCCATTTGCTGGCGGATAACCGATGACCTGCACCCTGGAAAACCATCGCGCCGAACTTGAGGCGCTGCTAGCTCCTGTCTTCGCTTCGCTAGATACTGACGTGCTTTCGGTGCTCAGCCCTGAAGCCTGCGATCGAGTCCTCAGCGAAGATGTGTATGCCCGGTTGCCAATCCCTGCCTTCACCAATTCGCAGATGGATGGTTATGCGGCGCGCAGCTCGGACCTGACTCACGCGGCGCCTGGATCCCCTGTCGCATTACCCCTCGGGGTCACTGCCGCTGCTGGCGATCCGCAGATCACCCTAGCTGCCGGTACTGTCAGCCCGGTGATGACCGGTGCGATGATCCCAGATGGTGCCGATACTGTGATCCCGGTAGAAGAGTCTGTAGCGGGCCGCTTCCCGGAATTAGTCCGAGCGCACCAAGGCACCCCGACCGGGCACGCGCAATTCACCGCGCCCAGCGAACCTGGTCGCTTTATCCGTCTTGCCGGCGTTGATCTTGAAGCCGGAGCATTGGTGGCCAAGGCCGGAACCAGACTGACCCCAACCATGATCGCTGCATTGATTTCCAGCGGAGTGCGGGATGTTCCAGTACGCCGCGCACTGAAGGTCGCGGTATGCACTACCGGCGATGAGCTCAGCGATGGCGGGCTCTCCCAAGGCCAGATCCCGGATTCGAACTCCCCCATGCTTTCTGCGTGGTTGCGCCGTTATCAGGTGCAGGTGCGGACCCTGCAACTACCCGATGATCCTCAGCGCTTCGCCCTGGCTATTGATGCGTTGCAGGAGCAGGTTGATCTGATTCTGACCGTGGGCGGTATCAGCGCCGGAGCCTACGAGGTAGTCCGCCAAGCGCTCGCCCCCGTAGGCGGTTCCTTCCACCATGTGGCTCTCCAGCCTGGCGGCCCCCAAGGTTTTGCCAAGCTGCCCCACGCCGCGGTGCTCTGCTTCCCGGGTAACCCGGTCAGTGCGCTGCTCTCTGCCGAACTATTCCTGGCGCCGCTGCTGCGCAAGCTCAACGCCCTGCCAGAGCCCGTCGCCCAGCACTATCCGCTGGCAGCCGATATCACCTCGCCTAAGCACAAGCATCAGGTTCGCCGGGCGGTGATCCGTGAGGGACAAGTGGAAATCCTGGATCCCGGATCCCACTTGGTTCATGACCTGGCCTGCGCCGATGCGCTGGTACATATCCCGGTGGGCCTCAGTGAACTGAGCGCCGGTACGCAAATTGAAACTTGGAGCATGAATGTCTGAAAAACTTACTCACCTGCGTGAAGATGGCAGCGCCCATATGGTCGATGTCAGCGATAAGGCAGTAACCAAGCGTGTTGCTACCGCCGAAGCCATCTTTGCCACCCGCGAAGATGTGGTTCCGATGCTGATGACCGGCAACTTGCCCAAGGGTGAAGCGCTGGGCACCGCCCGAGTTGCCGGCATCATGGCAGCCAAGCGCACCTGGGAACTGGTTCCGTTGTGCCACCCGTTGCCGATCTCAAAAGTCTCCATCGACTTCGAGGCACAAGATTCTGCAGTACGGGTCATCGCACAGGTGACGACTAAGGGTGTCACCGGGGTGGAGATGGAGGCGTTGACCGCAGCCAGCGTAGCTGCGTTGACCCTGTATGACATGGTCAAAGCCGTGGACAAGCACGCCGAGGTGCGCTCGGTAAAGGTTTTGGCGAAGTCTGGCGGCAAGAGTGGCGACTGGGTTCGTGAAGACTAATCGGACAGCCGGCGTAGTGGTCGCTTCGACCAGCGCTGCCGCCGGAACTGCTGAAGATAAAACTGGCCCACTGATCAGCCGGTGGTTGCGTGAGCGCGAGTTCCAGGTAGTTGAGCCTGCGGTCGTGGCCGATGGACAGCCGGTACGTGACGCCGTTCAAGAAGAACTCACCTCCGGCGCCTCGGTGGTGATCGTGACCGGTGGCACCGGGGTCTCTCCTGATGACCAGTCCCCCGAAATGGTGGAGCCACTCTTGGATGTGCAGCTTCCTGGAATCATCGAGGCCATTCGCCGTCGTGGCGAGGCGTCCACTGCACTGTCGATCATCACCCGCGGGGTGGCTGGCTTTGCCGGTGAGACTTTTGTGATCACCCTGCCCGGTTCAACCGGCGGGGTTAAGGACGGGCTGGCCGTATTGGATACTGTTTTGGAGCATCTACTTACGCAGCGAAGCGGTGGCTCCGGCCACGGACCACGCTAAACCACACGAATTACTTTGATCAGGAAGTCTGAAGCATGAGCGTCGAACCCGGAATCTACCAACACTTCAAAGGGCAGCGTTATGAAGTGCTGGCCGTGGGCAAACACAGCGAAACCGAAGAGCCCTTGGTCTTCTACCGCAAGCTCTATGATGACTACAGCTTCTGGGCCCGACCGCTGGAGATGTTTACCGAGCACGTCGAGCGCGGTGGTTATAGCGGGCCGCGGTTCGCGAAGGTGGCTTAGGTTTCGGACATGGATTCAATCAATCCATCATGAAGGCACCGCTGGCTCCGCCCGCCATAAACCTACAAATCTACTTGTCGCAAAACTCGATCTAGCGGTACCGAATCATTGAAAAGTACGGCTTGTACTCGCCTTTGTAATACTTGCAGATTGTCGAGCTCACGATCTTTTTCTTTTGCACGCTCAGTCCCGCAATTCTGGTTAGCGTAGTCGCCTGGCATTGCGCTTTGGTATCAAAACTGCTCACCCAGTAGTGGTCGTATGCCTGTGCCGGGGACGCTGATAGTAAAATCCCTGCACTTAGCCCCACCGTAGCAAGTACAGAAACAATCCGTGACTTAGTCTTCAAGATCCTGCTCCTCACATCGAAAATACGCACAACCAGATTAACGCCTTCGAATTCAGCAAGTCAACGCTGATGAATAATTGCTATTTCTGTACCCCGAACTAATCCGCGATCTCCTGCTACGTGTTATGGATGACGCAATTCCTTTTGTTCGAGCTATTAGTTACAGATCGTTGTCGGCCTCGTTGTAGCGTTTCAGTGCCAAAACGAAGTCGCTAATTTGCTCTTCGCTCCAGCCTTCCAAGCGTTCGGTCACCGCAGCGCGGTGTACAGCAGCCGATGCATCAAGGCGTTCCTGACCAAGTTTGGTTAGTTCTAGAACGCGCCCTCGTCCCGCTTCGGAATCGTCGTAGACCGCATAGCCCAAGTCCAGCAACGTCCCCACTTGCCGAGAGACAGTTGAGCGGTTCAACGCGAAGGCTTCGGCGATGTCGGTAGCGCGTGTGCCGGGGGTATCGGCGATGAATCGCAGCAGTGAATGCTCCACCATACTCAGAGGCTCAGCCAATTGTCGTGCGCGCGAGTTGGCGCGTCGCGTGATCATTTGCATGTGGTGATAGACCGATTCGATATCTATCTCTCGTCGTTCCCCGCTCATAGCACCGAGTCTAGTACGTGGCCCACAACTCAAGACAATTTGTTGCATTATGCAACACAAGCGGTATTCTTAAAACATCATGACTGCCACCGATACCACCGCACCTAGCACCCCAGCCGCCAAACATTCCAATTCCGCACCGCAAAAAACTGCTGCGGCCAAGCCCGCTCCGAAGGGTTGGGGCAAGCTGGCGCGAACTATGCTGATCCCGTTCTTTTTGTGCGCGATCATGGGCTTGTTCTACCTCGGCGCTTTCCATCAGCCAACACCGCACAACGTGCAGGTGGCAGTAGTTGGAGACTCAGCGGCTACCAAGGTCTTTGCCCAGACACTGCAGGATGAATCGGACGGGGCACTGAACGTGCGCACTGTCGACAACGAGGAATCCGCCAAGGCATTGGTAGAGAATCGCGAAATCGTGGCAGCCTACGAATCCACCAAAGATTCAGCCACCCTCTACGTTTCAAGTGCAGCGTCGGAGACCTCAGACAACGTAGCCCAAAAAGTTTTCATGAACGTTGCCTTTAAACAGGGTCAGCCGTTCCAAGTCAACGACGTGGTTCCAACGGGTGACAATGACACCAGCGGGCAGGGTCTGTTCTTCTTACTGGTCGCCTTGAGCATCGGTGGTTATGCCAGCGCGGTCCCACTGGCCGGCTTCATGGGAAAGGTTAGGCTGCCCGTTCGCTTTGCCATGGCAGCTGTTGCAGCAGCGGTAATTGCAACCATTGCGGTGGTCGTCGCTGGTCCGATTTACCAGGTAATCGAAAACCATTTCGCCAACATTTGGCTGATCTCGTGGGTGTACGCAGTCTCAATCATCATGCTGGGCATGGGCCTACACCCATTGCTGCGCCATTGGACCACTCCGATTTTGACCATGTGCTTTGTGGCGCTGAACTTCACTAGCTCCGGCGGCATTTTCCAGCCAGCCATGCAGCCTGGATTCTTCGGAGCACTGAATACCTTCTGGAATGGTGCCGGATGGTTGCACGCGGTACAAACTTTGGTGTACTTCCCTGAACAGGGAATCGGCATGGATATTCTGCGACTGATCCTGTGGCTAATCCCCGGTATGGCGCTGATGTGCGCGACTCACGCATGGAGCGCCCATAACACTCGCCTGGCCAACGAAAACGCAAAAATTGAAGAAGTAGAACGGACCGTGGCAGCGTAGTCCGCTTCCTACCGATACTCGTCGCCAGTCATTCACCGCACGGTGAGCTACTGGCGACGTTTTTATTTGCCGATAGTCAATTGGCTCGTCACATGCGAGCGAACATCCAAGAGTTCATCTGCGTTGATTCCGTGCGCCAAGCCTGGATAAGTGCGCTCGGTCAAGGTGGAATGTTGTGGCAAGAACTGAGTTGTCCGATCAATGGCCACCGGAGCAATAACTTGGTCCTGCTGGCCTCGGCCCCAAAAGACACCCGGACGCTGCTCAGCAAGAATCTCGTCACCCGGCTGGTCGGCGCCGAGCACAAATCCGCCGAGAATCGTCGTTGCAACCACACGCTCGGGACGGGTACGTAGTAGTTGACTGGCCATCAGTCCGCCCTGCGAGAAGCCGATGGGAATGATCTTGATGTCAGGGTCAAGGTTCGCCTCTACCCAGCCCCAAATCATGTCGGTTGCCAGTTCCACGGGCGCCGCATCAGGCGCACCGGGAGTGGTGATTTGGAACCATGCTGCACCTCCATGCCCCAGTTCTAACGGCGCGCGGAGTGAGGCCCAAGGCAGTCCTAGGTCCAGCGGTTCAGCCAAGGTACTCAGGTCATGCTCGTTAGATCCAAAGCCGTGCAAGAAGAGCACGATCGCCCCGGATTCAGGATTACTACTCCATTGCGCACTGCGCACATCGTCAAGTTGCCGAGCCATGCTTAGGCGCACCCCTGTGTGATCGTTGGGAAATCTTTCTAACTCAGCATAACTCATTTAGTTGAAGCTACAAGTAAATTCTCCCCCGCTCATTACCCCGACCCCCCGGAGTTGTAGACAGAATCCACAACAACTGTGATCATGATCACTAACTACTCACCGGTAACGATGGGTAGTCCATCATCACTTCCACCGAAGGACATCATGCAACGACGCATTTTCTCCGGACTAGCCGCGCTATGCCTGGCTGCAGCTACGTTTGGCGCACCCGTGATCTCACCAATTTCCGGAAATTCCGCTCAAGCCCAGAGCACCAGCACCGCTTCGCTAAACATCAGCCCCTTGGGCGCGAATGACTGGAATTGCGAGCCCAGCGCGAAGCATCCGCGTCCGGTAGTCCTGGTCCACGGAACTTTTGAAACCATGGCCGATAATTGGCTAACCCTTTCACCAACGCTCAAGGCCCAAGGCTACTGCGTTTACGCCCTGAACTACGGCCTTGAAAGTGGCCTTCCGGGCACCGGCGATATCAGGAAATCAGCGGCACAGCTGGGCGACTTTGTCGACAAGGTACGCGCAGCGAGCGGTGCTTCCAAGGTCGATATGGTCGGGCACAGCCAAGGAGGGATGATGCCTCGCTGGTATATGGGACATCTGGGTGGGGCGAAGTACGTGAATGACTTTGTTGCCATCTCCCCTTCGAGCCACGGCACCCAAGGTGTCATTGTCCCTTCCAGCACAGGAATGACACTGATCAACGTTGTCGGCGCTGTTGCTTGCGACGCGTGTATGGATCAGGTAGCCGGCAGCGAATTCCTCACCGAGTTGAACTCGATCGGCGATACGGTCAAAGGACCTGATTATACCGTCATTGCTACGAAGTACGACGAAGTTGTCACCCCGTACCGCTCCCAGTTCCTCGACGGCCCCCCGGAGCATGTCACCAACATCCTGATCCAAGATAAATGTCCACTGGATCTATCTGGACATGTCGGGATCAACCACGACCCGGTAATGCACCGGCTAGTACTCAACGCACTGAGCACCGAAGGGCCGGCGGACCGGGCCTACCGCCCATCGTGCACGATCTAATTAGCGACTAGAAGCCAAGGCTTCGCGCACCTGCGTGGCGGCCTGATGCAGCGCGGGCAGGATGGCTTGTGCCGCTTCGTTAGCTGATTGCTCGCTGGCCGGATGTACACTCATCGACACGTTCATGGCGGCAGCCACCGTACCGTCGGCGTTGTAGATCGGAACCGCCACCGAGCGCAGCCCAATTTCTAGCTCTTGATCAACCACTGCGTAGCCCTGCGTGCGGATCTGTTCCAGTTCCTCGCGCAGGGCTGCTGCCGTCTTGATACCCAGCCCGGTGCGCGAGGCAAAACCTTCGGCGAGAATTTTCTCGCGAAGTTCTTCTGAGCCGAAGGCCAATAGCACTCGGCCCATCGAGGTATTGGCCGCTGGGAATCGGGTGCCCACCGAGATGCCAACGCGCATAATCGATCGGGTATGAACCCGAGCGATATACACAATCTCAGAGCCATCAAGCACCGACGCGGAGGCGGACTCATGCACCTTGGCCGACAAGTCCTCCAGCACCGGCTCGATCAGCTGGGGCAAGGTGGCGCTGGAGAGATAGGAGTAGCCCAACTGCAGCACCTTGGACGTCAATTCAAAGTGCTTCCCGTCCGAGCGCACGTAGCCCAGCTCCTGCAAGGTCAGTAGGAATCGGCGGGCGGTGGCGCGCGAGAGTTCGGTGCGCGCGGCAACCTCGGACAGGGTCATCGAAGCATGCTCCGCGTCAAAGCAGCTGATCACTGCCAATCCGCGGGCCAGGGACTGGACCGATGTTGAAGGTGTTGCCTGCTCGCTCACCATACTCCTTGCACACACTGATTAGAGGGGACTCCCCACTAATCTACTGTGTCTCTAGGCCCAGGTCAGTTCTACCGGGACCTTCGCCTGCAATTCATCAAAGCTGATGCCGTGCACCGAGCGGACAAAAACCTTGGAATCGCGCAGCTCAAAGACGGCCACCTCGGTGTAAATCCGCGAAACGCAGCCCAGCCCGGTGACCGGATAACTCAGGGTTTTTACCAGTTTCGATTCGCCGGTCTTGGTGAACAGACTCATCATCACCCAGGTCGCCTTGGCCCCGATGGCCAAATCCATGGCGCCGCCGACGGCCGGAATCGCACCCTCGGCTCCGGTGTGCCAGTTGGCCAAATCGCCATCTTCGGAAATCTGGAAGGCGCCGAGCACACAGACATCCAGGTGGCCGCCGCGCATCATCGCGAAGGAATCGGCATGGTGGAAGTAGGCGGCTCCTGGCAGTTCGGTCACCGGGATCTTGCCGGCGTTGATCAGGTCCTCATCGATGTCCTCGCCCCTAGCCACCGGTCCCATGCCGAGCATGCCGTTTTCGGTGTGTAGGGTGACTCCCTGCTGCGCGGTGAGGAAGTTGGAGACGTTGGTCGGCTGGCCGATGCCTAGGTTCACGAAGGCTCCGGCGGGAATATCGCGGGCTACCAATTGCGCCATTTCATCGCGGGTCAATTTGTCTTCGGTGGTGCGCGTTTCAGTCATTATTTTTCTCCTCCAAGAGCTACCACGGTGTCCACATAGATCCCCGGGGTGATCACATGTTCCGGATCGATGCTTCCGACCTCGACCACTTCATCCACCTGCACGATGGCTGCCTTGGCGGCGGTGGCCATGATCGGGCCAAAGTTCCGCGCGGTCTTGCGGTACACCAGGTTGCCAAAGGTGTCGGCCTTCAGCGCCTTGATCAAAGCGAAGTCGGCGTGGATCGGCGTTTCCAAAACGTAACCCTTGCCGTCAATCACACGGGTTTCCTTGCCTTCAGCCAGTAGGGTTCCATACCCGGTAGGGGTGAAGAACCCGCCGATGCCGGCCCCGGCAGCGCGGATGCGCTCAGCCAGGTTGCCCTGCGGAACTAGTTCTAGCTCGATCTCGCCGGCGCGGTAGGCCTCATCGAAGTGCCATGAGTCGGACTGGCGCGGGAAGGAACAGATGATCTTCTTGACCCGGCGTTCCTTGATCAGCAGCGCCAGACCCGCATCGGCTTGACCGGCGTTGTTATTGACCACGGTCAGGTCGGTGGCGCCGCAATCCATGAGCGCGTCAATGAGCTCCATGGGCTGGCCGGCATTGCCGAAGCCGCCGATCAGGATGGTCGAGCCGTCACTGATTTCTGCGACAGCATCGGCCACTGAGCTGGCAATACGTGGTGCCATGATGAAGTCCTTTCGAAGCTACTTGGTAGCGTTGACGTTTTCGATGACCACGGCAAGGCCCTGGCCCACGCCGATGCAGATGGCAGCCAGCCCGTAGCGCTCGCCGGTTTCTTCTAGGTGGCGGGCTAGGGTTCCCAGAATGCGAAGGCCGGAAGCTCCCAGCGGGTGGCCGATGGCGATCGCTCCACCCCAAGCGTTGAGGATTGTTGGGTCAATATCCCAGGCGCGGATGCAGGCCAGTGACTGGGCCGCGAAGGCTTCGTTCAGTTCAACCGCGGCGATATCCGACCACTTCAGGCCAGCCTTGGCCAGGGCCTTATTGGCGGCCTCGACCGGGGCGAAACCGAAGAACTGCGGCTCCAGGGCAAAGGCGCCATTGGAGACGATGCGCGCGATAGGTTCCTGCCCTAGCAGCTCGCCGCCCCTTTCCGAACCGATGAAGGCCGCCGAGGCGCCGTCATTCATTGGCGAGGCATTGCCTGCGGTGACGGTGGCGCTCTCTCCGGTGCGGAAGACGGTGCGAAGCTGCGACAGGGCCTGCGCGGTGGAGTCGGCGCGGATGGACTCGTCGCGAGTGACCTCACTACCGCGCTTGGTGGCCGGTGGCACCGGCACCACCAGGTTGTCATACTTGCCGGCATCCCACGCGGCGGCTGCCTGCTGGTGCGAGAGGGCGGAGAATTCGTCCTGGTCTTCGCGGGAGATGTTGTGTTTTTCGCGCAGCTGCTCGGTGGCCTCGCCCAGCGAGACGGTCCACTCGCCCGGCATGGCGGGGTTGACCAGGCGCCAGCCCAGCGTGGTGTTGGCCAGTTCCAGGTTGCTCACCGGGAAGGGGCGTTCGGTTTTTGGCAGCACCCATGGGGCGCGGCTCATCGATTCCACGCCGCCGACCAGAATCAGGTCGGCATCGCCGGTGGCGACCTGGCGGGAAGCTGCGATCGAGGCATCCAGCGAGGAGCCGCAGAGGCGGTTCATGGTGGTGCCGGGCAGCGAAGTGGGAAGCCCGGCCAGCAAGGTGGCCATGCGGGCGACATTGCGATTTTCCTCGCCGGCGCCATTGGCGTTACCGAAGATGGATTCGTCGATCCTGTTCACATCAAGCTTGGGCGAACGGGCTACCAGTTCACGCACCACGTGCGCGGCGAGGTCATCGGGCCGGTGACTCGATAATGCTCCGCCGATCTTGCCGAAGGGGGTGCGAATTGCGTCGTACAGGTACGCCTGCTGCATAGTCTCACTGCTCCGTTGCTGAAGGATGTTCACGATGTGAACTTAAGTTCGTGATATGAACTTTATCAGTCGCTGCAAACTCAATCAAGAGATTCTCAAAAAGTTCACTCAACGAACACTGGTGCGCATTGCGAAATTAGTGCTAGGATCACCACTGCGTGCAATGAGTCACGCATCACATTTGCATGATCTCAAAGGGGCGACTCATGTCTTCGGCAACAGCTGAAACTCAACAACGTAAGCTCGGCGGCTGGATCGCCGCCTTATGCTTCTTCATCGTGGTCTTTGAGGGATACGACATTGTCGCCCTGGGCGCCACCATCCCGGTGCTGACCGATCCAGGCGTTGGCGGATTCAGCGTCAGCGAAATGAACTGGGTTAATACCTTTTCGCTGATCGGCGTCGGAGTTGGCGCGGCAACCATGGGGCGGTTGGCCGACCGCTTTGGACGGCGCCGACCGTTGCTGATTGCCGTGCTCGTCTTTTCGGTGTTCACCCTGCTCTTCCCGTTCCTGCCCAGCGCTTTCTTGATGGGGCTGTTCCGGTTTATCGCCGGTCTTGGCCTTGGTGGTTGCATGCCGGTAGCCCTGGCCTTAATGCAGGAGAACGCTCCAGTGGGGCGGCGTGCACTGGCCAATAACCTGCCGATGGTCGGCTACCACCTCGGCGCGGTGTTGGCCTCGTTGGCTGGCAAGGCCGCCGGGGTGCACTGGTCCGTGCTGTACTTCCTAGGTGGCGGGCTGGGCCTGGCCTTACTGGCTTTGCTCTGGTTCAAGCTTCCCGAAAGCGAAGTTGTTTCAAGCAGTGAACGCACCTCGATCTCCGATGTACTCAAGCCGCAATATCTACGCACCTCGATCGGTTTATGGATTGCCGCATTTATGGGTCTGGTCCTGGTTTACGGACTGAACGCCTGGCTGCCCAAAATCATGGGCGCCGCTGGCTACCCGGTCGCCGACTCGCTAACCATGCTCTTTGTGCTGAATCTAGGCGCAATCGCAGGCCTATTCATTAGCGCCTATGCTGCCGATTCCAAGGGGATCAAACTCGTCTCGCTCATCTGGTTCGCCGCTGCTGCAGTACTGCTTCTGGTGCTGGCGATACCTTTTGGAAGCCAGGCGCTTCTGACCGCAGTCCTCTTTGTCACCGGCGTATTCGTCTTCTCCGCCCAGTGCCTGATGTACGCCTTCGCCGGGCACGTTTACCCACGCAATTTGGTGGCTACCGGCATCGGTCTGGCCTCGGGCATCGGCCGCTTTGGCGCCATCATCGGCCCATACATCACCGGTTTGATGGTCGCCTCCGGTACCGCCTACCCGGGCGCATTCTTCCTCTACGGTGGTGCGGCGCTGCTGGCGGTTCTGGTTATTGCCCAGATCCCGAAGCCACAGCGTGGTTAGAGTTGTTCCATGGCCAATTCTCCTAGCGGGGATTCAATGCTGGACCGCCTGGTGCGGATCCTTGATTCCTTTGACGCGAATAATCCTTCATTAAGCGTCAGTAGTCTGGCCCATCGCGCCGACATCCCGAAAGCAACGATGTACCGGTTGCTTGATGAGCTGGTCAGCCATGACTTGCTGGCTCGGGATAACTCGGGAAACGTTCGGCTGGGCCTGCGACTTTGGGAGCTCGCCAACAGAAGCGCGACCACGCAGGATTTACGCACCGCCGCGATGCCGTTCATGGAAGATATCAATCAGCTCATCGGGCAGAACACCCAGTTATCGGTCCTGCACCAGGATGAAGTGCTGATTATCGAGCGGCTTTCGCGCCCAGGTTCGGTCGTCAACCAGGCCAATGTCGCGGGCCGCATGCCGGTGCATCGCACGTCCATGGGCATGGCCTTGCTGGCGTTTTCACGCCCAGAGGTCATTCACGGTTTCTTAGAACGGCACAGGGAGTTGATGGCCGCCACCCATCCGAATTTTCGGGCCGAAATGGCGGAGATACGACGCAACGGTTTTGCTTCCTTTGATGGATTCATCGATCCGGAAACCACGGGAGCGGCAGCCCCCATCCTTGATGAGTCGGGTTACCAAATTGCTGTGCTTTCAGTGGTGGTTCCGCGTGAGTCCGATACTTTGCAGTCGGTGGCACTAGCCTTGCGCACCGCAGCGCGCGGCATTTCCCGCGCGCTGGGCGCTAGGTCTTAACGATAGTTCGGCACGCTATTTCACGCGGAATACGTCGATGCGCACACCTTCTGGCCGGCGTTCTCCGGTGCCCAGAAAGAGCATCCGATTCATCCAGGCATATGGCCCAGATTCGTCGGCGGACAGTGACGGGACGCAGCGGAAATACACTCGGCGTGGATCCACGTGCTCGCCGGCCATCATGCTGGCTAGGTCCTGGGCAGTAGCTACGCGCATCGCACGGTTTTCCACCAGAATTCGATGCCCGTCATGCAGCTCCAACACGTAGTTCGCTTCCAACAACCCAAGGTCTTCGCTTGGGTAGCGTTGGAAATCTGCGCCGGCATCCAGCACTCGACCGGAAATTCCGGGGCCTGAAACCGTACCGCCACGAATCGGCGCCACCCTGCGCATCCCTTGCGCAGTGGTGCCGATGGTGATGGTTTCGCTGACTTCGACTTCGATTGATGCCACAAATTCCAAGGCCGGCGGGGTTGGGTAACGCACTTTGATAAGTCCTTTCCGAGTTGCCACCGATGTTACCTAGGTGGTCAATTATTCGACCAGAACCAGGCATATTTCTCATTCAATGAGACCGTTGCTGTCTGCGAGGTCACACTCATCGCACACTTGATGATGTTTCATTCGCACACAGACAGGTGGACCCATGGCAAAGACGCCACGCATCCTGAAAACCAAGGTTGGCATCATCGGTGGCGGTCCCGCCGGCCTGATGCTCTCTCATCTGCTTTCCAAATCAGGCATCGAGAACATCGTGGTGGAGATGCGCGATCACGAAACGATCCGCAATACCCATCGCGCCGGCATCCTCGAAGCTCAAGCAGTCAAAATGCTCACCGAGACTGGGGTGGATGGACGGGTCCTCACCCATGGCGATGAGCATGCCGGCATCGACCTGCGCTTCAACGGTGAATCCCACCCG
This sequence comes from Glutamicibacter mishrai, assembly GCF_012221945.1. Classification (NCBI taxonomy): domain Bacteria; kingdom Bacillati; phylum Actinomycetota; class Actinomycetes; order Micrococcales; family Micrococcaceae; genus Glutamicibacter; species Glutamicibacter mishrai. Next base: position 2,206,316 of record NZ_CP032549.1, on the reverse strand, counting down.
CTGGACTTCCGCGATCTGGTGGACGCCACGGTCACCCTGTATGCGCAGAACGAGGTGTTCGTCGATCTGGCCGCCGCCCGGCAGCGCGATCAGGGAGATGTGCGCTACGGCTGCGAAGTCACACAGATCCTCGATATGGAAACCTCCACCCCGAAGTTCCGCTTCACCGACGAGACCGGCGAACAATTTGAAGTGCACGCCGATGTGATCGTAGGCGCTGACGGCTCGCGCTCCTTCGCCCGCCGCCAGATGCCCGAAACCCTGCGCCAAGAATTTAAGGTCACCTACCCCTTCGCCTGGTTCGGCATTCTCACCGAGGCACCAAAATCTGCACCGGAACTGATCTATGCCAACTCGCCCCATGGTTTCGCACTGATCTCGCAGCGCAGCGAATCCGTGCAGCGCATGTACTTCCAATGCGACCCCAATGAAGACGTGAACGCGTGGAGCGATGATCGCATCTGGACCGAACTGCAAAAGCGCGTGGACGGGCCGGATAACTTTCAGCTGAAGACCGGGCCGATCTTCGACAAGACCGTGCTGGGATTCCGTTCCTTTGTCCGCGAGCCACTATCCCACGGCCGAATGTTTTTGATCGGCGATGCCGGGCACACGGTTCCGCCCACCGGTGCCAAGGGACTGAATCTAGCCTTCGCAGACGTCAAAGTGCTCTTTGAAGCGCTGGATTCCTTCTTCTCCACCGGCAGCGACAAACTGCTGGAAGGCTATTCGGATCTGGCCCTGAAGCGGGTCTGGAAGGCGCAAAACTTCTCCTACTGGATGACTTCCATGTTGCACACCCCGGTGGGCGGCGACCCGTTCATGGCCAAGCGAGCACTGGGTGAATTGGATACCGTCACCTCCTCGCGCTTCGGACAGCAATACCTCGCCGAGTCCTACACCGGCTGGCCCCACGCCTAATTCGCACCCCCGCCAATTTTCAGAAAGGAGCCGACATGAGCGCCAACACCAATGCACTGGATCCCGCAGCCACCACGGCCACGCAGGAAGATATCAGCGCCGAAATCTCCAGCATCCATGAGGACTACCGCCAGCAGCTGCTCTCCGGCAAAAAAGCCGAGACCCAGCCTCGCGTGGACTTCGCACCGTACCGTTCATCGTTGCTGCGCCACCCGACCAAGAACCTGCACCACGCGGATCCCGAAACCATTGAGCTGTATTCCCCGGCCTTCGGGCAGCGCGACGTCCACGCCCTGGAATCGGATTTGACTATCCAGCACAATGGCGAGCCGATCGGCGAGCGCATCGTGGTCTCCGGCCGAGTGCTTGATGGCGACGGCCGCCCGGTGGCCGGGCAGCTGGTGGAAATCTGGCAGGCCAACGCCGCCGGCCGCTACGTGCACAAGCGTGATCAGCATCCAGCCCCGATCGACCCGAATTTCACCGGGGTGGGCCGGACGATCACCGGAGCCAACGGCGAGTACTCCTTCACCACCATCAAGCCGGCACCGTACCCATGGAAGAACCACCACAATGCGTGGCGTCCGGCACATATCCACTTCTCGCTCTTCGGCACGGACTTCACCCAGCGCATGATCACCCAGATGTACTTCCCGGGCGATCCGCTCTTCGCGCTGGATCCGATCTACCAATCGATCACAGATCAGGATGCGCGCGACCGTCTGGTGGCCGCCTACGACCACTCGATCACCTCCCACGAATGGGCCACCGGCTACAACTGGGACATCGTACTGACCGGATCTAACCGCACCTGGATGGAAGAGGAAGAGGGCGAGCACTAATGTCCAAGGCTCCAGAACTGACACTTGCGCCCACCCCGGGTCAGACCATCGGCCCGTTCTACGGCTACGCGCTGCCCTATGAGAAGGACAACGAGCTGGTCAACCAGGCTCATCCTAACTCCGTGCGACTGCACGGGGTGGTCTATGACGGCAAGGGCGAAGTCATTCCCGACGCGTTGCTGGAAATCTGGCAGGCCGATGAAGACGGCAATGTGGTTTCGCGCGAAGGCTCGCTGGTTCGTGATGGCTACACCTTCACCGGCTGGGGACGCACCGCGGTGGATAACGTCGGCCACTACACCTTCACCACTTTGAACCCTGGCGCCACCGAGCCAGGCAAAGCGCCGTTCATCATGCTCACGGTGTTCGCCCGCGGTTTGCTCAACCGGCTGTTCACCCGGATCTATCTGCCAGAGGACACCGCCGCGCTGGCCAACGATCCCCTGCTGGCATCGCTGACGGAGGCAGAGCGCAAAACACTGATTGCGACCCGCGAAGCGGACGGATCCTTGCGCCTGGATATCCGTTTGCAGGGCGAGGAAGAAACAGTTTTCCTTTCCTACCCGCGCGAAGGCTAGAGTTCAAGACGGAGAGCTCAAACTTATTCAGTAAAGAATCGAGGGACATGATGGACGGCGCAGACTACGGCGTATTGGCTCCAGCGTGGGCTGGCACCGCGGCTGCTTCGCTGTCCAGCGACACCGCCTTTGTGCAGGCCATGCTGGATGTCGAGGCCGCTTGGGTGCAGGTCCAGGCCGATGCCGGTTTGTGCAGCTCCAAGGATGCGCAGGCCGTTCACGCGGTGGCCAGCGCCCAGCGCTACGACCTGGCGCTGTTGGCCTCGAAAACTCCGGATGGCGCCAACGCGTTGATCCCGTTGCTGGGCATGATGCGCGAGCTGCTCGCCCACGATGGTGCCCCCGCGTCCGCGAGCACGGCGTTGCACCGCGGCGCGACCAGCCAGGACATTATCGATACCGCGCTGATGCTTGTCCTATCCAAGACGCTGGCCCAGGTGCAGGCCGATCTATGCAGTACCGCCGACGGACTCGCAGCCCTGTCCCAGGCACACCGCCAGACGGTCTGCATCGCCCGGTCACTGACCCAGCACGCATTGCCCACCACTTTCGGCTGGAAAGCGGCCAGCTGGCTTTCGGCGATTCTGGATGCCGAAAAGCAGCTGGAGACAGCATCACTGCAGCTGCGGTTGCAGTGGGGTGGCGCGGTAGGAACCCTGGCCTCCCTGGAACAATTCCTGGCCGGCAATCACACTGCCGCAACCACCAGCGGGCAGCTCAGCTCCCAGTTGGCCGAGCACTTGGGCCTGCAGGATACGGGGGCACCGTGGCACACCAACCGCATGCCTATCCTCCAACTCGGCTCCGCCCTGGGCGCAGCCATTGCCGCACTGGGCACCTTCGGCGCCGATGTGCTCACCGCTTCGCGTCCGGAAATCGGCGAACTGTCCGAACCTCGCGAAGCAGGCAAGGGAGGGTCCTCGGCTATGCCGCAGAAGCAGAACCCGGTGCGCTCGGTGTTGCTGCGCAACGCCGCTTTCAGCTCCCCCGGTTTGCTCTCAACGCTCTTCACCGCCGCCGGCACCGCGGTGGATGAACGCCCCGACGGCGGCTGGCACGCCGAGTGGAGCGCCCTGCGCGAATTGGCCCGCCTTGCCGCGGGCGCGGCATTCCATGGATCGTTCCTGGCCAATGGCCTGAGCGTGAATCTTCCAGCCATGCAACGCAACCTCGCCTTGGGCGGGGACGCTGTGCTCTCCGAGCGCTTGGCTACCGTGTTGGCCCCGCTGGTGGCCGGTGGCAAACCTGCCATCCAGGCCCTCGTGCGCCGCAGTTTGAACGAAGAGCTCCCCCTCCGCGAACTGCTGCGTGCCCAGATCCCCGCGCAAGACCTCAGCGATGCCGAGCTGACCGAACTTTTTGATCCCGAAGGCTACCTCGGTGCCGCGGATCGCTTCACCGCAACCGTATTGGCCGAGTACTCGGCACGGAAGGAACTATGGCAGTCCCAGAACTAACTCCGTCGCTACTTCACACCAATAGCGAACTCCCCACCCTCATCGCAGGCCCATCGCTGGGCACCGCGGCCCTGCCTTTGTGGGGTCCGGCTGTTCCATATCTCAAAGATCATTTCCAGGTCATCGCGTGGGACCTGCCCGGGCACGGTGCCAGCAAGCCCTCGAGACAAGAGTTCACGCTAGCCGAGCTCGCCACCGGCGTCACCACCATGGTCGAGGCCCTGCGTTCTAACGGTGTGATTGCCGATGGCAGCAAGCTGTTCTACGCGGGAGTCTCGGTGGGCGGCGCCACCGCACTGCAGCTGGCCGTGGATCATCCCGGCTTCTTCAACGCCCTGTCCTCGATCTGCTCCGCGGCCAAAATTGGCACGCCCGAGGGTTGGACCGAGCGGGCGGAACTCGTGGCGAAGGCCGGAACCCCCACCATGGTTGCAGGCTCCGCGCAGCGCTGGTTCGCTCCCGGGTTCATCGAGAAGGAGCCAGAGATTTCAGCAAGCTTGCTGCACAGCCTGCAGGATGCAGACCGCTTCGCCTACGCCCACGTCTGCGGCGCCTTGGCAGGTTTCGACGTGCGCGAGCAACTGTCTACCGCGACCGATCCGATCTTGGCAATCAACGGCGCACAAGATGAGGTGTGCCCGCCGGCCGACGCGCAGTTCATCGAACAGCACGCGCCCAAGGGCCAGGCTGCCATTGTGGAATCCGCGGGCCATTTGGCTCCCGCCGAAGCTCCAGAAGAGACTGCAGCACTACTCGCCGATTTCTTCCTCACCAGCTAGAAAGGCAACTTCAGCATGACTGATTCACAGCGCCTTCCGGGCGACTCCTACGATGCGGGCATGGCCGTTCGCCGCGAAGTACTCGGCAACGAGCACGTTGACAAGTCCACTAATAATTCGAACGAGTTCACCGACGAGTTTCAGGAAATGATCACCCGCTACGCGTGGGGCACCATCTGGACTCGCGATGGCTTGACTCGCACTACCCGCAGCGCCATTACCCTGACCGCAATGATTGCCGGCGGTTACTGGGAAGAGCTGGAAATGCATGTTCACGCCGCACTGCGCAACGGAATGACGCCTGAGGAAATCAAGGAAGTCTTCCTGCAGTGCGCCATCTATTGTTCAGTGCCTGCTGCGAACGTTGCGTTTAAGATCGGCAAGAAGGTTCTGGACGAATACGCAGCAAAGTAGGTACCGCCCTCGCGGCTCGTTCTGCGGACAGCTCGCCAACGATGCGGAGCCAGAAGTTCAGATCAGTTTCCTGATCGTACGCCAGCGGCTGGAATCAGCGACGATTCCAGCCAGCTGCGTTCCTGATCGTTAAGCACTCGTGAGGACACCCCGTCAGCATCCAACGGAACCATCACAGTGGTCGAGTCGAACACCGGCTGGCCGTCCTGATAGCCGATACCCCGCACGGTGAATGACTTATTGCCGACCCGGCTGATCCCCATACGGATCACCATTTCAGGCTGGTAGTACAGTGGCCGTTTGTAGTCGATCTGGATGGAAGCCACGACCGTTCCGAACTCGAATCGACCGGTCCTACCATCTTCGCGAGTCCAGCGGATTCGGGCCTCTTCCATCAGTGTGACAATGCGGGCGTTATTCACGTGCCCCAATGCATCCTGATCCGACCAACGCAGCTGCAACACCATTTCCGTTGCGGCTGCCAATTCATCGGGTTGTGCTTTATTCATGTAACCCATTGCACCAGGATATCGGCTGGCTTCCGTGCCCATTACGGCTCATGAAGTGGATGCTTCACCAGAGGACACCCACCTTGAATCCTCGCTATTGGCCTCCAGACAGGTCCACTCCTGCGCAGGCCCGTAGAACCGCAGCGCGTCGGTGAACCAAAAAGTCCGGTCTGGATCCCAGCCGGCAATCACGGTGGAAAATTTCTCGTCGACTGCCAGACATTCGCCGGCTAGCGCCAGGTACGCAGCAATGCTCAAATGCACTCCGTCGTAACGACGTGCAACCGCCAACCAATCGGGGATCTTCCACGCGCCATCGCGCCCAGTGACTCGGTACCAATCGTGGCGCTTTTGCGCGGTGACGTCGATTCCCTGTTCTCTGCAGAGGTGTATCCAGTCTTCTGCGGTGGAGATTTCCAGTACATTCGCTGCAGGCGGCACGCTCATGATCTTGGCGCTGGCACGTTCCCAGCCGAATCCGTCTTCCACGCAACTGAGTCCAACGGGTTCTTTGTTGGCAAAAACTCCGGTGCTACTAGGCAAGAGCTGGTCAGGAACGGACCACCATTCTCCGCTAAGTGCAGCTGTCACCGGCACTGGCCTTTCTGCTGCAGCACGAGCTTCCGCAATGATCAACTGCTCTTTCCAGCGAAGCAACGTATCGATCGCTTTGCGGTCAGTCCGCTGAGGAACAACAACTGGATCCTGCTCCTCGAATTCGATGCGGAACTGGGCGCGTTCGTCCATGGCCGCCGCCCACTGTGCGGCCGCCGAAGAAGCTGAGATATGCTGTGCGACGCGTTCCAGGCCACGAACCAGCTCGGGCGCTGCCAGCAGAGTGTCGTGGCCGTCCGGTTCTTGCCAATAGCGTGCGGCATCTACCGAACGTGCCAACGCCGCTTGAAGCAGGGTTTCGGTGACCGGGACAAGTTCGTTGCCCTCAAGCAGCCGGGCAAGGCCAGCAGGACCGACCTCGGGCACATCGCTTTGTTCCCCGCAGAAGAGCACTACTCCGTCTCCCCGGGCCGATTCGATACTGTACGACGCATAGAACATCGCGGAGAGCAGAGGACGTTCGTCAGAAGTTGCCAGATTCTGTCCTTCGCTGGCGATGGCAAATTCCCACAACAGCCGCCGTCCGCGCTGCCCTTGCAGTAGTGCGTCAACAATCTCCATGCTCGCAACCGCTTTCTCTGATCACTGATAGCTAAATACGCCCAAGACACCTTGTAAGTATTAACGGATTCGATTATTCGACATTACCTGAGCGGGGGCTGTTATTCACCTTAGATTGACAGCGTTGGCAAAGGTCGGCCAAAGGGCCGGCAGATTGTCACCACCCCGGAGGAACGTACGTGAAATTCTTCGCTCGACCCGGCAAAACCAATCACATCACCCCACTACGAGCTACCGCAGGAGCACTCGTTGTCCTGGCAGCTTCGGCCGGTCTCACCGCCGCCAATTCCGCACCCGATCCAGAACCAGCAGCAAAGAAGACTGCAGACTGGAACTCGTCCGCTTACCGAGGATCAGTCCAGGTCGTCCGTGCACAAGATGAAAAAACAGCAGCAAAAGACAAGACCCTCGAAGGCGTAGTCTTCGAGGACAGCAACAAGAACTCCAAGCAGGACGCCAATGAGCCAGGCCTGCCCAACGTCACCGTTTCCAACAGCCGCGACGTAGTCACCACCGACGGCCAGGGACGCTACGAGCTTCCCGCTTTTGAGAACATGACCGTCTTTGTCACCCAACCTCGCGGCTTCCAGGTGCCAGTGGATGAAAACAACGTGGCCCAGTTCTCCTACATCCACCTGCCAGAAGGCTCCCCCAAGCTGAAATACGGCGGCATCGCGCCTACCGGCGAACTGCCCGAGGCCGTGAACTTCCCGCTGACGCGAAGTGCTGCCACCCAGTCGCCGAACCAGAGCTGCGCTATAGGTGCCGATGTGCAGACCTATAACCAGAAGGAAGTCGAATACGCTCGCAAGGGTGCCTTCGCCGACCTGGCCGCACGCACCGACTACACCGGCTGCGGCGCGCTGTTCATCGGCGACCTCGTGGGCAATGACCTGTCGCTGTTCGCCCAGACCCGCGAGCTGACTTCCATGCTCAACGGCCCGGCTCGCTTCCTCCCAGGCAACCACGACATCGACTTTGATTCCCTGGACGGCGTGCACGAGTTTGATACCTACCGCGCTCAATTCGGCCCTGAGTACTACTCCTATGACACCGGCAAGACCCACGTGGTCGCGCTGAGCACCATCGAGTACCCCACCAAGGTTCCAGCGAAGCGCAGCGACTACACCTACCAGCTAGGCAAGCAGCAGCTTGAATGGCTGCGCGCAGACATTGCCAAGGTGCCGAAGAACAAGGCCATTGTCCTGGCCGGCCACAGCCCATTGCTGGAATTCTTCTTCAACGATGAGCACACCACCAAAGAGGTCAAGGACATCTACAAGATTCTCAAGGGCCGTGAAGTGGTCTCCTTGGGCGGCCACACCCACATGTCCGAAAACCTTCGCAAGGGCGATTTGATGAAGGGCTGGCTGGACGAAGTAGGCGAAGCCGGCCTGCCATTTACCCACCTGACCGTTCCGGCTGTTGCCGGCCAATGGTACGGCGGACGAGTCACCGAAACCGGTTACCCGACTTCCCTCCAGCAGGATGGCACCCCTCCAGGTATTTTGACCTTGGACATCAAGAACACCAAGATCACCGAGCGGTTCACTCCCACCGGCGCAGATGAGAGCGATCAGATGGCTGTCGGCCTGAACACTCCTGCTTACCGCGATTGGTACGAGGAGAACGTCGACAAGGAATACGGCACCATCGCGCCTCTGAAGAATCCACTGTCGGTGAGCCGTGAAGATCTTGCCAAGGACACCTGGCTGACTACCAATGTCTGGATGGGCAGCACCGGTTCCAAGGTCGAGGTATCCATTGATGGACAAGATCCAGTCAAATCAACGCGTACGCAGTCGCTCACCGGAGAAACTGCCCGAACTGGTGCCAAGTATTCGGACCCAGTGGCTATTGCCGAGCAGTTTGTCTACGGCGGTGGACTGCCTGAGAAGACCAGCCACCTGTGGCGCCTTGAACTGCCAAATGATCTGAAGACCGGATCGCACACCGCTGAAGTGACAACCACCGATGTTCATGGTCGCTCCTTCACTGACAAGCTTAACTTCGAAGTCACCGACTAGTTTTCAGTCTGTGAGTGGTGGCTGGCGCATCGTGCGCCAGCCACCATTTTGTCTCCTGAAGGATTAAAGTCGCTCACGGAGCATAAAAACGCGTTGGTACGGCAAGCGAACATCTAGGATGAACTCATGCGCATTGCCATTTTGGATGACTACCAGAACGTTGCTACTGACCTCGCAGATTTTGAAGGCCTGGCGACCGAGCACGACGCCGAGCTGACAGTTTTTAATGAGCACCTCGGGCATGATGATGCAACTGTCTGCGCGGCGCTGAAAGACTTTGATGTCATCGTGGCCATGCGTGAGCGCACACCATTCCCGGCATCGAGGTTTCAGCTACTGCCTAACCTCAAGCTCCTGGTCACCACAGGCCGACGCAACGGAGCCATCGACTTGGAAGCGGCGGCCGCGCACGGCGTCGTAGTCTCGCACACCGGTTACGTCCCCACCGATGCAGTGGAGCATACGTGGGCGTTGATCTTAGCCGCCGCCCGCCGATTGGACGTGGAACTGTTCTCCTCAGCGAACCCGCGTTCCGAAGCTGAGCCGTGGCAAACGAGTTTCGGCATGGGTTTGTCAGGCAAAACCCTTGGCGTTTATGGCTTGGGCAATCTGGGTTCCAAGGTGGCGAAGGTCGGTCTGGCTTTCGGCATGCGGGTCATTGCTTATAGCCAGAACCTCACCAAGGCCCGGGCTACCGAGGTCGGCGTGGAATTGGTATCCGAGGCGGAGCTTTTTGCCACCAGCGACGTAGTGACCGTTCATCTGAAACTCTCGGAGCGAAGCACCGGCGCCATTGGCGCAAAGCAGTTGGCATGGATGCGGCCAGAATCCATATTGGTTAATACGTCGAGGAGCCGGATTGTGCAGACCGACGCGCTCGTCGCAGCCCTTGAAAACGAGCTGCTCTATCTGGCAGCGCTCGATGTTTTCGACACCGAACCATTGCCGGCCAAGGATCGTTTGCTGGGCACTCGTGGCGTGATTGCGACCCCGCATATTGGCTACGTAACCATTGAACAGTTTTCGATGTTCTACCGTGACGCGGTTGAAGATATCCGCGCTTGGTCTAGCGGTTCACCGATCCGCGTACTGAGCTAGGCAATTTGCGCCGAGGGACAAAGAAGTAATGGAGGATCGCCACTACGGCGGCCCACGCGGTTCCAATCAGCAGTCCCACCAGCACGTCTGAGACCCAATGATGCCCGATGTAGATCCGTGATGCGCCCATGGCCAGAACAAACAGTGTTGCCACGATCGAGATGAGATAGGCGTAGCGGCGCAGCCCGTAAATGATGGCCAGGTAGCTGGAAATGCCAATGAGCGCTGCGGAATTCAGCGTGTGCCCGCTGGGAAATGAGTAAGACAGTGGCGGCGTTGGACCGCCGGGAATTCCTTCTGGCCGGTGCACCTGCAGGCTCGCCTTGAGCAGGATGGTCAGCCCGACGGATACGAGTGCGGTTAGGGCCACTGCGATAAAGGGCCAGATACTTCGCGTTTTCCAGCTCAGCAGTCCGGTAATCAGCACCATGATGATGCTCATGCCGGGTGTTGATCCCCAGAAGTACAAGAAATCAGAGATTGCGAAAAGGACCGGCGACTGGTTGTCCAAAACCCATTGGTAGGTGGGTGCGTCGAGGTCCGTGGCCCAACCTCCGGCATGCAGTGATACCAATACACGTCGGGTGAAGTAGAAGATGGCAACGACGATGCCGAAGATCATCCAGAGCACCTGCACGCCGCTAGGTCGTTGGCCTGACGGAAGGGGTCTCGGATTTCTCATGTCCTCCATCGTATCGGTGCATGATTCAAAGCATCCAACCGAGGAATGCGGAACAATAGAAGTATGACAATCAAGGTGCTGGCAGTTGGCAAGAAACACGAGTCGTGGGTAGACGAAGGAATTTCCCGTTACGAGAAGCGACTCAAGAAGCCCTTTAACCTCACCTGGCAGTTGCTGAATCACTCTTCACGCGAGAACGACGCTGCTCGCACAGAAGAGTCGGCACGCATTCTGGCGAAGATCGATGACCGCGACTTTGTGGTGCTCCTCGACGAACGAGGCAAGAACATCGATTCTCCCGCCCTGGCAAACAAGCTGCGCTCCCCTATCGATTCTTCACGCAATGTTGTCATCATCATCGGCGGAGCCTACGGCGTTGATCCCACGGTGCACGCCCGCGCAGATTTCACTTGGTCGCTGTCCAAGCTGGTCTTCCCGCACCAGTTGGTGCGCTTGATTCTGACCGAGCAGCTGTACCGCGCACAGGACATCTTGGGTGGCGGAAAATACCATCACGTGTAAACCCGCCTATTGACTTTCCAAGTTGGAAAGACAAGACTTTCCATAACGGAAAGTGGGTGCCATGGTTTCGCCAAATGATCGTCCGGGACAAGATGACGCAGCGAGACTGCTGCAATCTGTAGCGCAAGAATCAGAACAGATGGTCAAGACCTCTGGAAACCCGCGTGGTTTGCTCACCAGCGTAGTCGCCGTCTCCGCTGTGGTCTTCACGCTGATCCAGGCCTATCCACCACAGGCTTATTGGCTAACACTGCTCTATCTTCCAATAATCCTTTGGTATGTTTTGGCTCAACGGGGTCGTGCAAAACCACGCACATTGATCAACAGTCCAAGTCTCCTGACGGGCGCTTACGCAGGATATTTCTTTCTATGCGTCCTGCTGATCAATTGCCTCAGGTTCTGGGATGCTACGCGAATGGAAGAAGTTCTCGCGAAAATTCTTGTCACTTTCATCAGTGGCATGTTCTTAGTGACCAAGATGCAAACGGCCTACAACAAGGCGCGCGTCGAGGACGGCAATGATCAAGCCAACTAGCAAGGCTCAGTTTGATGAGCTGATTCATGCTCCATTGCGGTTACGGATCTGTGCAAGCTTGGCCCCAGTTGAATGGGCTGAATTCGCGCAGCTCAAGCAGAACCTAGGCGTTGCGGATTCGGTGCTCAGCAAGCATCTGAAGCAACTGAGCGATACTGGGTACGTTGATATTGAACGGTTCACGAAACTGGGCCGCAGCCATGTGCGAGTTTCACTGACCAGGATCGGCCGTCGAGCGTATGTTGGCCATGTTGCTGCGTTGCGTGAAATTACTGCAGAATAAGATCTTCTCGAGTTGTTAACGAATGTCGACATCACAGAACAATTTCCAGTTCGCAACTGGCTACTCAAGTAATTGCGCTTTGGATGCGCCGAGTCGCCCTCTCACGACGAGTACTTTCGGCGCGTTCGATAGTAGTTGGAGCCGAACTTTAACGATCCAATTCTGTCCATGATGCGCTGGGCGGACCGCTAGTGGTCCGCCCAGCAGACGATCAAACAGAAATACCCAGATCAGCCTTTTCAGTTTCCTCTAGTTGCTGAGCTACAGACCGCGAGACCGCTATTCCGCTTTCAATGGCACCGTCGATGAATCCTCCCCAGCCATTAGCGATGTCGGATCCAGCAATTCGGATGAGACCTTCTGGACGCTGCAACTCAGCCAGAGATTCGCTGAGGAACCCGGTATAGTGCATTGCCCAAGTGGAACGTGATTGCTCGTCATCAACCCAGTTGTGTCCAGCGATTTCCAAGACTTCCAAGCCAGGCACGAGCGAGTCGAGGATTTGTTGCGCCGCGGCCCGGTCAGTAACGTCAACAGCAGCCGCTTGAGGCCCAAAACATACAAGAGTTGTTGAGTCTTCATCGATGTACTCTGCCTGGACAAAGTTCAACGGTGCATCTTCAGCCCCCATAGCAACAAAGCGTTCTTGCCGCCCTTTCACCTTGATCCACAACTTTGCGCCTCGACCGGCATGGCTCCGGCACGCTGCTTCTCGCTTCGCAGCAGAGAGCTGCGGCTGAATATCAATGTCATTCACAGTGGCTAGCGGTACTGCCAGAATTAGCTGACGGGCTGTAATCTCCTGACCATCAGCTGTTTGAACGTGGACGCGTTCTGCGTCTTGGCGAATAGAAACCACTGGTTGTTTCAGGCGTAGCTGCGCTGTGGAATCTTCCAAGATGGCTTCGGCGAGACGTCGGGTTCCGCCCTCGATTTTGAAGGTGGCGCAAGTTTCAAACATGAGCTGCCAGGATCCGCTAGCTGCCGCGCACCAGCGCAATGCTTGGGTGTAAGCCGCTTGATCCAGTAGACCGTTGAAATTTAGAGCCCAGAAAGAACGAAGTAGTTGACGTTGATCCTCAGACAGATCCAATCGGTCAATAGCTTCGGAAAGCGTCAAGCCATCGATGTCCGTTACTTCCGAATTCGTCAGTGGCGACCATGGCAACGGAAAATACTTGCGCGCATCTGCGAGCAATGCTTGGTTTGGGGCATCGAGCAGATCCATTAATTCGTCAGCATGCCCGCTGCGGTGTTGCCCCTCCACACTCCAATAGGCCTTGGTGAATTCGGGGGCGGCGATTGCCGCAATTCCATAGCGTCCCATCTCAGTCCACACGTAAGGCTGCGTCCAATGCACCCACGTTCCACCGAGTTCAAGGTTCCTTCCAAGGTGTTCCTCAAGATGAGTCCGGCCGGCGATACGGTCACGGGCTTCCAGAATAATCGTGTTGAATCCGCGTCGGGAAAGTTCGCGGGCAGCAGTAAGTCCGGCAAAGCCCGCACCGATAATGACAACGTCAGTAGTTTCCATGTCTGATCCCTAGCTGTAAACGAAGAATTCGACGGTGGGTTCAATAATGCTCCAGCGCGTCAGGGCGCCTTTGGACAATGAAGCCATTGAACCAGCGGTGAGATCAAAAGTTTCTTGCCCTTCGACCTCGATACGGATGTGACCTGAAACGATGTAAATCGTTTCGTCCTCGTTGATCGGCAAGTCGAATGGCTCCGGCGCCTGTTCAGGGGTAATTTGCCAAATGCCAGAAGCTAGCGCCTGATTGCCATTGTCACCGTTGCGGCGAAGCCACTGCACGGTGCCGACTTCGAATGGTACAAACTCGGCCGGATCGTGATGAGCGTGGAATACCTGAGACATGATGTTGGTACTTCTTTCGGTTGGTTGGAAATTGAAAATCTAAGCTCTGGAGTCCTGAGACTCTGGTTCGGAATCAGGTTGTAGTTCGCGCAGCAGCGGAAGCCTGTCCTGGAATCGACGCCTGATGACAAAGAGAACCAGTGAGAGCAAAAGTATGCCTACGCCGATGGACAGCTCGAAGGTTCCGCCGTATCCGGATATTTCGGATGATGCCGCTCCCACAATTAAGACCGCGGCCCCGTAGACGGTCGTGACGACGGCCAGAGGTATTGCTGCACGACCGAGCCTAAAACTTCTCGGCGCCTCCGGCCGATCAATCCGGAGAAGAATAAACCCGGAGACTGCGAGCAATATCGCCAAGAGATATCCCATATTTGCGGCGACAAGAATTGAAATCGGATTAGACACAAAGATGACTAGCAAGATATTCATAACAACTGCAGTCACAACAGCCCTAGCAGGTACCTGATGTCTGTTCAGCTTTTCGAACTGGCGAGGGACCAGCCCATCCACGGCTGCACCGTAGAGTGCTCGTGATCCGTCGGCCATGCTGGCGTTGACACCCATAAGTAGCGCACCAATGGTGATAAGCAAGGCAGCATCGCCAGCAAATCCCGCAGGCAGCACCGCAGCGAATCCGTTAACGAATACGGCGGAAGGATCAGCAACAGCGTCGGACTGCGAGACGAGCCCTCCAACGCCGATAGGGGCCAATGCAAACATCATGAATGTAAAGGCACCAGAACTCGACAACGCACGCCGAGCATCTTTGGTGCTGCGATACTCGGGGGTGAACGCGGCGCACATTTCTGTGCCGTAGGCTGTCCATCCAACAAGGTAGAGCCAGACAGCGGCGTCCTTCCACCCTCCCCAGTGATCAGCACCGGGTTGGCCCAGCCCCCACGTTAGATTACTGACATTCCATTGGCCGCTGACCAGTGGGGCGACGACAAAAGTGAGCAAAGGTATCAGCAACAGTGCACCGAAAATCTTGTTTACCCAAGCTGCCGGTTGTGCACCGAAGAGGTTAGGGACCATTAGTGCCGAGATGAGCACGATGCCTATCAGCTGCGCCGGGCCTACCTGCACAATTCCCAAGTTCAGGGCCCACGTTGCCTCTGGGAACCAGCGAACTTGGATGATGGCTCCAGCCGTAAGACTCACTACGGAAATGACCGCCGACCAGCCAAACCAGTAACCAAACGACGCCAAAGCACCGGCAGGGACAAATCGTCCTTTCCACGCTTCATGAGCGTAGATCGGTACGCCTCCTGGCTTATCCGGAAACATGGAAGCCATCTCTGCGAACAGGTGGTTTTGCGCCCAGCCGATACCGGCCGCCAGTGCCCAAACAAACATGGCCGATAGGGCGCCGATGGCAGCCATAGTCGCGCCGAAGGATACAAAGAGACCGCCAGAGACAGCCATCGCAAAGGCAAACGCATCTTGCCAACGAAGCGTGCGATGGAGCACTGGAACAGAGCTATTGGGGTCGAACGAGTCAGGCATGGAGGGCCTTTCGATCACGAGTTAAGACCGCGAGGCAAGTAGTTCACACGGCCGCTGAGGCGTGTTCCGCCTCACATGCTTTAAAACTATGCAACTGCTTAGTTTTAGTGTCAAGAGATATTTTTGGGGATTAGACTCGTAATGTGAATACGACGCGGACGACCAAATATGGCCAAGGTAAAGACGCGCTCCTGGCAGCAACCGTCAAGGTGGTGGCCGAGCGTGGGCTTCACGGGTTGACTTTCCGAGCAGTTAGCGAAGTCGCGCAGGTTAACAACACTCTGATCAGCCATCACTTCGGCACGAAAGATGCCTTGTTACACGAAGCCGTAGCCTGGGCAACTGCCCGCTCCATGCGACTGAGCGACATCTCTTCCACTGATTCAATCGACAGTAATTTCGCTCGCGAATTAGTAGAACTTGTTGATCGCGAACCACATCTACAAATGTTCCAATATGAATTCATTCTCGAATCACGAAGACGTCCCGATCTCCACGATGAAGCGGTCGCGCTCTACGAAGGCTATATAGGAGCACTGGAGAACTTGCTGACAAAACAAGGGCACGTGAATACGCGGCCGTTGGCACGCGCAATTTTTGCGACTTTAGACGGCCTGGTGCTCCAGCAACTCACCGTGGCAGATCCCAAGTCGGTGCAAGACGCGATCGAATGCATCGAAAAACTGCTCGAGGCAAATTTGTCCACCACCCAGGTAGATAGTTCTAGCTAGGAGGCTTGTACCGAAGAAGAAGGTGAAGGCTTTCGAAGCGGTAGGCTACGAAAATGGCAATCAGCGACACAATTATCAGAGCGGCTGAAGCGTCGGACGCCGCTGAATTCCACGAGCTGGCTCGATTATTCACCCCGGGACTGGCAACAACGCTCAGGGGCTTTGAACCTAACTTCCTGACATTGCTACAGAACTCGAATTGGCATCTGGCCGTCGCCGTAGAACAAGATTCACTGAGCGGGTATGTCGCAGCGCAAGACTATGGGCGCGGTCTACGGGGTGCGTTTTCTGTTGGCCGCATACACGACCTCTTTGTCGCACCTGGTTCTCGTCGAAGCGGTACCGGGCGTGCCTTGGTTGAGTCAGCTTTCGCTTGGGCAAGACAACGCCCAGCCCCAATGATTCTGGATTGGCAGGCAACACCTGAGTCGGTCGCCTTCTACGAATCGTTGGGATTCAAGCCTGATTTTGTCGGCGACTTCCCCGAATATCCCGGATTCACCCTCGACCTACGTCGCGTTGCCGAGCGCTGACCAAAATGCAGACACGCTTCTATCGAAAATCGGTACTGTCTCGTAGTTAGTCCCTTAGAGCCGCTTGCTCCAAGCAACCTCGCGTTCAAGCTGACCGGTTTCAGTAAAGAGCTGAACCTGGTGCGTCGAAGCTAGGGCCAACGCAAGATCATCCGTGTGCGCTGAGCTGAATCCTGCTTTCTGCCAAAAAGGACCAGACCTGCGACTAAACAGCCACGCTTGTTTTGCTCCAGCCTCGACAGCTCGTTGCATCGCAAATTCTGCAAGATCCAAGCCGATTCCGCCGCCACGTAGCTCGGGAGCTACCGCGACACTTCGAATCAGTGCGTGCTGGCCGTCTTCGCTGCCTTCATACCCAGTGGTGGCGAAAATGCGTCCCGTCGTTTCATCCCGTGAGATCCACAAATGCACGTTGGGCGAGTCCAGCCCGCTCAAGGTGAGGTCAGCGATGCTGAGGAATTCCGAGATCTCCGCGATGTCGGCGTTGGTCGCACGAACAAGATTGAGCATCCTTCAACGCTAGCTATCAGTGGTTCGATCCTCGAATTATGACTCTGCTCGGGGCATCAAATCAGCTACTGATTTTCCATTTCGCGCCGGAACTGTGGATCATGCCGTTTCGAGCTGTGTTGTCGATTCATCTCCGGAATTGAATGCGTGTCGATATTGGCTGGGTGTCAGCGAAGTAGACCGTTTGAAGATGGTGCGGAAGTTAGCACCTGACCCCAGTCCGGTGCATGCGGCAATCCTTTCAACAGATGCCGTTGTCGTTTCAAGCAGTTCCTTGGCACGTTCGACCCGCTGACTGGCAAGCCACTTCATCGGGGTTGTCCCTGCATGCGTCTCAAATCTTCGTGCGAGCGTTCTTTCGCTAAGCGAGGTCGCTGCGCTGATATCCGCAATTGTGATTGATTGGTGCATGTGCTTAATTGCCCATTCCATGGCAACCGCAACGTCCGTCGGATGCTCAACGGCACCAAACAACGATCGATTCTTAATGAACTGCGATTGGGTACCTTCACGCCGTGGAGCGGAAACGATGGATCGCGCGGTCAGATTTCCTTGGGCAGCGCCCCAGTCCTTTCGAACCAGGTGAAGGCACAAGTCAATTCCGGCAGCAACGCCCGCGGAAGTGAGTACCTGCCCGTTATCGACGAAGAGAACATTTTCATCCACAGTGATCTGAGGGAAGAGACGCGCGAGGTCACCAGTCGATTCCCAATGTGTAGTCGCCGTCAAACCGTTCAAGATTCCCGTCTGCGCCAAAGCAAAAGCACCTGTGCATATCGAAACCATGCGGGCTCCGCGTTGCTGTGCTGCGATCAACGCTTCAAGGACATCAGGCGAAAGCGGATCTCGGGAGTGAGTGAATCCTGGAACGATCACCGTATCCACCTCTGCCAGCAGATCAAGCCCTCGATCTGGAACTATCGAATACCCTCCCGTCGCGGGTACCGGTTGGCTGTCCTCCGCACAGGTTGCTACCTCGTAAAAGCCGGAGGTGTTTCTCCCGAGCACTTGAATAGGAATGCCAAAATCCAAAGCTAGAACTTCGGGCAACGCCAAGACCGCAACTTTGATCGGTTTCGGTCCACCGCTTTGGGCAGTAACGCCTTGAATCGAATTGGCAGAATTCTTTTGCATAGTGACAATCCTGCCACTGTCGTACTTTTTTGCCCAGTGAAATCGTTGGAACATGATCAAATCACCACCCCGATTTCGAATCCTCCTGGCTCAACTTATTGCCGCCCAGGCCTGCTATTACATGATCGTCAGCATCGACCTAACCTTGACTGGATTGGTTGGAATGTCGCTAGCATCTGTCCCGGCACTAATGACGCTTCCATTGAGTCTTATCGTCGTTATCGGTACGGTCTGCTCGTTCATCGCCGGACATGCTGCCGCTCGATTTGGGTATCGACCTGTCATGGTTACCGGAGCACTCACGGTTGTTGTTGGCGGGACCGTGTCGGCTATCGCCGTCGCTTCGCATTCGTTCAGCCTGTTTTGCCTGGGTACAGCATTGACCGGAGGGTACAGGGCAGTAGGTGGATTCCTACGATTCGTGGCCTCAGAATATGCGTCACCAACCAAGCGCGAACGTGCCCTCGCGCTAGTCATGTACGGCGGAATAATCGCAGCGGCGTTGGGTCCGTTCGCTGCCATCGTCGCTTCAAGAACAGCCGAACAGCCCTACTTAGGATCGTGTATCTTGATAGCAATTCTTGGGATCGTCGCACTGGTACTCGCCGCGACCATGCCACCAGCCACAGGCAGAAACAGGGAAGCACACAATTGCGCAATTAGGATTCAGGAACGCATCGGTAATCCTACGTTTCAACAAGCAGTACTCATATTAGCGGGCTCAGGGCTAGTGATGACTCTGGTTATGGCATCAGGTCCGTTGGCAAACGATCATGCAGGCCACGGTTCTGCGGTCGGAGCGGCAATGATCCAGTGGCACCTTGTAGGGATGTTTGCCCCTTCGGCTCTGAGCGCACTATTGCTCAAAAAGTATGGCGCTTTTAAGGCCAATGTCTTTGGTGTCTCGGTCATCGCGTCTGGGTGCGCGATTGGGCTAATTTCGGCCTCGGGTTGGGGCATGACGGCAACGATGATGCTCGTTGGCGTTGGATGGAATGTTCTATTCGTGGCTGGTTCGGCATTACTTCTCCAGTCTTATCCTCAAGGCAGAGGAGCGAAACTCCAAGGTTTCACAGACGGAGCTACCGCCGCCATTTCGGCTGGAGGATCTTTTGCGGCTGCTTGGCTTCTGCAGAGTCTTGGGTGGAACGGAATAAATCTCTTGGCGCTCGCGGTCATTGCGAGCATCCTAACGAACCTTGTTTGGCTGAGTATTCGTGCGCGCAGAGCCCATGCATTAGCAGCTGCCCAATCTTCGTCATTGGTCGCCTCAGAATCATAGGCATTGAAGTTTCTGGTGGGAGCGCCCCCTCACCCACACGTACGGCTTGGATTCTGGCCATTGATGGGTGGCTAGAGAAGAGGGCTCACCGTGGCGCAAGCAGCGGGGTTGGGGAAACCGACCCGGTCTAGTTTGAGGCCAAAATGATCGAACCTGTCACTCTGGAAGCATGAATCTTGGTGTCAACCAAACCTTCACAAGGAGCAAATTTCGGCGATGTCGCAGCCGGTTGCGCTGACAAGGTTGAGCATTCTTCAACGCTATCCATCCAACGTTCGGACCTCGAGTTATGACCGAGTTCCTGCCATCAAATCAGCGATGGGTTACTCAAACGAACGATCAGCTCCGCTCAGTCCACGCTTTTCAAATCGACGCACTGGAAACCATGAGGAATCAGGCCCAAAGTCGACGACTCCACGTTCCGAGTAACCGAGACGTTCGTAGTACTGACAGAGATTTGCATTTGAGGCAACACAATCGAGACGAGCAATTGAATGACCGGTGGCAAAAATGCTTTGTTCTGCCCAAGCAAGTACCTCTTGTCCGATACCCTGTCCAGATAGAGACCGATCGACCATTAGCCCGTGGATGTAAGCAGCCTGCGGATCATCTTCAGGCCAGATCAAATCGTCAGTTTCAACGATACGAACCATTGCGATGATCTTTCGGTCCTCCTTGCAAACCCACCATTCATTGCGGCTAATTTGTTCGGCAACTTGTTCAGTTGAAAGTTCACCGGGCACCCATTGTTGTATCTGCTTTTGTTGTTGCCAACGTGCCAGTGAATCGCGAAGCTCAACGATGCCAATCGTGTCGTCCTGAGTCGCAAGATGCAGCAGATTAGTGTCCGTCATTCATCGAAGTATTCCACGCGCAGACAGACTTGGGACCCAACCATTCCTAATGGTTTCGGCAAAGACCACTGCTGGAGTTTAGAGAATCGACTCACATTGCTGAGCCCAGGCCCTCGAGAAACGATAGTGGCTTTTTCCCATACCAATGTTTATTGCGATAAGCATTGGTATGGTTAGTCCATGCCAATGTTTGAGCAGGATATGGACTGGCCGCCACCAGCGTATGAAGAGCGAGCTTGGGACCTCGTTCAGGACGAGTACGCCTCCCGAGCGCAACGACGTCGAGCAGCCGGACCGTACCTAGCGGCAGTGCCCGCACTCATTTCCGGTTTGGATATCCAACTCGATGGGGAGCTGCAAGCGCTAATCGAGGAAGCGGCCAGCGAACTCTCTCGCTTTGATGCTGAGGTAGGGCACATCGCTGCACCATTCGCATCCATACTTCTACGCACTGAAAGTGCCTCGAGTTCAGAGATTGAAAACCTGACCAGCGGCGCTCGACAGATCGCCTTAGCCGAACTCGGGGAACATGCCTCGAAGAACGCACAACTGATCGTCGGAAATGTCAGGACCATGCAGGCGGCGCTAGCCCTGTCCGAATCTATCGATGGCCACGCCATCCTAGAAATGCATCGCGCATTGTTAGAGCAAAGCAACCCCGACATCGTTGGTCATTGGCGAGATCAACAGGTGTGGATCGGCGGAGGAAGCCTGAGCCCCCACACGGCACAGTTTGTACCGCCGCATCATGAGCGAGTCGCCGAGCTCATGGACGATCTTGTCGACTTCTCAAACCGAGCCGATCTTCCTGTTCTGGTACAGACGGCAATTGCCCACGCCCAATTTGAAACGATCCATCCATTTCCTGATGGCAATGGAAGAGTTGGCCGAGCACTCATTCAGGCAATGTTGCGCGGGGCGCGGCTAACACGCAACGTCACTGTTCCTGTCTCCGCAGGATTATTACATGACACTTCTCGTTATTTTGACGCTCTGAGCGCTTATCGCTCCGGAGATATTGCGCCAATCGTGCGTGCCATCGCGGACGCATCTTTCGCTGCGGTTCACAATGGCCGCGTTCTGGTACAAGATTTGGAAGCTGTCCAAGGTCAATGGCGCGAGAAGGTAAAAGTTCGGCGAGACTCATCGGTGCACCGGTTACTAAACGTCCTTCTTCGCCAGCCGGTTATCAACGGTGCCACCGCTGCCGAACAACTTGGCATTACAACGGTCAATGCGCAGGTCGCTATCAATCGTCTAGTCGACGTCGGAGTTTTGACCCAGATCACTGACGGCAGACGCAATCGAATTTGGGTGGCGGAAGATGTCGTGCAGGTTCTTGACCAGTTTGCTGCCCGTGCCAAACGACGCAGGTAAAAAGCATTGACGTCCTGCCGTTCTCGAACTGTCCTATTGAGAACGTAGTATCAATTCCATGAGTGATGTGCTTTCCCGGTTTGGTGCGGCCACCCGCAAGTGGTTCACCGATGTCTTCTCTGCGCCCACCGTTGCGCAAAGCGGCGCCTGGGAATCCATCTCCGACGGGAAGCACACCCTAGTCATCGCTCCAACGGGTTCAGGTAAAACCTTGGCCGCATTCCTCTGGGCTTTGGACCGGTTACACCATGCAGAACTAGACACTCCAGCATTGCCTGGCCTGGAATCCGATGCGGATCATCCGACAGGCAACGGCACCAAGGTCCTCTATATTTCTCCGCTGAAAGCCTTGGGCGTAGACGTTGAGCGCAACTTGCGTTCCCCACTCGCCGGCATCCGCGCCACCGCTCATGAAATGGGCTTGTCCCAGCCTTCGGTTTCGGTGGGTGTACGCTCGGGCGATACTCCGGCTAATGACCGGCGCAAGCTGCTCAAGGATCCGCCGGAAATCCTGATCACTACGCCTGAGTCGCTGTACCTGATGCTCACCAGCCAAGCCCGCAAAACCTTGTCCCAAGTGCATACGGTCATCATCGATGAAGTCCACGCCATCGCCAATACCAAGCGCGGCACCCACCTGGCATTGTCCTTGGAACGCCTCGATGCGTTGCTCCCCACTCCGGCCCAACGCATTGGCCTATCAGCCACGGTGGAACCGCCCGAGGAAGTCGCCCGCTTCCTGGCGGGTTCAGCACCGGTGAATATCGTGCGCCCCCCGTCCATCAAGAAGTGGGAGCTGGCGGTGCGCGTCCCGGTCGAGGACATGACCGATCTGCCTTCGGCAGCTGGTGCCCACGATCTGGGACCTGGCTCCTCCCCCGCAGCATCGGCCAGCATCTGGCCGCACGTGGAAAACCAGCTGGTGGACCTGGTGCTGGAAAACCACTCAACGATCATCTTCGCCAACTCCCGAAGATTGGCCGAGCGTCTCACCGGACGGCTCAACGAAATCTACGCCGAACGCGAGGGATTCAGCGCCGAGGATACTTCCACCTCTTCCCCAGCCGTATTAATGGCCCAGGCCGGATCCACCGCGGCTTCGAACCCGGAAGCGCCCCTGCTCGCCCGAGCCCACCACGGCTCGGTCTCCAAAGATGCTCGCGCCCAGATTGAAGAGGATCTGAAGCTGGGCAAGCTGCGCGCCGTGGTCGCCACCAGCTCACTGGAACTGGGCATCGACATGGGTCTGGTGGATCTGGTCATCCAGGTCGAGTCCCCCAACTCCGTCTCCTCCGGCCTGCAACGCGTGGGCCGTGCAGGACACCAAGTTGGTTCTGTTTCCCAAGGCATCTTCTTCCCCAAGCACCGCGCCGACCTGCTCTCCACCGCGCTGGTGGTCACGCGCATGCGCCAAGGATCCATCGAAAAAATGGTCATCCCGGCCAACCCGCTCGACGTATTGGCCCAGCAGACCCTGGCCGCGGTAGCCATGGAAGATCTGGAAGTCGAGAAATGGTTCGAGACCGTACGCAGGTCAGCGCCCTACCAGCAGCTTCCGCGCAGCGCCTATCTAGCCACCTTGGACATGCTCTCGGGCAAGTACCCCTCAGATGAATTTGCCACGCTCAAACCACGACTGATCTGGGACCGCGATGCCGGCATGCTCACTGCGCGCCCCGGCGCCCAGCGCCTCGCGGTCATATCCGGCGGCACCATCCCGGACCGCGGGCTTTTCGGCGTCTTCCTTGCTGGTGCCGAAGATGACAAGGCACCCAAGCGCGTAGGCGAGCTGGATGAGGAAATGGTCTACGAGTCGCGGGTGGGTGACGTCTTTGCCCTCGGCGCGACCAGCTGGCGCATCGAAGACATCACCCATGACCGGGTACTGGTCACCCCGGCCTTCGGACAACCCGGAAAGCTTCCGTTCTGGCACGGTGATGGACTGGGCCGCCCGGTGGAACTCGGCGCAGCCTTGGGTGAATTCACTACCAGCCTGCTGGCCAGCGAACGCACCGAAGCGTCAGAAGTCTTGCGTGCCGGTGGGCTGGATGACTTCGCAGCCAATAACCTGCTGAATTACTTGGGCGAACAGCGCAGGGCTACCGGCCAGGTGCCGAACCATCAGAACTTCGTGATCGAGCGTTTCCATGATGAGCTCGGCGATTGGCGAGTCATCCTGCACTCCCCCTTCGGCCTGGCAGTCCACGCCCCGTGGGCACTGGCCGTGGGTGCGCGCGT
The DNA here is from genome assembly GCF_012221945.1 of Glutamicibacter mishrai. Classification (NCBI taxonomy): domain Bacteria; kingdom Bacillati; phylum Actinomycetota; class Actinomycetes; order Micrococcales; family Micrococcaceae; genus Glutamicibacter; species Glutamicibacter mishrai. The sequence goes on along the minus strand of NZ_CP032549.1, from coordinate 2,182,449 downwards.
ACGCGAACGCTGGGGGCTGGATGCCTCGGCGATGGCCGCCGATGATGGCATTGTGCTGCGCATTCCGGCCATGGATGACCAAGCACCCGGAGCGGACCTTTTTGCTTTTGAAGCCGATGAAATCATCGACGTGGTCACCTCGCAGGTGGCGAATTCTGCGTTGTTCGCTTCCCGCTTCCGCGAATGCGCGGCTCGCGCCTTGTTGCTTCCCCGGATCAACCCGAGCAAGCGCACGCCATTGTGGCAGCAGCGCCAACGGGCGAGCCAGCTGCTGGATGTAGCTCGGAATTACCCGGATTTCCCGATCATCCTTGAAACCGTACGCGAGTGCCTGAATGACGTTTATGATCTGCCGGCTTTGTCTGCGATTCTGTCCAAGGTCTCTTCACGCGCCATCCGGCTGGTCGAAGTCACTACCGAGTTGCCTTCTCCTTTCGCCCAATCCCTGCTCTTTGGCTATGTTGCGCAGTTCCTCTATGAGTCTGATGCACCGCTAGCCGAACGCCGCGCGGCAGCGCTAAGCCTGGATCCGGTATTGCTCGGCGAATTGCTGGGCCGCAATGACGTCCGTGAAATCCTTGATCCTCAAGTCATCGCTGGACTGCAGGAACAGTTGCAGTACCGGGCGGAAAACCGGCGGTTGGCCGGCATGGAAGGCGCAGCCGACCTGTTGCGCCTTCTGGGACCTTTGAGCATCGAACAGCTGGCCGCCCGGCTCCGAGATCCGAATGATGACAGCGCGCCACTTGATCCCGCTATGGCTAGGGAACATGCCGAGTCGCTGGTTGCCACCCGGCGTGCCTTCACCCTGCGCCAAAATGGCGCCTTGGCCTATGCGGCGATCGAAGATGCCGGCAAGCTGCGTGATGCCCTGGGCACCCCATTGCCCACCGGAATTCCTGCCGCGTTCTTGGAGCCGGTGGCTGACCCTATCCAGGATCTGATCTCGCGCTTCGCCCGCACCCATGTTCCTTTTACGCTCACCGAAATCGCGACCGAGCTCTCGCTCGGTGTTGCGGTGCTGCGACCAATACTCGACCAGCTGGTAGCCGCTGGCCGGTTATCGGTCGGAGCTTTCCGTCCGGTGGAAATTGTCCCCGAAGGCATTAGCAGTGATGAATACTGCGACGTCCAGGTGCTGCGCACCATCCGCACCAGGTCCTTGGCGGCCCTGCGCGCCGAGGTGGAACCTGTTGATCAAAATACCTATGCCCGGTTCCTTCCGTCCTGGCAGCAGGTAGGTTCGACGCTCAGCGGCGCCGACGGAGTTTATGAAATCGTAGCCCAGCTAGCAGGGGCCGAAGTTCCCGCTTCAGCACTGGAGTCCTTCATCCTTCCTGCCCGGCTCAAGGGATACCAGAGCTCCTGGCTCGATGAACTGTGCAGCACAGGGGATGTCCTGGTGTGCGGCGCCGGAGCGTCCGGTGGCAAAGACGGCTGGTTGTCATTGCATACCGCGGAGCACGCAGCACTCTCCCTGCCGACCCCTGACGCGAACGACCTGCAGGCACTGGATCTGCGCGTACTTGAAGCCTTTGAAGCGACCGGCGCCTACTTTGCTGAAGAACTGGCCGCCCGTATCCACCATCCGGATAAGCCTCCGGTAAGTGCCACCGATATTGCCGAATCCTGCTGGCGCCTGTTCTGGGCAGGCTATATTTCGCCTGACACGCTGGCCCCGATTCGCGGTTACTTGGCGGGCGGAAGCACTGCGCACAAGATCGCCAAGCCAGCACCGCGGGCCAGGGCCGCCCGGCTGAACCGGCTCTCGGGCCTGAACCGGCTGGCACAGGAACAGGGCGGCTCTCCGATGCGCGGTCCGCGTGGTTCAGCACGCTGGTCCTTGCTTCCCCAACCGGTGGCGGACCCGACTATTTCCGCGCATGCTACCGCCGAAATCATGCTGGAGCGTTATGGTGTGCTCACCCGCGGCTCAGTCGCAGCTGAAGCAGTACCAGGCGGTTTCGGCCAGCTCTACCGGGTGCTGTCCAAGCTGGAAGAGGCCGGGCATGCCCGACGCGGCTACTTCGTGGAAAAGCTGGGCGCAGCCCAATTCTCCACTTCCACCACGATCGACCGTTTGCGTGGATACCAATTATCAGAGGATCCGCGACGCCAGCCGGTTGCGGTGGTGCTCGCATCCACCGACCCGGCCAACCCTTACGGTGCTGCGCTGGGCTGGCCAACCACGCAAACCGGACATCGCCCCGGACGCAAGGCAGGAGCCATCGTCGGATTGCTGGATGGCCAATTGTGCTTCTATCTTGAACGCGGCGGTCGCACGGTATTGACCTTTGCCCAGCTTCCCGAAGAGTCATGGAACATCATCGCCATGCACTTGGTGGCAGCCCTGCGTACTGCGAAGGTGGAGAAAATCGCTATCGCCACCGTGGACGGACAACCGGTTCTTGACCATCCTGTGGGAATAGCGCTGCTGGCAGCCGGATTCTATTCCACGCCGCAAGGAATTCGATTCCGGCGCTGAATTAGCGGCAGAAAGAAGAAGGCTCATGCCCGAAGGTGATTCCGTTTATCGTGCCACGGCCCGGCTCCATCACGCGCTGGCCGGACAATCCCTGCTGTCCTCGGACTTTCGTGTACCGGCCCTGGCGACAACGGATCTCACGAGTTATGCAGTGCATGAGGTCGTTCCCGCAGGCAAGCATCTGCTGATGCGGCTGAAACCTCCGGCAAGCGTTGCTTCCGAAATTTCCGCCAAGCCGTTGACCTTGCATTCACATCTGCTGATGGAGGGCCGCTGGGATCTCTATGCGCCCAGCGAGCGCTGGAAGAAACCGGCGCACACCGCGCGGGTAGTGCTCAAGACCGCCATGGTCACCGCCGTGGGCTTTGACATTGCCCAGGTGCGGTTGGTGCCTACCGAACAGGAATCCGACCTCGTCGGTCATCTGGGACCGGATCTGCTGGGTGCGAATTGGGATCCAGTGCTGGCAGCAGATAACCTGCGCCACGATCCGCACCAGGGCATCGGCCAGGCGCTCTTGGACCAGCGGATCATGGCGGGCGTGGGAAATGTCTACCGTAGCGAAATCCTATTCCTGCGGCGTTTGCATCCGCTGACCGAAGTCGGGCAGATTGCCGATCTGCCAACGGTAGTGCAGATCGCCCATCGCCTGCTGGACATCAATAAGGACCGGGCACGTCGTGTGACCACCGGCCAAGAACGCACCCGGGAACCGCTGTGGGTTTATGGCCGCGCCGGGAAACCTTGCCTTCGCTGCGGTACACGTATCGAGCTGCTCAAGATCCCTTCCACACCGGAAGGCGCCGAGCGGGATTGCTACTGGTGCCCGCATTGCCAACCAGCGGTCTAAAGCCCTGGCGCAAAGATGAAAGAATAGCCTTTATGGCTATGGAATCCCCACTCCCCGTTCGCAACGGCGTGAATGCGACCCGTTTGCGCCTCCCGCAGGACGGCGGATGGGCCACCGTGGCCGATTATTTGCTGGAGCGCTTCGGCCATGTGGACCCCGAAGGCATACTGCGACGCTTCGACAACCAAGAAATTGTCGGGCTCGGCGGAGTGCCGCTGGACCGGCAGACCCCGATGGGCGAGCACGAGTTCATCTGGTACTACCGCTCGCTGCCGGTAGAAACACCGATACCTTTTGAAGCGAAGATCCTGCACCAAGACGAGCATCTGCTGGTGGTGGACAAGCCGCACTTCCTGCCGACCACTCCTGGCGGACGATTCATCCAGGAATCAGCCCTGGTGCGTCTGCGCAACCAGACCGGCATCGATGATCTTGTGCCAATGCACCGGCTGGATCGAGCCACCGCAGGCGTCATCCTTTTTGCCGTCAACCCGGAAACCCGCGGCGCCTACCAGATGCTTTTTGAACGCCGCGAAATCAGCAAACGCTACAAGGCTGTCGTCGCTTTGCAACCGGGAGACGGCTTGGAAACCGGTCGGGTGCTCCAGCCCAACGGCGAACACTCACTGGTCAAGGACGAGGCGCAATTGCACGAGCTTCTTGATCAGATGCCGATGATCTTCGAGAACCGCATGTCCAAGGTCAAAGGCCAGCTGCGTTCGATCGTGGAGGACGGCGCACCGAATGCCAAGACCTTCATTGATGTCGAAGCAGTAGGCCGCAGCTCCGGCCACCATGCAGGATTGGAGGTGGCCTTGATGGATCTGAAACCCCATTCCGGCAAGACCCACCAGCTGCGCGTGCACCTGGCATCGCTGGGCTTGGGAATCATCAATGACGCGTTTTACCCGCGTTTATGGGATCTGGCTCCAGATGATTACCAGCGCCCGCTGCAGCTTCTGGCGCACACCATTTCCTTCACTGATCCGCTGACCGGAATCGACCGCAGTTTCACCTCTGCCCAGAAGCTGGCTGAATCGCCCATCGCCTAGCGGTGCTTCTCAACGCCACCGAACTGCCCTAGGCTATTTCTGATAACTCAGCAATCGTTAGGGACCGAAGCATCATGGCCGAGCAGCATCCGACCCCGCCCATCGATTCGCTGATGGAGCCCGGCCAGCTGGCCACGCCTGCCACCTCAGCCGAGCATGATTTTGTCCTGCCCTACCCGGCTCCGGATGATCGCCCGAATCCCGAAGTCGAGCCCTTCGACAAGATCCGAGGCTACCTGTTGGCTTCGGCAGCCCTCTTGCTGCTCATCACATCCCTGGTGTTCTCATCCTCGATGGATGGACGCGATCGCATTAGCCTGCTCGATAGCAGCATTGTCCCGGCCATACTTTGGCCAGTTACGTCGGTCTTCCTGTTGGCCAGCGCCGCTTTTTCGCTGAGCCCCGGCCAGCTTTCGGCTCGCCGTCAACGCGTCATCAGCATCTTCGCCATCAGCTCTTCAGCCATGGCTGCCTGCGCCATCACCCTCGCCGCCGGGTTCCTGCAGACGGCCGCGGCAGTTCTCGCTACCCTTGCTTCGCTGTTGGCGCTGGTCGGAGTGCACCAACTCAATCGCCTGACTGCGCGCAACAAGAAGGAGCATTGGTTCACCGATGCGCCGCTGAGTTTCCTGGCCGGCTTTTCCATGGCCTACACGCTGCACTTGTGGTTGGCCGTGGCGGGCTGGAACGAAACCAGCCATAACCTGCAGGTCGCACTGGTTGCCGTTGCCGTGTCCTTGCTGGCCGCCGGGTACGCGCATACCGAACGCGGGCGCCACGCACTGGCCAGCGGTTTCGGCATCGCCATGATTGCCGCCGCCATCAACGGGTGGCTGAGGGATGCGACCGGGCTATGGGTGGCGGCGATCTGCATTCTGATGTCGTTGCTGGTGTTCCTCATGGCCGAAAACCGCCGGTTCCGGATCAGCCACGCGGAACACCGCGCCCAGCGCGGCAAGCCCGTAGATTTCTAGGACTTTTGCCGCGCTGGCATCAGCTTTAGCGCGGTGCCATGCGGATTGCCCCGTCAAGACGGATGGTTTCGCCGTTGAGCATCGGGTTGGCAACAATGTGTTCCACCAGGGCCGCATACTCGTCCGGACGTCCCAGACGCGATGGGTGCGGCACCTGCGCGCCTAATGAATCCTGGGCTGCCTGCGGCAGGGAATCCATCATGGGCGTGTGGAAAATACCTGGCGCAATGGTCATGACCCTGATCTGATGGCTGGCCAGCTCGCGTGCCACCGGCAGGGTCATGGCCGCCACGGCTCCCTTGGACGCGGCATAGGCCGGCTGTCCGATCTGGCCGTCGAAGGCCGCGACCGAGGCTGTATTCACGATGACTCCGCGTTCGGTTGTCCCGTTGGCGTCGGTGAGCGCTTCGCTGTGAACCATGGATTCAGCGGCAAGGCGCAGCACGTTGAATGTGCCGTTCACATTGATGTCCAGCACCTTGGAGAATCGTTCCAGCGGCAAGACGCCCTCGCGGCCCAGCACCTTGCCAGGTGTGGCCACGCCGGCGCAGTTCACCACAACGCGCAGCACGCCGAGTTCTTTGCAGCGCTCGATCGCGGTGGCTACCTGTTGCGGATCGGTGACATCGGCCGGGGCATAACGGACATTCGAGCCGATCTGCGCGGCGATTTCATCCCCGTCTTCGCGCGGCAGATCCACCACGAGAACATGTTTGGCCGTGGCCGAAAGCTTCTGGGCGGTGGCCCGCCCCAGGCCTGAAAGCCCTCCGGTGACCAGCGCGACCGAATCCTGCAACTGCATGCTTACCCCTTCGTAGTCAGTACACTTATCAGCCAGCCTACTGCCGAGCCACCCACCGGGACAGGAGCCGGCCGGGTCCAGAGACAAAAATTGCCGGATGCTCATCAAGAACATCCGGCAATCTTTGAATCAGTGATCGGTTAGTGCTTTTCAGCCGCGGCAGGCTCAGCGCCGAGGCTCACCAGATCCTTCTTGCCGCCCAGCAGGAAGCCGATGACGATGATGCCAACGCTGCAGCCGGCACCGATCAGGAAGCCAGGCTGGAATCCTTCAACGGTGGCGGTCAGCTGGTCGCTGCCCGAAGCCAGTTTTGCCGTGGTGGTCGCCGCGACCACGCCCACCAGCAGCGCGGTGCCCATGGCACCAGCCAGCTGCTGCAAGGTGGAGAGCAATGCCGAACCGTGCGAGTGCAGGTGGTGCGGCAGCGGGTTCAGCGCCGTGGTGAACGCCGGGGTGAAGATCAGGGCCAGGCCCAGGCTCATCACCAGGTGCAGTACCACCAGCAACCAGATCGGGGTGCTATCGTCCAGGATCAGCGCGTAGCCCAACAGGGAGGCCAGCAGGATGATGGCGCCGGGGACGATCAATGGGCGAGCGCCCAAGCGGTCGTACAGCTTGCCGACCATCGGAGCCAGAATACCCATGAGCAGGCCGCCGGGAAGCATGATCAAGCCGGTGGTCAGGGTCTCGATGCCCAGCACGTTGGTGAAGAACATCGGCAGCAGGATGATCACGCCGAACAGGGAAATCATCGCGAACATCATCAGCAGCAGCGAGAGCGTGAAGTCCTTGAAGCCCAGTGGACGCAAGTCCAGCAGGGCCTTGTCTTCCTTCTGCAAACGCAGCTGCAGGAAGACGAAGGCAGCCAGGCACAGCAGCGCCACCACGAGGATGGCGATGTTGGTTGGGGTAACGCCTACGGACAGCCGGCTCAGGCCGAAGACCAATCCGCCGAAGGCCGGGATGGCCAGGATGACCGAGGTCGCCGACAGCGGAGTGGACGCGCCGTCAACCTCGTTGGACAGGCGCGGGGTGCCGATGATCAATGCGGCGATCGCGATCGGGATGATCACGATGAACATGAAGCGCCAGGACAGGTACTGCAAGATCAGTCCCGACAGGGTCGGGCCGATGGCAGGGGCCACCGAGATCACGATGGAGACGTTGCCCATCAGCACGCCGCGGCGTTCGGCCGGAACCAGGTGCAAGATGGTGGTCATCAGCAACGGCATCATGATGGCGGTACCGCAGGCCTGGATGACGCGGGCTACCAGCAGGACGGTGAGTCCCGGGGCAGCCGCGGCCAGGATGGTGCCCAGCGTGAACAGGCCGATGGCCAGCACGAAGACATTGCGCACGCTCAACCGCTGCAGCAGGAATCCGGTCATCGGAATCACTACTGCCATGGTGAGCATGAAGATGGTCGAGAGCCATTGGATGGCATCTGGGGTGACGTTAAATTCGTGCATCAGAACAGGCAAGGCCACGTTCATGATGGTCTCGTTCAAGATAACCACGAAGCTGGATACGATCAGCACCGCAATCGTGGTGAAGTTCTTTTTGCTCAGTCGTTCTGGAGCGTTCGTCACGGCAGGATTCTGCTTCCACGAGTAATCGAAATGGGATGCGCTTTCCAAAGCCTGCAACGAGCGCGCAGACAAGAGATTGGGATAGCTCAATCAATTTTATCCGGTGAACTCCACCGGCACTAGAGTGCGCCGGGACCCAGTTGGTGAGTTCCGCAACACAGATACAGCTTCATGGCTTGAACGGGGTTTGTGTACGAAGATAGAAGCATGAACGTGCGCACGCCTGATCCCTATCCCGGATGGCTCTCTGAAGAAGACCTCTACGAGGCGCGTCAGCGCCTGCCGATGCTCTACGTCGAGGCCATCCCGGTTCGCCTTGACCCGCTGGGCTACGTGAACGAAGTGGGCCTTCTGCTCACCGGTGACGACGACGGCCGCATGCTGCGGACCTTCGTTTCAGGTCGCGTCATGTACCGCGAGACCATTCGCGCCGCCTTGATCCGGCACATCGAAAAGGACCTGGGCACCATGGTGCTGCCGCAGCTCCCGGCGTCTCCGGTGCCTTTCACCGTGGCCGAATACTTCCCCGCCCCGAGTGAAACAGGACTGACCGACGATCGCCAGCACGCTGTGTCCATGTGCTACATCGTTCCGGTCCGCGGAGAGTCCACCCCGCGCCAGGATGCGCTGGAACTGACCTGGCTCTCGCCTGCCGAGGCCTTGAGGTCGGACATCCAAGGCGAATTTGCCGGAGGCCGTGAAAATATTCTCCGTCAGGCATTAGCCCATGTCGGGGTGAATATCTAGCTTCGGCTTCAGCTCTTGGGATCGAGGCCCTGCTTGCGTTTGAGGACCATGCCGAACCAACTTCCCAAGAGCACGCCGAGCATGCCCACGGCACAGCCGATCAGGGTTTCGACCACGCGGTCGTAAATGACCGCCCCGCTGAGGCCGGTCACCAAGGAGACTCCCACCAGGGCCATGGGCGTAACGAAGATCTGCGCCAAGAAGTAGTTGCGCATCACGAACATCTCCGCCATGAACTGGCAGACGGCGATGAAGGCCATCAAGACCCAGATCTGGGGGTTGAGCCAAATCAGCAGCGCCATCAAGATCATGCCCACCAAGGTCCCGAGCACACGGTGCACGCCGCGGCGGATGCGCAATCTGGTGGTGTGGCCGACCAGCGGCACGACCGCGGCCACCATGGCCCAATAGTTGTGGCCGGCCGATAATTGGCTGCCCACGGTATTGGCCAGGATTCCGGCTACCCCGGCGGAGAGAATGTAGAACAGGCCTTCCCACCAGATCGCCTTGCGCACGTTATCGGACAGCGGCGGTAGCGGGGTGCGTTCCCAGAGGTTGGCCCACTGGCCCAAGGCTCCTGCCGAGCCGATCACCACGGCCAACAGGATAGTCAATGCCGCGACCAGCAGGGCTTCGCCCATGGCTGCCGGGTGCGGGATGGAGGCAATGGCAGCAAAAGCGAAGATGTGGAACAAGGATCCGCCCGGACGCAGCCGCATGAAGCCGACCAGCACCGAGCAGATGCCTGCGACCAGGGTTGTCGCGCCGACAATCTGCCACTGCATCACTTCAGGGTTGTTATGATCAACCCACCAGTACGATGCCGACAGTGCCACCGCGATGACAACAAATAATAAGAGGCCCGAGCGGACCTGCATCCGCAGCCGGTTCCAGTAGCCGTCGACTCGGCCGTAGACCCCGGTGAAGGCTCCGAAGACGGCGAAAACCACGAGGTCCAGTCGGTCAATGGCAAAAAGGGTGATCAGCGGTGCGAAGACGCCGATACCGGTGCGCAACCCGATCCAGTGGTCCTTGCGGGCCGGCCCTAGCGTAATCAGCGCTTTTGTTGATTCCTTCAGTTTCTCCAGGCCCACAATTTCCTTCCGTCGCGTTGGACACAACACGTACCTCCCATTATTCGCTCATCGCCTTGTGAGGGGCTAGGTTTGTGGGCAGATTGGCATTGTCGTTTTCCTCACCGGCGCGTTAATACGGCAGACTTGGTACGTGCCCGAAAAGAACTTTGACCCCAGCGCCCCGCATGCCCGCCAGGAAGAATTCGGCTTTGAAGTCGGAACCCGGCTCACTGCACCCGATGGCTCGCCGATGTTGGGCCGTACCGGTGTCATCCGTACGCCGCACGGCGAAATCAAGACTCCAGCTTTTATCGCTGTGGGTACCAAGGCGACGGTCAAGGCGGTAACCCCGGCCCAGGTTGAAGAACTTGGAGCCCAGGCAGTGCTGTCCAATGCCTACCATTTGTACCTGCAGCCAGGCGCCGACATCCTCGATGAGGCTGGCGGCCTGGGCAAGTTCATGGGCTGGCACGGGCCGACCTTCACCGACTCCGGCGGATTCCAGGTGATGTCCCTGGGCTCTGGCTTCAAGAAGGTCATCGATATGAAGTCCGTCGACCAGTCAGGTCCGGATGACGCGGTGGCCCCCGGCAAGGAACGCTTGGCCAATGTCGACGAGGACGGCGTCTGGTTCAAGTCGCATCTTGATGGCACCAAGCACCGCTTCTCCCCGGAGATCTCCATGGGCGTCCAGCATCAGATCGGCGCCGACATCATGTTCGCCTTTGATGAGCTGACCACCTTGCAGAATTCGCGCGGCTACCAGGTCGAGTCCCTGGAACGCACCCGCCGTTGGGCCGAGCGCTGCATTGCCGAGCACTTCTCGCTGACCGATTCCCGCGAGGGCAAGGATTACCAGGCGCTCTTCGGCGTCATCCAGGGAGCGCAGTACGAGGACCTTCGACGCAAGGCCTGCCAGGATCTGGGATCCATGGCCTTCGACGGCTTCGGCATCGGCGGCGCCTTGGAGAAGGAAAATCTGGGAACTATCGTTGGCTGGTGCGCCGAAGAGCTCCCGGAAAACAAGCCCCGCCACCTGTTGGGAATTTCCGAGCCTGATGACATCTTCACCGCCATTGAAAATGGTGCTGACACCTTTGACTGCGTCTCCCCTACCCGTGTGGCCCGCAATTCCGCATTCTACACCCCGTGGGGCCGCTTCAACTTGTCAGGTGCCCGCTACAAGCGCGACTTCACTGCGCTGGTGGACGGTTGCGAGTGCTACACCTGCCAGAACTTCACCCGCGCGTACATTCACCACTTGTACAAGGGCAAGGAACTGCTCAGCCACACGCTGATTTCCATCCACAACGAGCACTTCACCGTGGGCCTGGTTGAGTCCGCCCGCCAGGCGCTGGAAGACGGCACCTTCTTCGAGCTCAAGGATCAGGTCCTGGCCAGCTACTACGCCGGCAAGCCAGATCCGCAGGGCCAGCCGGCCACGAAGTAACCGGCCAGGCGAACTGCAAGAGGCATCATTTTCCCGCCGTAGGCGGGAAAATGATGCCTCTTCTTCGTGATCAGGCCGAAGCTGCGACGGCTTTTCTGATCATGGGCAGATGCATGATCCCGTCATCGTCGAAGTCTTCGCCGCACCGTTCGAACCCGAACTTCCCGTACCAGCTTTCCAGCTGGGTTTGCGCGCCGAGGTGGATCTGGGCGTCGGGACGGCACAGGGCCACCGCGCGTTCCATCAGCTGCCCGGCGAGCCCGCGGCCGCGGGCTTCGATCTTAGTGGCCACGCGTCCGATATGCGGTTCTTCGCCATTGACATCGAGAATGCGTACCGTGCACAGGATTTCGCCATCCTCCCACGCGCTCAGGTGCACCGTGCCTTCGGCAAGATCCAGGCCGTCCAGGTCTGGGTAGGAGGAACGCTGCTCAACAATGAAAATGTGGGTGCGCAGTTTCAGCAGGGCATACAGCCGCTCGGTATCAAGATCTCCGGGTGTTTGAACTGCAATTTCCACGCTCATCATCTCGTCCTATCTGCGCATGCTTCTCGGAAACTCTCCGACTAGCAATCGTAGAACCGGAAGGGCGAATAGCAAGGAAATCATCCACAGCGGCCAGGCGATACCCGTTTGCGGGCTCAGCACCAAAGCGAACAATGGGGCCAGGCTCGCAACCGCGCGAACCAGCGTGGCGAGTTCGCTGAAGAGGACCAGGGCTATTGTCGTATCACTGGTGGCTGCGCCCAGCAGGCTCTCCCAGTCGCGTTCCTTCCGCTGGGCATGTCCGAGGCTGGCAGCCGCAACGCCGAGGGACCCGACGACGACTGCGGCGCTCCACCACCAGAAGCCGCCGAGGTGCGCAACGCCCAGCAGCCCTAGTCCCCCGGTCAATAGGCCCAACGCCACGGCGCTGTAGATCACGGCGAATAGTGCCGCGCTGCGCTTCAATTTCGCAGCTGGCTGTCCCAGATGTTGTGTCAGCTGCCGTTGTGTCAACAGCGGTGCGATGACTCGCGAAACATTGATGGTCAGCAGCACGCCGAGGCCCAAATAGAAGACCACCGCGCTCAGCGGGTTCGCGACTTGTTCGACGGTGGCTGCCAAGGCCATCACCAGCAACAGGTAGCCGCCAGCAGCCTGCCAATATCCTCCCCGAATCCAACGTAGCACCAAGATCCGCCACGCGACTGGCAAGTTCGCGGTGATCCTGCGGCCCCAACGACGCCGTCTGCCTATGGCAGCAGTCGAGGGAGCGGTGCCAGCCCGCCCGTCCGCCTGCATCAAGGCACCTAGAACCCGCTGTTGGGATTCGCCAGATGACCGCAGGGACCTAGAGCCAATATGCCGGTTGCGCTGCACTGCCCACCAGACGCTCACAACACCCAGTGCCAGCAGTATCGCAGCAGCGCAGATCCAGGCGGGCAACTCCAGCACGGAACCAGCCATGGTTTCCACCGCGTTGTGCGCCCATTGGTTCTTGGCGGTCAGCAAAGCCCAGAAGACCACGAGCACGGCAACAATGGCCGCAATGCCTCGCCCGATCCAACGTTGCGCACGACGCTGCTGCCCAAAACTTTGAATCACTACTCCCGCACTGGCTAAGACGATGCCGGCAAGGGCGAAACACACCAACGCACAACCTGCCAAGAGCGGATCGAAGGCACCGGCAAGCCCATACAGCACAATCAGCCAAAGGACCCCGATGAAGGCGCTTGCGCATATCCCGGTCAGAAGCGCGTTGCGCAAGGCGCTGCCACGAAGGGCTGCTGAGCTAAGCGGCAGTGGCAACCACCAGTCGGCTTGGGCTGCGTTGACCGCTACCGGCCCTAGATTCAACAGCAGCCGCAACAAGTAGATGGCGCCAAGCGCCAACAGCACTGGCGATAGCTCTTGGAGGGTCCATACTGCCGTCGGCATCTGCCGGTGGGCTATGCCCTGTCCGAGCAGCGCAAAGATCAGGCCGAAGATCGCGCTGAACAGGTAGGCCAGGGCCACAATCGCGGCCAGCACCCATACGTAGGCGTCCGAGAAGCTGTCAAAGCGTTCCGAAAAGTTCCGCCGGCGCTTGGCGCGGAGGATGAGCTGCTGCGGATCAAAGTCGGAGGCTCGGGCCGATACATCGCTATCGCTCAAGCCACTGCGCTCCAGCTTCGGCGTCGAGGATTACGCCCTGGTCTTCGTCAAGGAGCAATGCACTATCCAGGCTCTTGCGGAGCAGTTGCGGATCATGGGTGACAACCAGCAGGGTAGTTCCGGACTGCCGCAATAGGGCCAGCCGATCATAAAGTTTCTGCCTGATTCGAAGGTCCAAGCGCTGTTCGGGTTCATCCAGCAGCACCAGCTGCGCGGGCCTGATCAGGGTTGCGGCCAGCAGCACCTTGCGCCGCTGGCCTGAGGACAGTTCGCCGGGAAGCACTTCTGCGACAGCAGTCAATTCGAAGAAGTCGAGTTCCTCTTCTACCTTCTGTTCCCACGCGGCCACCCCATGGCCGCGAGCCACCAATTCGAGATGTTCAGCGATAGTGAGTTCCTCGAAGAAGGTCCCGTCGGTGATTTGGACCGCTACTTGTCTTCGGAAGGTTATCGAGTCTTCATCCACTGGCAGCCCCAGGAATTCGACTTCGCCGCCCACCGGTGGCAAGTGGCCGAGGATGGTGCGGATGAGCGTGGACTTTCCGCTGCCGTTGGCACCGATAATTCCGGTGCCGTTTCCTGCGGACAGCTGCAGATTCAGTGGGCCGCAGATGGTCCGCTGCGGATATCCGATGGTCAGTTCCCTGGCTTCCAACTGATATTCAGCGCTCTGACCTGTCTGCATACTGACTACGTTAGCCGCCAGGTACAGCTGTGGGCATCGTCCTTCCGGATGATGCCCACTGATGTTTTAGCTTGCGTTTGCGGCTTGGATGTACCCTGGTTCGCGTTTCTTGAACCACCGGATCACCAGCGAGGTCACTGGCACCAGAATGATTTCCACCGCCGTCTTGTAGACGAATCCAACGACGACGTAATTGATGAAGTTCGGCGCATCGCTGATTCCGATGACCGGCGCCGCAATGGCGCAGAAGATCAGGGTGTCCAGGAATTCCCCGACGCCGCTGGAGCCGATGAGGCGTCCAACCAGCCCTCGTTCGCCGGTTCGTTCCTTGAGCTTGACCAGCACCCATGAGTTGGCGAATTGGCCTACGAGGAATCCGCAGGCAGAGGCGAGAACGATCTGCCAGATTGGCCCCAAGGTCCGTTCCAGCGCTTCTTGCCCATCGTAGAATTCCGCGGATGGCAGGTGGATCATGATCCAGAAGGAGATCACCGCGAAGAAGGCCAAGGCGAAGGTGAGGATGATCGAGCGTCGGGCGGCTTTCAGCCCGTACACTTCCGAAATGACATCGCCGAGGATGTAGGCCATCGGGAAGAGGAAGAATCCGCCATCGGTGATGATCGGCCCGAAGCTGACGCCTTTGGAGGCACCGATATTCGAGAGGATCACGATCGCACCCATCAGGGTGAGCACCGTGGAGAAGTAGGGTGAACCGGCCGAAGCGAAAACCGCTTTTTTGGTTTTGGTCAGATTATTGGCGGCGTTGATTTCGCCCATGCTAGTTGTCCTTGTCAAAGTGGTTCGCCAGAACTTTGCGTCGAAGGCATGCTCCCGCGCCAAGAAGAAAAGGGAGAGTTTTGCCTGCGTGCTGTTCCGCTGTATTAGCACTTACCTAGCAAGTATCCCATGTTGATCTCTGCTAATCCCGAAATGCTTTAGAGTGCAACCAAGTTCTGGGAATCAATAATCTCGAAAATTCACATCTCACTTGCAACTCTTCGAAACAGTAATTCGAGGAATCAAATCTGACCGTGATCACCATCCCGCGCATCCGTATGAATAATTTCGTTTTTTGAACGCGTTCAAAAAATGTTAGACTGAACGCCACCACATTTCTCTTGAAGGGCCGATGAGCATCCAACCACGCACTGAAAAGGGTCGTCAGACGCAAGCCAAGCTCCTGGCGACCGCCTTGGACTGCTTTGCAGAGGACGGCTACCGGGCCTCGAGCATGCGGGTTATCGCCGCCAACGCCGGGGTATCCCTTTCGCATGCGTACTACTACTTCCAGTCAAAGGAAGACATCGTCGCCCAGCTGTTGCTGAACCTCCGCGTTGAGCAGTACGAGTACTGCCAAGGCGCGTTCGACGAGGGCAATACCCTGGAATCCAATATCCGCGCGGTACTCGATGCCGGGGTCCGCGCGCTGGCGCCCTATCACGAGTTCGGCCCGGTCTTCTTGAAAGTCCTGCTTTCCGACGAACACGCCAATGAGGAAGTTTCGAGGATCGAGCTCTCTTTGTGGGAGCAAGCGGTTGCCGGCGCCCGCCCGCTGCCCCCGCTGGGAATCCGCCGCGATCTGCCGAAGTTCCTCCTGCTCGTGTCGCGGCATGTTTTCTCCGCCTGGGCTTATGACCAGTCCGCGCAGCAACGCCGCTCCCGCGCGCTCATGAAGAACATGGCGCCGGTAGTGGCCAAGTTCGCGGTGCTTTGCCGCCTGCCGGTGGTCCGTTCGCTCTTCGAAGACATCCTGGCCCTTATGGATCCTCAAGAGAACGATCAAACCGAGGTGAATCCTCCGGTACGCTCCGCCCGCAGAAGACCCAAGGCTTCCTAGGTCCCAGGCGCCCAGACGCGCCCCGTGCAACGTGGCAACACAGTTGAGTATTGCCCGGATTTTAGGCGTAAAGTCAGTGTTGCCGATAGGTGATTCCTAGCGAACCAAAAGGAGAACGCAGCACCATGAGCTCAACTGCGCGAACGTTGCCAAGTTGGACCAGCGACTACGCATTACTTCGCGACCGCATTGCATCCTTCCCGAATCAGCAGGAAGTTCGTTCGGTAAACCAGGACGGGGACGACGTAGAAATCCTGCGCTACTGGCCCGATGCTTCATGGACCGCACCTGCAGATGCCAAGCGGCTGATCTTCTTGGGCCCTTCCGATGAGAGCACCCGGGCAAGCTTGCAGAGCCAGGGATGGCAGCACAGCGCCACCATGCACCTGCTCGCTGGGAAGCCCGAGGACGTTGAGCAGGTAGTCAAACTGGCCGACACCTCGGGGCTTTTTGAAGCGCCAATGGAAAACTACGACGTCGTCGAGGTGACGGACTTCGACCGTCCGGTAGCCCGCGGCCGCATGCATTTCGGCTCGGCCTACGGATTGCTCAGCGATCCAGACCTGTTCTCCCCCGATGACCCGGATGTAGCTCGCCGCGCCGTGCTGGCCAACTTCGCCGGCGCCGCTTTCAGCCACGGCCTTCCTTGGCTACTGTTGGTAGCCACAGAAGAACACGCTTCGCAGCTACCGGTCGGCTGGTCCAAGGCGACCGAACTGACTTTCTGGCAGCACAATTAATCCATTTCCAATCCGCACTACTTCTAATTGAGACTATGACTAATACAAACACTGTTGATCCAGCCATCACTTTGACCATCGCGGGCTCCGAAGCCACCGGTGGCGCAGGCGCCCAGGCAGATTTGAAGACTTTCCAGGAACTGGGAACCTACGGCATCGTAGCGCTGACCTGCATTGTCTCTTTTGACCCGAAGGATTCCTGGAACCACCGTTTTGTCCCAGTGGACCAGCAGGTCATCGCCGACCAGCTCGAAGCGATCCAGACCTGCTACGAAGACAAGCTGGGCACCGTCAAGCTGGGCATGATGGGTTCCCCTGCGACCATCAACACCGTGGCCACCGCCCTGAAATCCCAGAAATGGGAGAACGTGCTGCTGGATCCGGTACTGATCTGCAAGGGCCAGGAACCAGGCCATGCCCTGGACACGGATGAAGCATTGAAGGCAGAGCTGCTGCCATTGGCTACCTTCGTGACGCCAAACCACTTCGAAGCCGAACAGCTGTCCGGAGTGAAGATCAGCACCGAAGAGGATTTGATCGAGGCCGCCAAGAAGATCCACGAAATCTCCGGCGCGGCAGTTCTCGCCAAGGGCGGCGTCCGCATTGCTGGCGAAGACGCTGTCGACGTGTTCTACGATGGCACCACCTTGGAAGTGCTGCGCGAGAAGAAGATCGGCGAAGTTGCCGTTTCCGGCGCCGGCTGCTCGTTGGCCGCCGCGGTCACCGCAGAACTGGCCAAGGGAGCAACCGCCCTTGAAGCCGCGCGCACCGCGAAGGCGTTTGTCACCGAAGGCATCCGCAACCGCGTTTCGGGCAACACCCCGTTTGATGCTCTCTGGCAGGGCGGACGCCGCTAAACCTCGCGTTCCCTTTTGCGAATCATGATGCCGGTCGTATCCTCAGCGGATGCGACCGGCATCATGTTTAAGCGTGAGCGTGCTCATTGGCATCTTCCAATGGGTCTTGCTACGGTAGTTGCAGTAAATCAATCATCGACGCGTGAATCAGTCACGGGAAAGGGCGGTCGGCTATGCAAGCCACTTTGACGCTCCACCCGTTCGTCTGCGCGTCGAACGGGGCTAGCAAGTAAATTCCGCCTCAGGCCATCGCCTTCAGGCTTTCTTCCGCTACCCATTTCTTTCGTTTCGTTGCAGACCTCATCTTCCCTTTTTTGACTAATACTTTCGTGCGCCCTTTTTAGCGCGCACGAATTCCTTGAGGATTATCATGCAGCCCATTACCGAAAAAACCATTCGCTCTTCCTTCATCAACGCCAGCCGCCAAGAGGCCAAGAAGCTGACCCTGCCGGAAAACTTCGCCACCCTCGACTGGGACGCCCTGGAGTACCTGGGGTGGCGTGACCCCAAGATGCAGCAGCGCGGCTACCTGTTCCACACCGATGAAGCAGGACGCACCCGAGGCATCCTGCTGCGCCCCACCGATGGCGGGCGCAAGCCGAATAACGCCACCATGTGCGAGATGTGCCGAGACGTCAACATTCCAGTGGCAGTCGGCATGTGGACCACGCGCCGGGCAGGACAGGCCGGTCGAGATGGCGACACCCTGGGCACATTGATCTGCCTGAACTTCGAGTGCTCACGCAATGTGCGCATCCCGCCTCCGAAGAATCCGATCTACCCGGATCCAATGGTTGTCGTCGCCGAACGCATCGAGCTGCTCGATGAGCGCGTGCACAGCTTCCTGAACCGACTGTAGAAGAGCTGCGGAGCATTCCGCGCCCGTTAACACCGGACCCGTCCAGCGCTAGCCAACTGCTGAGTAACAAAGCGTCGATTTTTTCTAAAAAATCTGCGCGCTCAACCGCTAGCACTGGGCGGGTTTTTCGCGGTGGTGCGCGGATTTTATTGTGAAAGACCTGATTCAGACCGCGTGCCGTTTACAGAATATTATTCAACAACCCCTTGATATATGCTGTGCGTCACCTAGGATTCCTAGCTATAGGCTTCCGTACCAGCGGACGAAAGCATCGGACGATCATCAAAGCTCGCACCGCTTTGCCATTTTCGCCCGCCCGTGACGGGAGCAGTACCGCTACCCAGCCCAGCTAGGAGAACCATGGTCACTCGGCGCACGCAACGAGTGCCGCGTCTGATTTTGGGGTCCGCCACTGCACTCGCAATGGCAGTCACCCTTTCAGGCCCGGCAAGTGCAGCAGGCATTCCCCAACCAGCAGATGGCGAACAAGCTTTCTCGCTGCCGATCAGCAGCTCTCAGGCGCTGTCGAACCTCAAAGTTTCTGGACCACTAGCCAAGGCCTCCGGCAAGGTGTCGGTGTTCGTACAGCTTGAAGGTGACGGCGCGTTCGAGACCATCAAGAAGTCCGGCAAGAAAAAGGACGCCGCCAAGGTCAAGAAGATGGGCAAGGACGTCAAGGCCAAGGGCAAGCAGCTCGCCGCCGAGTCCAACTCGACGATTATCTACACCACGCACAATGCACTGCAGGGCGTGGCGCTGACCGGCGAAGCCGACGATCTTCGCAAACTTGCACAACGCAGCGACGTAGCGAAAATCAGCTCCATCGTTCCGAAGAAGCCATCCAACCGCAGTTCCGTGGTTGACACCGGCGCACTGGAATCATGGAAGTCATTGGACAAGACCGGCGAAGGCATCAAGGTTGCGGTCCTGGACACCGGCGTGGACTACACCCACGCAAGCTTCGGCGGCCCCGGCACCCTGGAAGCCTACAAGGAAGCCCAAGCTTCTGAGGAACTGCCTTCGGCTAACTCCGGCCTGCGTGATGGCAACAAGTTCATCGGCGGCTGGGACCTGGTTGGCGATGACTACAACGCCAATGATGCAGATGACAGCTACCAGCCGATACCGCACCCGGACCCCAACCCGCTGGACTGCGAGGCAGCCGGCCACGGCTCCCACGTCGCAGGCACCACCGCTGGCTACGGCGTGAATGCCGACGGCTCCACCTTCACTGGCAACTACGCCGACCTGGATGCCAAGGCCCTGTCCGAAATGAAGGTCGGCCCAGGCTCGGCACCGGGCGCACAGCTGATCGGCATCCGCGTCTTCGGTTGCGAAGGTTCCTCCTCCGTGGTGGGCCAGGCACTGGATTACGTCCTGGACCCCAATGGCGACGGTGACTTCTCCGACCGCGCCCAGGTGGTCAACATGTCCCTGGGTTCGGATCACTCACCGACCGAAGACCCTGAAAACGACATCGTGGATGCCCTGACCAAGGCTGGCATCCTGTCGGTCGTCGCGTCCGGCAACGCCGGCGATGTCACCGATGTCGGCGGCTCGCCGGGCAATTCCCGCTCGTCGCTGACCGTTGCCAACTCGGTAGGCTCCCATGTCACCCTAGACAAGATCCAGGTGGACGAGCCTAGCGATGTCGCAGGCACGGCCTCAGGCCAGTACTCCGCAAACTTCAACTACACCAATGCCGCCCCGGCAAAGCTCTCCGGTGAAGTTGTCATGGCCCCAACCGGCAATGAATATGGTTGCGACGCATTCGAAGCAGGTTCCCTGGAAGGCAAGTGGGTTTGGCTGAAGTGGAGCGAGAACGGCGAATTCCCTTGTGGATCCGGCGCTCGTTTCAACAACGCTGAAGCCGCCGGTGCCACCGGTGTGCTCCTGGATTCCGAAGCCAACCTGTTCGACGCCGGTATTGCGGGCAACGCCACCATCCCAGGTGCCCAGTTCACCTTGGATGAGTCGCAGCGACTGCGCCCAGCTGCAGAGGCTGGCACGCTGAAGGTGACCCTGTCCCCTGATTTTGTTGGCGGTTCTTCCAGCGAATCCGGCGCCGGAGACACCCTGAACTCCTCGTCCTCGCGAGGTGTTCATGGCACCAACGGCGTGGTCAAGCCTGACGTTGCCGCACCGGGCACCCAGATCGGCTCGGTAGGCGTCGGCACCGGTACCGGCACCGCCGTCATGTCCGGCACCTCGATGGCCACCCCACTGGTGGCGGGCATCGCGGCCCTGGTTCTTGAAGGCAGCGACTACACCCCTTACGAGGCCAAGAGCGTCATCATGAACACCGCGGCCACGGACATCAAGGCAGCCAATGGCGAAGCCTACGGTCCAAACCGCGTGGGTGCAGGCCGAGTAATGGCCGATGCCGCAATCCAGACCCCTGCTTTCGCTTATGATTCCGAAGCACCGGATCTGACCAGCGTCGTCTTCGGCGTCATCGAACTCGATGGCAAGAAGGCGTACACCGCCCAGCGCAAGATCACCGTGGAAAATACCAGCGACAAGGCCCAGACCTACAAGGCCGACTACGTTGCTTCCACGCAGATCCCCGGCGCGACCTACACCTTGGACCGCAACAGCGTCACCGTGGAAGCTGGCAAGACTGCCCAGCTGACCGTGACCCTGGCTGTTGATCCACAGAAGTGGGCCAAGACCATCGATCCAACGATGGCCACCACCCAGTCCGGCCTGTCTCGTGCATGGCTTGCTGATGCTACCGGTCGCGTTGAGCTGACCAGCAGCGACGCTCCTACCCTGCGCATCCCGGTCCAGGCCGCTCCGAAGCTGACCGCCGACATGTCCGGTTCGGTCAAGAAGCTGAAGAAGGGCTCGAACACCACGACCCTGGATCTGAAGGGCAAGGACATCACCGCCGGAGAGGGCGCTACCGAAGTGACTTCGCTGCTCGGCGCCTTTGAACTCGGTGCTTCCAGCGATCGCGATGCTTCGCTGGATTCGGTCCCGGCAGCAGGTTCCATGGACCTGCAGCATGTTGGCGCTTCGAGCACCGCACCGCGCACCGGTGTGGCCGATGGCCAGCTGAACATCGGCATCTCGACCTGGGATAACTGGGCCCACCTTGCCGGTGGCACCGAACTGGATGTCGAGATCGACACGAATAACGATGGCAAGGCTGACTTCGTCACCTTCACCACCGTGATGGATGAGCTGGATCTGGATCTGGCCGCGACCTTCGATCTGAACACCGGCGAACAGGTTGACCTGCAGCCAGTGAACGGCGTGCTGGGCGATGTTGATACCAACAGCTACGACACCAATACGGCGATCCTGCCCGTGTCGCTCTCGGCCCTGGGCCTGGATGATGACTCGGACGAGATCTCCTACCGTGTCCTCGGCTACTCCTGGTACAACACCGATGATGCCGGTTCGATGGTTCCAGTGGATCAGACCGACTGGATCAAGTTCAACGCGGTGACCCCGCAAGTTGATTTTGGCGCAGAAGGCTCGCTGTTCACCGACCTGAAGGGCAACAAGATTCCGGTCACCGTTGCCGATAGCACCAAGGCCTCCAAGGCGCTGCTGCTGCACCTGCACAACGCCAGCGAGGACCGTGCACAGGTACTGGATATCGTTTCCGGTAGCACCGGAAAGCCGAAGAGCAACTAGCTTCCAGCTTTCCTGAGACCAGGTCCGGGGCACTTCCTAGCGAGTAGGAATGTGCCCCGGATCTTTTTAATGCCAGATTCCTAGCGCAGTTTCGCTTCCAGGATCACTGTGGCCGCCTCGCGAACCTTTGCCGCGAACTTCTTGTCATCCTTGGCTTCGGCCGCCAGCGCCTTGGCCATGAGAATTGCCTGATCGGATTTAACGCACAATGGCACCGTGCCACCGGCCGCCACGAACTTCACAGCACGCTGGCCGACGGGAATCGAAGCAACCTGCTGTGCCTCGCACAGGTCATCGGAAATCACCACGCCTTCATAGCCCAGTTCATCGCGCAGCAGTCCGGTGATGATCTTCTGCGAGAACGGCGCATCATTCTTCGCATCAAGTTCGGCGTAGCGGGCGTTGGAGATCATGACCCAGGAATTATCCTGGGCGATCGCCTGCTTGAACGGCTCAAGGTCGGAAGCATCCATGCCGATCACGGTGTCGGTGACACCGCTGGAGGTATCGGTATTTTTTGCCACCCTGCCCAAGCCGGGGAAATGCTTGACCACCGGCTGCACCCCGGCGTCGTTCAGGGCATCGTTCACAGTGGTGATGGCGGAGGAGACCTCGCCGGCAGTGTGGGCGTATTCCCGCCCGAAGTATCCGATGGGTGCGTTGGCGGCGCCGATCTTGGCCGGCACCACATCGGCCACCGGCGCAAGGTTCACGTTGATCCCGGCTTCGGCCAGTTCTTCACCGACCTGCTTGATTCTCGAGGACAGCTTGCCCTCTGGCCATTGGCCCTGCTTGGTGGCGGTCGGCAGCTGAGTGAATCCCGCACCCTGCATGACCCTCACGAATCCGCCTTCCTGGTCCGTGGCCACCCAAACCGGCAGCTGATCAGGAAGATTTGGTTTCAGGGCTTTGGTGATGGACCCGATTTCCGCTTTGGTCTGCTTGAGCGAGAGCTGCGATCTGCCTCGCAGGAACACGTTACCCAGGCCCTGCTTCTTCATGGCTTTCAGCTCTCTGCTGCTGGCACCTGTTGCCGGGACGCCTGCCATCACCAAGCTTGCCGCTTGCTGCTCCACCGAGAGCTGGCCAACGAGTTCTTCAGCCTGCTGGCGAGCCGTAGGTTCCTGGCTTGGCGTAGGCGCTGGCTCGTCGCTGCCTGCGGGTCCCGTCGCCTGGCTCGTGGGCGAGGATGAGGTTGATGGCGCGGGGTTTTGCGAGCTTGGGCCGTCGGTCGGTGAACTGGGCGCACTGCAGCTGCTGAGCAGCAGTGTCGAGAGCATTCCCAATGACATGAGCGCTCTGACGTGAGTAGTCATAATTTCATCCTCTCACTCAGATCTGCGAAGACGCCGAAAGTTCTATGCGCGGACTTCCAAGAGCTCATCCCATTCGGTGGTGTAGCGCTGGGAGATGTGTTCGCGCTTCATGGTCCAGGCCGGGCTTTGGGCCATGCCCGCTGGTCCCAAGCCGATGGACTTCGCACCGAAACGGGCGGAAATATCCTGCACTACCGAGGAGACATTCTTCTGTTCTTCCTCATCGTGCTCGTCGCCGAGATCAAAAAGATCCAGCTGCTTTTCACCGGGCGAATCGCTGAGCCCGGAGAGGATCACTCCCCCGCGCACGTAGTCCATGCCGGGCTGCATCAGATCAGCCATGGCCGCGATAGCCAGTTTGCTGAGCAGGATGGGGTCCCGTGTCGGCCGTGGCAGCCGCACCTGGGCGCTGGGGAAGGATGATTCGCCTTGGGCAAATCGGCTGGTGCCTGCGGTGACCGTCAAGAGCGTGGCATATCGTCCTTCACTTGCCAATCGGCTGGCGGCCTTTTGCGCATAGATGGACATGACTTCTTCCATGGCCTCGCGGGTGCGGACCGGGGTCGAGAAGGACCGGGTGAACATGACCTGCCCGCGGTCCGCGCGTTCTTCCACCGGCCCGATGCAGCGCTGCCCGTTGAGTTCGAAGACGGTACGCTGCAGCACCACGGAGAATTTCTTGCGGATGAGCAACGGGTCAGCGTCGCGCAAATCAGCGATGGTTTCAATGCCCATGCTGATCAGCTTGGCACCCGATTTGCGTCCCACTCCCCAGACGTCGGTGACCGGAACGCGGGTCAGGATATTGCCCAGAACCTGCTGGTCCATCAACTGCTGGACGCAGACGCCGCCGAGTCCGGGGTTGTGCTTGGCAATATGGTTGGCCAACTTGGCCAGCGTCTTGGTGGTGGACACTCCCACGCAGACCGGCACGCCGATGGTCTTGTCGATGGCCTTGCGGATCTGCGCGGCGGTGCTGCGCACCTGTTCCAGGCTGCCTTCCAACCCGATGAACGATTCGTCGATGGAGTAGACCTCATGCCAGGTGCCGTAGCGGCCGAGCAGTTCCATAACGCGGGCGGACATATCGCCATAGAGTTCATAGTTGCTCGAGCGCACGGCCAAGTTGTGGCTGTCCATGAGCCGCTGGATCTTGAAGAATGGTTCCCCGGTGGCGATGCCCAGGTCCTTGGCTTCTTGGGATCGCGCGACCACGCAGCCGTCATTGTTGGACAGGACGACTACCGGACGATTGCGCAGCGAGTAGTCGAAGGCTCGCTCGCAGGAGACGTAGAAGTTGTTCATTCTCTAGCCCCTTCCAGCGTGTTGCTTGGGCCGCGTGTGATGGACAGGCCAGTATGTTGTCCATGACCCACAGTCCGCTGGCTTGGAAAGTCTTCTTTGCTCCTGAATACATCACCACGCATGATGATCCGCTGCTGCAACGTGCGCTCAGGACACAAGCAAGTGATCAGGACTTGACTGGCG
Organism: Glutamicibacter mishrai; assembly: GCF_012221945.1. Lineage (NCBI taxonomy): Bacteria > Bacillati > Actinomycetota > Actinomycetes > Micrococcales > Micrococcaceae > Glutamicibacter > Glutamicibacter mishrai. The sequence goes on along the minus strand of NZ_CP032549.1, from coordinate 2,157,860 downwards.
TGTGGTTACGATGGGCGGCGCGACCCATCTTCATAAACAGCTTGGGCGTCCCCCATGGTGCCCTAAACGACTTCTTCGCGGGAGCCAAGATGCGTAACCGCGCAGAAGCGACGAACAAGCGTTACGCATACTCGCTGTCAGTCTGGGTAAATTTCCTAGCTTCAAAAGGTAAGGAATGGGACTCCGCAGACGAAAATGACGTCATGGATTTCAAGTTCTGGCGCCGAAGCGACATCCGGAATCCGCGGAGAATCTCCGGGTCTGCGTGGGGAAACGATCTGGCGGCGCTCAGCACGTTCTACGACTGGGGGCACCGGGTCCTAGAAGTACCCACGCTTTTCGAATCCGATGAGATCCTTACGCGAAAATCCCGCTACGGATACTCTTCAGACCCTTCGCGTGGTGCTGACCTTCGCCCTTCAACTGTTCGAAATGCCGACGTTAAATGGCTGACACCTCGCGCCTACCAGCGCTGGCGAGATATTGGAATTCACGGACTGACGCCACAAGGAGCCGAACGCACACGGTGGCGGCCCCGCTCCCAGTCTCGAGACGCAGGCTTTGTCGATGGACTGTATGGCAGTGGCTTACGTTTGCAGGAGTGGGCCAGCGTCTTGACGCTGGAGCTCGACCGGGAATTAACAGGCCACGAATACGCGTCATTCCGGCTTGCCGACGCCTGCGCCAAGGGGGGACGCGGACACACCTTCTGGTTGCGGGGTGACGTCCTTGAGCAAGTTGCCACTTATCAGGAAACGGAACGAGCATCCGCGGTTCGCGCCGCTCAAACAGCCGGGATGTACGACGAAATGCGCGGGCGAATCGTTGTGGAAGAAGTCCGCAACGGCGTACTGCGAGTGAACACTTTCCGTGGAACAAAGAGCTACCCCGCCTCGCTCCGAATCAACGATCTTGATCCATCGGAGCGACGCCGGTTGCTGATACGCACCGATGAGGGGTTGGAGCCCGCTGTCCTTTGGTTAAACGAGGATGGCAGTCCCCGTCAAAAATCTGCCTGGTACAAATCGTTTGCCCTCGCGAACTCCCGAGTCAGAAAGGCCGGCATCGACCGCCTGGAATGCCACCCGCACATGCTGCGGCACAGTTTCGCATTGCGTTGGTTTGCCGTTGGACGGTTGATCTGGTCTCAGCAAGTCAAAGACATGGATGCCGAACATCAGCGCGACTTGCGCGAACAATTTGGCGACACCTGGTCCCTGGTTCAAACGATGCTGGGACATGCAGACGTCAACACAACGAAAGGAACCTATTTGGAACCGTTTCGTGCCTTGGACGCGCGGATGCTCCTCGAGTACGGAAAATCTGTTCTTGATCTTGAACCCCTGCTAGCCATCCTGTCGGATGACCCGCGGGTGCGAACCATCGACGACAACGAAAGCAGGTTCTGACGGTGCGCGCCGCCCTACCGAACAGTTCCTATGCTCGGCCCGAAGCCGTCACCGATACCGGAAACGAAGTCTACGTCCGGTTCACCCCGGAATCAGGCGGACGCCCAAAAGACTTCGAGTTCCGCAAGCTTGGTTTCGCACCAGAAGTTGAATCAGCGGTCGTCGCCGGCTTTGCCATGGCCTGCGGTCCAGGCGGAAGCCGAAAAACCGTCGAGTCGGCCAAGACCCTATACGCCGGGGCGAGGATCTTGGCACGGAAACTACAGGAGTTCCCGTCCCCGCCCCAAACCCTCGCTGCCCTGGCACCGGCCCATCTGGCCTCGTTCAAGCTTTCTCGAACCCGGTACTCGCATTCGCTGATCCAGCTCTTCAGAGTCTTGTTTCGCCGGACCACGGGGCTCTCCCATGAATTTCGAGAAGCGCTCTATGCGCCCCACGGCTGGTCGGTACAAGGACCCGGCAGTTCAGCATATTCAGACTCGGAAGCACGAAGAATCCAGCGTGCGGCTCGATCAGAAGTTAGAACTGCACTTGCACGGATGCGAAAACTCGAAGTCGAATTTGAACGCTGGAAACAAGACGACTCAAACCTTGATTTCGAGGCCCAACAGCGTTGTATGCTGCTCGATCGAATCATGCGTGGTGGAGCCGAAGCCCAACAGCTAAGAGCCTTCAGGGAATCGCCGCCACAGCGGAAGGAGTCAGCTGCCCTTCTTTCGGAACTTTTCCCCAGCCACTCCGAGATTGCCGCCCTTGCCGTACTCCTGATCTGCGTATCCGGACAGAACCTCAGCACGGTATGCGGCCTGACCGCCGACCATTTCCGTGCGGATGACCAAGAAACCGAGGAACCTCTGATCATGACGCGAGCGTCCAAACCACGTCGTGGCCGTCACGGCGCGGAAATGGATCTAGCCATGGCACCTAATCGAGTTCCGGCTCTTGGCCGGGACGACTACAGTTCCGCCGCCGGTGTCTACCGCGTTGCCCATGAACTATGTGCTCGCGTACGGGAAATCGCTAAAACCAGCTCACTGCTCGTGTTCTACAGCAGCAACGTGGGCTCTGGCGCACCCGAAATTCGCGAGCTACCGACAACAGCAATAGCAAACTGGCGTGGCAGACTTCCCGACGGAACCGTTCTTTCACGCGTCAACACACGCCGGCTGCGACTGACCCACATTCAACGGCACCAGCGACCCGTTGCGCACTCGGTGACGACCGCAGCCAAGGAGTACCTCTCCAAAGATGCCGAAGCGCTACCCGGCTACCAAAAAGTCGTTGGCGACGTGCTAAACACCGAAGTCAACCGCATCCAAACAGGCCACAGCATTCTTACCCTCACGGATGAAGAGGTAACCGAGGCCAGTAGGAACCCCGCGCCCATAGCTGAAAAACTCGGCACAACCGAGGAACAACTGCATTTCCTGCTCCAAGGTCGCCTCGACACCGTGGCCACGGCATGCGTAGACCATACGAACAGCCCCTACGGCAATGCAGGAAGCCCCTGCAGCGCCTCATTCCTGCTCTGCTTGGGATGCCCCAATGCTCGTTCTGAACCCCGACACCTTCCCATTCAGGCGGCAATGCTTGCAAGCATAAAGCGACGACGACCCGAAATGACCGACGAAGAATGGGCGGGCCGCTTCTCCACAGCGCACCACCAACTCAATGACCTGCTTAACCGGCAAGGAGCGGGCCAATCGGCAGCCACGCCTGCGGTCAGTAGCCAAGAACAAGAATTGATCGATCTGGTGCTAGATGGAGGCCTGGAACTACGATGACTCAGCAATTACACGAACAACCCAGTGCACTCGATGGCAACACCATTGTCCTCGCAAATCGCCCGCTCCGCCCGGAATCCCACCCATCAAAGTTGTCGCGATTCGGAGACAGCGTATGGGACCTCTCCCCCGGAATTCATGAGAACCACGCGCAGAGATACATCATCAACTTCGAGCAGATTCCCATTCAGTGGCTGACATCCGTGAAATCCTACTTCTGGATACTGATCAACGAAGAATCTGCCAAACCAATCCTGAACGCCCCCAGTGCATCTAGACAACTCGCCCTCTCCAGTATTGCAATGACCATGAGATCTCTTCGATGGCTCATACATTGGTTCGACGCACACGGATACGACACGCTTCAGGCAGCCAGCCCGAAGGTACTGGATCGCCTACTAGCCGACTTGGGAGAATCGGAACTCATACTTCCCCGAAGGCGGCAGATTCTCGTCGAAACTCGACGTGTGTGGGCGCACCGGAACGTCGTATCCCCACAGCTACGAATGCCCGAAGCCGCCCCGTGGCAGGAAGATCGACCCGGCGATCTGCTCTCCCACCGCTTCAAGAACACCGGAAACCTCACCCCTCGAATCGGCGATGAAACCCTCATCCCGCTCATGGCGTGGGCTTTCCGCTTCATTGAAGAATTCGCCCCCGATATCACGGCTGCTTACCACGATTACCTCAAGCTCATCAGCGCTGACTACCGGCACACGTCGAAAGGTAGCCGTAAGCCCCAGCCACCAGGAACACGCAGGCTAAGACTGCAGGCCACACTCGATAGACTGCGCCAGCTCGGAGTTGGTCTACCTGGATATCCCGATCCCAGTGGGGATCCAAAGATCAATTGGATGCATCTTGGACGGCTCGCCGGAAGCGTTGGGAATACCCACGCCTATTACGACCGCGAGATCGTGCTAAATAGTGGACTGCCCGTGGACCCTCAAAGTTATGTGACCACCAGATGCACCGCCTCGCTGGACGGCCAGCTGTGGTGCGGGCCGTATGTTGCCTGGGAGGAGGTCATCCCGCTGACTTTGCACTTACAGACCGCATGCTTCATTGCAATTGCTTATCTTTCCGGCATGCGGCCCGGCGAGGCCCTGAACCTTGAACGGGGATGCCACAGGATCAATCCCAGCACCAAGCTGCACGAGCTACACGGAACCACCTGGAAAAATGCTCGCACGCCCGATGATGCCAAAGACCCTGAAGGCCAACCGCGTCGCAACCCCTGGATCGTTCATCCGCTAGCAGGCAAAGCCGTTGAAGTGCTTGAACAAGTCCACACCTCCGAACTGCTTTTCCCCAAAACCCTTCGACCCAAGCCGCTTCGTGGAACCAACGGGCGTTCCGACGCCCGCGCGGGAACTGGCCAAACCGCAGCAAAGATGACAACAGATATCGAATCATTTATTGGCTGGGTCAATGACTACTGCGTTCGTCACCAACGCAATGACCGCATCCCCGAGGACGCGGACGGACGCATAACGGCGAATCGATTCCGCAGAACCCTGGCCTGGCACATCGTTCGACGCCCACGCGGTCTGGTCGCTGCCGTTATTCAGTACAACCACATTTCCACACTTGTCACCCAGGGATACTCCGGCAACTACCACTCAGGTTTCCCAAACGAACTGGCCATGGAACGATGGCTAGAACGCATCGAAAGGCTCACTGACATTGATCGGTACCTCGAATCCGGAGGACACGTGAGCGGACCTGCTGCCGAAGAACTGCGCGAACGCACACAACAAGCCGCCTCAAAGTTCCAAGGGCGCGTGCTCCCCACCCGACGACAAGCCGAAAACCTCCTGAATGATCCTTCGCTGCAAGTCTTCAAGGGCGATGGGCTTCACTGCGTTTTCGACAAGACGACAGCCCTCTGCACAAAAAACGAGGACGCCCCGAACTTGGGACGGTGCCACAGCACTTGCGGAAATATCGCACGCACCGATGCCGATATCCTCGAAGTCAAGGCTGCCCTGGATCGCCTACCCCAAGACAGATTCGCTCCCCCGATTCGGCATCACCGAGCACAACAGGTCGCCGAACACCTCACCGGCATCATCACGAGCCACGAATACCGAGACCGATGAAATCAAACGATTCCGCAAGCATCCGCGCTGCACTGCAAAAAGCAGCGGACGATCTCCTCGAAGGCCGGGTTCCCGGTCCCCTCACGGGCGTCCGGTTGATCGAATTGGCCGGCGTAAAACGACACCGGCTGACACACGACAACCCGGACATAAACCTCTCCTTCCAAAAACGCGCACGGGAAATCAACCGCAGCAAGCCCGAGGTGGAATCGCTTCGTGACCAGCTCGCCCATGAACTGGAACGGGCCAAGCGACTCAGCCGAGAACGCGACGCACTCACCGAGCAGCTCCGAAATTACGCTACCGCGCTTGTCATGGTCACCAACGAGCGCGACCAACTGCTGGAACAGCTGCAAGTCAACGGCAACATCGTGCCGATAAACAGATCAACCCGATAAGTAGCGGTCTCAACAGGATAAACCTGCCGCTTGCTCAGCTTGCGGCGTCGGGAATGTCAAGGGTCAGGCGGGCGGGCGCGGACTGTGTCATTTTGTTAGCAAACGCACCCGCGCACGCCCTTCCCCTGGAGGGCGCCGGGGGGCGGGGGGTGTCAGCAGCTGCAGCTTTGCGCTCCGTTGCCCGGTTTTTCCCTGTTCTGGCTGGTGGTCCCGGCGAGCATTTGGTCGGCCATGGTGGAGGCGAGCCGGTATGCCTCGTCAACGGGGATGACCGTCCCGTCGGGGTGGTTTTCGAGCCAGGGTTCTGCTTCTTCGGGTGAGGCGAAGAAGTGGACCTGGTTGCAGAAGGAGGACCGGACCGAGCTCATGTCCTCCGGATTGACTAGCGAGACCACGGCTGTTGCCGGTTCGACGCTGGTGACACCGGAGCTGTCAACGCGTACCCGAACGGGTGTTCCGGTTGATTTGTAGGCGGATTCGATCCGGGCGGGGGCGGCGAGGAGGGTGGGGAAAATCAGGGTGTCGAGTGCGCACCAGGTGTAGAGCTGTTCGCCGCCGACTTCGAAGCGGTGCTGGGTGGGACGCTGAGTCAGGCCCTGCCCGACGATCCGGCCTGAACCGTCGTATTCGGTGTCGGCCATGGCCTCAAGCGCCGCGCGGATTTCCTCGACGGGCCGCCCGGTCGCGGCGGCAAGGTCCGTGATATCGACCGGGTCACCCAGGGCGAGGAGCTTCATCAGCGGCAACCACAGCCAGGGCTGCATGCCGGTCTCCCCGGTGGCGAGGCGTTCAGTAACGTGGCTAATGTCGTTCGTCATGATTTGTTCCTTTGAGTTTTTGAGGTTGACGGGAAAGGGTCAGGAGGCGCAGCAGGAGAGCTTGGAGACGTCGGTGGCGAAGGACTGGGCGGCGATCTTGAGGCCTTCGGCCATGGTCAGGTATGGGCTCCACATGTGGGCGACCTGTTCCACGGTCATCCCGGCCTCCAGGATGTAGACGCCGGCGGCAGCCAACTCCCCGGCGTCCTTTGCCACGGCGGTGATGCCCACAATCCGCCGGGTGTCGGCGTCGGCGACGATCTTGATGAAACCGCGGGTGTCCCGGTTCACCAGTGCCCGCGGGACATATTCCAGGGGCAGGACCCGGCACTCGCACCGGATGCCCGCCTCGTTGGCTTCCTTGTCGGTCATGCCGACGGCGGCCAGGGCGGGGCTCGTGAAGGTGACCCGGGGCAGGTGCCCGTAGTCGACCTCGCGGCCGGCGTTGTTGAACGCGTTCTCCACGACCAGGGTGCCGTGGGAGGCTGCGACGTAGACAAATTCCCGGTGCCCGGTCACGTCCCCGGCGGCCCAGATCCGTTCGTTGGTGCTGTTGAGCCGGTTGTTGACCAGGATCTGGCCGGTGTCGCCGGTCTTGACGCCGACGGCGTCCAGGTTCAGTCCGTCGGTGACGGCGCGGCGTCCGGTGGCCACCAGCAGCTTCGCGGCCCGGAATTCCTCCTGGCCCCCGGCGACCGTGGCGGTGACAAGGACCTCTGCGCCGGCGGGATCTGTGCGGACCGAAGTTACGGCTGCGCGGCGGACCACGCGGATGCCCTCGTCGGCGAAGACGCCCATCAGCGCACGGGAGGCTTCCGGTTCCTCGTGCGAGGCCAACCTGGAGCGAACCAGCAGGGTCACCTTCGATCCGAGGCGGGCAAAAAGCTGCGCCTGCTCCAGGGCCACGTACCCGCCGCCGAAGACGATCAGGGACTCGGGCACCTCGTCCAGTTCCATGGCCGTGGTCGAGGTCAGGTAGTCAACCTCATCCAGTCCCGGTACCGGTGGTGCCCAGGAGGTCGAGCCGGTGGCCACCAGATAATGGGCAGCGGTCAGGGAGTCGCGGGCGCCGTCGGGTCCGGTGATTTCCAGGACCGGTTCCTCCGGGGTGCCGGCGAACACGGCGTTGCCCTGGCGCAGCTCCCAGCCGTAGTCTGCGGCCAGGTCCACGTACTTGTCGGCGCGCATCGCCTCCACCAGGGAGCGCTTGCCGCCGATCAGGTCCTTCATGTCCACCGGCTCGGCCGAGGTGCTGATGCCGGGGAACCGGCCGGACGCGTCCAGGGCAACGTGCCTGGCCTCAGCAGCCGCCAACAGCGCCTTGGACGGCACGCAGCCGGTGTTCACGCACGTCCCGCCCACCGTGGAGCGTTCGATCATCACCACCCGCTTGCCCAGGTTGGTGGCCCGGATGGCGGCGGCGAAGGCGCCGCCTCCGGAGCCGATGACAGCCAGGTCGAAATCGGGTGTTGTTGCTTCAGGCATGAATCCTCCATCAAGTCTTAGATGAACACCCGGGGGGCATTCTTCTGGTGCGTGTGCCGTCCCAGTATAAACCTTCCCCTGCACGGGAAGGTCAAGAGCCGGTGCGAATAGTTGGGTGCTTTCCACTGCTAGGGAAGTGCTGCGTCAAGAAATGCCTTCAGGGCATCGGCCTTCATGGGCCGGGAGTCGGCCCGGGCCAGGACTTCACCCTCGGGTGAGACGACGATGGTGCTGTCCAGGGACATGACCCCATACTTTTGGATGAGCTCCCTGGTACGGTCAACAACGTAGGGGTATCCGGGGTTGCCGGCCAGTTCACGGAACTGGTCCACTTCGGTTTTTGTGTTCTCCGGCGTCACATCGACGGCGACGAAGTCTGCCTTATCGGCATATTCCTGTTCCAGTTCCTTCATCGCCTCCGCCTGCGGAACACAGGTATAGCACCAGCTCGCCATGAAATACAGCACCGTCGGGCGGGTGGAGGGGACGGTGAGCTCCCGGCCGTCCACAGACGTGATCTCTATCCTGCCGTCGTTGCTTCCGCCGGCTGGCCCGGCGGCTGGATTGGTTTCGTTCCCGCGGTTCAACGCAGTGAGGGCCAGGAGCAGGATGAGCGCCGCGGCGGCCATGAGGGCAGTGATGGTGAAGATGCGCCGGTGGTTTCTGGTCGTTGTCATGGGTTTCCTTGCTGGTTGTCGCGCACTGGCGCCGTGTGGGGAAGGTGGGGAGCCGGGCTGCAGCACGACTCGGTGTTCTCACTGCTCTCAGCCTCCTCCGCGGGCATATTGCTGTCCTGCGCCTTGCTTTTGCTGCGGCGTCGCAGGGACAGGGCAACGGCGGCGAGGACGACGGCCACGGCGGCGGAGGTGATGATCGCCCAGTTGCCCGCGATGAAAACAGATAGGCCCGTGCTGGCTTCGGTGACTGCCCCGCTCATGATCCCCCCGGCCTGCCCGCCGGAGAGGGCGGGCAGCCAGTAGAGCAGCAGGTAGATCCCGGCGAGGACAAGCGCGGCTCCGCCGAGGCGGTTAACGAAGGGCAGCAGCCTCCGGACGTGGCGTGCCAGGGCGTCCCGCGCCACCGCTGCACCGAGGGACAGAAGGACCAGCACCACCGAGGAGCCCAGGGCGTAGGCGGCGAAGACCGCCAGCAGCCCGGCGAGGCTTCCGGTGGACACGGCCTGGGCGACGACAGCCAGCAGCAGGGCCAGGCTGCAGGAGAGCGCGGCCACCGCATACGCCACACCGTAACCAAAGACAGCCCTCAACCCCGAACCGGTCCCGCCCGTCTTCAGAATCCGGGACAGATTCAACCGTGTCCCGGGCAGCTGCCAACCGAACACCATGCCGAGGCCGGCGGCCACGATGACGGCTCCGATCAGCGCCGCCGCCCAGGGCAGCGCCGACGCCACCGAACGCAGGCCTACAGCGGCGAGCAGGCCGGCCGTAACAAAGACAGTGGCGAAACCGGCGCTGAGGGCAACCCCGGCCCGAAGACCTGCAAGCAACGGCCGCTTCCGTCCCGCACCGGGCCCGGCACCGATAAAGTACGCCAGGTAGGTTGGAAGCATCGCAAACCCGCATGGATTCACCGTGGCAAGCATTCCGGTCAGAAAGGCCAGGCCCAGAACCCCCGTCGTCATCCCTTTGACCCCGAATCCGTAGCGGCAGGAGCAACGGGCCGGGATTGCAGGAACAGAGCACAGCCGCCCGCCCTTGCCTCCGCACTGTTCCGGCGCCGTGGCTGCATAAGCACGACCCCCGCGGCAAGGGCTGCGGCGGCAATGATCCAGAGATTGCCGGTCGCCGGCCCGACTGCAGCGAAAACACCGGCTGCCCCTGCAAGAACCGGCACCCCGCAGCACACCAGTGCAGCCATCACGACACCGGGCGAGGACAGCAGAGTGCCTGCCGCCAGCATCAGGCCCGGGCGCTCCCGGCCCTTCACGTTTATTGACATGGTTGTCCTTCCTCTGCCCGGCTTCCTGCCCGCCCCTCGCGGGACACCTGACAAAAAACCGGACGACTATTCCGTCTCAACCCATCATGGACCTTCCACTATGGGGGAAGGTCAAGCTGGCGACGGGAACTGCTGGTCTGCGGTACGTAACCTTCCAGTATGATGGAAGGGTTAGCTGCTTTTTTCGGAACGAGATGAGGACCCGAAATGCGAATCGGTGAAGCTGCTGCCGCTGTCGGCATGACAACCAAGACGATCAGGTTCTACGAGGACCGGGGGCTTCTGCCGCCGGCCGAACGCTCCGCCAACGGCTATCGTGACTACGCCCACGACACCCTCAGCCGCCTTGAATTCATCCGCCGCGGCCAGATTGCCGGGCTGACCCTGGCGCAGATCCAGGGCATTCTGCGGATCCGCGACAACGGCTTCACGCCATGCACCCACGTGCGGGACGTTCTGGGGAAACAGCTGACGGACCTGGACCGGCAAATCGCGGAGCTCACCGCACTCCGGGTGACCGTGGCCGAACAATATGCAACCGCCGAGGCGGCCGACCCTCAGCGCTGCGATGCTGAACAAATCTGCAGTTACATCTGAGCCCGCGGCGAGGTGAACCACCCCGCCTTGCCGACTCCCCACCGCCAGGGCCGTCCGCAGTTCCGCGGCGCCTGGCTCCACGGCCAGGAAGGCCTCCGTGCCGACGACGCCCAACACCATGGCCACACTTACCTGGCTTATCCAGTATGCGGCGATGAGCCGTGCATCGGAGGCAAAGGCAAAGATAACGCACCGTTCCGGGCCAGAAATTCACTGATGCACCGGCCGCTTCGTAGAGCCCACAGCACATTCCGACATGGTTTGCGGCAGCAGGAGAGATGTGCTGGACCTCGGCGAGTACCAGGGTTCCCGGCCCGCAGGCGCCGCAGCTATCGGAGAAGAAATAAGAGCATCGTCAGCCTCGATCCGATACCGGCACCTGTTCCCGATGGATCATCGGGGCGGCAAACCCGGCCACCGGCGCCACGCCTTCCCCGGCCCTGTTGCCTGCGGTGCCGAGTGGGGCATTAACGATACCAACGGTGCTGCTTCCCAAGAAGTGGCACGCAGCAGCACCGGGGGATTCCATGCTGAAGGCCACCTCGGCGCTGTCGGAGCCCCGCTCGTCCGCTCGGTGGGGCGGCCGTCATTGGCCAGTGCGTTGCGTGACCCTGCCCGGGGCGGAATCTTGGCCTGACCCGGCAGCGGGACTGCAGCAGTCTTCCATTTTATCCGTCGTGCCCGGTTGGCGGCGCCGGAGTGTCCAGAGCAGTACAGTCACTGCCAGGGCCACGGCGGCAAGGATGACCCACGGATTGCCCAGGAATGAGCCGACCGCACCCAGCGCTCCGGCCGCGATCAGCAGCGGCAGCCCGCAACACAGCACATGCAGCAAGACAAAGCCGCCGATGACCAGCCCCGTCCGACTGCCTTGGTCCTCGGAAGTAGTTGACATGGTCCCTCCTTTCAACGCTCCGCCACCAGGGGCCGGAGCGGGCGATTGGTTGTCAGGTTCATACAACCAGTATGAACCTTCCCCCATAATGGAAGGTCAATACTTGTACGGAAATTCCCGCAAGGGGCGTTTCCCAGACGGCGAGCCGCACTCTGCCAGCTGGCCGGCCCGTTCAAGTTCAGCGGGCATCGACGGGGACCCCACCACCGACGACCCTCCGGCCGTTGCGGGGCGATCAACCGGCAACTCCGCCGGCTGCCAGGCCCACTTTGACGTCCTGGTTGCCTGCCAAACAGCTGCCCCCTCGGCTGGGCGGCAAGGCTCCGGCAGCGGGTTTTCCCGGTTCCGTTCAGGTCGGGACGCGGCGGTCGTTCCCAACCCTGGGCCCGCGGCTGCCAATTTCACTTGGCGGGTTTGGCCGATGCTGGTGACGTTGCTGAAGCTGCAAGATCCACGCCCGTCATCGGCATCGGCTGAACCGCCAAGTTTGACTGCAACTTAACCGCCAATCCGGCAATCGAAGTTAACATTCACATGTAACGGGCCCGTCGGCAGGTCGTCCAACAACATGTTTCAGGTAAGTGAATGTTCACGTCGACCAGCGACACGTGATCAGCGGACATGATGCAGGCACCTCGTGATGACCCCGAAGACCCCGACCTCATCACCCTCGGTCAGCCAGACCGGCAGGGGCGATTCGTCGCTGAGCAACCCGACATTGGAACCGTCGATATGCCATCGCCGTACCAGCATTTGCCCGTTGAGATTCACGATGACCACCGAGCCATCACGGACCGAGAGCGAGCGGTCGACGATCACTTCATCACCGTCGTAGATTCCCGCGGACTGCATGGCATGCCCGCTCACCCGCATGATGAAGGTCGATACCCGGTCCCTTACCAGCAGACGGTTCAGATCCAGGCCGCCGTCGAAGTAGTCGCGTGCCGGCGAGGGGAATCCCATGGCCGAGACGGCTTGCACCGGACCCTGGCTGGCACCCGGAGGCATCAACTCTTGTTCGTCAGCCACGCCCACCACTCCCTGCTGCAAGCTAGTACAAATGTTCGAATACAAGAATTGTACAGTGCTTGGCAGGATGCTTCACATCAGCGGGTTTCCAGCAGTTCCCGCGGTTTGGAAACCAAGGCAATCACCAGGCACAACACCATGCCCACCACCGGGATGGCAGGCCAGATGTACCACCACGTCGCCAGCTCATGATCGGGATGGATGCCGAAGAAACGAATGGCCCGCTTGGCCGAAATCATCAATTCCATGCTGAACAGCACGAGTACGCCCAGCATGATGCGCCGTGGCCAGACGTCCAGACGCAAGGCCACCACCGCCCAGGCATAGGCCATGACTGGACCCCAGACCCAGTGATGGGACCAGCTCACCGGTGAAACCAGCAGAGGGCAGGTGGCGGCAATGCCCAGCAGCACCACCGGTTCAACGGTGCCATCGAGCTTATAGAGCAGCGCGATGAAGGCCAGGCCCACGGCGAGCGCCACGACGAACCAGATCAGCGATCCGGCACCGAGCCGGGTCAGGAATCCCTGCAGGGAAATATTGTCAATGTACCCGACGTTGCCCACGCGTGACGGGTCGCGCACCACGTCGAACCAGTAGTCCAGGGTATTGCGCCATTGGAAGACCAGCCCGATGACCTGGGTGCCAAGGAAAGTCAGGGTGCCGATGACGACCGCTTTCCATTTGCGCATGGCCAACGGAAGAATAAGCAGCGCAATGGGCGTGAGCTTGATGCCCGCGCAAATCCCGACCGCAATCACAAAAGGGGTCAAAGACTTTGAATTCACCAGCGCCAGATAACACGCACCGAGAATAAGGATATTAATCTGCCCGAACCAAATGGTGTCGCGGAATGGACCCGAAATCAGCATCAGGCACGTCAGGGTCAAAGGAGTGACCCAGCGTCCAAATTTCGGCCAGCGTCGGGCAATGCGCGTGGCCAGATCCTTGCCGACAAAGAAAGTCAGCACAATGGAAGCCACCATGGTGACTGTCACCGAGACCCAATAGGGGAAGAACGCCATGGGAAGGAAAAGCAAGGCGGCGAAGGTCGGGTAGGTGAAGGGCAATCCCGGAGCGTTGATGGGGCCGACAAATGGCCCGTACAGATCTTCAGGTTCCCGGAGCAAGGTCAGCGCCCCTTCGCGGTACACCGACAGATCCCACCCGGTAGGTTCGATGGCGATCAACGTCCAAATCAAGAGCACGACCATCACTATTTCAAGGATGACTGTACTTGGCTTGACTGGCCTGATGATTGAAGAACGGATAAATCATCACCCTAGCATTGGTGGATCTGGCGGCCCGGCAACCCAAGCGCCTGGCGGCAGTAAAGGAATTCTGTCGGCGCGAACATTAAATTCTTGGCAGAACAGCATTCTTCATCGGTGCCGGACTGCGCTAATTCTTCATTTGCGCCTGCTATTAACCCTAGAGCAAAAACCGCTAGTTCATTTCCGGTGCGTTTTGCCTTTTTCGCTGGCCATAATTCCGGATCAGAACCAGTGAAATCAGAACGGCTGCATAACAAGCCCGCGCATTCCCATCCTAAAGACAGCATGCGCTGTTACATCAAGGAAAGATTGCAACACCCTGAGGGAAAATCCCCCATCAGCTCAGAAGCTTTAGTCTAGAGGCACAAGAAGTATCCCCGAAGGAGCCCAATGAAAGTCTTGCTAGTCAGTTGTGGCGATGTCGCCACCGAAGCCGGTCTGCGATTCCTCGCCCAATCAGACGAGGTTACCGGGTGGCGCCGCAACAGCAGCAAGCTTCCCCAAGCTTTCGACGGGCACGATGTAGACCTGCTGGATCCGGCCAGCTGGCCGGACATCGATCCCGCGACGGAAGTCGTTGTGCTGACACCGGTGCCGGCGTCCCGCGATGTGGACGGTTATGAGCGCAGCTACCTGCAGGTCGCCCAAGAACTCTGCGCCCGGCTGCGCGAGCAAGCGCCGCGCCTTCGCCGGCTGATCTATGTCTCCTCCACCGCCGTGATGGGTGGCGATAACGGCGAATGGGTTACCGAGCAAGCACCGGTCCACGCTACCCGCGATACCGCAAAGGTCTTGGCTCGCACCGAGGCAGCGCTCGCCGGCAGCGGACTGCCGGTCACTATCTTGCGGGCTTCGGGGATCTACGGCCCGGGGCGCACCAGGCTCATCGACCTGGTGGCCTCCGGCACCGCCAAGATTCCCGCCGGTTCGCACTGGACCAATCGGATCCATCGCGATGACCTTGCAGCAGCCATCGTCCACGTGGTCAACCTTGGCGACCGCGCCGCCGAACTATATCTGGCTACCGATAGCACCCCGGCCCAGCTGGGCGCGGTGTACCAATTCCTTGCCGCGGAGCTGGGGATGAAGCACTTGGAACAGGAAGAGCAGTCAGCCACACGGCGTGCCGGTGACCGGCGCCTGGATAACTCGCGGTTGCTTGAAAGCGGGCTGCAACTGCAATACCCGGGTTTCATCGAGGGCTACCGCGAGATCCTGTCAGGCACCTCCACCCGGCACGCCTAGATTATCTAGGCGCCTACTCTGACAAGGGGAAAGGCCGCGTCTAGAACCCCTTGCGCAGCGGGTTGAAGTGCCGGGCGATCGCCGGAGCATCCTGGCCAGTGATCTGGGCAGCCAGGATCTTGCCGGTCAGCGGCCCCAGAGCCACGCCCCACATGCCGTGGCCGCCACCCACCGAGACGCGTTCGGAGCCTGTACGGCCGATCAGCGGCAGCCCATCGGCGGTGCAAGGCCGCCCGCCGACCCATTCCTCCTTGCGGTGTTCCCAGTTGATCCCCTTGTACACAGGGGTGGCCGCCGCGACGATCGCCTCGATGCGCTTTGGCTCCAGCTTGTGGTTCACATCCCGGAATTCCATGGTGCCCGCGATCCGGAAGCGGTCGCCCAGCGGAGTGCAGGCCACGCGCTGCGTCGGGAAGTAGATCGGGTGCGTTGGCATGTGCTCGGGCTCGACGGTGAACGAGTAGCCTCGGCCAGCTT